>JAFGRY010000020.1 GCA_016934955.1 bacterium | reverse complement strand
TTGAATGTAACACATAAACTTCCTGTTAAAGTGCCTGACCCGCAGTACTCATTTTTTCAAACTTTAACCGGACACTAGTGATGTAAATTAATAAATAAAAAGGAAGAATGGTGTAAACGAGTAAAAACATCATCTCATAGAGTCAGCGTCACATGAGACCCGCATGTTTTTTGCCTTTTCGTGATTTCCATGTGTTCCGTAGGGGGTACCGGCAAGCGGACGCGGTGCAGACGGTCTATTTCCTGTCGCTGCTTGTACCCGGAATGACAATCCTGAACTCGGTCCCTTCTCCGGGCGCCGAATGATGCTCGATCTCCGCTCCCAGCTGTTTGACCAGTGAGGCGATGATATTCATCCCGAGTGAACTGCCGCCCCTGAGATCAAAGCCCCGCGGCAGTCCCCCGCCTTTGTCCGCGAGCCTGATGACCACCGATCCTTCCGGTGCGTTGGTCATACTGAAGACGAACTCTCCTCCCTTCCGGCCGGCATAGGCATGCTTGAATGCGTTGGTTGTCAGTTCATTCACGACCAGGGCAACCGGAATGAGGGTGTCCATGTCCAGCGTGATATCATCGATATCGAGCGTAATCCGGTATGCGGGTTCCCTGATATCGAAATTACTCGCCAGTTCCCTGACAAGAGTACGAAAATAGTCGGCAACCGACACTTCTTTCAGATCGACGGTGCTGGAAAGCGTCTCATGAATACGCGACACGGCCTGCACCCTGGCGGCGCTGTCGGTCAGGGCGCCGCGGGAGTGGTCGTCGGTCGCCTCCCTGGACTGTATGTTGAGCAGACTCTGAATGATGGCGAGATTGTTTTTTACCCGGTGGTTCATCTCCCGCATGAGCAGCGTGCTCCTGGCAAGCGCCTGGGATTTTTCTTCCAGCAGCAGGAACTGCTGCCTGTCCGATTCCCGGAACCGTTCAGAAAGGAACATACCGAAAAGATTGGTAAATAGATATGCTGTAATAGTGGCGACGGTCTCCCAGAGGGACCATCCGGTATCGGTCAGGTAAATCCATACTATGGCACTTCCGAAGGAGAGATAGAAGGCTCCGATCAGTTGCATGGTCTGGGAAAACACCGCCACCGTATAAATGCCGAAAATGATGAGTATATCCCAGACAATAATCGTAGCGGGTGACGCGGCATTCAGGGCGCTGTCAACGAAGACATGCGTGATGATAACGATAAGCCAGATGAACATGGTCCGGTCAAAAACAGCAACCGACTCGAGCTTCCTTCCAATCAGGGCCATGATAGCCAGCGAAAAGACAATGAACGCGCTTCTGAAAATGATCTTGAAATGCCAGAGCGGACTGTGCGCGGCGAACATGATATCGAGGATCAGGAATACCGTCAGCATGAATGTGGTCAGGACAATCACGCTGACCATGGTGTGCCTGTCACGTTTGAGCCGGCTCTCCCGGTAGCGCAGTTCGAGCGCGGGAGGCTCAAGTCGTATGGATTTTCGGATTCTCATCATGCTCCTGTTTTCTGCGGGCCCTCGCAGGGGTATCCGAACACAAAACGGCACACCACGCCTGATCGATTCGGCGTCGCCGTTTCAATGGTATGCCCCGGGAATGGTAAAAGGTAGAATCCGGAGACAAGAAATACAAGGGGAATCAGGTATTGAGGCGGCGAATTGTATGAATTATTCGTCACAAAAGGCGGCAGTGTATCTGATCCGGAGAAGGATGCTCGCTCTCTTGTTCTTGCCTTTCCCCTCCCCCCTAAAAGCGGAAACGCAAAGGGCGCAAAGCAGCGCAAAGCACGCAAAGAAAAATCAGGGGAAAAAGAAAACCGCTCTCGCTGATCCCCCTCCATTTGAATTTTCTCTTTTCGTGCCTTTCGTTGGAGTCTTTCGGGGCGGCGGGGCCGGGTTCTGTCTCCGGTCTCCGGTCTGCTGTCTCCTGTCCACCTTTCTGTCACTTCCGGAAAAACAAATTTCTGATTATGTGCCCCGCCACCGCGGGATTTTCCTGCAGCCGCCGCATGCTGTAGGCGTACCACTGCTCTCCAAAGGGGACGTACACCCGCATGTACTCACCCCGGGAGACGATGTCACTCCTCATTTTTTCCGTAACCCCCAGCAGCATCTGGAATTCGTATCTGTCCCGGCCGGGGACGATCTCCCCCAGAAGCGCAAAGGTCCGGTCAACCAGCTGCCGGTCATGAGTTGCGATGGCCGCGTAGGATCCTGATGCCAGCATCATCCGCGCCACATCCATGAAACTCTCGCGCACCTCTTCCCGGTCCTTGAATGCGATATCAGCGGATTCGATATAGATACCCTTGCAGATCCGCAGGTCGGCGATACCCTCGTCTATCAGCCGCCGCACATCCTCCCGGGTACGCTTCAGACATGCCTGAATGACCGTCCCCACGTTGGCATACTCTTTCCGCAGCCGCCGGTAGATGGCCAGCGTATCGTCCGTACAGGAAGAATCTTCCATATCGATACGGACGAAATTACCCGTTTCCGCCGCCCTGGCGACGATCTCCCGGACGTTGGCAAAGCAGGTCTCCCGGTCAAGGCGCAGCCCCAGAGATGTCAGTTTCAATGAGAGGGTGGCATCGAGCCTCTCCCGATGCTGCACTTCCAGCACCCGTAAACACTCCCGTTTTTCCGCCTCCGCTTCTTCCAGGGTCGCGATTTCCTCCCCCAGCACATCCATAGTGGTACGAATCCCCATGCGGTTCAGCTCCCTGGTTTTCTCCACGCCGTCCTCCAGTGTCCTGCCCGCGATATAGCGCCGGGAAAAAACCCAGATGAACGATGCGGGAAACAGGGGCAGCAGCTTCACGATGATTCGATTGAAAAATCCCATGCGGGGCCTCCGGATTCGAGTCTGATGCAATGATGTCCTTTCCTCTAAATGTAGAAGAATTGAGGCTGAATAGCAACAGGAAAGGGGATACCCGATTCCCGGGGCCTGTATGCTGCTTTCTTTCAGCACTCACGGGCTGAAATCCGTGCCACCCCGTCCCCGGGAGCGGCCACTCAATCCATATGCAGATCGTATCATTCCTCATCCCTCATTCATAATCCACAATCTATAATACATAATTCAAGGGACCCGAGATACGTCGCAGATCTTCTGAGCAAAACGTCGCTTCACGAGGCTCATGGAGCAAACGTCGCTACGCGGCTCTCATAATCCCTCTACCGCCATTACATTCCGTAATTGACGTAACATCATGATCCTGATAAAGTTGCGGGAAATCGGGCATTCTGGCACTATTTTTGAAGTTTCTTTACCTGCAACTGGAATACACCTGTCGCACTGCGGCGGACGGGTCAGGCAACAACGGGTACGGAGAGCGCATGCGGTTCACAGTAAAGCACCTGAACATCAAAGGGAAAATACTCCTTTCAATTCTGGGCAGCATATCAGCCATTCTGCTCATCATCATGTTTGCCTATTACTATTTTTTCAAGAATTTCGCCATCAGGCAGATTCAGGAAAACGCCATGAGCAGCATTCATCTTGCGGTCAGCGAGTATGAAGGGTTCCTGAATGAAAAGGCGAAAATTGCATGGTTCATGGCCAATAACGCTGAAGTGATTGACTGGCTCTCTCAAAACAGTGTCCGGGATTCACGGCTTCTCAACGACCGCACCTACCAGAGAATTCTCGCGGATCTGAAAATGAGCGTCCGAAAGGACCAGGATATAAACTCTGCCTTCATTGCCAGCGAAAAGGCGCGCTTTTACTGGGACGACAAGGACATCATCCGTGACCCGGCCACCTATTTCGTGGACCGCCGACCCTGGTATATCAACGTTAAAGAGCAGGGCAAACCGGTCTGGGACGTCACCGTCGGCTACACTGAAAAAAAGGTGCTGCTCAATTACCGTAATCCGGTATTCGGTGACAATGGCGATTTTCTCGGCGTTACGGGCATCGACTTCGAACTCGCCGATGTGGAACGGTTTTTTAACAGTCTGAATACGTTTCAGACCGCAAAAACATATCTCATCAACCGGGACGGATTGGTGCTCTTCGATGAAGACAATGAGCATGTTCTCAAGGCCAACCTGAACGATTTCAGCGATGAAAACAGCACCTACAGACAGATCAAACCGGTCGCCGATGACATCGCCGCCGGTGCGGCGAATATACGGCAGGTGATCTACGAGGGGGAAAAACGCTATTTCATGTACGCTCCTTTCGAGAGTGTGGAATGGGCGCTGCTGCTCAGCGTCGATGACGCGGAAATAAACCGCCCCCTCACCCGCCTGGGCGGGACATTCTTCATGATCGTTATCGGCGCTCTGGTGCTGCTCGCGGTGATCATCTCATTGATCTCGTCCTCCATTGCCAGACCGATTGAAAACATCGTTGAAATGGTTGACGACGTGGCCCAGGGTGAAAGGAATCTCACGAAACGGCTGGCGATCAAGAGTGACGATGAAATCGGCCGGCTGGCCGCCAGTTTCAACACTTTTGTGGATAAACTGCATTCGGTGATGGTGCACGTGCATGACAATTCCCACCTGCTTGCCGAAGCGACCACTGAGCTCAGTGCCGGCACCAAGCAGATGGCCGTGGCCTCGGAGGAACAGAAACATCAGACCGGCATGATCGCGGCCAGCATCGAGCAGATGACCGCCGCCATCTATGAGAATGCAAAGACCGCGGGGGCGACCGCAGAGGTCACCGAGGCCGCGTCGAAAAAGGCGGAAGAGGGTGCGATGGCCATTGAGCAGACCCAGACGGAAATGGATGAGATCATCGTGGCCAGTTACAACACGGAAACCATTATTGAGTCCCTGTCCAAGAAGGCGAATGAAATCATCAGTATCGTGCAGGTCATCGATGAAGTTGCCGGTCAGACCAATCTCATCGCCCTCAATGCCGCCATAGAATCTTCCCGGGCCGGGGAGCAGGGCAAAGGATTCAGCGTAGTGGCCGAGGAGGTGAGAAAACTGGCCAAAGTGACCTCGGAAGCGACGAAAAACGTCTCGGACACGATCAGATCCATTCAGGCCGATATCAAGGCCGCCAGCGATGCCATGCAGTCCACCAGCAAAGCGGTGCAGCAGGGCAAAACGGTCACCGATAATACAGAAAAAATATTCGACGAGATCATCCACTACGTGAAGGACGCCACCGGCAAGGTGAACGAAATTGCCGCCGCCACCGAACAGATGAGCAACGGCGCCAGGGAGATCAGCAGCAGCCTGAAAAATATGCGGGACGTGGCCGAAGAATCGGCCAGCAGCACCGAATCCATGGCCGCCAATATTCAGGAACTCAGCGAACAGACGGAAAATCTCGACAAGCTGATCAATCAATTTACCTTGTAACAGCAATTCCCTCTTGAATTCTCTGTACGGTAATGGTATATTGATACAGCACCGGACAGCGCCCCGGTATAACCCCCTGTCAATACACAGGAACAAACATGGTCACGATTCGTCAGGCGGCGATCGCCGCCTGGATCTCATTGCTCCCCTTCGGCGTCTACTGCCAGAACGGGGGCGGATCAACCGGACCGGAAACGCCCGGGACAATCGTCGAACTCATTGGTCCTCTCCGGACCGATGGCAACCGGATCATCGGCGCTGATGACGAACCTGCGGTGCTGCGCGGCATGAGCCTGTTCTGGAGCCAGTGGGAAGGGGAATTCTACAACCGGGACTGCCTGCAGTGGCTGCGGGACGACTGGAAGTGCACCGTAATCAGGGCTGCCATGGGTATCGAGTATGACGGCTACCTCACCAACAAGGCAGCGGAACTCACGAAAATCAGAAGTGTGATCGACGCCTGTATCGACCTGGGCATCTACGTGATCATCGACTGGCACAGCCACCACGGGGAAGAGCAACTCACGGAAGCGCGGGCATTCTTCGCCCTCATGGCGCAGCTCTATGGAGAGTATCCCAACGTCATCTACGAGATCTTCAACGAACCGCTGGATCTGGACTGGAGCAGTGTGCTTAAACCCTGGTCCGAAGCAGTGATCGCGGAGATTCGCGCCCATGATCCTGACAATCTCATTATTGTCGGCACGTCCACCTGGTCCCAGGACGTGGATGACGCGTCGCTCGATCCCCTGGATGACGCCAACACCGCCTACGCGCTGCACTTCTACGCGGGCACCCATGGACAGCAGCTGCGCAGCAAGGCCGCCGCCGCCCTGAACCGGGGTGCGGCGCTCTTCGTGTCTGAATGGGGGGTGTCAAAGGCGGACGCTACGGGCGGTGTTCACTACGAGGAAACCGGGGTCTGGCTGGAATTCATGGACACCGCGGGACTGAGCTGGTGCAACTGGTCCGTGGCCGACAAGGATGAAACGACCTCCATCGTCAAGCCGGGAACGAGTCCCCTGGGCAACTGGCAGGAGAATGATCTCACCGAGTCCGGCCGCTATCTCAGGGCAATCCTCGTGGAAGCCAATACACCCCTGTTCGAGCAGCTGGGGGAATAAGGGAATCGTTCTTTTCGTTTGCTCACTCTATCTTTACCCCCGCCCCCCTAAAAAGAGTAAACGCAAAGGACGCAAAGAACGCAGAGCACGCAAGGAGAAATCATGGGAAAAAACAAACCGTTCTCTCGTTCTTATCGCTCTTTTCGTTCTCTTCGCTCCTTCTTTTCAGGAAGCAAGCGTCGCTACGCGGCTTTCCTGTCACCTGTCTGCTGTTTCCTGTCTGCAGTATTTTCCTCTCGTTCTATATTCCAGCCGCTTGCCGGCTACCAGCTTCCCGATGCGCCACCGCCGCCCGACGAGCCGCCGCCGCCCGAGAAACTCGAACCGCCGCTGCTCCAGCTGCTGCCGCTCGAACTTCCGGATGAGATATTGAATCCGCCAATGGATGCGCGGCCCTTGCTTTTAAGACTCTTGGCTGCCTTTGTATACCATTTTGATTTCCGGACCATCAGTTTGATGATCGGGAATCCGATCAGGTAGCAGACAAGCAGGACAAGCGCCCCGCCCGTTCCCAGGACAATGATGGGAAACATGGCCCAGAAGGGAATGAGAAAAAAGTAGAGAAACCAGCCTCCGCCTCCCGGAGTGATGATCCCCATGAAGGTGAAGAGCCCTATTATGCCGAAAATGAAGCACCCGATGAGTATCCGTTCCGGTAACGCGAGGTCGGGACCGTCGAAAAACGCACTCTCCGACTTCTGCACCGGCGCCGCTTCCAGCTCCTGGCCGTCCAGGAGCGCGATCACCGCAGTGACCCCCGCGGTGACACCGCCGTCATAGTCGCCGTTCTTGAAACAGGGGGTCATGCGGGTGCGTATGATCTCACCTGCCATGCCGTCTGTCATGACGCCCTCCAGGCCGTAGCCGATCTCGATGCGCATTTTTCGGTCGTCGGGCACGACGATGATCAGAATACCGTTATCGACACCCCGCTGGCCGAGTTTCCACTCCTCGAAAACTTCCAATGCGTAATCCTCGATGCTGGCGCTCCCTATTGTGGGAACCGTGAGTACCGCGATCTGATTGCCGGTGCTGTCCTCGTGCTGCTTCATGAGGGCGGTAAGCGACTCTTTCGTTCCGGAGGAGAGAATACCCGCGGTATCGGTGATCCTGCCGGTCAGGTAGGGAATATCCTGGCCGGAGAGCACAGCCGCCGCCGTCAGCAGCATCACGGTAGTAACGAATATGCGTTTCATACGCCCTCCTCCTCGATGATCCGATCCGGCAGTTCATTGTCCGTGTGCGTGTTTTTTCCGCTCGTCACCAGAACCGAGGACAGCTCCTTCATGCCGGTATCCAGGGCGTCGGCGATCCTTTTCTTTTTCAGCAGCGGCGTCATCGATCCTATGACGCCTTCCAGCACCGGTGCGCTCAGGCGGGAGGCAAGACCGGTATCGGGCAGGATAACCACTTCCCGTTCGAAGATGCTCACCAGCAGCAGAATTCCCCGGCGCTGTTTGGTGGCGAACAATTCCCGTTCCAGGAAGAGCGTGGCCGCGTACTGCCTCACCTCGAGGTCGGCGCGGCTGCGGGCCAGGAAAAGCCGTGCGAATGGCGGAACGATCACCGTCAGAAGCCCGAAAAACGCTCCCGCTCCCAGAATGACGGCGCTGATCAGCAGCATGGAGACCCGGGGATTCCAGTCGCTCAGGGGCAGGTCAAGCAGGACGAGCAGCAGCCCGGCAAGCCCCGCTCCCAGGGCAAAGGCGATCCAGGGCAGCTCGGCGTAGGAATCGCTGCGCTTGACCACCGCCGGCACGATCTGCGTGCCGGTCTTCTTTTCCATTGCAGCAACGGCCGCTTCCAGACGGCGGTGCTCAGTGTCCGAAAATAGTGGTTTCATCGAATTCAGCCTCCAATAGAATATGCAACCGATCGATCTCGAGTTTTCACGTTTTGGCGTTCTGTCTTCCCCCCCGCCCCCCGAAAGCGTAAACGCAGAGGACGCAAAGAGCGCGGAGCACGCAAAGGAAAATCAGGGGACAAAAGAAAACCGTTCTCAAGCTCTCAAGTTCTCAAGTTCTCCGTCAGAGGCTCCGCCTCTTCCGGAGTTCGATTGTGCCTGCAGTAACTCAAAACCCTGCGCTCGTTTTACGAACCTGCCGCTG
>JAFGRY010000019.1 GCA_016934955.1 bacterium | reverse complement strand
CCCCCGCCGTCTGAACGTCTGTTTCGTGGAATATGACGCGGTCGACGCGTTCTGGGATCCGATCGTCGGCGAGCGGGAATACCTGTTCATCATGCTGAGTGATTACCTGGAAGATCCGTCCACGCTCTACAATGATGCCAATAACGGATTGGACGCTGACGCACTGTTCGCCCTGTGGGTCGGCCAGCGCGGCAGCATGACGTACGCCGATTTCTCCCTCTACATGTACGTGATGTATCCGCTGGTGGTCGGTGAGAACTGCCTGACCTTCGATACCGACGGCTGGGCCCCGGAAAAGAGCGCCGACGTGGCGAAACGGCGGCTCGACGACATCAATGTCTTCCCGAACCCCTACTTCGCGCACAACAGCGCGGAAGGAACGTTTTACGGCCAGTTTGTGACCTTCAACAACCTGCCGGAGGATGAGTGTCAGGTCCGCATTTTCACGCTGAACGGCGAGCAGGTTGCCGCGATCGAGCACAATAACGGCACGCCCTTCGAGCGCTGGAGCCTGGAGAACAGCGACGGGCTGCCGGTGGTCAGCGGCATGTACTTCGCGCTGGTGCAGACAGAGTTCGGGCGGAGGATCCTGAAGCTGGCGGTGGTCAACAGGAAGATGTTTTTAAGGAATCTTTAAAAAAGGGAGACCGGAGGCTGGAGGCAGCAGACAGGGCCCCGCCGCCCTGCACCCAGGAGCTCCAGCGAAGGACACGAAATTAACGAAAGATATTCAAGGATAAAGGCCCGGCCCCTTTCCCCGAAATAATCTCATGCCCGCGATCTTCAGGCGGGCATCCGGGAGCGGGACAGGAGGCAGGAAAAAAGAAGAACGTTAGAGCTTAAGAGCGTGAGAACTTGAGAGATGGAGAGATTGAGAGCGATAGACAATGCCGCCCTTTTTTCCTGCGGATGCGCTCAATACCATCTTCCCCCTTTTCTAAAGGGGGATCGAGGGGGATTTTGACGGCAACAGAAAGCGGGCGACCCGCATAAGGACCGTTTTACAACAATACAGGGAGCGGAAATGAAGAGAACAGGATTGTTGCTGCTGGTGCTGCTGGCCGGTGCGGTGTGCAGCGCCCAGACGGGAAGCGTTCGGGGCAGGGTGGTGTATCATCTGACGGGAATGCCGAAGTTCTCACCCGCCACAGTGACGGCGCTGCCGTGCGGTAAGTCCGCTGCAACCGACGAACAGGGCCGGTTTGAACTGACCGGAATCCCGGCGGGAAGGATATCGCTCCGGGCCGCTTCACCTGGATATGAATCGAGTGTCACGGAGCCTTTCCTGCTGCAGGCCGATGAGATCGCGGTGGCCGAGATCCCTCTCTCACAATGCGAGGGACTGATCGTCCCGGTGGCCGCGCCGGTGCTCGACTCCCTGTCCGCTGACTGGGAATACCGGATCAGCGGCGAGGAACTGCGGCGGCTTCCCATTCGCGGCGTGGCGGCGGCGGTCGCCATCATGCCCGGAGTAATCAATAATAACGGTACGCTCTATGTTATGGGCGGCCGTTCGGATCAGACCACCTGGATGGTGGACGGTGTCAACACCTCGGATGTGTTCGGCGGCTCGAGCATGACCACGGTGATCAGTGACGCGATCGAGACGGTGCGGCTGCACGCCGGGGGCTACAGCGCGGCGTACGGCGGGCGCATGAGCGGTATTGTAGAAGCGGTGACGAAAACGGGCGGCAGCGACTACCATTTCAGCCTCGACGCGGTCAGCGACGATGTCTGGGCCTTCAGGGACAGGGCCGGGTCGTACGAGATCCTGGGCATCGACAAACTCTACTCCCGGGGGTACAATAACTACACACTCACCGCCTCCGGACCTATTATTCCTCGTGATGACCGAATCCGGTTCTTTGTTGCGGCGGAGCACAACTGGACTGACAGTCCTCCCTCCTGGTTTGAAGGATTCTCACAGGATTCGATCCAGGCGACCTCCGTGTCCAACTACCGGGTCAATTCGCAGCTGTACAACCAGCGGATTGCCGACGGCCTGCCGACCCGGCTGCTCGACACCACCTGGATCGCCTATGACGTTCCCCCGGGTCGCGTGCCCGGCGGCTGGGTCTCGAGAAACACGATCAACTCCAACATCGTATTCGATTTCCAGCCGATCCGCGTGCAGGCCGGGTTCAACTACAATGAAACCGACAGCAGGCCACAGTCAACGGCTCCGAATCGCCTGGCTACCAACAATGAGTCCTACACCCAGAAAACCAGGCCCCGGCAATATCTGGCCTATCTGAAACTGACCCACACAGTGGATCCCACCCTGTTCTACACAATTCAGGGAAGCTGGGGCCGCACCTCCAATGAGTGGGGGCCCAGGGGGCTGGACTGGGATTTCAGCAAGAGCAACTTCACGATGGGCGACAGCGGCTACTACGACGAGATGTTCGCCTCCTGGAGCGATCCCGCCAATTTCAACGGCATGCTCGACCGCGACATCGGCTACGGCAATTTCTACCTGCCCTACACGTCAGACTGGTCATTCCCGCACTACATAATCGACGACGATCTGCCGGGCGGCACCGTTTTCCCGGCCAACACCTACGGCCGGAACAACGAAGACAAGTGGACGTTCAAGCTCGATCTGCAGAAGCAGTTCGGCACCGCCCACGAAGTCAGCCTGGGCGGTGAGTATTCGGAATCAGTCTATCGCACGTATTTCCTCGACATCGGCAATTACTACTGGGCGAAACGGTCCTATGACATCGACCCCTCCCGTCTGACCGAGTACGATTTCTGGAACAACCTCACCACCTACCGCGGCTGTGATGTGTACGGCAATCCCGTCAACAAGGATCAGATCGTCAGCACCAAGCAGGGTCTGGAGAACGCGGTCGATATCAACATCCGCAACGCGCCGGCCCGGCCCTGGAACACATCGTTCTATATCAACGACAAGATCAGGCTGAAAGAACTGACCATCGATGCCGGGCTGCGTTATGAACATATGAACTGGGGGCACTATTCATGGGCCCGGCTCGACTCGCTGACCCACCAGACAGGCGGTGTCGTTGCCGATGAGCATTTCCAGGATCCGAAAGAGTACGAGTATTTCCTGCCGCGGATCGGTTTCTCATTTCCAGTCACGGATCAGACGGTGGTTACTGCCCACTACGGCGAATACGTACAGCGTCCCAGCCTGACCTTAACATTGACCGATGAGACGTACCAAAGTCAATTTTTTCAGCTGTATGGTGGTCTCTATTTCGATCCATGGCCTAATGTTAATATGAAGCCTGAAAGGACCAGCGAGTACACATTCGGAGTCACGATGAAATTTCGTCCCGCTGCTGTCTTCAACCTGTCTGCGTATTACCGCACCCAGGAGGACCTGATCGGGCTGCGTCATCTCATTCCCGTGATACGCGATTACAAAACACAGACCATCTACTGGAATATGGATTTTGCCACGATCAAGGGTGTCACCGCAACTTTCGATCTGCGCCGGACGAGCAGGATCTCCGCGCGGGTGAACTACACCTATCAGATCGCGGAAGGAACCGGTTCCGTTCCCGACTCTCATCATATGATCGCCTGGATGGAAGCGGATCCCCGGTTCCCGGAGAGCATTTACCCGCTGGACTTCGATCAGCGCCATTCGGGCTCGGCGATCGTGGATATCCGCACCCTCGCTGATGACGGGCCGGAACTGTTCGGCGCTCACCCCCTGCAGAACATGGGGCTGAACCTGCTTTTCATATTTCACAGCGGCAGCCCCTTTACGCGCATCCCCCAGGGCGATGCCTTCAGCAGCCTGCAGGGTTTCAACGCGCCGCCGCCGCTGGAGTACCCCAACAGCGCCCGGCTTCCCTGGGTGTGGCAGCTGGACGGCCGGCTGGAGAAGCAGTTCACTGTCGGCCCGCTGCAGCTCATCGCCTACCTGGAGGGGATCAATATCCTCAACCTGAAGTCCTATGACGGTGTATTCCGGCAGACCGGCCGGCCCGACACCGACGGCTGGCTGGAAACCGATGCCGGCAAGGCCTATCTCGAAGCGAAGGGCGAGTATGCCGCCGAGTATGAGCGGTGGTACTATGCCATCCTCACCGGCTGCGGCTCCTTCGGCTACCAGCCTCCCCGGCAGCTGCGGCTGGGGGTGAGGGTGGAACTCTAGAAGGAGACAGCAGACAGGAGACAGGAGACAGGGCCCCGCCGGCATGTACCTGGCGCATGTGTCCACGCCCTACGGCAGCGTGGTGCGCAAGCTGGCGGTGATTGCGGGGGAGAAGTAAAGGAGGCGGGAGGCTGAAGACCGTAAAAGAGAGAACTTGCGAGCGTTAGAACTTGAGAACGTAAGGATAGAATAAACATAGATTTTTCCTTCTCAAGCTCTTATGCTCTCAGGTTCTCAAGTTCTGTTTTTCTTGCGTCCTTTGCGTTTACGCTTCTTGCGGCCTCTGCCTGCTTTGTGTCCCTTTACCTTGAAAATACGCGATTGCTATTACCCAATATTTGCCCGATATTGTACCATCTATTGTTCCCGGAGAAAATTCCATGGAAGGCACCATCATTCAGCGCTGGAAGAATCGTTATACCCGCACGGAAGTGATCCTGGAAGGAGTATGCGTCTTTCTGATCCTTTCCTCGCTTTATTATCTGAACAGCATCTGGCAGTCGCTGCCAGCCAGGATCCCCACGCACTTCAACGCTTCCGGACAGGCCGACGCCTGGGGCGGGAAGGAATCGCTCCTGCTGCTGCCCGTCCTCACCATCGTGCTCTACATCATCCTGACCGTCACCGGCATCTTCGTGGAATACGGCAACACTCCCGTCCGCATCACGGAGGAGAACGCCGAACGGCAGTACCGGGTGCTGCTTTCCATGACCGTCTGGCTCAAGACGGAGGTGGTGGCCCTCATGTGCTGGCTGGTCTGGAAGATCGCCCGCATCAGTCTCGAGGGAGGCGATACCCTGGGCACGCATTTTCTGCCCGTGGTGCTGGCGGGAATTCTGGGGACGGTGGGGTGGTTTGTGTTCCGGTTGTATCAGGAAAGATAACACGCGATAGTTCGTCGGTTATCGGAAGCCGGAGGCGGGAGACCGGAGGCCGATCCTTCCGCCCCGCCCGAGGGCCAACGGAAGACACGGAAAGAACGAAAGATAGAGCTCGAGGAAAATAAAGAAGTATATTCTTGAAATAGTCAAGTACTGTCGTTCATTTTCTCGTTCTGTCTTCCTGCGTTCTTTGTGTTTCTCCATCAGCGGTACTGCTGCTTCCGGAGCTATAGCGTGTCTGCATTGACTCAAGATCCCACAGTCGTTTTACACAAGCACCACT
>JAFGRY010000018.1 GCA_016934955.1 bacterium | reverse complement strand
CGACTCGTCGGAATAACAGCAACCCGTTAAAAAAAAGCCGATTTGTCATCGGCTTTTTCAGCTCCGGAGGAGGGACTTGAACCCCCAACCTAGTGGTTAACAGCCACCCGCTCTGCCATTGAGCTACTCCGGAATTTTCAAGAAAATAAAATATACGATAAATATTCCCAAAGTCAAGATTTTTTTCAGAAAGAATGCCGGGAGGGGGGGGGAGGGGCGGCACACAAAATACTGCGGTTGTCCGCCGCCCCTCTTCGAGGGAGTTTATGAGGGTTCCGCGGCCGGGACCAGATACTGCGCCATGACCTCGGTGACCGCCCTCTCCTGGCGGTCGGCGTCGTCCCAGCCCGGGGTAGTAGTCGAACTGACGGCGATGATCAAATCAAGATCCGGAAATACCGTGATAAACTGTCCCGCGTGGCCCAGGGCCGTGAACATGCGGCGGCCGGCGATCTTTCCCAGCCACCAGAGATAGCCGTAGCCCATCTCGGTAATCGCTCCCCAGTTCCTGTCACCGCCGGAACTGTACTGCAGAGACGCGTTTACCCAGGCTTCCGGCACCAGCTGCCTGCCGTCGATGCTGCCGTTGTCGAGATAGAGCTGGCCGAACCGGGCCATGTCGCGGGTAGTGAAATACATATTGTTACCGCCGAAATAGTACCCTCCGGGCCCTTTCTGCCAGTGATCGCACGTGATCCCGAGATCGTACAAGAGAACATTGTTCATGTAATCCAGGGTCGAGAATCCCGTTGCCTCGGTGATGATCGCCGAAAGCAGGTGGGTCTCGAAGGTGTTGTAGTGAAACTCGGTGCCCGGATCGGCGATGAGCGGCAGCCCAAGCGTCGTGCCGATCCAGTCCTTGCTGTAGTAGACGATACCGTAGGTGTCCCGGTCGCCGGCAAAGCCGGCCTGCATGGTCATCAGATGTTTGACCGTGATCGACAGTTTGCGCTCATCCATCGTCTGCAGGGCGTACTGCGGAAAGTAATCGAAGACGGGCGTGTTGATGTCCGGGATCTCACCCCGGCTGATGGCGATGACCGCGGCCGCCGAGAGAAAGCTTTTTGATACCGAATGCACGACATGGGGAGTCTCGCGTGTCGTGCCGTGGAAATAGGCCTCCTTCACGAGGAACCCGTTTTTGATGATGACGATCGCCTCCACATGACCCAGCACCTCGGCGGCGTCGAACCCCGATTCCAGCAGCGTTTCGTCCATGCCCTGTTCCGCGGGTGTCGAGACGGTCCACTCGAACGGAGTGGTCGTGGGAAATACACCGGTCGTCACCGGGTTGTTCCGGCAGCCGGTCACCATGAGTGACAGCAGAGCCGCTGATTGCATCGCTGTTTTTATCGTCATGGAATCTCCTGTTACATTCCCCGCCGTTTGCTGGCGCTCTCACAAGACAGTACGTACAACGTCCCCAAATACCCTCACCCTGCCTTCAGGGGAGGTTCCGGTAAAAATACTTGAAATTTTCGTTATCAAACCGTACATTAAGAATCTAATTTTATGAGTTACGGTATTATGGCGAAACAGGGCATCATCTTCGATATAAAAAAATATTCTCTGCATGACGGGCCGGGCATACGGACGACGGTGTTCTTAAAAGGGTGTCCCCTTGCCTGCTGGTGGTGTCACAATCCCGAAAGCCAGATCGAAGGGCCCTTCGCCGTGACATATCCGGGACACAAGCAGGACTTTTACACCCGGGCAGAGGACGGACAGAGCAAGCTGGGGCGGACGATGACTGTCCCGGAAGTGATGGCCGAATTAGAGAAAGACCGGCTGTTTTACGACGAATCCGGAGGAGGCGTCACCTTTTCAGGAGGTGAACCCCTGATGCAGCCAGAGTTTCTCCTGGCGCTGCTGGCAGAATGCCGGGAGAAAGACCTCCACACCTGCGTCGATACCACGGGATACGCGGGGCAGGAGGTCATCGGCGAGGTGATGCAGTATGCCGGTCTTTTTTTGTATGATCTGAAACTCATCGATGACGACGGGCATACAAAATATACCGGCGTGAGCAACGGGCCGATTCTCGACAACCTGGCGTTTCTCGCGGGCCGTGGCGCTCATGTCATCATCAGAATACCGATCGTCCCGGGAATCACGGACAGCCGGGACAACCTGGAGGGAATCGCCGCCTTTCTGAAGCGTACCGGCGGCATCAGGGAGATCAATCTGCTGCCGTACAACCGGTTCGGCAGCAACAAATACCGGCGGCTGGGACGTCCGGATCCCATGCCCGCGACCAATCCGCCCACGGCGGAAGAGATGAACCGTATTGCAGCATTCTTTACCGGGCAGGGATTTGCCTGCCGGGCAGGAGGGTAGCAGTGAACGAGCGAATAAAAACATTGCGTCAGCAAAGCCTCAGGATCAGGCCCTGCATGTCGCATGAAAGAGCGCGTCTGATTACCGAGTTTTACGCCGGCGGCGGAGCCGACGGCCTGTCGGTCCCGGTGGCGCGGGCAAAGGCGTTCAGGTATATCCTGGCCAATAAAGCGATCGAGATAGCCCCCGGTGAACTGATCGTGGGGGAGAAGGGACCGGCGGCAAAGGCGACGCCGACCTATCCCGAGATCTGCATTCACAGTCTGGACGATCTCGACATTCTCGATTCCCGGCCCAAAGTGTCGTTCGCCGTTTCCGATGACACCCGGTCCGCTTACCGGGATACGGTGATCCCCTACTGGAAGGGGAGATCGCTCAGGGAACGGATCTTCGATTCCGTGGACCGGGAGTGGATCGACGCCTACGAAGCCGGCGTATTCACTGAATTCATGGAACAGCGCGCGCCCGGCCACACGGTGCTCGACAATAAAATCTACTCCCGCGGGCTCGACGATTTCAAAGCGGCTATCGCCGCCTCCATCGCCGCCCTCGATTTCGCCGCCGATCCCGAGGCCTTTGACAAGCGGGAAGAGCTCAAGGCCATGACGATCGCCGCGGACGGCCTCATACATTTCGCCTCGCGCCATGCCGGCCGGGCCGAAGAACTGGCGGCGGCCGAAAAGGATCCCCGCAGGAAAGAGGAACTGCTCAGGATCGCCGAAGTCTGCCGGCACGTGCCGAAGCACGCTCCCCGTGATTTCCAGGAGGCGCTGCAGTACTACTGGTTCGTGCATCTCGGTGTCACCACCGAACTCAATACCTGGGATTCATTCAATCCCGGCCGGCTCGATCAGCACCTGCTGCCTTTCTATGAACAGGGGCTGAAGGCCGGAACGCTCACCAAAGAGAGCGCCCGGGAGCTGCTGCAGGCGTTCTGGGTGAAGTTCAACAACCAGCCCGCGCCTCCCAAGGTGGGGGTTACCGCCCAGGAGAGCGCCACCTACACGGATTTCTGCCTCATCAACGTGGGGGGCGTGAAACCGGACGGCTCCGACGCCGTCAACGAGCTCTCCTACCTGATCCTCGATGTGATCGAAGAGATGCGGATCCTGCAGCCGAGCTCCATGGTGCAGATCAGCAAGAAGAATCCCGACCGGTTCGTGAAGCGGGTGACGAAGATCGTGAAAACCGGATTCGGGCAGCCCTCCATTTTCAACACGGACGCGATCATCCAGGAGATGCTGCGCCAGGGCAAATCACTTGAGGACGCCAGAAACGGCGGCTGCAGCGGCTGCGTGGAGACCGGCGCCTTCGGGAAAGAGGCCTACATCCTCACCGGCTATTTCAACATTCCGAAAGTGCTCGAGGTCACCCTCAACAACGGCGTCGATCCCCGCACCGGAAAAAAGATCGGCATCGAGAGCGGCGATCCCGGGTCATTCGAGACCTTCGATCATCTTTACGACGCCTTTGAAAAGCAGCTGGCCCATTTCATCGATATCAAGATCAAGGGCAACATCATCATCGAGCGCCTCTGGGCCGAGTACCTGCCGGCACCGTTCCTGTCCATTTTCATCGACGACTGCATTGCGTCCGGACGGGACTACAACGCCGGCGGCGCCCGCTACAACAGCTCCTACATTCAGGGCGTCGGCACCGGCACCATCAGCAACTGTTTCGCCGCACTCGAGAAGCATGTCTTCACGGAGAAGAGTGTCGCCATGCCCGGGCTGCTGCAGGCGATGGCCGCGGATTTCGACGGTCACGCGGCGCTTCACCGGAAACTGCTCACGGACACGCCCCATTACGGAAACGACGATGACCGGGCGGACAAGCATACGGTCCGCATGTTCGAGAGTTATTTCAGGCTCATCGACGGACGGCCGAATACAAAGGGGGGCCATTTCCGGATCAACATGCTGCCCACGACCTGTCATGTCTATTTCGGCAACGTGATCGGGGCGACACCCGACGGCCGCAAGGCGGGTGTGCCGCTTTCCGAGGGGATCAGTCCCGTGCAGGGAACCGATGTCCACGGCCCGACCGCGGTGCTCAAGTCCGCGGCAAAAATGGACCATATCAAGACCGGCGGCACCCTGCTGAACCAGAAATTCACGCCCCAGATCCTCGAGGACGAGAGCGGACTCACCAAGCTGGTGCATCTGATCAGATCCTATT
Source organism: bacterium (assembly GCA_016934955.1). Lineage (GTDB taxonomy): Bacteria > Zhuqueibacterota > QNDG01 > QNDG01 > JAGLOF01 > JAFGRY01. The sequence continues at coordinate 17,406 of JAFGRY010000018.1, read as the reverse complement.
TCAGAATGGACGGCCACCATATTCAGTTCAATGTCGTCAAAGCCGACACGCTGCGCAAGGCGCAGAAACATCCCGAGCAGTACCAGGATCTCATCGTCCGGGTGGCAGGCTACAGCGACTATTTCGTCGACCTGTCCGAGGCGCTGCAGGAGGAGATCATTCGCAGGACCGAACACGCCGAGATGAACTGATACCGACTGTCACTACGAAGCTTCACGGGAGGAACATATGTTTTCACGCACTACCTATGTCGAACGGCGCCGCCTGCTGGCCGGTACCGTGAACAGCGGACTGCTTCTCTTTCTGGGCAATGATGAAAGTCCCATGAACTACGCCGACAACCCATTCCGGTACCGCCAGGACAGCACATTCCGCTACTATTTCGGTCTCAGCCAGCCGGGGCTCGCCGGGGTGATCGACGCGGATTCCGGAGAATGCGTGCTCTTCGGGGACGAACTGACCGTTGACGACATCGTCTGGATGGGACGTCAGGCGACCCTGGCTGAACGGGCGGTCCAGGCGGGCATAAAGACCGTGAAGCCGCTGCATGCCCTCAACGAAACCCTGGAAAAAGCGCTCGAGAAGAAACGGGTCGTCCATTTTCTGCCTCCCTACCGGGCCGAGCACACCCTGAAATACCAGGACCTGCTCGGCATACCGGCCGCGGCCGTTTCAACAGCCGCCTCGCTCGAATTCGTCGTCGCGGTGGCCGAGCAGCGCAATGTGAAGTCCGAAGAAGAGATCGCTGAAATAGAGAGGGCCGTGTCCATATCGGCGGAAATGCATCTGGCCGCCTACCGCATGGCGCGGCCCGGCCTGCAGGAGGCCGAGATCGCGGCGGAAGTGCACCGCATCGCCCTGGCGGCCGGGGGGGATCTCTCCTTTCCCATTATCGCCACGATCAACGGTCAGACGCTGCACAACCACTACCACGGCAACACCCTGAAAAGCGGGGACCTGTTTCTGCTCGACGCCGGTGCGGAGACGGCCGAAGGGTATGCGGGCGATCTTTCCAGCACCATGCCCGTTGATCCGGTGTTCACCGGCCGGCAGAAGGAGATCTACCAGGCGGTGTTCGACGCCCACGAAGCGGCGATCGCCGCCCTCAAACCGGGCGTGCCCTTCCGGGAAGTGCACCTGACCGCCTGCCGGTCCATAACCGAAGGCATGAAAGCCATGGGGTTCATGAAGGGTGACACCGAAGAGGCGGTCCGGGCCGGCGCGCACGCGCTTTTCTTTCCCTGCGGAACCGGGCACATGATGGGAATGGATGTACATGACATGGAAAATCTGGGAGAACAGTACGTGGGATACGCCGGTGAACCCAAAAGCACCCAGTTCGGACTCAAATCCCTGCGGCTTGCCCGTCCGCTCAAGCCCGGGTACGTCGTTACCGTGGAACCCGGCATCTATTTTATTCCCGAACTGATCGACCTGTGGAAATCGCAGAACAAATGCACCGGCTTTATCAATTATGACAAGGTCGAAACCTATAAAGATTTCGGCGGCATCCGGAACGAGGAGGACTTTGTCATAACCGAAGAGGGGTACCGTCTGCTCGGTACGCCGATCCCCAAGTCAATTGAAGACGTGGAAGCGATTCGAAAGCAATCATAACAGATCTGCAGTTAACCAAATCCGGAGGTGTTGATGGAACAGGCAAAGAAACTTCTGAAAGATTACGCGCCGGCACGATGGCTGGTTCTGGTCCTCGTGAGCGGACTCATGTTCGGGACCTACTGGTTCCAGGACGGGCTCGGCCCCCTGAAAACCCTGTTTGAGAGTCAGCTGGGATTCACCAGCTCGCAGTTCGGCATGCTCATCAGTTCCACGACCTGGGCGAACTGGGCGCTGATGCTGGTGCTGGGCGGCATCGCCCTCGACAAATGGGGTATCCGCAAGGCAGGACTGGTGTTCGGTCTCATCGCCACCATCGGCGCCTTTATCGTCGGCCTGGGCAGCACCGGCATGTTCGGTGAGAATAAACTGCTGGTCATGGTTATCGGCCGTATTCTCTTCGGTGTCGGTCTCGAAACCACCTGTGTGCTGATCTCGCGCACGGTCGTCAAATGGTTCAAGGGACACGAACTCGCTCTCGCCATGGGATTGAACGTCGTCGTCGGCAGAATGGGGACTTTCGGCGCGGTATCGTTCGGTGTTGAAGTGGGAGGCGGCAACCTCAGCGCCAGTCTTATCACCGCGGCCTCGATCATCGGCGTCGGATTCCTGCTCTTTATCGCCTACCTGATATTCGATGTCAAACTTGACAGGCAGATGAACCAGAAGGCCGGCGGCAGCAAGGAAGACGAGTTCAAGTTCAAGGATGTGATCGAGCTGGTGACCAATAAAACGTTCCTCTACATCGCCCTGCTCTGCGTCGCGTTCTATTCGGCGGTGTTCCCCTTCGTGCAGTACGCGCCCGACCTGCTCATCAACAAGTTCGGATTCACCTCGGTGCTGCCGCCCCTGGAGGGCATGTCCCTGCTGGAAAAGATCGGCGCCTACCTGAAATGCGGCCCTAAAGTAGCCGGCCTCATTCCCATGGGCACCATTGTCTTTACGCCGATTTTCGGCGGTCTCGTGGACAAGAAGGGCAAAGCGGCTTCGCTGATGATCCTGGGATCACTCCTGCTTATCTACGCCCATCTCACCCTGTCGGTATTCAACAGTGTCACGCTGGGCTACACCGGTCTCTTTGCGCTGGGCATCGCTTTCGCGCTGGTGCCCGCTGCCATGTGGCCGTCAGTGGCCAAGATCGTTCCCGAGAAACGGCTGGGAACCGCCTACGCGACCATGTTTACCATTCAGAATTATGGACTGGGCCTGTTCTACTGGGGCATCGGCAAAGTGCTCGATCTCACCAATCCGGCCGTGGTTGAGAACATCCGGTCGGTGCGTGAGGGATTGCAGGCTCAGAATATGGCGCCTGAAAAAATCACGACAACGATCGAAACGATGCGCGCCGCCGGCGAGATCCCCGTATACAATTATACCATTTCGATCCTGATGCTGGTTGTCCTGGGATGTATATCCATCTATCTCGCCTTCATGCTGAAGAAGGCGGATGAAAAACAGGGATACGGACTCGAACTGCCCTCAAGCGCGAATACGCAGCAGTAATGATGACGGTCAATCACTGATTATCGCAGACAATGACCACCGGTTGCATACGATCCCCGCGCTTGTCCAGGCGGGGATCAATTTTTTGAAAGGAGTACCCAATGTTCAGTGCTGACACCTATTCCAGCCGACGAAAACGGCTGGCCGAACAGGTCGGTTCGGGCCTTATCCTGATTCCCGGCAACAGCGAGAGCCCCATGAACTACCCGGGCAATCCCTACCATTTCAGACAGGACAGCACCTTCCTTTACTTTTTCGGACACGATGTGCCCGGCCTCGCCGGCGTCGTCGATGCCGACAGCGGCAGATCGACGCTGTACGGCGATGATTTCACCGTGGATGACATTATCTGGATGGGCCCCCAGCAGACCATGGCCGAAAAGCAGGACCTGTGCGGCGCCGATTCGGTGCGGCCTTTCGAGGCGCTCGACACCCATGTGAAAGAGGCTGAGGCGCAGGGCCGCACCATCCATTTTCTGCCTCAGTACCGGGGCGAAGGCCGGATCCTTATCTCCCGGCTAACCGGGCATCAGGTGCTGGAAGTGAATAACAAGACCTCCGAAACGCTCATCAGGGCGGTGGTGGCGCAGCGGAACATCAAGTCTCCCGACGAGGTGGCCGAAATCGAGAAAGCACTGGAGATCAGCTATGAGATGAACAGGCTGGCGATGAAATCGGCGAAAGCGGGCCTGAAGGAGCAGGAGATCTACGGCGCGGTGGAAGGACTGGTCCTCTCCCGCGGCAGCCATGTATCGTTTCCCGTCATTTTTTCCGTGCACGGCGAAACGCTCCATAATCATCACCATCACAATATCATGAAAGACGGCGATCTGCTGGTGCTCGATTCCGGAGCCGAGTCACCGCTCCATTACGCGAGCGACATCACCCGCACCTTCCCGGTAAACGGGAAATTCACGCCCGCGCAGGCAGATATCTATTCCATCGTGCTTGAGGCCCAGCTGGCGTCGATCACCAGGATGCGTCCGGGTGAAACCAACAGGAACGCCCACCTGCACGCCGTATCCGTGATCGCCTCCGGGCTCAAAGACCTGGGATTCATGAAAGGCGATGTCGACGAGGCGGTGGCCGCGGGCGCGCACGCACTCTTCATGCCGCACGGTCTCGGGCATATGATCGGGCTCGATGTGCACGACATGGAAAATTTAGGAGAGGATTATGTCGGATACGATGAACGGGTAAAGCGGGGCACCCAGTTCGGCCTCGCCTATCTGCGAATGGGCAGGGCCTATGAACCGGGACATGTCCTCACCACCGAGCCCGGCATTTATTTCATTCCCGAGCTTATCGATCAGTGGGCGGGGGAGAAGAGGCATGCCGGTTTCATCAATTATGAGAAGGTGCGGCAATACCGCGATTTCGGCGGCATCCGCATTGAAGACGATGTGCTCATTACCGAAACCGAACCGCGGGTGCTGGGCAGACCCATCGCCAAGACCATTGACGATGTTGTATCGTGGTGCGCCGCCTGATCCGGCATGAGAGCGGAGTCGGAAACCAATTGTGCAATGGAGGAGGAGTGGATATGAAACGTACACTGTTGATCTTGCTGGTGCTGGCGATACCGGCGGTCCTTTTTTCCCGGGCACCGCTCTCCTTTGAGCAGTTTTTCCTCGATGCCACCATGCGGGTCGATTTCTTCATCACGGGGGATGCCGATGAAGAGGTGGTGACCATCGATGAAATATATGTACAGGGGCCGTGGGCCGGCAATCCGGACCATTTGATCGATCCCTATATCAAGGGCGCCTATTTCGTCAAACTGTATGACATCGCCACCAACCGCCTGATTTTTTCCCGCGGCTTCGACTGTATTTTCAGTGAATATAAAACCACGAATCCGGCGATCGAGGGCGTCGAGCGCGCCTATCACCATTCCGCTCTCTTCCCCGAACCGAAGCGGCCGGTACGCTTCGTACTGGAAATGGGTGACCGTGAAAACGTCTACCGCGTGGTCTTTACCCGGCGCATCGATCCCAAGAGTGTCGACGTCCGCCGGGAAACACCGGGAAACGGCGTGACCGTCTACAAGGCGCTTGCCGGCGGCGATCCGCACCATTCGGTGGATCTGGCCTGGATCGCCGAAGGGTATGCAGCCCACGAAATGGAAAAGTTCAAACGGGATGTGGACCGGTATGTGAAGGTGCTCTTCTCCTATGAGCCGTACAAGAGCTACCGGAACAAGTTCACTATCTACGGCATCTTTGTCCCGTCCGCTGAAAGCGGTGTGGATCAGCCCCGCAAGGGCGCCTATGTCTCCACGGCGGTAAACGCTTCATTCAACGCCTTCCATATTGAACGGTATCTGCTCACCGAGGACAACAAGGCCTTCCGGAACCTGGCCGCGGCGGTTCCCTATGACGCCATCGTCATCATGGTGAACAGCGACCGCTACGGCGGGGGCGGCATTTACAATTATTACGGTCTTTCCACCGTCGATCATGAGCTCAGCGAGAAAGTATTCGTCCATGAATTCGGCCATTCATTCGCCGGTCTTGCCGACGAGTACTACACCTCCGACGTGGCCTATAACGAGTTCTATCCGCCCGGAGTCGAACCGGCGGAACCGAACATCACGGCGCTGCTCGATCCCGAGCACGTGAAGTGGGAAGACATGCTCTCACCGGGTGTCCAGGTGCCTACGGACTGGGGCAAAGAGCGGGTGGAGAAGATGCAGGCAACGGTCCATGAGCTGAATGCAGCCCTGTCAGAGCTGAAAAAATCGGAGGATGAAGGGGCCGCTGCCGAGGCCGACAGACTGCGGCAGGAAATCGCCGGGCTGCGTGAGAAGATCACGGAAACCCGTGATCACTACCTGCAGCTCTACAAGGACAAGGTCGGCGTTTTCGAAGGGGCCGGGTATGCCTCGGAAGGATTGTACCGCCCTGAAATTGAATGTCTCATGTTCTCGAACGGCATGAACCGGTTCTGCGCGGTCTGCCGGAAGGCCATCGAACGGATGATTCTCTATTACACCGGCGATTGACCGGTACCGTCAGCCCCGGATGTGCCGTCGCCTTCCGGGGCTGATCGCTTTCGGACCTCCCGGTGATCCGGCCCGGCCGCGGCCTGTGCCGCGCCCGGCAGAGCGCCGTTTTCTGTCCGCTCCGGACGGTGCGAAGAAAAAACCGTTTGTTTTTTGAGAATAAATAGGTACATTTGTTTATTATACCCTTTTACAATCCCGCTTATCGACCTGAACCACCGGATACTCCGTCCCGATACCCTGAGGACTGTATGTGGTCATCATTATTATCTGAGGTGAGTGTATGAAACAGGAATTGATTTTTTCGTCGTATCTGCTGACACGATTATTCATCAGGCATCTGGAAACGGCATTTCAGGAAGACGGGCTGTCGATTCAGGCGGAGCATTTTCTCATTCTCAAGCTGCTCTCGGAACAGGGAGAACAGAATCAGGTCAATCTTGCCAAAGACACCATCAGAGGGAAAACTTTCATTACCCGGGCCGTCGTTTCCCTTGAGAAAAAACAGCTGCTCAAACGAGTGAGCGACAGTGTCGACAAACGCGCGAAAATAGTGAGTCTCACAAATAAAGGTGAGGTGTTCTACAGCAGAATACTCGACATCTATCAGCGCATTGAAAAAGAGACACTGAAAAGCATCCCCAAAAAGGATCAGAAAGAGGCGCTTAAAATTATCCGTCAGTGTATGGAAAATCTCATGGATTGAGCGGCGGACATCCACGGCGATGTCCGGCACGCCTCGCTGTTTTGTTCTGTTTCACCCGCCTTTTCCCGTCCATTACTTCCCGGCGTCATTCCTGAACGCCCCGGTCCCGCGCGCGCTCCGTCCCCTTCCGTTTCATTCGTGACCGTCCGATCGGTGACAGGGAACTGCCGCTCAGGCGTGTCCCCGTGCGGTGCTTCTCACCTGATGCTGCGTCGTACCGGCTGTATTCCCGTAAACAAAAAAAAGTGTTGACATTCTATCGGTGCCGCTGTATATTGCCATGTAAGAAAAATTTCACACATTTAAATTACTGAATAAAAAATTTCATGAAAGCACCCTCAGAGCTGGAAAAGAAGGTCGTACAGGCGCTGCCCACCCTGGCCGGAAGTCAGCGGAAGATCGCCGAATTTTTTCTTGAGAACAGGGATCTTCTGCCGCTGCTGCCGATCCATGAAGTGGCAAAACGGGTCGATGTGAGCGAAGCCACCGTTGTGCGTTTCACGCAGGCACTCGGATACAAGGGGTATAAAGAGCTCAAGGACAGGCTCTCGGTTTCCCTGGAAGACAGAATGGGGCCGGTGGAGAAGTATCAGCAGGCGATCACGAAAAGTGAAACGACACCCGATGTGCTGCACCTGGTGGCGCAGAACGTGGCCGAGAATATCAATGACACCATACATGCCATAGATCCCGCCCAGTTTTCCAGAGCGGTGCATGCGATCATTCACGCGCGCTCCATATACAGTATCGGCCTGGAGCTCTCCTATCATTTCGCGTCGGTCCTGACCTACATGCTGCGGCTGTACGCGTATGACGCCCATCAGCTGAACCCGGCCATATTGAAATTCAAGGAACAGGTGGCGTATCTGAAGGAGGATGACCTTTTAATCTGCTTCAGCTTCTCGCCCTATTCGCGGGAGACGATCGAGGCCGTGCAATACGCGAAGGAGCGGGGCATCACCATTATCGCCTTTACCGATACGAAGGTGGCCCCGATCAGGGAATATGCCTCGATCTGTCTGCAGATACGGACCGATAATATCATGTTTACCAATTCCCTGGGAGCGGTTACGGTGGTGCTGAACGCGATAATCACGGAACTCAATTTCAAGGATAAGGAACGGACACTCAAGTCACTGAAGATCATCGAAGAGAACATTAAGGATGACCGTTATTTTGTTACCTGACCCTCAAGAAAACCAGATAAAGGCATGACAATGATGCATATTGATCGGGACCGCCTGGTCGAACGGTTCTTGACACTGGCACAAACGGACGGTATCACCGGTGATGAACGGCGGGTCGCGGATACGATCCAGGCCGGTCTGCAGACTCTGGGTGTTCCGTATGAAGAGGACGACGCGGGCGCCTCTTTCGACGGCAACACCGGAAACATCATCGCGCGGATTCCGGGAACCCGTTCGGCGGGGGCGCCGCTGCTGCTGATGGCGCATATGGATACGGTTGAGCCGACCGCCGGCCTCGCGCCGGTGATCACCGACGGCGTCATTCGGTCGGACGGCACCACTATTCTGGGAGCCGACGACAGGGCCGGCATTTCGATCATCATGGAAGTGCTGGCGACACTGGCCGAAAACAGACTCAGGCACAGGCCGCTGGAAATCGTCTTCAGTGTGGGTGAAGAACAGGGGATGCTGGGATCGCTGCAGCTCGATTTTTCCCGGCTTGCGGCACGGGAGGGATATATTCTCGACTGCTCGCGGCCGCCGGGGAAATACGTTGCCGTTACGCCCACGGCCGTCGATCTCGGCCTGACCTTCACCGGCAGGGCGTCCCACTCCGGGGTCGCCATCGAAAACGGCATCAACGCGCTTTCGATGGCGCTCGAGGTGCTGCGTGACTTCCCGGTCGGGCAGGTCGATGACGAAACAACGGCGAATATCGGGACCATCAAGGGGGGGACGCAAGTCAATGTCGTGCCTGAATCGGTCTCGGCCACCGGAGAGATACGGTCTTTCAATACCCGGGTGATCGAGCGGATGTGCAGCGATCTGAAGGCCGCGGCGGAGACCACCGCCCGCAGGTTCGGGGGAAGCGCCGAGGTGCGCTGTCTCGAGGCGTTCAAGGGATTCAGCCTGACCGGGGATCTGCCGGTTATCCAGACACTTGTCTCCGTGTATGAAGCGATGGGAATTTCCCATGAAGGGCTGGTGTATTACGGCGGCAGTGATGCGAATGTCGTCAACCGGCACGGCATTCAGGCGGTCAATATCGGTGTCGGTGTCCGGAATCCCCATTCACACAACGAAGAGATCGCCATAGACGATCTCGTGACCACGGCCGAACTGCTGCTGCATCTGACGGGAGGGACTAATGGGCAATAGATGGCTGAACATGTGGGCCGCGCTGCAGCTCGTACTCATGGCGGCATGCGCGCCGCGGAGCGCCCCGGCGGACGGCAGGGGAATGCTCATGATCATCGGCGGCGGGGCCAAACCGGACGCCGCGATCGCCTCCTTTATCGATCACTGCGGAGAGGGCACTATCCTGGTGATCCCTTCCGCCAGCGGTGTACCGCTGGAAACGGGGCCCGAAGCTGTCGCGCTCTTCCGGGAACACGGTGCGTCCGCGGTGGACTGGCTGTTTATCAGCGATTCACTTATGGCAACCGCGGACAGCGTCATCTCCCGGGTCTCCTCGGCAGCCGGTATCTTCTTTACCGGCGGCGTGCAGACCCGGCTCATGGAGAGGATAGGTGGGACACCGGTCGCTGACGCGGTTCGGGACCTCTACCTGGAGAAGGGCGGCGCCGTCGGGGGCACCAGTGCGGGAGCCGCGGTGATGAGCGAAATCATGATCACCGGTGACGGGGATTTCACCGCGATCCGGGAAGGAGCGGTGGAAACGGCGGCGGGACTCGGCCTGCTCACCTCCTGTATCATCGACCAGCATTTCATCATGCGCTCGCGTCATAACAGGCTGATGACCCTGACACTGGAAAAACGGCTCCCCGGTATCGGCATCGACGAATCGACGGCCATCCTCTACTATCCCGACGACACGTTCAGCGTCAGCGGTGAAGGAAGCGTTGTCGTGTACGATCCCCGCCGGGCCGCTGTCTCGAGGGACGGCCGGACCGGCCTTCTGGGTGCCGGCGATCTTCAGGTAACGGTTCTCTACGCGGGGCAGCGGTATGACATGAACACCGGAACGATCAGTGAATGACAGGATACCCATGCATATTGAACGAGTAAAAATTCCCGGAGCCTTTCCGCTCATATTCATCATCATGACCATCACGGCGATGCTGACCTGGGTAATTCCCGGCGGCCGGTATGAACGCACGGTCAACCAGGATGGAAGAGAGATCGTTGTCGATGACACGTTTCAGCTGGTTGACCGGGACCCGCAGGGAGTGTTCGCGCTTCTGCAGGCCCCGATAAAGGGCATCGTGCAAACGGCCCGGATCATCGCCTTTATTCTGCTGATCGGCGGTGTATTCGGGATTATCGACAAGACAAAGGTGATTACCGCCTCCATACTCAGGGCCGCGCACCGGCTGGAGGAGCGGGCGTACCTGGTGGTCCCGGCGGGCATGCTGCTGTTTTCCGTGTTCGGAGCGGTCTTCGGGATGAGCGAGGAAGTGATCCCGTTTGTTCTGATATTCATTCCCCTGGCGCTCTCGCTGGGGTACGATTCCATCGTTGGCATCAGCATTCCCTTTCTGGGGGCGGGACTGGGGTTTGCCGGAGCCATGCTCAATCCATTTACCATCGGTATTGCCCAGGGTATCGCGGAACTGCCGATCTTTTCCGGCATCGGGTACCGCTGTGCGGTCTGGGGGGTGGTTACCGGCGCCGGCATCCTGATGGTCATGCGTTACGCGGCCGGCATCAAGAAGGCGCCGGAGAAAAGCCCGGTGTATGAGCAGGATACACAGCGGCGCGAGCGGCTGCGGGAGGAAGAGGCGGAACAGGTGCAGTTCGGGACAGGCCACCGGCTGATCATCGGCGTCTTTTTCCTGACGATTGCCATGACCATAATCGGTGTCATGCGGTACCACTGGTACATCGATGAAATCGCGGCGCTCTTCCTCGGGATGGGGCTGGTCAGCGGCTGCATCGCCCGGCTTTCCCTGGATGAGATCGCCGGCAGTTTTATCGCCGGAGCGCGGGACCTGGTGGGCGCGGCCCTCATTGTCGGATTCGCCCGGGGGATCCTCGTGATCGCCAGTGACGGCATGATCATCGATACGGTAATGCATGCACTGTCCGCGACCATTTCACGGCTGCATCCTGTTTTCGGGGCCCAGGTGATGTTCATTATTCAGAGCGTGCTCAATTTCTTCATTCCGTCAGGTTCGGGAAAGGCCGCGCTGACCATGCCGATCATGACGCCCCTGGCCGACCTGACGGGTATTACCCGCCAGACCGCGGTGCTGGCCTATCAGCTGGGAGACGGCCTCACCAATATGATCGTGCCGACCTCCGGTGTCACCATGGGGGTTCTCGGCATGGCCAAAATCGAATGGTCGGTCTGGGCGAAATGGCTCTATCCGCTGGTGCTCGTTTTAACACTTATCGGTCTTGTCCTGATGGTGCCGCCGGTGCTGTTCAGGTACGGGCCGTTTTAAACGGTTGTCTATCCGGGATCAATCTGGTTAAGGGAGGTACTGCATGTTGAAAAGAGTGTGTGTCTGCTTGGTGCCGCTTGTACTGGTGCTGAGCGCTTCCGCCGCCGCTCAGAATTACGGTAAAATAAGCGGGCGTATCATTGAAGCATCAACCGGCAGGCCCCTTCAGGGGGCGAATGTCGTCGTGGAGGGGACGAGCAGGGGCAGCGCGACCGGTAAGGACGGCAGGTATGTCATCCTGCAGGTCGAACCCGGTGTGTACACGGTCGTGATCAGCTACATCGGCTATCAGTCACAGCGCATGGAAGGCGTGGTTGTCCGGGCCAACCGGATCGCCGACGTCGATTTCAGCCTCAAGGAAGCGATCATAGAGGGGCAGGGCGTTGTCATTACGGCTCAGCGGCCGGTGGTTGAAAAGGACAATACCGCCACCCTGCGCAGCGTCAGCGACCGGGAGATCGCCGATCTTCCCACCACGACCGTTTCAGACGTGCTGCGGATTCAGCCGGGCGTCGTCAATGCCGACGGACTGCATCTGCGGGGCGGCCGGTCGGGAGAGGTCACCTACATGATCGATGGAGTGCCGCTCACCGATCCGCTCTACAGCTCGCTGAATTCGTCGGAAGTGCTGAACAGGGATATCATTTCCGAGATGCAGGTGATCAGCGGCACCTACAGCGCTGAATACGGAAACGCCATGAGCGGGATCATCAACATCACCACCAAGGAAGGGACCGGCAAATTCACGGCCGATATCGACGCGAAATCATCGGCGCTCGGGGTCGAACCCGCCAGCGTGGATAACAACAGCAATGTGATCCGGTCGAATTTCAGCGGCTCGTTTCTTTCGCCGAAAACCAAATTCATGCTTTCCACGACCTACGATGACCGGGACAGTTATCTCCCCTGGGGATACCGGACCCAGGGCAATGTTTTCCTGAAAGTAACGGACAGGCACCTGAAAAATATCAAGCTGAGGGCGACGGTCAATATGTCGCGCGGTATTCGCAAAGGGTATGTTCACTCCTGGAAATATATTCCCGACCAGTATCTGGCCGAGCCTCGGACCGCTTCCCGGCTGCTGAGCATGGGTATGGTGCACACCCTGTCGCCGTCACTTTATTATGACCTGACACTCTATTATCAGGACCAGCACTATGATTCCGGAGATTATGACTACAACGATCTCACCCCCGCCTATCAGCGGGACATCAACAAGGAGTTCTATCTGCTGAACAACCTGACCAGCTACACGGAAGACGATCAGGAAACCATCGGATTCCGGGGAAACATGCTCTGGCAGGCCAACTCCTACAACGAGGTGAAGGCGGGAGCGGAGTTCCGGCGCAGCAGGCTCGACCGGTTCTATATCAGTTCCCCCTTTTACGATGATCACGTTCTCGACGACTATTCCGTCTACCCCTACGAGGCGGCCGCGTTCATCCAGGATAAAATCAACTTTTCGAGCATCATCCTGAGCGCGGGCGTGCGATTCGACCTGACGGCGCCGAATGTGAGTTACTGGGAGAATCCCTACCAGCTTGAGGACAGCACCGCGGTTAAAAAAGAATCGAAGATTCATACACAGATCAGTCCCCGTCTGGGCATATCCTATCCGGTATCGGACCGGACCGTCTTTCATTTCGGATACGGGCATTACTTTCAGCGTCCCGAATATCAGTTCGTGTACAAGAGCCTGGTGACCGGCAGCTCCGGTGATATCTACGACGTTGACGGGGACGGGGATGTCGATTACGCAGACAACATGCTCATGAATCTCCGCACCGGAAACGGCAGGTTCGGCAATCCCGATCTGAAACCGGAAAAAACGATCGCCTATGAGTTCGGCCTCAGCAATCAGCTTTTCGATGATTACCTGTTCAAAGTATCGGTATACAGCAAGCGGATTACCAACCTGGTGGGCGCCCGCACCTATTTTGCCGGCGACCTTCCCCAGTACTGGGAGAGTTTCAGCCTCCAGATCAATGAGGATTTCGCCTACAATAACGGCCTGGAAATTCAGCTGCGCAAGATGCGGGGGCGGTATCTCACCGGTGAGATCAACTACACCTATTCCGTTCACGAAGGCAGCAGCTCCGGGCCCCTGGAGCGGGTCGGGGTTGAAGAGGCGAATCGTCAGAGCCTAAAATTTTTCCCGCTCTCCTTTGATCAGCGGCATGTGGTCAATTCCTACCTCACCCTGCGGTTCGGCAAGAATGAAGGGCCGAAAATCGGCTCGGTCGCCCTGCTTGAACACGTCAGAGCAACCATGCTCTTCAGTTACGGAAGCGGCCTGCCCTACACCAGGGGTACGAGGGGAGCCACCGAACCCTACGAACTGAACAACGGCCGGCTGCCGGCGAACTGGACGGTCGATCTCAAGCTCGACAAGCGCCTGGAACTGGGAGCGGTGACGCTGATCCCCTATCTTGAAATCTACAACCTGACCAACAGAAAGAATGTCGTGTACGTCGATCCATACACAGGCAAACCCGATCAAAGCTTCGGCCGCACCTATGAATATGCCGCCAATCCCCTGAACTGGGGTGCGCCCCGGCTCATTTACCTGGGCTTGTCGGTCCGATACTAAGAGGAGCGAGGTGGATATGAAGAACTGGATAAAGATATTTTTTGTACTGACTGCAGCGGTGTCCCTGGGGCTGAGGGCGTCTGCAGGATTCGCTGACGATAAAAAAACCCGGGGACTGCAGGACAGAGCGTTCGGCACGCACAATGTGGGTAAAGTGGGCTTTTTTACCACGAACATCGGACAGTTCTATCCCTACGGCGGACAGTTCGAGAAGACGCTTGAATATCCGATCAATTCCGGCCATATCTGTATGTACCGGCAGTGTTTGATGATCGGTGTTCCGGTAAACGTCATCAGCGCCGCCGACGGGCGCTATGAGGAATTCGACGCCATGGGAGGATATGACGCGGGGAATGCCGAGATCGCGATGAGCGATAATCCGGCGACCTGGCCCGCCACCGGGTGGCCGGTAAGGGACGGGGAGGGGAATCCCGTGTTTTTCTCCCAGCAGGACAGTTACTGTGTCTACAGCGATTCCACGAACTGGCGCTACAAGAACAACCATGAAGAGGATATGCTGCTCGATATGCGCGTCCATCAGCATATCTATTCGTGGGGCGTACCCGGAGCGGACAAGTTTCTCATTCTTAAATTCGTGATCGAGAACAGAAGCGCGCGGGCCTATGAAGATATGTATTTCAATTTCTATTCCGATCTCGATATCGGGGGTACGGCCAATGATGCCAATGAATGGGCGGATGACTGCATCGGATTCGACAAGGACCGGGAACTGCTCTACTTCTACGATTCCGATAATTATTCCGATGACTGGGGAGAACCGGATCCCTTTCTGTCCGGTGTCACGTTCCTGAAAACGCCCAATGACGGCGGTATCACCGACTGGCACTGGATAGACGTCACCATCGACGAGGTGGCGGTAAACAGCGCTCATTGGGATTCGGTGAGCTACTATCTCATGTGCAGCGACACCACCTATTTCCACGAGAGCAGCGAGCTCCGCGTCTCCGATTTCTTTCATCTCGGGGACAATCCCATCAACGGCACCCACTACGATGATCCGGCGACGACCAGGATTCAGTCCGGCGGCGAGCTTATCGGCGGCGCCATGGTGGCCTATATCTGTAACGGCCCCTTCGATATCGCTCCCGGCGAGAGCGCCGAGATCTGGGTGGGCGTCATGGTGGGAGACGATGAGGAGGATCTGCTGGAGATTACCGATGCGATCTGGGAATACTGGGACAACGGATTCGATATCGCCACCGTCCCCTCACCGCAGCTGAGCGCCGAGGCGGGAGACCGGAGCATTACCCTTACATGGAGCAATGACATCGATATCAATTACCGGAATTCGGCCGCTGATTCCACCAACGATCTCGAGGGGTACATCATCTACCGGACCACTGATCCCACCCTCGGCTCCTGGACGGCGGTGGACACGGTGGCCATGCAATTCAAAGCGGAAACGACGGTCGACCCGGACGCGTATCGCTGGATCGATGACGAGGTCTACAACGGGTTCGTGTATTACTACAACCTGGCAGCGTACCGGTACGGCTCCGGCGGAAAACTCGAACAGTCGGTGATCCTGGCGGATATCAATAATATCGCCAATGTTCCCAACGCCGTGGCGGTGGAGCCGCATACCCTTGCCGGAGAAACGCGCAGCGACATGGATGCGATCAAGGTTGTGCCCAACCCGTACGTCGTGTCGGCAGCCTGGGATGAAGCCCGGCTGGGAAACACGCCCTTCGGAGAACCGATCAGGAACCTGGCGTTCACCCATCTGCCCGCCACCTGCACGATACAGATATACACCGTTGACGGCGACCTGGTGAACACCATCGAGCATACCAACGGAACCGGGCGGGAAGAGTGGAATCTGCTTACCTCGGAACGGCGTCCAGTGGTCTCGGGCATCTATTTTTATTATATCAAGTCGGATCTCGGTGAAAAAACCGGCCGTTTCGCGGTAATCCGCTGACCATAGCATGGAGATAGAGGATATGAAACGCATGACGATAACGATGGGTGCGCTGAGCGTGCTCCTGCTGTCCGCTGCAAGAATGCAGGCGCAGGGTAATCTGGCGCAGACCGGTGCAAATTTCCTTCAGATTGCAGTAGAACCGCGGGGGGCTGCGCTGGGCGGCGCCATTACCGCCGATGTCAGGGGTGCCGGCTCTCTCTACTGGAATCCCTCCGGCGCGGTCTTTACGGAACAGTTCGATCTGAATGTGGCCCATACAAATTATTTCATGGACACAAAACTGATGTACGGCGCGTTCGTGAAGAAGTTCGGCGCCTATAACGCGGTCGGCGTCTCTCTCACGTCATTTTATATGGACGAGATGGAAATTACCACCGTTTATGACAGCGAAGGCACCGGTGAATTTTTCGATGCCGGTGATCTGGCGCTGGGGCTTTCCTACGCGAGAATGCTGACCGACAGGTTCACCTTCGGTGTGACGGGAAAATATATCAGGGAGCACATCTGGAATGAAACGGCATCCCAGCTTGCCCTTGACGTTGGGTCCCACTATCAGACCGACTTCCTCAACCTTCGGATCGGCATGGTCATCCGCAATTTCGGCGGCAAGCTTCGGTTCAGCGGTGACGATATTGATGAGCGCATCGCCGAAGAAGAGGCCCGGGAGCAGGAGGACAATCCCCGTATTGAACGGCTGACTCCCTACTTCCGGCTGCCCCAGGTGTTCCAGATGGGTGTCGCCTTCGAGCCCCTGGCGCTGCAGAACAACCGTCTCACCTTCTTCATCGATGTGAACGTGCCGAGCGACAACAGAGAACGGCTCGCCTTTGCCGCGGAGTACGGGTTCGGGGGCATCGCGTATCTCCGGGGCGGCTACCGGGTCAATTACGACACCGGCAGTTTTTCATGCGGGGGAGGTCTCGATCTGAGTGTTGCCGGCATCAATGCCATGCTCGATTATGCGTACACGACCCACGGAGTGCTCGGGGGGGTGCATCAGTTCGGTTTCAGGTTCGCACGGTAACTGCGGTGATGAAAAGAATGGTTCATGCTGTATCGTCACTCGATGTCAGCATTGGTCAGTAGGGAATAACCACAAAAATGGAGGTGTTGTACCATGAAAAGGCTACTATCAGTATGGTTGCTTCTGTTGCTGCCGCTGGCGGCGGGGGCACAGACATTCACTCTTTACACATCCGCGAACAGCGATCTACCCTTCAATTCGCTCTATGATATTGCCTTTGACAATTACGGCAATATCTGGTTCGCGGGACAGAAGGACGGGACGGGTCTGGCGCAGGTCTCGATGCTTTCCCAGGATCTTTCCACCTGGACAGTGTACGATCCCAGTTCCGCGGCTCTCGGTCTTGACCAGACCGAGGACCGGGCGTTCTATATCGGTGTCGACTATTACAACACGAAATGGTTCTGCACCCATTACGGGCTG
>JAFGRY010000017.1 GCA_016934955.1 bacterium | reverse complement strand
GTTTGTGAATGACCATGGATTTCCTCCTGTTCGTACAATATAGGAAATCCTAAAACTGTAAACAACGCGCTTAATTCTAACACATTAAACATACAACACGATAATATAGGAATCAAGCAGTAATGTCATTTCTGTCGTTCAGCGGGGAAATATGTCGATACACAGAATTTTCCGGCCGTTGACCGACAATCCCTTTATCCGGCTGCGGTTCCACTGTATATTACGGCGTATCAAACACGAGGAACAGACATGAATCGTCACCTTCTGACAATCACACTGCTGCTGGCGGTCCCCATGACCGCCGCCCATGGTCAGAGCCATCCCTGCCGTATTTCCGGACGGGTAACAACCGGCCGCGACACTCCCCTTCCCAATGCGAATATCTACCTCGAAGGGACGGTGGAGGGAACGGTAAGCGGTACAGACGGGCGTTACTCCTTCACCACGGTAAAAACCGGTACCATGACACTGGTATGTATGTATATGGGCTATCGCACAAATACCGCATCCGTTCATGCCCGCCCGGAAACAGAGGTAACAGTCAACATCACCCTGAAACAGGAGATTGTCCGTGTTCGCGGAGTGACGGCAACCGCAAGCTCCTTTATCGCCGCCGACGAGGAAGGGGTCACCCTTACCTCACTCGATGTCGTGCGCACTCCGGGGACCGCCGCGGATATCTTCCGGGCGATCAAGTCATTTCCCGGACTGCAGCAGGTGGGAGAAGGCGCCGGGCTTTTTGTGAGAGGCGGCGACGTGTCCGAGACCGCCGTCTACCTTGATGGCGCATTGATACGGCATCCATATAAATATGAATCACCCACGGGAGGATTTTTCGGGACATTCAATCCCTTTCTCCTCAAGGGCACCTACTTCTCCAGCGGCGGTTATTCGGCCGCATACGGCCACGCCCTATCCGGTGTCCTGGCCATGGAAAGCCTTGATCTGCCGGCAGCACGGCGGATTGGTGTCGGCGCCGGTCTGGCCGCCCAGTCGGCCTTCCTCAGTGTTCCCCTAATCCCCGGCAAACTCGGATACTCTCTCTCGGGGAACATCGGTAACTCGAAAATGATGTTCCGGCTCAATAACAGCAGACGGGAATTTTCCCGTTTCCCCGAGTCGTTCGATGTCAGCGTCAATACCGTTTACAGGCCGACCGCCGCATCACAGCTGAAACTCTTTATCTTCCGCCAGGATGACACCATTGGCCTGCTGGCCGACGATCCGGACTACACCACCCATTTTCACGGAGACGGATCGAACCGGCTGTACAACCTCCGGTTCACCTCACTGACCGCCGGCGGACTATTTCTGACAGCCAACGCCGCCCTCAGTGATTACCGTTCCGGAGCGCGGGTGGGAGTCCTCGACCTCGATACCGCGGACAGACTCGGTCAGTTTCGCCTGACCGCTCAAAAAACGGTAAGCGACCGGCTCACACTGCAGGCTGGAGCCGACTACTACCGGGAGATCACCGTAATTTCCGGAACGGTTCCCGTCAATGACGGTGACGTCAGCCCCGACGCACCCGGCCTTGACGTCGATACCGATTACCAATCCAGCCGGCAAGCGGGATTTGTCCAGCTGAACATCATCACTCCCCTGAGATTCACCCTTATCCCCGGGCTCAGAGTCGAAAGGGAGTCCATATCCCGTGAAACACACGCAGCGCCGCGCTTCTCGGCAGTCGTTCCTCTCACATCCTGTTTCTCTCTCACCGCCGCGGCCGGCGCCTACCATCAGTATCCTGATCCCGTGTACTATGATCCCTGGATCGGCAATCCGTCGCTGGGTTCCATGAAATCCCGTCACGCAATCCTGGGGGCCGTCTATGAACGCGATGAAACGCTGCTGCGTGCTGAAGTATACGGAAAACAGTACACCGGTCTGCTGCTCGACGATGCGGTGACGAACCTTTCAAATAACGGACACGGGTATGCCGCCGGGATTGATCTCTTCCTAAAAACACGCCTCGGCTCTCTCTCCGGCTGGATTTCCTACAGCTATCTGCAGGCAAGACGGAAATGGCTCAGCCTGCCGGTCATGACCTCTCCCTGTTTTGACATCACTCACAATCTGACCGCAGTGCTCACTGCGGACCTTCCCGCGGGGTTTACCGCGGGCATGAGCTGCCGCCTGGCAAGCGGAAAACCCTACAGCCCGGCGGCTGACCGATACAACACCGAACGGGTGCCGCCCTACCGTAACGTCGACATCAATCTCGGCTGGATCCACAGCTTCACCGGCAGTGACATGACCATATGCTATCTGGCGGTTTCAAACCTGTTCGGCAGGATCAATATATTCGATTACATCTATTCATCCGACTATCAGCGCAGGTGTCCGGTCAGAAGCGCGTTTGGCCGGTCGTTCTATTTCGGAGTGCAGGTCAACGTCGGATGATGATCGGTAACACTGTAGATCAATCCCGTGACCGCCGCACCGCCCCGTGAATAAAACAGAAGGAGATTGACCATGAAACAAAGTATCATTCTTGCAGCAGTACTGCTCTGCGTCTCGACCGGCAGTGCTCAGGAACCGGCTGCCGTGGACAGCAGTATTATCGCCGGAGTCGCCTCTATTGAATCCGCCGTTGATACCTGGGATGTCCAGGCCATGATCAATGCCCGCGGCTGCTTCGAACGGCTGCTCGGACTGGGCCAGCAGGAACCGCTGGTGCGCTACTACATCGCCTATGCCGACTACCGTATTGTCACCTTTTACTTCGCTCAAGAGGACTTTGAGCACGCCAGGCGCTATATTGATGACGGTATCGACCATCTTGAAGCCGCCCTGGCGCTGAACGATGCATCCGCGGAAGCACACATACTGCTCAGTTCCCTGTATGGCAATAAAATCGCGATCAAACCCATTCTCGGCATGACACTCGGCATTAAAGCGGGAACACATGCGAGCAGAGCGGTTTCACTGTCTCCTGACAATCCGCGGGTTGCCTTTCTCTCCGGGATAAATGCCTATTATACTCCCAGAATGTTCGGCGGCGGCAAGGAGAAGGCGCTGCAGCATCTTCATTCCGCGGTAACCTGTTTTCAGACATACACTCCTGAATCGAATCTCGAACCGGACTGGGGGCTGGCGGACACCTACGTATATCTGGGTCTGATTCACATGGAATTGCACAATGTGACCGAAGCCGAAACAGAGCTGAACAACTGTCTGGCATTGAAACCGCAGCATGGCTGGGCCATGGAGCTGAAATCACAGCTGGACGAACAAAAAGACGACGCACAGTGACGGCGTACCCGGCGGAAAACGAATCTCTGGGAGGACTGCCATGAGCCCCAAAAACACCTGCTTCCTGATGATCTGGACGTTCCTGAACAGTGCAGGCATCATATCGGCCCAGCCGGGTAATTCATTCGTGATTACGGAATGCCGCATATTCGACGGCGATACAATCCGGTATGGAGCGCTGCATGTAGATCAGGGGATAATTGCATCCGTCGGTGCCGGAGCGATACTGCCGGATTCGATCCCCGTTATCAGCGGCAAAGGCAAAACCGTTATCCCCGGCCTGATTGACGCTCACGTGCATATTTTCTCCGAGTATCAGCTGGAGCAATCCCTGGTCTACGGCATAACCCAGGTGATCGACATGTTCATGGATCCCCGGCTGATGAAGGATATCAAAGCGCATATCGCTCAACCGGGGGTCCATCACCTGGCGGACCTGATCTCTCCCGGAATTCTCGCCACCGCGCCGCGGGGGCACGGTACGCAGTTCGGGATCGAGATTCCCACGCTCTCGGCCCCTGATCAGGCCCTGGCGTTTGTGGACGCCCGCATCGCCGAAGGATCCGATTTCATAAAAATAATCTGTGAAGACGGAGACCGGAACCATGCTTTCAACTCACTGGACAAGGAAACCATTGCGGCGCTGATCTCCGCGGCCCACACCCGGAACAAGCTGGCGGTTGTGCACATACTGGACCTGGATGATGCGATTACCGTCATCGAAGCCGGGGCTGACGGGCTGGCGCATCTCTATGCAAACGGCGGCGTTCATCCCGATTTCGGCCGGATTGCCGCCAGACATTCCGTTTTTGTTATCCCCACGCTGAGTGTGCTCCAGAGCCTCTGCGGGGCGGGGAACATCCAGCGTCTGATCCGGGATCCGGATCTCGGGCCCTATATGACACCGGTGGATGTCATGATGCTGGAACGCTCGTTTCCGTGTACCGCCGGGATCCGCGCATATGCCGACGCCGAATACGCACTGCGGCAGCTGCGGGACAACGGTGTGCCGATTCTCGCAGGGACCGACGCGCCCAATCCCGGCACATCCTACGGCCCCAGCCTGCATGAGGAGCTGCTGCTGCTGGTCGAGGCGGGATTGTCTCCTGTTGAAGCGCTGAAAGCCGCGACATCGGTTCCGGCACGAATCTTCGGCATCAAAAACCGCGGCCTTATCATTCCGGGTGCGGCAGCCGACCTGGTCATGGTTAATGGCGACCCCACGGAGGATATAAAAAAGACCCGCGACATTCTCGCCGTCTGGAAGGACGGCTGGAGATGTGACCGGACTCAATACAGGCAGGACGGCTCCCGGGCCGGACAGCACTGACATCCATCTATATATAAAAGGACATGTATGAAAACACCGGCAACCGCGAACGGAATATCCAGGATCATCTTCCTGCTGATCACTCCGGTATTTTTCCAGTTTTTTGCCATTGGTTTTATCTGGCATTCGATCTATTGGGGAGTCATCACGGCAGTCGTCCTCATCTGGGGTTTTTTTATTCTTATCTCGCCGCTATTCGGCAGAATCGGCTGCGGCTGGTTCTGTTTCATGGGTACGACAATGGACCTGGCGGGCCGCTATTCTCTCAGAACCGTCGCCTGGAACAAACCGAACAGATGGGTCAGACTGCTCATTCTCATACCCTTTTTTGCATCGGCATTGACATTCTATGCCGTCAACAAAAGCCAGGGTCTGACTCACAATTTCAGTTATTCGCCCGGGTTCCTCAAGCCCGAGTTCACTGTTCACTACGCCTGGGTGTGGACGATCGACATCGCCTCGGCTATACTGTTCGGTCTTCTGCTGGAACGACGCTGGATCTGCAGGAACCTCTGCTTCATGGGAGCCCTCTGCTCCGCGGGAGCTCACTTTGCCCGTCTGATACCACTGGTCGATCCGGAACGATGCACACTGTGCGGCAACTGTGAACAGGCATGTCCGGTGAGAATACCGATAACCGGCTATGTCAGGGATAACCAGGGTCTTGTCACCAATGCAGAATGTATAATGTGCGGCGCCTGCCTTGCAGTGTGCAAAAAAAATGCGATTCGTTTTTCATGGGTCTGGAATCGCAGTCGTCTTATATCCCAACGGAACAATCATCTTGCTATTATCGATAGTGAATAATATATTGACAGGGAAGCCCCGTTGGTGCGAGGAGCGCATCGCTCCGGCGACAGTGACCGGCGAAACAACAAAGGGATCATCATGCCTTCGCTTTCGAGCAGAAAAATCCTTTTTAATGGGTTGATCATCTGGACCTTCTGGGTGCTGTACTATATGGTACTGTTCAAGATCCAGACAGGCCAGGAATGGGTCACGGCACTGATCTCATCCTGCTCAAACAACTATACATACGCCCTGCTGAGCATCGGTATCTGGTATATATGCCGGCACATCGCATTCGGCAGGGTTCGATTCGTCCCCCAGCTTTTTCTGCATTTCATACTGGCAAATCTGTTCTCCGCATTGTGGATCCTGATCGTATACGGAAGCTGGTACCTGCAGGAAGGTGATGTCATCTTCACCATTGTTCCGATCAAAGACATTATCATCTGGCAATTCATGCTGGGAGTGCTGATCTATCTTCTCAGCACAGGCGTGTTTTACACCATTATCTATTACCACCAGTTTCGGGAAAAAGAGCTGAGGGAAAAGGAGCAGATGATCCTTGTCCGGGACGCTGAATTGAAGGCACTGAAAATGCAGATCCACCCGCACTTTCTTTTTAACGCCCTGAACTCGGTCAACGCGCTTATCAAAGAAAAGCCTGACCTGGCCCGGAAAATGATGGGGAAATTATCAGATCTGCTGCGGTTTTCACTCGAGACAAGGGGTAAACCGCTCATTCCCCTCAAGGAAGAAATCGATCTCATGCACCAGTATCTGGAGATCGAAAAAGTCCGTTTCAGTGACAGAATCAGCATCGAGGAGACCATTGAGCCCGGCCTCGAGACCTGGAAAGTGCCTGCAATGATCCTGCAGCCCCTGCTTGAAAACTCGGTTCGACACGGCATCGCCGCCAAACGGGGCAAGGGGTGGATCAGGATCATGATCGGCAGACAGGATGAGCGGCTTGCCATAACCGTTTCAAACTCGGTGGCGTCGGGAAGCCCGAAGCAGGAGAGCACCGGAACCGGCCTGGAAAACATCAGACAGCGGCTGCTCCTGCTTTACCAGGGCAGCGGCACATTCTCGGTAGCATCAGGATCAGACATGTTTACTGTTTCAATTGCCATTCCGCAGGGGCTTGTATGAATGTTATACGAGCGATTATCATCGATGATGAACCCCTGGGGAGAACATTGATCAGGGAATACCTGCAGGATCATCCGGACATCGTTATCGCCGCCGAGTGCTGTGACGCGCACGAGGCGCTGGAAGCAATCGGCCGCTTGCATCCGCATCTCCTGTTCCTGGATGTCAGTATGCCTGAAATCAACGGGTTCGAAATGCTCACCATGCTGGACAGCCACCCTCATATTATTTTTTCCACGGCGTACGATCAGTACGCAATCAAGGCGTTCGAAGTGAATGCCGTTGACTATCTGTTGAAGCCGTATGACAGGGAACGATTCAATACCGCTCTCGAGAGAGCCCGGCATTCACTGTCTCACCGCGCAGAGGACAGAGACCAGGCGATTGAACGACTTCTCGCCAGCATCAATCCGGAACGGAAATACCTCACGCGCATGCTGGTAAAGGAATCAGGCAGAATAATTATCCTCAATACCGCTGAAATACACTGGGTGGAAGCAGTGGAAGATTATATCAACATCCACACCGATGCCGGTGCCTACCTGATAAGCCAGTCGATGGCAACATTCATGAAAAAACTCGACCCCGAGACATTCATTCGGATTCACCGCTCCCACGCCATCAACCTGGAGGCGGTAAAGGAACTCCGCCCCTGGTCAAACGGCAGGTTGAAATGCGTTCTCACGGATGGCAATGAAATTGTCAGCAGCAGAAGCGGCGCGAAAACGCTCAGAGAACTGCTCGGCTGACAGACACGAATACGCGCGCGTCATCGCTCCACACTGTATCCGCTTTCCGGCATGGCAGTCAAACATACATTTTATTCTTGCATGTTATCCAGGGAATATGTACGTTTGATGCATACGACCCCGCTATTATTATTCCGATCCCGACATATCCATACCTGAAATTAACCTGAAAAGGAGGTGGTTCCTCAAAATTGGTCAGGCAATTGGTGCACGCTCACCCATTAACAGGAGGTAGTATTATGAAGAAATGTGCAATTATCCTCACGGTGCTGCTGCTGGCCGCCGGTCTGGTCTACGCGCAGGGGGACGAGAAGGCGCTCACGCATGCCGACGGTATGAAGATGGGGTTCGGCATCAGCTTCGGCAAAGAGCCAATGCTCGAAATGTCGTCCGTGGGAGGACCCTACAGTCTGCTCGATTTCCCGACGTTCTATCTCCCGATTCAACTCAACAGCATGATCCGCATCGAACCCGAACTCGCGTATTACATGATAAAAATGGATGACAGCGGCGAAATTATGACCTACTCCGTCCTGGGTTTCGGCGCCGGTCTTCTCTACACCAAATGGTACGGAAGCTGCAATATCTACATGGGCGGCAGATTCCTCATGTACAAGTGGACCGAAAAATATGAGGACGGAACATCCTATTCACATGACAAAACCGATATGTGGATCAGCCCCGTCATCGGTGCCGAAGGCTTCGCCTGCAAGCACCTCAGCTTCGGAGGCGAACTGCAGTTCAATTATGTCAATGTCGGTAACTGGGAAGGTGAAAATCATAACGACGAGACAAAAACCTCTATCATGAAATTCAAAGGCCTGCTCTTCATCCGCTGGTATCTCTAAAAAAATTCGCATATCTGAAAACTTCGGGCCCCTCAGACCGTATACGTACTGTCAGAGGGGCCCTTATTCCGAAACTCCCTGTCACGGGAAGCACAGTAAACGACCCGGAGGAACATGTCCCATGAATCGTGCGATGGTGTTCATTAAAAAAAATATGATCCCGATTCTTGTCACCGGATGGCTGCTTCTCCTGGCCGTGCTGCTCTGGAACGTTCGCCTCGAATGGGAAGCGAAACGTATGATAACGTTTTGTGGCCTGATCTGGGGGTACATCATCTGGTATTTTGAAATGGTACGATTCCGAAACAGCCCGGAATACAAACCGATTATCCGGAAAAGATACCCCCATGTCGCGGGGCTGACGGTCGTCGTTTTGTTTGCCTTCATTCTCTCACCGCCGCTGATTTTCAGTATGGTCAAAAACGGGCTCGACGATTTCTTTCGATTCGCGCTGCTCTTCACCGTCTCTTTCTGGAGCGCATACCAGATCGCCGCCGGCCTCTGGTTCCGGAAACAGAGCAGATAAACTGTCATAGTCACGCAATGCAGCACCTCGAACCGTCTGATCCATACAGGCAGTATATCATTGGTACAGATCCCGCGTACGAACATGTGCGACAGTATACCGTCGAATGCTCCGGTACAATCGGATCGTCCGATACCGCCGGGTTACCCGGACCTACGGATTCATTCGAAAATGGTCCACCGTTCGGTCCGTTAAAATCATCTCATTCGGACCTGCCCCCTTTTCCCTTGCATATTACCCGCTAATTCCGTATCATTTTGGGCATGGAATTAGGGTTGATATAAGGGACCAACCGAATGAAATCATTAGACTTCACATACCTTCGCAATCAGATCGTCGGCATCGATTCCACGTTTGAAACGCCTTTCGGGAAACGCATGATGGTCTACTGTGATTACACCGCCTCGGGCCGCTGTCTGAAATTCATCGAAAAATATATCGCCCGGCTGCAGCGCCATTACGCCAACACCCACACAGAAGACGATATCACCGGCCGCAGCATGACGCGGCTGCTGCGTGCGGCCGAAACGGCAATGAAACATGCGGTAAACGCAGGGCCTGACGGCTGTATTATTGCCATAGGTACCGGCTCGACCGCGGCCATAGATAAATTTCAGCAGATTGTGGGAATCGCGCTCCCGCCGGCAACCCGCCACATGCTGCTGCAAATGCTGAACAATTCACCGGACATCAGCAATGAGAAAAATTTCGAGGCCTTCATCAGAGAACGGCAGCCGGTGGTGTTTGTCGGCCCCTACGAGCACCATTCCAATGAGGTCACCTGGCGGGAAGGACTGGCAACCGTCATTCAGGTGCGCATCGACAAAAAAGGCAGGATCGATCTGAAACATCTGGAAGAACTGCTGCAGGATCCCGCCTATGAGAACCGGATGCGGATTGGATCCTTTTCCGCGGCCTCAAATGTCACCGGCATCATCTCTCCCGTTCATACCATCGCCAGGCTGCTCCACAAATACAACGCCCTGGCCTGTTTCGACTATGCGGCCAGCGCACCCTACGTCACTATCGACATGAACCCGGACCCCGGTCCCGAAGGGGGAGATCCTTCTCTGGACGCGATATTTATCTCCCCGCATAAATTTATCGGCGGGCCCGGATCAGCCGGTGTGCTGATTTTCAATAAAAAGGTCTACAACCAGAATCTCGCTCCCTCGGTGAGCGGCGGCGGTACGGTGGACTACGTCAGCTCAACAGACCATGAATTTCTCAAGGATATTGAAGAGCGGGAAAAAGCCGGCACACCGGGAGTGCTTCAGATCATGAAATCAGCGCTTGTCTTTGAGGTGAAAGAGAGCATCGGGGTTGACACCATTGCCAGACGGGAGGAGGAACTCTACAGCCGGGCCGTGAAGAGATGGGGAAAAAACCCGAACCTGTCGATCCTCGGCCTGGAAAATCCCGATGAGCACATCGCCGTCATGTCATTCAATGCGAAGGAACCCGACGGTAAATACCTGCATCCGAAATTCGTAACGGTGTTGTTGAATGACCTGTTCGGCATCCAGTCCCGTGCGGGCTGTTCCTGTGCCGGACCATACGGCCATTATCTCATGGGCATTGACCAGAACACATCGCTGAGATATAAGAAAATGGTGGTTGACGGCTATTGCGGCATCAAACCCGGCTGGTGCAGAATCGGGTTTCATTATACCATGGATGACGCTGAAGCCGATTATCTGATCGATGCGGTTGATTTCATCGGCCATCACGGCCACCTGTTCCTGAAGCTCTACACGTTTGATCTCAACAGCGGCTACTGGTGTCATAAAAAACACACGGAAGATATTACCGAATTTTCCCTGGAGGATGCCCTCAGGGAATGCGATGAAGAATATTGCGCGCTCCCTCCGGAAATCAGAAGCCGCATCTATCGGGACTATCTCAGAGAAGCGCTGGATATCGCTCTTGACCTTGAGCAGGAAAAGAGCGGGAAAAATGAGGTGCTTGCCGGAGAGCTGGGCGAACTGCAGTACTTTACGCTCCAGAAATAGCCGTTCCACGGCAACCGGAACAGTGAACGCCCCGCTTGACTGCCGGGGCGTTCTTTTTTCAGGTCCGCTGCAGCTGCCGGTCAAACCCGAGCTGCTGCAGCCAGTGGCACATCCGCTCGTAATGAGACCCCTTCCAGTATACCCTGCCGCAGCCGCCGCACTCCCGGTACTCCGTGAATGCGGCCAGGGACCGTTCCGGGACCTGTGCCGACACCGCTTCCCGGGAAACGGATGCAAGCAGTCCATTGCAGACGGTACAGCGGCTGAATGGGCTCAGCCTGTTTTCCAGCTGGAAACGGTGAATCACCGCCTCCAGCTGCCGGTCCGGGTCTGCATCTCTCAGCCAGTATCCCCGGGTGACGCCGCCGTGCTTCAGCAGCTTTCTGTTCCGGGTGAGAATGATCCTCTTTTCCTGCAGCGCGGTGTGCACCATCTCCCGTTCCGATAAAACAGCACCGTCTGCCGTGTCGAGCCCGAGCAGTCGCAGGTTCCTTACCAGCCTGCCGGCGGTACCGTCCACGATGAAAGCGGTCCGTCTCAGGGGTTCGGGATGCAGGCGCTGGATCGGTGTGATGTCGAAGGTTTCAAATACGGGATAGACCGACACGCAGTCGCCCTCCTGCAGCCGGTAATCGAATCCCACGGACTTGCCGTTGACAAGAATAACATCGATTTCGGAATGGGGAACGCCCAGCGCTTCGATGGTGTCTTTTATGGAGGGATTGGCGGAAAACCGGTATTCACACTCTTTTTTCCTGTGCTCGCGCGGAAGGAAATCGTTCAGCTCTTCATAAAACCGGAAACGGGCTGAAGAAGGAGTTAAGGCATGTGTATCTCTGTTCATGACCTGTCACGCTATAACTGTCCGGGATCGTTTTCTCCGAACAATATACAACTCCAGGGAATCAGCGTCAAGGGGATGATACCCTGTCCGGAAGGGAGGGTCGAAAAGGGACACTACCGCTGTCCGTTCTCTTCACCTGTAAACACCCTCCAAAGATTCCTGACATTGCCCTCATGAAGACTGTTCCCGTTATTACTGCGCACATCCCACAAGGTCAGCTGCGGGGCAAATGACTCCAGCCTGAACTCCTCGCGAGCCGACTCCCATTCTTCACCCGCTGCCGCTATCCGTGAAACTCCCTTTGAAAGTCCGGCAAGATAGGTATAGTGCTGCTCGAGATCTTCTCTTGTCATACACTCATTGTGGCCGGGCACAACCGCGGTTATTGTTCGCTCTTCCTCGAGAAATTCCCCCAGTACTGTCAGTGACCGCTCGATGTGCGATTGGCCCCACGGCTTTATAATCGGCAGGACATGGTTAAAAAAAAGATCTCCGGTGGCGAGAATACCTGACTGGGTAAAATAAACGATCAGATCATTGTCACTATGTCCGTACCCATAGGCAACAATTTCAACGGTTGTCTTTCCGGAGGTAAGGATCATACGATCAGCGACCGTGAGAGTCGGCACGCAGAGATGGAATCCCGCTTTACCATTCGTGAGAATCGGACTGGGAGGCGGCGGAAGCCTGGTTCCGTCCCCTTTATCTCCTTCTGACTGCCCGGACTGCGATGCCGGCCGCTGTCCCCGTCGTTGATTATTCTGTCTTTCCATCGCTTTTCGGCACCGCTCCTGGGCCACAATAATCGCATCGGGAAACACCTGGTTCCCCTGTACATGATCCCAATGATAATGGGTGTTAATCACATAATGGAACCGGTCGGTCGCGAAAATACGCTGGAGCGTGTCTCTCACTGCGGATGCCCAGGCCGGAGAAATACCGGTATCGACCAGAATGATCCCGTCATCGGTCCGAACGGCAAGCACATTGACATTGTACTGATGCCCGGATACGACCACGGCATCGGCTGTCAGTTTCGTAACATCGAATCCCAAGGGATCAAATGTCTGCGAATAAGCGGAGATCGCAGCCGCAATAAAAAGTGACAGCATCATTGCCGACGAGAGTTGGCACTTTTTCATAGATCATTTCCTTCTGTTTTCTTTACAGCTCAGCGGGCAGGCCGAAACAGGTACCGCGAGGTATACCGCCGGCAAACCGCCCGTCCGTTTACCTGTCACCGTTTCCAGAGATATATTCAAGCGCGGCCGACATGAATCGTTGATAATGATCGGGGAATTCGTGTCCCATCCCAGGCACGACTGTATGGATATACGGTATCCCTGCATCGTCAAACAGAGCAGCCAGCTCCTTTTGCCGATCGAGATAGAAATCGGTCTCCCCTCCCAGCATATACACTCTCACCCTGCTTCCAGAAAGATCACGCATTTCCAGTCCGGCCGGTCTGCCGGGACAGAAGCCGATGACACCCTCGACAGGGATGATCTTTCTGAAGGCAAGATCGAAGGCCATCGTCCCGCCGGCTGATGTCCCCCCTAAAATTATTCTGGACGTATCAACAGCCAACTCACTGACAAGATCCCGATAGATCCTGCTGACATCCTCACGGGCTCTCGTATCTCCAGAGCGCCAGCCAAATGATTCCGAATCATAATGAAGGTAGGATTGAAGGAACACGACGATATAGCCAGCCTTCATGACGTTGAGAAGGCGCCAGCGCTCCTGCGCTTTCTCGAGGCTGCTGCCGCCGCCATGCAGCAGAATCAGCAGCGGATAGCAGCTGTCCTCATGATAGTCATCGGGCAGACGAGTACTGTATATCGTCTTCGATGTCTTCAGCGCTTCCGCCCGCAGGCGGGCATCGGTCGCTGCCAGGCTGTCGAATTGCGGGAACTGCAGATAGGGCTCAAAACGCGGCAGACGTGTGTTCAGGAGAAAAAAATAACCGCGTTCATGCCCTTCTTTCCAGAGATCGAGATTTTCCTTATACCGCCCGGTTTTCCCGTTCAAATACTCCAGTTCCTTGATGAATGTAAATTCATGCTCCGGAAGCTGCTTCCGCGTTCGGTGTGTCAGCCCGATCGCTTCCTCGTATCGCTCCTCTGATTCCAGTGAATTGACCGCAATTTCAAATTCATCATACGTGCGGATTGTCTGATCGTTATTGCAGCCCGTAATAATGAACCATACAGCACCGGCTGCGAGAGACTTTGCATACTTCATAGTACTCCCCGATACATCTGAATTGATGAACCCTGCTTCGACAGTGATAAAAGGCGAATCACTGGTGCAGGCCGCCTCCAAAGATGCTCAGCTGCCGGCAAAGTGCATTACTCTCTCCTTCGGACAGTATCGCTTCTGAAGCGAGTTTGTAAAAGACAGTCGACAGTAAACGGCTGTTCTCCCGGAACGAGTAATCTCTGAACCTGACGGTTCCCTTGCGAATATCAGGATCAGCCAGATCAGCCATCAGGCAGCCGGCCGGGCGCTCAATATCACCCAGAGCGACCGTTGCTGGATGTGTCATCCCCCGGAGTTTGAAATAGACGGTTCCGGTTGACCCGTTGTACACGATCGTCCACTGAGTATCATCCTGCCTGACAGTCTCCAGGATACGAAACGCCCGCTCACAAAGCGGCTCC
Organism: bacterium; assembly: GCA_016934955.1. Lineage (GTDB taxonomy): Bacteria > Zhuqueibacterota > QNDG01 > QNDG01 > JAGLOF01 > JAFGRY01. Next base: position 146,942 of record JAFGRY010000017.1, on the reverse strand, counting down.
TGCGAAGCGACGGTATCCGTTTGTATGGCTGTCGCTGCCCGCACAAAACGCTCCGGGGATTCCGGTCCGTTCGACACGGTTCTTTCACCTCCGAATCCTTTATGCAGGGCGATATATTTCAGTGAATTCCGGTAACTGTTGTTCACGAGGACAGGGATGGGAAGATCATCTCCGGTATACACTTTCGCCTCACCTTCGATAAACTCGATGACTGCGGTATTCCCTTTCCCGTCACATACCATGTAATGCAGATGAATGAGCAAAGGGGAAATAGTTATCTTTTCAAGACTCGCAATCACTTCCTTCGTTTCCGCGGCAGTATCGAGCTGATACTGTACCCACTGAAATTCATTTAATGAAGGCCGAGAATCGACAGGAAAACGGGAGGGCATGTAATTCATCTCTTCGATGATCAGGCCATGCTCGTTCATACCGCCGAGAGGCAGCTCCCGGCCGAACTGATTGAATGTTATACTTCGGTAGAGGGAGTGCCAGGTAAACCGCTTGCCGGTATCCTGTGTGAACGCCCGTTTTTCTATGTCCGGAGGATTCACCATGATGAATCCGTCTCCGGCAAACCAGTCAAGATTTTTTGCCAGCACGATGGTGGTGCCGTTGTTGAGGACAAACACGGTGCACGCCTCCGCGCTTTGGCGGTCTCCCAGATGCAGGAGCACTGTGAGCATCAGCAATCGACCCGCCCTCATCAGTGACAATCTATTCACGATACGCTGGCCTCCTTGAAGCCGCCTGGCACGTTCCCTTTCTGTTCCAGGCGCTGATACCTGTCCCCACCTCATGATGGGAAAATTCACCTCGATCCGTAAATATGATCGAGCGTCACCAGTACAGCGGCATGTTGATCATATCCATACTGTATATAGGCGGTAAAATCAAGAGGAATCGCAGGCTCGATCTGGTATCCAAATTGCGGATTATCGGGAAATGTCATTATCTTTCGTACAGAAACCTGCAATCGGATCCCTGAATGGGTCAATCCCTTTACCGGTTCGACACCCATTCCGTAGCAGTTGCCGGATTGTGCCGACGGCACCCCGACAAAAGTCGCGCCCGATTTTATAAGGGACACAAGCGTTTCATATCCGGCGCTGAACGTTCCGTCACTGCCGATCACCCATATGTGCTCCGGAGTAAACCACCCTTCATGCTCGCCGGACACATACTCGCGGGAGAACGTTTTTGTGCCGGAAAATTCAACTGCAGGTACTGATGCCCCCTTCGATTCCTCATCTTTATCAAGCCATTTTTGCATGGAATAGAAATCATAATCCCCAATCTGCAGGGGCACGGACTGATCCTTCGCTCGAGACCTGTTCAGCGCCGCAACATCCAGTGACGAAGCAGCCCGGCAGTTCAGCTCGGAGTGATAGGTAATCACATATCCATCGCTGTGAATATCGTTCAATGTCTCTTTACCAAAAAGGAAATAGATGAGGATATCCGACATAAGCGATATCCCTCCCCGATTGTTCCTCAGGTCAATGATCAGATCCCTGGTATTGTTTTGCTTTAACCGGCTGGTCACATCAACCATAAATTCTGTAAAAGAAGGGAGAGTCTCGATTATCAATTCCAGGCTGTCCGGACCCGGATTGCCGTAGTACCGTTCATGCCACTGGTGTGCGAATGAGAGATAGTGACGCCGGTATTCCCTCACCACGGCCGGATTGCCGATCGATGAGAGCCCTGCAACCGCCTGTTCCGCGTACTCCCTGAATTCATCCTGTTTATCAATGCGCAAATACCCTATCTCATCATCATGACCAATCCAGTCGAATACAAAATCACATCTCGTTGTATTCGGCAGATGCAGGGAAGATTCCGCCTGCCCTGTTGTCTGATAATCGTCCTGCGGATCGGTTGCCAGCGTAAGAACCCGATATTCACCGGCCGGATGCATAACCTGCAGTGTAACCGGGTCGCCGGGCTCCCAGTCCGGCAGCAGCCGTTTCAGGTATTCACCATACCAGAGATAGATTTTCAGGTTCCGGAAACGGTCAAACATGTTTTCCATAGGATAAAGCGTGGCGACTCTTCGTACCAGGGAATCGATTGCAATCCCGTTTATCGTCACTACACGGGAACCGATGTATGATGGATCACAGAAAGCGGGGACACGCTCCACCGCTAAAACTGAATCAGCGAGCACCCGGAACCGTACTGGAATTCCTCCCGGGTGTTGTGCATCCGGATGTGTAACCGGATAGAGATAGGTGTGCCCATCTCCGATCAGGGCCAGGAATCCCGATAAACGCCACCAGAAGTCTTCAACAGACATGCCCTCATTCGGGATTGCCGTGAGCAGCCGGTGAAACGCCAGATTATACTCCATTTTTCCGCCGGTCCGCTCATATGGATCGGGATGGCATGCCTCTACGAGCCGTACCATTTGCCGGGCGTCTTCAATACACTGCTCACGAGATAAGGGCTGTGCAGCCAAGGGGGCACATACCATAAGCAGTATGAGCGCGCTCCGTTGTGATATGTTCTTTATCACCGCATGCCTCTTTATGATAGTTTACAATGGTACGGATTGTACAATACGAGTCTACGCATTCGTGTCCGCTATGTTTCAGCAAACCGGCAAATCGCACCAATCCCTCACGCATCCGGAAGCATCCATACGCGGGCAGTGGTTTCATGATGCTACGGCACGGTATGATGGTACAGCCGCAGACGGTCCGGGTATGCAATACAGGGAGAACCGGCGTTTCCGAAAGAAATCGGGGATTGCCGGGGCCATATAAAAAAAGCCGCCGGGCTTCCGGCGGCTTTGCTGCTTCCAGGCAGGGCGGCTATTTCTTCTTGATGAGCCTGATGATAAACAGGAGAATGACCGCCCCCACAACCGCCGCAACCAGCGATCCGATAACGCCGTAAAACTCGATCCCCAGTTCTCCGAACAGCCACCCTCCCAGAATACCCCCGGCAATACCGACAATCAGATTCCAGAGAAACCCGAAGCCTTTCCCCTTCATGATCTGTCCGGCCAGCCAGCCGGCAACCGCTCCGATGATGATAAACCATACTATACTCATGCGTCATCCTCCCGATCTGTAAGGCGTTTACTGGTGGTGCGAATATTCGCCGGCACTCTGAAACACAGCGATTCACCCCTTCGGGACCGAGCCGTTCGATCCCCCGTATCATACCCGTGGCAGCGGCCGCGCGCAGCGGCTGCGGCCACGTATTGGATTATCGAAAGATGTGACTGATTGGGAATATGGTATAATATGAAAAAGATTTACATCACGAGCAAGCGGTTTTTCGGCTGCCCGCCGCTACAGATACGGTACCGGACACGCTGCGCTGTATTACGCTCCGGCTCTGAATCCTGTGAACGTTTTTTTGAATGTGAGCGCCTTGTCGGGATCGAGCACCCGCAGGTACAGCCCCCAGTCAACTCCCACGAAGTGCTCAACTTTGAAAAGAAGGTGATTTGTGCCGCTGCGGAACGGCACCGAGATCAGGACGTCATCGCGTCTTGCTTTGTGCAGACCGTGCCTGTCATGAACCAGCATACCGTTCACCCAGATCTTCAGACCGTCAGAGCTCCCAAACGCCATGACCACCTGCCGGTCATCGCTGCTGATGATTTCGGTATAGGCATACCCGATGCTTCGGCCGTAGTTCCCGAGCACCTTGGTGAAATCGAGATATCCTCGTGCATCGGCCCTGGCAGGGAGCCATGAAAGTATGGCCCCGTCCTGGGAGATCTGAGACACCGGATCGACACTCCGCTCCGGAGCATATGACTCGAGAAACCCCGGCGGCGGCGTTACCTGGTTGAGAACATTCGCCTTGAGATCGAAGGGCCCGGCCGCCAGCCAGTGGGTAACGAGCCCGCTGTTTTCTTCCCGGGACTTGACCAGCTCGCGGATCACGGGATCGCTTACGATGACAGGCTTATCAGGGAATTCGGGCGTGATTTTTTTCAGTCCGAAAAAACGAATACCGTTATCCCGCAGCAGAGCGGCCGCGAGGAACGTCGCCGATTCATAAGAAAGATAACCGGCTTCCATCTTCGTGACAAGCACCTTTGTGATCACTTTCCTGGCTATTTTCGACTCCGCGTATGACTGTTCGGGATAAAAATAGTCGCCCCCGAACGCCATAATCTTGTTGCCGGGAATGGTTTCGATCCATTCGTGGAGATACCGTTCAGCAAACGATGGTGAAATGGCGTACAGCCAGCTCAAATCGATATAGACATTTGGGTACTGTTTCGCCAGAACCGCCAGGTGGTCGCCATAGGGATAACTGCCGTGAAGCAGACTGAAACGAACACCGGGAAACGCCTGAAACAGCGGTATCAGGCCGATGGGATCCGCCTGCCTGATATCATTCCTCAGCCAGGCCTGGAACCCTGTATGTATCTGCACCGGCATATTGTGCTTGACCGCCAGTCCGCAGAGGTGAAAAATCAGGTAGTCCTGTAATGGCTTGATCTCGCCGGCGGGCAGATCGGGCGACCCGTTTTGCTGCTGCAGCACTTTTTGCAGTATCTCTTCCGCGCTCTCTTTCGCGACCCTGTCGACCTGCAGAGAACGTTCATACGCTAACGCCATCTTGATGCCGACCATGCCATGCCGGACTCCGTCTGCAACAGCCCTGTCGATGACAGCGAGGTAGTCATCGAGACCGGCGACGGGATGGTGGTAGACGCTGCTCAGGATTTCCAGCTGGGCACTCGACCTGACATTGAGCAGGTGATCGAACTTGAGTACATGCCTGAACAGGCTCCGATCGAATTCCAGGCTGCCCATGTCTTCGACGATCATCTCGATTCCCGCGTTGTCGCGCAGGACCCGGCGATACCACCCGGGTTCATGGCACGCGGCCATTCTCCGGTTCAGTTCCGCGTAGGTGCTGTCATTGATATCATCGATACCGTAGAGATCTTTAGCGATAATCAGGGGAATGTGCCCGAACCCGGTATTTCGGATTCGCTGCCAGTAGGGGGCAAAGAGCGCCCACCGGTCGGACAGGGGAAACGCCGGATTCATAATGATCTGCCAGTCGGGTTCAGGCATCCCGGCGCTGATCAGATCATCGTAGGCGGAAGGATAAAAGAGAGCGAATATGTTGTCGGGAGGATTCTTTCGGTAATCCTGCTCGATATAGAGATGTTCATGCACATCAATTAGACGCAGCGACTGAATATACGACGCAAGTGCGGCGGCTGCACTGCTGTCGGGCTGTTCGGCCCTCAGGCCTTCTCCACCCGCCAGCATGGCCAGCATCAACGGGACGCCGGCTGCAAAAGATGTTATTTTCATCGTTCCCGCGAATCTCCCGGGTAAGGATATATTTCTTCAGCGTTCATCCTCAGCTGAATCCATCCCTTTAACATCCTGCACGGGTAAAAACCTGCGGGCACCCATAAACATTTTTAAAAAATCAGCTGATCCGCAGCCGGAAATGACGAGGAGCGGATTCCGGCAATCATCGCAGATATGCTGGCTTTCAAAGAAACTCCGCTGCAGACGCGGCACTCATGCATTGGAAACGGAGCGGACCGGTGGAAAAACGGCTGGAACCGTGCCGGCTCTGACACGACGCTATTCATTCCGCAACGATTCAACAGGATTCCGTAACGCTGTCCGCCCGACCTGACAACCGATCATAAGCCCGACAACTATTGCCGAGCCGCCTGCGGTGATCAGAAAAATCCACATGGAGAGAGGCGCCTGCACCGCATACCCGCTGCTGAATTGCCTTCCCAGGATAAAGGCTGCCGGTAATCCGATCAAGGCAGCGATTGTGATCAGACGGAAGAATTCACCGGTGAAAATGGCAATGATGTCCCCAACGGAAGCCCCGAGCACTTTTCTGATGCCGACCTCCCGTGTCCGCTGTTCAGTGGCATAGGAAACGAACCCGAAGACACCAAGACATGCGATACAGACAGACAGCAGTGACAGCAGTGACAAGAGACGAATCCTGAACCGAACCGGGGCGTAATGCGCCGCGATTTCATCATCCAGAAATGAATAGGACAATACACGGCCGGGAAGAATCCGGTTCCAGACATCCTGAATGTCCGACACTGCGGACCCGACCTGACGCGCTTCCAGCGATACGCACATGTACCGGCTCTCGCCCGGCATCAGTTTGACCATATACAGCGGGAATCGATGATGCAGCGTCATATCCGCACCGTAAAAATCTTTAAAAACGCCCGCAACGCGATATTCGCCGTCTGCCGTATACAGCCGGTATCCGATCGGGTTGCGCATATCCATCGAGGCGGCGAATGACTCATTAATGTACACGCAATCGCTCTCATCGGCCGATTGATCCTGCCGAGAACCGTTTCCCCGGACAAGTTCGATATCGAACACATTGAAAAAATCCTTGTCGGCCGAATATCCCGTACCGAGAACTCTGCTCGCCCGATCCCTGGTGTCTTTTGTATAGTAAACGGCGTATGCCCCGCTGACACCGGGAAGGTGGTCCACGGCAGTCACCGCCTGCACGGCACCGATCCTCTCAATTTCGGTTTTCAATCGTTCAATGCGACCCGCGGAAATTTCTTTACTCAGGGGCAGGAGCATGATGTTGTTTTTCCTGAAACCAAGGTCTATAGCCATCATATACCTGGTTTGATTGTTGAGAACCAACGTATATGCAACAAACAGGGTGACGACGGCGAATTGACCGACAACCAGTACCTTGCGAAACAGCGATTTCGCCGATGATATGGTCGTGCTGCGCCGAAATACAGAGATGGGATCGAACCGGGAAAGATACACCGCCGGATAGACGCCCGCCGCGACACTCACCAGGCCGATAAACAGCAGGACCGAACCGGCCATTACCGGATCCCGGAGAAAATCGGCAAACATGGTTTTCCCGAACAGCGGCGTAATGAACGGCGTTACCAGTGTATATGCGAGCAGACCGATTCCCGCCGCGACCACTACAGTAAGAAACGATTCGAAAAGAAACTGATAAACAAGCTGTTTCCTGGCTGCGCCAAATACTTTCCGTAATCCCACTTCCTTTACCCGGGATGCCGTGCGGGCGGTGGCGAGATTCACAAAATTGAACACGGCAACCAATAATATCAGCGCCGTGATCAGGGAAGCCGTCCTTATCAAATACATGTTGCAGTGGCACAGCATGCCGATACATTTCCTGAAGCTGCCGACGCTGTGATAAATATGTGAAAGAGCGACAAGCTGAAATGAGTATGCGGCAGCAGTTTCCGGATCAAAGTGATGCTGAATAATAGACGGAATTTTCTCCTCGACCACACGGATATCTGCGGGATTCGTAAGGAGCAGGTACACATAGTCATCCCCGAACCGGTCCTTTTCCGTGTAATCACTCCATGTATATTCAGGTACTCCGCTCATACGGAGGCTGGCATCCGAGGCGATACAATTAAATTCGAGATGGCTGTTATGCGGCACATCATCCAGAACACCCGTAATTTCATACCGTGTGTCATCCCCGATCCTCAAATACCTGCCGATGGGGTTTTCATCTCCGAACCAGGCATGTGCCGCTTTTTGCGTGAGCAGTACGGTAAACGGGTCATCGAGCGAGACGGATGATCCGGCCAGCAAAGGGAAAGTGAACACCCGCAGAAAATCCGCATCCGCATACAGTACACTTTGCTTGCCGGCAGGCCCTTCCCTGCCCGTATCATCTGCTCTGCCGACACCGGTGTATCGATACGTGAAAACGGCTGCATTTTCGACCTCGGGCAATTCAGTAACCAATGCCCGCGCCAACGGCCGCATACCATATGCATAGGTGATTCCTGATTGTTTGAAGTCAAACCTGCAGAAAAGCTGGGCAATGCGATCTCCATGTTCATGAAACGTATCGTACTGATACTCATGCACGATGTACCCCATTGTCAGCAGGCATAACGTCAGGCTTACGGCTAGTCCGAATATATTGATGAAGACAGGAAGCTTTTGCCTGGAGAGATTCCGCAATGCGATTTTCAGATACGTTTTCAGCATCGATGTCCCTTCATTAAACCGGCACGCCGGTTGGAAATCAGTCACTCGCGGCCGGCCCGGCGGATATGTTGACTCATCATGTATACGAGCGAAGAGACAAGAACTATGCCATATTTGTTTTTATTATAGTTACATCAATAAATCTTTGAGGATATCCTATTGATGTCCGTCTGCAAACAGTGATTGTCCGAATCCGGACAGAAAATCAGCACCTGCCGGGGATTGAGAAGCCATATCTGAATGGAGCGAGGGATTCGGTACCTGATCCTGATTGAAGGGGAGGTATACGCAATGTATGCCGTGCCGGCAAGGCGGCGGAGGACCGGCACCGGCCCAAAAAACATGGCCGGCGTTCGCCGGCCTCCATTAGCCGCTGTTTTTCAGGGAAAAAACGATTCGTACATGTATCCCGGCATCGACACCAGGAAAGGACGAGCGATGCGGCCCCTCATCGTCACCGGTTGCTGTAAAGATAGGCAAGCGCTTCCTCTTCCGAGGCGAACGTATGCACATCCCTGCCCATGATAAAATTGTATGTCTTGATAATCACACTCTTCATGCCGTCGACGCCGACAATGGCCGTCCGTGCTACTTTTTCTTTATACACTTCAGCAGTCAGCGCCTTGAAACGTTCCATGAATTCCGGAGCGATGACGGCACCGGTCACATTGGCGAGGACGAACACCTGCTCGCTTTTCGGTTTCATTATTTCGGCGGCGTCTTCCAGAATCGTGATCATTTCCGTTTCCTTGAGTCCGCGGCAGTCGAGATAGATATAATCCATATCCTGATATTGCTTCCATTTCGCCAGCATACTGTTCCTCTCTGTTTACGTATCATCATTCACACACCATAAAATACTGCATGACGCGATCTGTTCATTCCTCTTTCTTCATCCGGCTGTTTCCCTGATAGAGCCACTCAAGCGCTTCCTCTTCGGCGGGGAATGTACGGAGATCCCGATTGAGAAGGAAATTATACGTTTTCAGCAGCACATTTTTCAACCCGTCCACGCCGACGATGGCCGTATTCTCCACCTTGTCGACAAACACGTCTCTCGTCAGGGACTTCATCTTTTCCATGAACTCGCTGGAGAGCGCGACATCGGTAACGTTCGCCAGCACCGGCACTTTTTCATTCATGGGACGCATCACTTCCGCCGCCTCTTCCAGAATATGAATCAGGTCATGATCATCAAGACCGCGACAGTCCAGGTAGATCATTTTGCGGCCCCGATACTCTCTGAACTGCAGTACCATGGATGTGCCTCCCTGCCTGTATTGCTGCACCCGCCAATCATGTTAGTAAGAGGCCATATTTCATGGAGAAAACAGGTGCTCCATTTCACGGTGCAGATTGCATGGCTGTCACTGTCGATTCCGGCGCAGCTTCAGCGTTATCCAGTGCATTTCAGGAATATGCAAAAATTGTACCGAACCCAGCCGGCAATCATACCGTCCTCCGACGCCTACCGCTTCTGCAGCCAGAAAAAATCGAGCCCGATCATTCTGTTTTCCGAGCTTCCGGCAACGAGTGTGAGTGTATGAGAGCCTTTCCACAGTTCTTTTGTCGTGAGCGTATAGCTGCGTGAGAGCGTTCGGAACGGACGGTGGAAGTCGATGTCCCTCCGCCCGTTTGCGAAGAGAATCTCCTGACCGTCAAGCATGAAAGAAGCGCTGCCCGATTCAGGAGAGAGAGCCGCGGTCAGTACCAGCCGGTAGCGACCGGTCTCCAGGACGGGAAGCGAGACATCCAGTGTCTCCCCCGCCGCCGCCGGTTTCCAGACAAACAGCTTCGATCCCTCCCACATCGCCCCGTCAACCAGTTCCGTCCGGTCACCAGGTTCAGCGACTGTCTCGGCCGCATAAAACACTGCATCGGCAGCTCCCTTCTCCGCCGACGGCTGCCAGTTGACCGGCATCCGCAGTTCCCGCAGATCCCCGGCCATCAGCGGTTCACTGTCATCGATCACCCCGGGGCGGGCATAATAGTACCCGGTTCGCGCATAGCTCATTCCGGGAGTGACATCATGATGATACAATTCCATATAAAAGGCGATCCTTTCCCGGAACGGGATGGCGTCGAGCAGATGCCAGCGAAAGTTGGCGACGAACCCGCGGTTGCCCGGGCCGTCGTTCCGCGGCTGCCCGCAGTAGGGATAATAAAAAATATTGGGAGACGACCATGAGTAATTGTAATAGTCCTCCGATCCCGTGCCGAAGAAAGATGGTACGGTATCGTCATCGACGAACACCTTTTCATCGCCTTCTCCCCACCAGTTGCCGTAGGACGCAGGCGCATCGGCGGGGTTCATAATAATCGATGTCGTCCCCGCATAGAGGCCGGCCCCCTGCGCGAGCAGGAACGGCAGATCGAAGATATTTCTGTTCGGCCCGGTGAGATCATGGGTTACCCGCCAACGGGCTCTGAAGTAAAGGGACCGCTCATCCCAGGTATACGCTGTGGTCTCCGCCGATCCGGTTATCCCCACCGGCTGATCACCGTAATTCTCGAATGAAACGGTCAGAGAGTCGTGGAACGGCATCACGAACCGGCAGATCATGGTGCCGTCGGGATGCACTGAAAACGGCAGGGATTCATAGGGATTGATCCCCGGTGCGGCGCCGAAGAAGTCTCCGCAGGGCGCCTCGATCTGGGGTATGGCGTATCCGTCCGCGTGCATCCTCAGGACGGTCTGCCGCAGCGCTTTCTCAGGCGATACAGCCTCGATCTTGAGAGTGAATACGCGAACGGCTTCCGATCCGCGAAGCGTGAGCGCTTGAGTATGCGCTCCGGGCGCCACCGCCGTCCTGAAAGGATGGGTATCACCCCCGGGGGGGCGCCCCGGTTCGCTGAGAAGCACCGTCGTTCTATGTATGGTATCACGGTAACGCTCGATATCGGCGGGAGTGAATGTCTGCACACGCGCCGGCTGATCGTACAGCCGTACCTGCAGCTGATAAAAATGTATGTGCTGAATATTCCCCTTCCAGACAACCCGCAGGTGTTCGGCAAAGGGTATGGGAGCATAGGAAGCATCCCGCTGGTATACAGTGGTGGTGAACCGCTCCCGGTCGATGCCGCCGATCCCGGCAAACCCGTCATAGGGCCGGCGGAAGAAGTCATCCGCCGGTCCCTCGTATAGAGGATCGGATAAGCGGTCGAGATACACGCTCAGCGTTCCCTCGATACTGGCCGTCCAGAGCCGCACTATCGCTCCCGGCCCCTCTACGTCCGCGATCAGATAGCTCCCGATGCCGTTGTCATCAGGGTCCTGCAGCACCGCTTCAAAATTGGGCACCGGTTCACCGCCGAAACCGTCGGAATTGGCGAACCAGTAAGGCCCCCCCGGCACGGTGCTGCGGTGATCGAAGGACGAATACTGGATGGTGCGAAAAGCGGGATCGGGAAACCTGGTCAGGCGCTCCATATCAGCCATCTCTTCAAAAAGAGTACCGGTTGTGATCAAGGGACGTTCTGTTCCCGGTTGAGCGGCAAGTGCGCCGGCCATCGTGATGATCAGCAGAAAAAAAGATTGTCGCATCGGAGCCTCCTCTCGTGCAGGACAAGGAATCATGGGGAACGTGATTGTTCGTATATCCCGGCGCAGGCGGCCCGGTTCGCAGCTGATGGAATTCCAGGCTGCGCGGGCATGCTGATGCATGCCCGCGCACTCCGGCCGGACTGAAAGCGGCAATACATATCAGTATTTCAGGAACGAGGCAACGATCACCGTAACGACCATCACCAGGAGGAACAGGAAGAAAACGATCCTGCCTGCTCTGGATTTTCCGGCGGAACCGGACTTAAGAAACGTCATGTTCGCCGGATCATTGAACGCGTGTCCGAATCTGAACTTGTACCCGCAGTAGGTACAGAGTGCGGCATTGTCGGAATTGTTCTCACCGCATGACGGGCATATCATACAACGGCTCCTTCCGTTAACAGGATGGTAACAGCGGCATGATCGCAGGACCACAGGAGCCGTACCGGTTCGACATATGTATTAAACAGGAGAGATGCTGTTTTATTCCCGGGTCATTTGATCCGGGGACAGAATGGTCCGGCCCTGAAATTGCGAATGGGAGCTCCTGGAAATAAACTGATTTTTCGCCGCTTTTCCAACAAAATAGTACAGTTGCCGGGAAACGGGCATAGCCGCCGGGCCCGGGATCATACCGTTACCCATCGGCTGCACTTGTTTTTCCTGGATCCAATCGCTATATTTGCTCGTATATATCAGTATGGTTGAGCATTCAACAATAATCCACAATAACCAGGAGACACCTTATGCAGAGGAAACGACTGATCAAGCTGATCACTGCGGCGACGGTTATGCTGCTTGCAGCCGCGGCCTTCGGCACTCCCGATGAGGGTATGTGGACCTTCGATAATCCGCCCCTCAAACTGCTGAAGGCAACATACGGATTCACCCCGACCCAGGAATGGCTGGACCACGTACGTCTGGCCAGCGTCCGTTTTATGGACGGCGGATCGGGCTCGTTTGTCAGTCCCGACGGGCTGGTGATGACCAATCACCATGTGGCCGTGGGACAGCTGCAGAAGATTTCCACTCCCGAGCAGAACTATGTGGCCACCGGATTCTACGCGGCGACACCGGACCAGGAGATCAAAAGCTCGGATCTGGAAGTGAATGTTCTCGTCGACATGAAAAATGTCACCGGGAGAGTTGAACAAGCGATTGCGGGTGCGAAATCCGACCAGGAGAAGTTAAAGGCCAGGGATGCGGTGATTGCCGAGATCGAACAGGAGAGTAAAGAGAAGACCGGACTCCGTTCCAACGTCGTTTCGCTCTACTCCGGCGGTGAATACTGGCTCTATGTATACAAGGAGTACACCGATGTGCGGCTCGTCTTTGCACCCGAACGGCAGGCGGCCTATTACGGCGGCGATTTCGACAACTTCACCTACCCCCGCTACGATCTGGATGTCGCGTTCTTCAGGGTGTATGAAAACGGCAAACCGGTACAGTCGGAGCACTTTTTCGCCTGGAACAAAGAGGGAGCGGGAGAAGACGATCTGGTATTCGTCTCAGGCAATCCGGGATCCACAAACCGTCTCAACACCTACGCGCAGCTCGTGTATCAGCGCGATTATCAGTACCCGATGACACTGGGGCTGATCGATTCCTGGATCGGGGCGCTGCGTGAATATTCAAGCAAAGGGGAAGAGCAGGAACGGCGGGCGCTGGTGCGGATATTCGGCCTCGAGAACGCGAAAAAGGCCATGACCGGCGAATTCGGCGGCCTGCAGGACACCAGCCTCATGAATCAGCACAAGCGTAAAGAAGAAGCGCTGCGGAAACAGATCGCCGCTGATCCGGAGATGCAGCAGCGCTACGGCGGCGCGTGGGAAACCATCGAAACATTACTGGCATCTGATACGGACAGGATAAACCGCCAGTTTTACCAGGGGTTCTTCGGTTCGCGGCTTACCGGCCTCGCGATCAACATCGTGCGCTATGCCGCCGAGGTTACGAAACCGGATGCGGAGCGTCTTGACGGCTACCACGAAGCGGAGCTGGAAAACACCCGTTTCGGACTTCTTTCGCCTGCACCGATTTTTCAGGACATGGAGGAAGCCACCCTCACCTGGTCCCTGGGCCTCTCCCAGAAAGGGCTGGGCGATGACGATGCCTTTATCAAAACGGTGCTGAACGGCAAAACGCCGGAGCACGTGGCAGCCGGGCTGACCAAAGAAACAAAACTCTATGATGTGAATTTCCGGAAAAAACTGATAGAAGGCGGCGAAAAAGCGGTGAAGGCCTGCAAGGACCCCCTGATCGTGCTCATGCGGAAGCTCGATCCCCTGCTCAGAGAGAATATCGAGTGGAACAGGGAGCACATGCAGAGCGCGTTCGAATCTGCCGCGGAAAAAATCGCCCGGGCCCGTTTCGCCATCTACGGGAAAGATATCTATCCGGATGCCACGTTCACACTGCGGCTGTCCTACGGGACGGTGACCGGCTATCCCATGAACGGGACCAAGGCTCCCTGCAAGACGACCCTGTACGGTCTCTATGACCGGGCCGTCAGTTTCGATAATGAGGGCGACTTCATGCTGCCCCGGCGCTTCTGGGACCGGCAGGACAGGGTCGATCTCTCCACGCCGGTCAACTTCGTCAGCAGCTGTGACATCATCGGCGGCAATTCGGGATCGCCGGTGATCAACAGGAAAGCGGAAGTGGTGGGATTGATTTTCGACGGCAATATCGAGAGTCTGCCGGGCAGGTTCATGTATGACGAGCGCATAAACCGGGCGGTCGCGGTCCACACCGCCTATATCTCGGAAGCGCTGCGGCATCTCTATGACGCCGGGAAACTGGCCGACGAACTGGAAGGCAACTGACACCGCATCTGTAACCGCTGCCCGGATTATCTCCGGGCAGCGGCTGTATTACCCTGCTGCTTATTCAGTGCGTCCCCTATAATTTTTCCGGCTGACAGAGATGTTCAGCGTCGTTGGCCACACGGCCGCAGCTTTTACAGATATATTTGGGATCCCTGACCAGCGGCTTCAGCACGTCTAGGTTCAGATTGCAGGGACAGCAGGCAAGGGCGCACATCTTGTTGGCGTGATCATGTTCATGGCCGCACATGGAATTCTCCTCTGGTATGTTTGCATCAATACAGACAGTATACTGCACAGGATCTCTATATACAAGGATTTTTTCTCAGCCCTCTTCCCGTCCCGATAACCGGTGTTCACCGGGAAGATCGATCCGTTCGACTCCCCTTTCCGTGACCTTCAGCAACAGAGAACCGCATCTGGAAAAATCGAGCACCACACGATGGCTGATATGCCGCCAGGTGACGGTGACGGTTCGTGAAAGCGGTCCCGCCTCTTCACTATACCCATAAGGCAGCGGGTAGGAGAGACCGCCAGCCGCCGGATGGGCAAAAAAGATATACGCTTCCTTGTCAGTCTCACGGCACCAGAACGGGGGGAGATGCGTACCGGCAACCAGCGGCTCTTCGGGCAGAATCGCGTCACCCTGTCTGCTCACCGAGGGCAGCGAAAACAGCTCCTTGACCAGGGCCGGGTAGGCCGGATCCTTGATATGTCCCGGTTCTTTGGGAGGACGCGTAACAGCGACGGGGAACCCCCTGCGGGCGAGATCGATGACGGTCCGCACTGTCTCTCCGTCCATATACTCCGCATCGATATACAGCGCTGAAAAAGAGGCCTCCCCGCAGTTCAGACGACCGTTTTCCAGCGTGGACCGTTTAAGGAAATGGTCGTTGATCCAGAGCGGCTGGCAGCCGCGCAGTAGCTCGGAAGGGCGGAGATAGCGCTGCTCGTACTCACCCCAGACCCAGGGGAACTTGAGAGAATCGGGATATTCCACACCCAGCCAGCTGTCCTCCAGGGGCAGGTACATGGCTATATTGCTGTACGGCCTGCCCCGGCGCATATACCCGCATACCGTCTCCATATAGGCATTGAACAGAGGCAGCATGTCCGCGAAAGCGGCATCGGGGCCGAGATGCACGGACGCATAGAAGCGGTTCTCTCCGTTCTTGCCGTTGAACGGCATGCCGTGCCAGATTAGATGATTTACACCGTGGGCGACAAGGGCATCGGCCAGCAGTTTCAGATCGGCGATCTTTTCTTCACCCTGGTGCGGTCCCGGCCCGGGCCAGCCCTTCCAGCCGTAGATACAGGTGAAGGTCTCGGATGAGACCAGCGGCCTGCCCGACAGGACCGCCGCGGATACGGGAATGCGGGCGAATCCCGGTTCGTAGAGGATGGCCTCGGTTTCGGGAACATCGACAAGGGAGAAAGCGGTGAGCAGATCCACCGGCGCACCGCCGCACTGGGCCCGCGAGAATCCGCCCAGGCTGTGGGCCTTCGCGGTGAAGGGAGCGTAAAACTGATTGAGCACATAGCCGGAGACCAGCTTCATATAGTCATAAAAGATGTTCTCATATCCCGGCTCATAGATCCGCGCCATGAAGGGTTCGAGCCGGTACCCGTACCGCTGCCTGAAGGTATCTCCCAATCCGTCGGTCCAGATGCGCCGGGTCTCCACTTCCCACGAATCGCAGAAGATACCGGATGAACGTCCCCCCATTGCGGGTTTTAGTGCGTCGCCGACCCGTTCCGCGTAGCGCCTGAAGGCAGTGCTGTCCAGGTGGTTGAGCACCCGGCCCCGCACGGGATGTTCCCAGGTCAGCCGCATACCCGCCGCGGAACCATCCTCGCCGTATACCCGGGCGCCGTCTTCCGGGGGCACGCGGCTGTCACCGAAGGGCCAGAGCGTGCCGAAGGTGTAATCGCAGCCGAGCCCCCGTCTTTCCGCTTCCCGCTTCGTGAAGGAGACGAGATCGGACCATTCAGCTGAGAGCCAGGCAGGGGTTCCCTCCTTCGGCTCTCCGTCCCCGGGATAGACCCAGGCGATCTCGACCCCGCCGAAACCGTTCATGCGCAGCCAGTCGAGCTGATACAGTATATCCGCTGTATCCACCGGCGCCGCGAACCACCACCAGCGTGTATACGGCTTCGATTCGGGGTAATACTCGCTGCCGGCGAGGCGGGTATCACCCCGGTTAGCGCAGGAGAGCAGAGTTACTGACAGCAAGCCTGCTGCCAGCAGAGCAGAAATGCCAATTGGTACACCCATTTTTTGAGAAATAGCACATGTCTGTTTGTCCGATGTTACTCTGTAATGCACAATAAGATTCCTCCAGCTGATTCCTTTTTCCTTATATTCCGTTCGTTAATTTCGTGCATTTCGCTGGAAAAACTCAGGGCAGCGGGCTTTCCCCTCCCCTCACAATAATCTCATCGGCAAACAGCCACGCCTTCCCCCCGGCCCCGGGGTGCCACTCAGGGCACTCACCCGTATTGTAGGCGGTCACTTTAAGGTAACGGGCACGGACTGCGCGGGCCTGCAGCTCGTAGAGCTGCCGGGAGGAACCGCTGAGGTTGAGTGCGGGATCAGTGACAATTTCGCCAAGGGATTGCCAGGCGGTGCCGTCGGCCGACACCAGGAAACGGACCGATTTCGGCAGGAATATCCAGGAATCGATGTTTTTCAGAAAATGGACGGAAACGGTGTCAATGGCCGCCATCGCACCCAGATCGATGACCGCTTCCATATTGTTCTGCTGAAACCCCTGCCAGCGGCCGTCATTGAAATTGGAGCCTCCCTCGATACCGTCCACCAGGGCGCCGGGGCCGCCCGCCGCATAGCGGGGGCTCCATGGATGGATGATGTCAATCGGTTTCCCGGTGGCCAGGTGACGGGTGAACCGTATTTCCCGCACGGCCGCTGAGGGGAATTCCCCCTTGAATGCCCGCGCCCTGACCACGCTGACTTCGCTCAGCCGCAGGGTGTCGCCGTACACCGGCGCGGACACACCGGGGACGGATCCGTCCAGCGTATAGCGGATCAGGAGCCCGGGATCCTCTGTCCGCATTGTCACCTTCAGCAGGCCGGAACCGGCATCGAACCGGATGCTCAACACGACCGGGTCGGTGACGATCGGCCAGTCATCCGTCCGGAACGAAGAAGCGGGCAGTTCCTCGGCGTTGACCAGGTTTGGCTCATCTGCATTATGAAACGCATATCTGACAGCCAGAGGATGCTCCACCGAATCGCTCGAGACGAGGATAGTGGCGCCGTCTATGCGCGCTTCTGCCGGAACGAATTCCCGGTTCGCTCCGGCAATTTCGAAATGGGTCAATTCCCCGGCCCGGGACCTCAGACCGCCGCCGGTGTGATCAAAAAAGAGCCTGATCCGTCCGCCGTCTTTTTCCATGGACCGGTAGAGCGGACCGGAAAAAACCATGCCGGACCGGCCGTAGGTGTTCGCCAGGGCCCAGAGCGCCAGGCGTTTCCCGACATCGCGCTTGTTACGGGGATGGATATCATCGGGATTGCCGATGTCCATGGTCACGGCCATACCGGTATTCGGCACCCGCAGGGTTCTGCGCTGGGCGTCCCGCAGTGCGGCCCCTGCCAGGGGCGTGGCGTACTCATAGGGAGCGAGCTGGACAAAATAGAAGGGGAATTCGCCCTGGCCCCAGTCCCGACGCCAGTTCCCTATCATGGCCGAAAAAAGAATCTCATAGATATCTGCATCCAGTATGTTTGCTTCACCCTGGTACCAGATGGCACCGCGAATACCGTAGGGAATGAAGGGATGGAGCATGGCATTGTAGAGACTGGCAGGGCTGCCCTGGTTCAGGGGAAGCATGCCCGGCTCAGCCTCGGCGATCTTTTTCGCGAATCGCTCGAGATAGATCCGCAGATCGGCATCGGAAGAGAGTACGTCATGACGGGTCCAGGCCTCGGCCGGTGTCCCTCCCCAGCTGGTATGGATCAGCCCGACCGGCACGCCAAGTTCCCGGTGCAGTTCCCTGCCGAAAAAATAGGCCACGGCGCTGAATGTCTCCGCGGACTTCGGGGTGCATGCCCTCCATGACCCGTAGACATCATGCAGCGGTTCCGGTGAAAAGGCGCGGGCCGCGTAAAACAG
This sequence comes from bacterium, assembly GCA_016934955.1. Classification (GTDB taxonomy): domain Bacteria; phylum Zhuqueibacterota; class QNDG01; order QNDG01; family JAGLOF01; genus JAFGRY01. The sequence continues at coordinate 128,437 of JAFGRY010000017.1, read as the reverse complement.
ACGCATATCGGGACAGGCGGCCGCCGCAATCTCCTCTTCCGCGTTCAGCGTCTGGCTCAGGGGCCACTGCATGTTGGACTGGCCGCTGCAGATCCAGACCTCGCCGATCATCACATCGGTAAGCACTGAATCATCGATAGTGACCGTATAGGGGCCTCCCGCCGCCGGAGTCGGAATCCGAACCGCCCACCTGCCGTCATCATCCGCTCTGGCCCGGAACGCCCTGTCGTTCCAGCTTGCCTGTACGGTCACGGTTTTCCCTGGCTCACTCCAGCCCCAGAGAGGCGCGTCGACGTTCTGCTGCAGCACCATGCGGGACGAGATGAACGCGGGCAGCCGCACCTGGGCGGAAAGCGCGGCGGCGGAAAACAGAAACAGGACCATTGGTAGAATAAATAATTTTCGCATGTGAATTGTCCCCTGTTTTGAAAAGAACGTGAGAGCTTGAGAGAAAAATCATCGTTACACGTTGTTCAACCCCGCCTCCCTGCCCATGAAATTTCCAGCGGAAACCGCGAAAGATACGAAAAATATACATGCTCATAATCCTTTCGTGATTTTCGTTTCTTTCGTTGGAGCGCTCATAGGGTGGAGGGGGCCGGGTTCTGTCTCCTGTCTCCTGTCTCCTGTCTCCTGTCTCCTGTCTCCTGTCTCCTGTCTCCTGTCTCCTGTCTCCTGTCTTCACCCTTTTCCCTTTTTCCCGGACATTCCCATCCAGAACGGCGCCGTGACGAACCAGAGCACCGTGCCTGCCAGCATGAGGTCCGCGTGGGTCCGCCACGGGATCCGTCCGGCGAACACGAGGAATGCGGGGACAATGACCATGGCCAGCCCGGCAGCCGAGATGATCTGCAGCACCCGTCTCATGCCTCCACCTCCTTTCCTGCACCGCGGAAGCTCCGCTGCTGCACATAACTGGCGGCGGTAAAAATAAGGACGGCGGCGATCCAGCCCGGCAGTCCCTTGAAGAATATTTCCAGGGGGAGCGCGAAAGCAAACGCCAGGGTCACACCCCAGGCAAGCGCCGCGGGAATACTGAACAGCACCTTTTTCTTCTCGGCAAAATTACGTTCCAGGCCCAGTTTCGGCAGCAGCCAGAAATCGGCAAATATCACCGCGCCCATGGGCATCAGGATCAGTCCATAGAGGGCGACGAAATCCAGCAGTTTCATCATCAGCGCCGGGAACAGCGCGGCGAGGGTCGTTACCGCGCCCGCCGCCAGGGTCACCTTCCAGCGTTTCCAGTCGGGCGTCGCCGTCTGCAGCGCCAGGCCTGCCCGGTAGAGGGTGGGATTCGAAGTGGTCCAGCCCGCGACCACGACGCAAACCGCGCCCGCGATGCCCGCGCCGAGATAGGCGATCGGTCCGGGCGCGACGCTGCCCGCGGCCGCCGCACAGAGAATGCCGGACGCGATCCAGGCGGTGAAGTGCCCCAGGTACATCCCGAAAGCGCTTAAAAAGCCGTACTGCCACTTTTTCGCGTAGCGCAGCAGAGTCATATCGGCCATACCGATGTGCATGGCCATATTGCAGAACCAGGCGAAAAACATCACGTGCCAGAAGGTGAATTTCGACTGGCCGGCCAGTGGAACCCCTGTCCAGATCTTCTCCTTTGCCACCTGCCAGAAATCACCCGGCCCGGACACGCCCAGGGTCGGCAGCACCGATACCGCGGCGGCCACAAAGACAAGGAACATCCAGGGCGCGGCGATCTTGGAAAAACGGGACATCCGTTCGAAACCGAGAATCGCGATGCCGGTGACGACGCCGCCCACGACCAGGACGGTGACGATCCAGCCGATACTGTTGGGCAGCATATCGTTCAATTCCGGCATGCGCATATGAAACGGCAGTCCCACCGCGGTGGCCGCGACCGAGATCATGGCTCCGGCTAAAAAGCAGAACATGAGCGCGTTGACGATATTGTAGATGAACAGCAGGTAGGGGCCGACGATTTTCCGAAGGTGCCAGTAGAGATTGAGTCTGCTGCGCACGGCGATGGGCGCCGCCAGGAAGGCCCAGCTGAGTACGGCCAGCAGATTGCCGATCAGCAGGCCCCAGATAAGGTCGGGAGCGCTGACGCCGTGGGCCACAAAAAGAGGCCCGATCACGAACTCCGTGCCGGCGACATGTTCCCCCGCGTAAATGCCGATAAAATTAGAGGCGCCCTGCAGTTTCCGGTCGGATACCGGTTCCCGGTCGAACTCATAGAGGCTGTCGAGGCGCTGAATAATCGCTGAAGACTGTTTTTTACCCATGGGTTCCTCGTTTGTTCCTCTGCCGGATCACTCTGCGCTCCAGGGACAGCGGAAGGTGTACGCCCCGGATCCGATGGTGACAACAACCCGGTCTGCTTCCTGACGGCAGTCCGGAGACGGGCGCATCGTTCCCAGGGGGTGTGAATCCAGCGTGACATCGTCGACGGTCGTATGCTCGAGCACCACCGAGCCGGTGCTGTTCGGTGGGATCATCACTTCATACACGAGCGTGCCGTCTTCGATCTTCCAGGCCGAACGGGCCGCACCGTACAGTGTATGCAGGGAAGCCGACGCGCGCGTCAAACCGCCGCCCGGCTCCGGGTGAAAGAGTATATGCTTGTAGCCCGGGTGCTCCGGATCGATCCTGAGGCCGGCGGCCCTGCTGTAGAGCCACTGGCCGATGGCCCCGTAGGCGTAATGGTTGAATGAATTCATGCCTTCGTCCTGGAAACTGCCGTCTGTCCTGATGCCGTCCCAGCGCTCCCAGATGGTCGTCGCGCCCATGGTGACCGGATAGAGCCAGGAAGGATACGCCCTGCGCATCAGCAGCCGGTAGGCCAGATCGGTGTGTCCGTAATCCGAAAGGACGGGGCAGAGCAGGGGCGTGCCCACGAAACCGGTTGTCAGGTGCCCGAATTTTCTGACATCGGCGGCGAGATAATCCGCCGCCTGCTGCCGGCGCTCCTCGGGCAGAAGATTGAATGCGAGGGCCAGGGCGTAGGCGGTCTGTGTATGGGAAACAAGACGCCCGTTGGGCGTGACGAATTCATCGCAGAATGCCGCTTTGATCCGGCCGGCAAGGCCCGCATAGGCAGCGGCTTCCTCCCCGCGGCCGAGGATCGCGGCGCTTCGTGCCAGCAGCTCGGTGGAATGGGCGAAAAACGCCGTGGCAATCAGGTCCTTCTCGGTGGTCGCCCCCGGATAGTCGGATCGGGTGGTGGCGTACGCCAGCCAATCGCCGAAATGAGAGCCGCCGGTCCAGAGCAGGTCATCGCCGGCCCTCCCGCGCATGCATTCGACCCATCTGCGCATGCTGTCATACTGCCGCCGCAGGATCTCAACGTCTCCATAGGACTGATACATAACCCAGGGGACGATCACCGCGGCATCGGCCCAGGCGGCCGAACCCGCTCCTCCCAGCACATCAGGGACCACCCAGGGAACCGCGCCGTCCTCCTGCTGGTCAGCGGCAAGATCGCCCAGCCATTTGGTAAAAAACGCGGCCACGTCCATATTGAAGCAGGCCGTGGGCGCGAACACCTGGGCGTCGCCGGTCCAGCCCATGCGTTCATCCCGCTGCGGACAGTCGGTGGGGACGTCGAGAAAATTGCCCCGCTGCCCCCAGACGATATTCTCCTGCAAACGGGTTATCAGTGAATCCGAACAGGAGAACGTACCGGTCCGCTCCATGTCCGAGTACGTGACGATGCCGGTCAGATGCGTGAGGGACGGCTCCCCGGGGAGCCCTTCTACCGCCGCATAGCGGAAACCCTGAAACGTGAAACGGGGTTCATAGATTTCGACACCCTCTCCCTTGAGAATGTAGCGGACGGTCTGTTTGGCCACCCGCAGGTTGCCGGTATAGAAATTGCCCTCTCGGTCAAGCACTTCGGCATGTCGGATGGTGATCTCCGTGCCGGCGGGTCCGGAGACCCGCAGGCGCACGTGCCCCACCATATTCTGGCCGAAATCATACACCGTCTCCCCCCGCGGCGTTCGAATAATGGCAACCGGCTCAACCTCGAGCATGGGACGAACCGCGGGACCGTTCTGGGCGATGAGATGATTCTTGGGGTACACAGCGGTTGTAACCGCCGCCCAGTCCCCGGCGGCGAATCCCGGGGCATCCCACCCCTCCATTTCGAGGCGGGCGTCGCAGGTCTCGCCATGGTAGATATCGGAGCTGAGAATGGGACCGGTTGCAGCCAGCCAGGATCCGTCGCTGCGGATCACTTCAGTGTGTCCGTCCCGGTACCGCAGGTGGAGTTCCGCCAGCAGGGCCACATCCGTGCCGTAATTGTTACGCTTGTCCTGCCAGCCGAGATAGCCCCGGTACCAGCCGTCTCCGAGAATTGCCCCCAGGCAGTTCTCTCCCCGGCGCAGCAGGCCGCCGACGTCGTAGGTCTGGTACTGAAGCCGTTTGTTATAGCTGGTCCAGCCCGGAGTCAGCAGCCAGTCGGCAACCGCCCGCCCGTTCAACCGCATATGGTAGAGCCCGTGGGCGGTCGCGTACAGCCTCGCCCGCACCAGGCCCGGCCCGACGCTGAACTCACGGCGCAGATAGGGACATGGCTGCGAAGAGAGCGTGTCCTCCTCCCAGGGAGGCGCGATCCATTCCGCCTGCCATGCGGCGGCGGCAAGGCCCGCCTCCCACCAGGCCGGGTCACTCCAGGGGGACGGCTCACCGTCTCCGGTCCAGACACGGACCCGCCAGTAGACACGTTCGCCCGAACCCGGGGGCGGCCCCTCATACCGCACCTGGATGGATCTGTCGGATTCGACCTTTCCTGTCTCCCAGATCATCGCTCCTTTCCGGCCCAGGCCGGCGGCCGTGACGGACGCCTGAATCTCATAGGCGGACTGCAGCGTTCCCCGCCGCTCCGAGAGGATTTCCCAGCTGAGCCGCGGCTGCTCCACATCGATTCCCAGAGGATTGACTCTGTATTCCGTGCGCGGATGCACGACTCCGGCCCCGGATTTCTTCTGCGATACAGCCGCGGACCGGCCGGCGCCGGCAATGAGTACCGCTCCGGACAGCAGCAGGAAAAACGACACTCGATTTTTCATACCTGTCTCCAACACCAAGTTCTTAAGGATACGTCTACATGTGCTGACACCGATAGGAATAAGGACCGTTATGCCTCCGTCGTTGCCGGCGGATCGAACGTGTCTCTGAGACTCCGTGAAAGAAGTTCCGCCGCAAGATCAAGATTGGTATCGGGATCGATGGTGGGCCCGAGAAGTCTCGTCAGCCCGATGCGCTTGAGCAGCCGTTCATCATAAACGGCCCCGGGAGACCGTTTACGCAGCACGCTGATCAGGTAATTGAAATTGAGTACGTGGGAAATCTGTATCGCGTCTCCCAGCCCTTCGTAGATCATCCCGTCCTGACTGAAAATGAGCGGCTGCGGCCGTCTGCCCACATACATGTAGAGGAACCGGCTGTGCTGCAGCGTTTCACTCGTTTCCGTATGTTTGACTGTCTTCGGGATCGGTATGCCTCCGGCAAGAATGGTCTTGCCAACGCTGATTTTCTTCCGCTCCACAGTTTTGGTCACCGTTTCCGTACAGGTGCTGGTTCCGGCAATCATCACCCGGATCCTGCCGTAGGGGACTTCCGCATGATCATCCTCAACCGTCCAGATGTGAAGCGCCGCGTCTCTGATCTCGAAACGATAGACATGAATGTAGTCGACAGCGGCGCGCACCGTCTCCGCGTCGACCACCATGGTCGCGATCCCACGGTTCCCGATTTCAGCCGCCAGCTGTTCCGCCATCCCGGGATCGGCGAATGACGCAATCACGCAGGGACTGCCGCCGATAATTCGCTGCTGGATTTCATAGGCGGTCTTCTCCTGCGCCTCCGCAATCGCTTGTACCAATTCAGGGGTGTGCTGTTTCCAGCCGTAGACTGCCACGACATGCATGTTGTCCTCCCGGGTCTGTAGGGTGACTGTTCCTCGTGCAGACGTATACCAACATACCGGACGGGCCCGCCCGGTACCTTCGCCTCCGGGAAAACCTTGTTCCCGAAGCGGTTATTTCAGTTCCGAGGTACAGTGGGCACAGCGGGTCGCCTTGATCGGTACGGACGAGAGGCAGAAAGGGCACTCCTTCGTTGTCGGTGCCGGGGGGGCCGCCGCTTCTTTGCGTTTCAGGCTGTTCAAACTCCGCACCAGCACGAACACGGAAAATGCCACAATAAGGAAACTGACCACTGTATTGATGAAAACACCGTAGTTGATGGTTACCGCTCCCGCTGCCTGGGCATCGGCAAGGGATGCGTACGGCCCCGCCGCCGCCCCCCCCTTGAGCACGGCAAACAGATTCGTGAAGTCAACATTTCCCAGAAGCAGCCCGATGGGCGGCATGATGATATCGGCCACCAATGATTTGACAATGGTGCCGAATGCGGCTCCGATGATAATACCAACCGCCATATCAACGACATTGCCCCGCATGGCGAACTCTTTGAAGTCCTTGAACATGCTGCACCTCCATGATTGTGATTTCCCCGGGCGGCGGATCGACCGGCCGTCCCTCCTTTTCTATCTCCTGTCGTACGCACTATCTCAGGGAAGCGCCGCCTTCCACCCGGCCTGCAGCCGCCCCGAAAGCTCTTGTACCAGCGCCGCGTTTTCCGGCCGGGACGCGATATTCTCATTCTCGCCGGGATCGGATGCATGGTCGTAGAGCTCGACACCGGCAATCTCCCGGGTGTCGCGATGATACCATTCTCCGTACCGGTAGCGGTCGGTGCGGATCGAGTAGCCGTTATACTCCCTGCCGTCCGGACCGACCCAACCGCCCTCTCTCAGGAACTGGCTGAATACCGCGGACTTCCACGGCAGGTCGGGATTTCCGAGCAGGGGCTTCATGCTCAGCCCTTCCATATCGGCGGGGACCGGCAGGCGGGCCAGCTCGCAGAGGGTCGGGTATATATCCACGAACTCCACGAACGCCGCCGACTGCCTGCCGCATGCCGCCGCACCGGGGACCTTGAAAATGAGCGGAACATGCGTATCGACGTCAAAATTGGTCATCTTGCACCAGCTGTTGTGCTCACCCAGTTTCCAGCCGTGGTCCCCCCAGAGCACGACGATCGTGTTGCCCGCCAGGCCCGTCTCGTCCAGCGTGTCGAGCAGCCGTCCTATCTGGGCGTCGATATAACTCACGGAAGCCAGATACCCGTGCTTGAGCAGCCGGGCCTCGGCTTCGCTCAGCCGGTCTTCATGGGGCATTCCATGACGGGCGAAGTCGGTGTAGCCCCGTAATTCACGCAGGTTGTTCATCGCCATAGGCGGCACATTCTTGGGAATGAAATCATTCTCAGCCAGGGGAATGGTGCGGCGGTCGTAGAGATCCCAGTATTTCTTCGGAGCATTGAAGGGAAGATGGGGACGATAATAGCCCACCGCGAGAAAGAAGGGCTGGGTTCGCTCCTTCAATTCCTTCAGCTTCTCAACCGCCCAGTCCGTCTGGGCGCCGTCGTAGTAGGCATTGTCCGGCACATCCGGCGCCTCCGTTGCCTGGGCCTTGAGATAAAAATGGCCGAACCGGTCCTTTCGCTGCTCCGCCCTGCCGGCGGCTGCCAGCCGCTGTTTTCTCTGTTCCTGTATCGCCTTTCCCTCGTCGCCCAGATAGACGGCGTCGGGATCGAATGGAAATCCGTCCAGATATTTCCGCTCGTCCCAGGAGGTTTCATCGGGGAATATATTGTGATAGATCTTGCCGATACTGGCGGTGTAGTATCCGTGCCGCCGGAAATACTGGGGCAGCGTCACCACATCAGGGCTGACATCCCGCAAATCGGTGTGAAGATCGAGCACCTTGATGGTATCAGGGCGTTTTCCGGTGAGCAGGCTCGCCCGTGACGGATTGCAGACCGCGGACTGACAGTAAGCCCGGGAGAAAACGGTTCCTCCCGCGGCCAGCCGGTCGATATTGGGGCTGATGACATGGTCTCTGCCATAACACCCGAGTTCGGTTCGCAGATCGTCAATGGGGATAAAAAGGATATTTGGCCTTCTCCCTCCTTTCAGCCCCGCGCAGCCCCCCAGGGCGGCGGCAGCGGCTCCGCCGACAGTCGCAACGAACTCTCTGCGGTTCATATGTTCCATGTTCGCTTCCTCCGTCTGACCGGACCCGGCCGTGGCGCTGCTGAATGAAATTGTCAGTCAGTGATACAGTTGTGCAGGTATTCAAACGTACGGAAAATGAATGAAAAATGCAACCCGGAAACAGCAGGCCGTGCCCCACACCCCCCGGGAAAGACCAGGGAAAAACAATAAAAATCACCAAAAAAAACTGAAGACCGGCCCGTATCGAATATCTGATTGCCACGGTGACCGGAGCCCGTACCAGGTCACGATCACGATAATTGCGGATCATCAGGCTGTGATCATTTTTCGTGCTTTGCGTTGTCTTCGCTGGCAGCTTCCTTCGTGCCGAGAAACTCGCGAACCAGGGCGATCGTATGATCGAGCAGCGCCGGCCCCCCGTGCTCTCCATGCCCGGGGATTACCGTCTGCGCATCAGGATGTCTCTCCTGAAGCACGGCAATGGTCTCCGCCCACTGCTCCGGGACCGCTTCTCCGGTGAAGCCAAGAGTGCGGGCATCCACGCTTCTTACCAGGCAGCCGCCGAAGAGAATGCGGGAGGCGGGAAACCAGACAGTGATATTATCAATCGTATGGCCGCCGCCGCTGTATTCGCACAAAACCGGCTCTCCCTCAAAAGTCAATGAGAGGGAATCGGCGAATGAACGGTCCGGCACGGGAAGCCCCTGCTCGATGCAGATCGCCCGCGTTTTATCACCCGCGATGGAGGAGACTCCCCGCCGGTGCAGCCAGCCCAGGCCGCCCAGACAGTCGCTGTGGGAATGGCCGCAGATCACGGTACTGATCCGGGCGCGCAGGGAGTCCCGCACATACCGGTACAGTTCCCCGGTCTGCTCGTCGGTGTTGGGAGTATCCACCAGCAGAGCGAAACCGTTTCTGACAAGCAGGAGACCGTTGGAGGGCATGCGCCGGTCCGTATTGAAATCATACCAGGTCCGGTGTATGTAGTACCCGTCATCGAGAGGGATCAGTTCAATATCAGGGGTGACGGAAAGGATCTGCGCCTGCTGCCCCGCAACCGCCGCGGCCCACAGGAGAATACAGGAAAATACACCCGTCATTGTATGCATGTGCCGTCACTCCCCAACAGCTGATTCATGAGAGAAAATCGGTCACGCGGCAGACCATGCAGATGCTCTCCCGGCTGTACCCTGGCGGAGCAAAGGGCAGCGTTTCAATGACGCTGAACCCGTGGTGTTTATAGAGACGCACCGCCGCTTTCAATGTGCTGCTTGTCTGAAGATAGATCTCCGGAACTCCTTCGTCTGCAGCTAGGTCGAACACCGCCTGAAGGAGTCGGCTTCCGACACCAAGTCCCCGCATTCTCGGTTCCACCGCCATTTTACTCAGTTCTCTGTGCTCCCCGTGCCGCAGCAGGGCGCAGGTGCCGACAACCTCATCATCCAGGAGGGCGAAAAGGATCGTGCCGCCCTTTTTCAGGATATGAGCGCGCGGATCGCTCAGGACTTTCTCATCATATGCTTCAATTTTAAAATAATCCTCGATCCATTGCCTGTTGAGAGAGGCAAAATATTTCTTGTAGGCCGGGCGATACTGTTCGATTCTGATATCCAGGCCCGGGCGATTTTTCAGTCTGAACCACGCCCTGCGGAACATATCCTCCTCATCGAGGGACCCTTCAATTTCCGAAAGACTCTGCAGCACATCCACGCCGCTCTCTTCGATCAGCGCGGCTGTGGCCGACTCGATCGCCTTCCAGACCGGACTGAGCCTCGCGGCCAGACTCATACCCTCTTCTGTCAGTGCCAGAATCCTCTTCCGCCTGTCACGCGAAGTTCCTGCCGAGACCAGCAGACCCTCCCTGCCCATCTCCTCGGCCAGCAGATGCACCGCGGTATGGGTCAGGCCGATCATCTGAGAAAGATCGGAAACGGATAAAGAACCGTAATTGCTCAGGGTGTAGAGAGTCGTGAACCAGCGGGGATTGAAATCGATGTCGACCCTTCGGTACAGCGTTCTGACATCATCCATGAGACGGTCGCTCAGCCGTTTCATGCGGCTGGCAAACGCCAGCGCTCCCATATCTTTTAACAGATCCATGCAATCCATCCTGCAGCGGCGGACAACGCGGGGGCCCTCCGCATGTCACTCTTCCGTTTCATTGAAAAAATCGATCAGCAGTGCATTCACCTCATCCGGCAGTTCCGCCGCCATGAGGTGGCCCGCTTCCACAATATGAACCCGGACATCGGGGATGTCCTGAACCAGTTCCCGTGCCTTTTCAGGATCGCCGACCAGATTGTCCCGGCTGCCGAAAATGAACATCACAGGGACGCTGATGCTGCTGCGGAGCCGTTCCGGTATGGTCAGGGGCGGCACCTTTACCGGGAACACGGCACTCATCAGAAGCGGGAACCAGGTTTCAAACTCTTTCTCGAGCATGGGGCTGTTGCTGAAGGCCCAGCTGAACGTACTTTGCTGGATCGGTTTCAACGGGAACATCTGGGCGATGGCGATGCGGAATATGGACTGGGCCGCACCCGAATAGCCCATGGGCCCCAGCAGCGCGAGTTTCCGCACACGTTCCGGGGCATACAGGGCAATATTGGAGCCGATAAATCCGCCTTCCGATGCCCCGGCGATATACGCGGACTGAATCCCGAGGCTGTCCATGATTTCGCAGTAAAGACCGGCCTGATCCTGCCCCGTTTTCATGACATGCCCCATATCCGCAAGTTCACTCTTTCCCGCATCCCCGATGAGATCGACCGCATAGAGCCGGAAGAGGGAGCCGAGGCCCGCCGCATTGTATTTCCAGCTCCAGCCGGCTGTTCCCGATGCGTGCAGCAGCAGCAGCGGAGATGCGTCCGCCGGACCGCTGGCGATCACATGAACGGTGCCGTATGTCGTGACGAGAAATATATCGTCAAAGGGGAGCGGCCATTCCTTCATTTTTTCATCGTAGATGCGCACGAATTCGGCCTTCACCTCCGGACTCTTGTAAATAGAGGTCACCTCCCCGCCGATCAGCAGTCTGGCAAAGAGAAAGAGCAGGAAAAAGATCAGTGCCAGCCTGAGGATGTGATACAGCGACCGCTTGCGAACCCGTTTCTTCAGCATCCCGCTCACCGGAGGGAGCGACAGCAGCAGTAAAAGAAACACAGGAACCGCGGCCCCAATGTTTCCGGTCAGGATCATTGAGACAGTGAGCAGAGAAAACACCAGCGTAAAGAACCAGCCGATGATCAGCCATATGTATTTCATTGAAACCTCCTTTCGGACAGCATACAGAAGTATGGGTGCGGATCTAGCCGGATTCGCCCCCAGCGAGCGCTCGACGAATTTCAGCCGAAAGCTGGACTGACGGATCAGGGCGCGTCCTGAACGCCGGCTCCCAGCCGTTCGATAATGCCGGCATCGACCCAGTAAATATCGCTGAACAGATAGCCGGGACCGTTCTGAATTGAACGAAAATCATCATAGGTGGCCGGATGCTCGGGCCTCGTCGGCGATTCCCGGCGAGCGGCCGTGAAAAAAAGAAACAGGCCGTCCGGCGAGAGCATGGGACAGTATTCCGACCCGGCGCTGTTCAGCGTGCTCCCCATATTCACCGCATCGGTCCAGCCGCCGTCCCCGGACTGAAAGCAGACATACAGATCGGAAGCTCCCTGTCCACCGGGACGGTCCGACGCGAAGATGAGGAACGATTCATCCGGAGCGATATAGGGATCGAATTCCCGGTATTCCGTATTGACCGCCGGCCCCAGCTTCTCAGCATCCTGGTAAACACCGTTTACTGCCGGGGAACGGTAAATATTATTGGTACCCGGACCCTCACGCTGACTGGAAAAATAGATCGTGCCGCTTCCGGCCATCACGGCATAGTAATCTTCACTCTCCGAATTGATCCCCGCTCCGAGATGAACGGGAGTGTTCCAGCCGTGTTCGGATCGCCTTGCCATCCAGAAATCATTATCCAGCTTCGGTTCGGTACTCCCGGGCAGGGCTCTGCGGGAGCTGAACAGCAGCGTCGAGCCGTCCGGTGAAAGCGTGACATCGATGTCGCCCTCCGCCGACGCGAAGGGGAGCAATTCCGGTTCGGACAGGATCGAACCGGTTTCACGCAGACAAAATATGGACACCATTCCCAGCTGATTTCTCACACAGAAATAAAACTCGCTGCCGTCGGGTGAAAAGACATTATTCAGCTCATCGAGTCCGGTGGAAACAATGCCGGGAGCGAAGAGGACGGGAGTATCTCCGGGCGGATTCTGCCCCAGGTACGGTCCGCGCACTTTTTGAACGGTACGGTCCTGATAACATGACAATCCAATGGCAGGCACCAGCACCCAATAAAGATACACAGCACATCTTTTCATTGGAAGACTCCATCGTTAATCCGCCAGGACACATGATATGAAAAACGTGTTTCCATTATTGTATTCCTTTCGCGCCCTCCGTGTCCTTCGTTGGCGTTTTGAAATATAGACCGGACATCAATCACGGTCTCGGAAAACAACCGTCGCTGCGCGGCTTTCCCGGCTCCGGCCTCCGCTCTCCAGCAGCGGTTACACTCTGCTCGCCCCCGCCTTCTCTATCTCTTCAAGCCGCTTCCGCATGGCCTCCGCCCTGTCCGTCTCCGTCCCGATAAGATTCATTGTCTCTCCCGGATCCGCCGTGAGATTGTACAGTTCCGTGCGGCCGTCCCGGAAGCGGATGAATTTCCAGTCGCGGTCGCGCAGTGCCAGACCGTTCCCCTCCTCCACCAGGTGGTCCCTGCCGGGTGCGTTTGGTTTTCCCAGGAGGGCATCCATCACATCGAAACTGTCGGGGCAGGATCCCGCGGGCAGTTTCTCTCCGGTGAAGCCGGCCAGGCTGGCCGCCATATCGATCGTGCACACCAGGACATCGGACTCGCCGGGAGCGATGGTGCCGGGCCAGCGGGTGATGAAGGGCGTGTGCGTTCCCCCTTCATAGACGCTGTACTTCCCGCCCCGGTAGGGACCCGCAGGTGTGTGATCGCCGAGCCGCTCCACGGCGCCGTCCTTGTAGCCGTCATCCAGCACCGGGCCGTTGTCACTGGCGAAAATCACCAGCGTATTCCCGGTCAGGTTCAGGCGGTCCAGGGCAGCGAGTATCTGCCCCACGCACCAGTCGAGCTCGACAATAGCGTCACCCCTGTAGCCGAGGCTGGTTGCGCCCTGAAAGCGCTCATGGGGCATGCGGGGGACGTGAATATCATGAGAGGCGAAATAAAGAAAGAAGGGATTTTCTTTCTGCTCCTCCATCCACTGCACGGACTCCTTCACCCAGGTATCGGCCAGGTCTTCATCCCGCCAGCGGGCCGCGTGCCCGCCGCCGAAATACCAGATGCGGCCGATGCCGTTGTGCACGGAATAGTTATGCCCGTCGCTCCAGTCCATGCGCAGCCGGTCTCTCAGTTCGCTTCCGTCGGGCTGCCCGTCCAGGTTTTCACGGCTGACCCAGAGCGGATCCGAGGGATCGAGGTCCTTGACCCGGTGATCGTCAATGAAGACACTGGGCACCCGGTCGTTGGTGGTGGGCAGCAGGAAACAGCGGTCGAACCCGATTTCCAGCGGGCCCGGCTTCAGCTCGCCGTTCCAGTCCGGCTGCTCGCCTTCGCCGAGACCAAGGTGCCACTTGCCGATGACCGCGGTGGCATAGCCCGCCTGTTTCAGCAGCGACGGCAGGGTTACCGTGCCGGGCTGAATGATCGCCGTGGCGTTGGGCGCCGCCACCCCGGTGCCCTCCTGCCGGAACGCGTATTTCCCGGTCAGCAGTGAAAACCGGGTGGGAGTGCAGGTGGCAGCCGAACAGTAGCCGCTGGTAAACCGTACTCCTTCCCTGGCCAGGCGGTCGATATTGGGTGTCGGAACCGCGGAGGCACCGTAGCATCCCACATCGCCGTATCCAAGGTCATCTGCCAGAATGAAGACGATATTCGGACGCTTCCCGCCGGAACGAAAACAGCCCGGACCAGAGAGGGCGATTCCGGCAAGGGCGGCGCCGCCCGCCTTGAGAAACGACCGCCTGTCAAGCGTATGCATATCACTCATATGAGGCTTCCTCCATTGTTGCAGGTACCGGACTGTATGCCGGCCGAACGATGTATGCAGGCTGATCACCGGTACCGACGATGTATCACGATGGTTATTTTGCAAATACCCTCAGCAGCATGGGACCGGAATAGGGAATCAGCCAGATCACCCAGACCGTGATACTGAAGCGGTGAAATACGGTGATCCATTTTTCACCTTTCTTGATCAGGACCACCGTGGCCCAGACCGCATGCACGGCCATCAGCACGATCGCCAGAACGCCGGTGAGGGCATGAAAATTAAAGAGCAGTTTTCCGGCCGACCCGAACATCATACCCGTACCCCACGTATCACAGATAAAGCCCAGATAGAAAAAAACAAGGTGGCCCGGACGAAGACGTCCCGCAATCCGTTCACTCCAGACGCCGATGGAATAAGACACCAGGGCCAGATTGATAATGACGATTACGATTGGATTCATGGGGAGCGTTCCCTTTCATCACATTTTTTCATCCTCGAATTCACCCGCGAAAATCACGAAAGAAACGAAAATAGAATACGTACTATGACCTTCCTGTATTTCGTTTCTTGCCCAGGCGATTGACCGAAGCAGCGGGATCTGTCTTATGCCTCCTGCCAGGCCAGCTGCGCCGCATTGGGACACGGCAGACGCGGCCGCTCCGTTTGCCGGGTCCTTGCCGTTCCCAATAACAGGATCAGCAGAGCCGCCGCCGGAGGGATCGTCCGTTCCATGGACCATCTCCCTCCCGCTCAGAGGCCGATCGCCTGCTCGAGGCCGGGCTGGGGTGCGGCGCCCAGATCCAGGGCCCGCTGATAGGCATCGCCGCCCTCCTCTCTGCGGCCGGTAAGGAGGTAGAGCGTTGCCAGTTTGACATAGTCATCGGCGGATGGCCGGGACAGCTGCATCGCCTTGTTCAGATGGGTAATGGCCCGCTCATAATCCTGCTTCTGCACCGAGAGGAAATAGAGCGCCCGGAACGCCTCGGGAGACCGGGAGTTGAGACGCAGCGCCTGCCGGGCGGCCGCCTCGGCCGCATCTCCGTCACTGGTGCGCGCGAGGGCCATGGCAAGATTGGCCGCATGCAGCGCCCCTTCCAGGCTGAAATCATCGAAGCGGGATGCGTTGCGGAAACTGCGGACCGCTTCCTGCAGCGTCGCCTGCTGTTCGCCGCTTCCTGAAGGCGCCTGACTGAACAGCTGAAACCAGTACACTCCGCGCCGGGACCATATCCTCGCCATGCTGAGCCTGTCCAGCCGGTTCAATTCTCCGGGGACGAGAGTGTCGGGATTGAACAGCATGCTGAACCGGCGTTCAAGCAGGGCGGCGGCAGAGGAATCGCTTTCATGAGCGAGCAGGGGTCCGGCGATAGCGAAACGGTACCGGGGCAGGATTTCCCGGGTGAAATAGGTGGTCAGCTCGAAAAAATGGGGGGACGCAGCATGGAGCGAGGTGTCGAGAACGGTTTCGATGTGTATTTCCTCCGTGAGCGGCACCCGAAATCCCTTCTCATTCCCCGCAACATAGGCTGCATCGAAGAGTGGATAGGCCACTTCATCGGAAGAAAGGATCAGTGTGGATCCCGCGGGCAGGGCGGTAACCAGACAGGTCTGAAACCGCCGGATAGTGTCCTTGTTCGCGATAGATATCCCTGACCACTGCCAGGCAGCGGTTGCGATTACCGGAAGCAGCAGAAGCCAGACGGCACCCGGCTTCAGGCGGCCGGCGACCGTCTCAAGCCCGGACGTGAAGACAGGAACCAGCAGGAGAAATGCCGGGAGAAAATAGACATCCATGTCAACCATCTGCCGGAAAGAAAGGGAGAGCGGTATCAGCAGTCCTGATATCAGCAGCACCGCTGATGCCGCCGCCGGATAGGGCCAAAGCCGGTCCGCGGTCCTCTGTTTGATCGTTCGGATCAGCCAGACCAGGACAAGAAGACCGCCCCACACACCGACGTTGCCGAGCAGTATCATCACTGTGCGGGAGAGTGAGATGCTCCAGGCAGCCGCTCCTGCGGGAACGATATGTTCATACATTGCCCTGGAGAGGTAGGCGAGAAACGCGCTCAAGGAATCAACCCGCGCCCAGAGAAACGGCGGATGCACCGCGGTGCGCACGGGCAGATAGAGCCACAAGGTGAGCGGGAGAACGAAGGAGACTACCGCGCCTCCGGCGACACCGGGCGAGATCGCCGGCAGACGTCCCCGTCTCTGGATCAGCACCAGAATGGGTAAAACGGCCAGAATGCCGATATAGATGCCGAGCGTGGCGGACAGGCCCCAGAAGAAAAGGGCGGCAAACAGTCTGCGCGCATCCTCACGGTTCAGATACTGCTGAAAAAAGAGCAGCGCCAGCATGGCCAGCAGCGCCTGCAGCTGGTACACTTCGATGAACGTGGCCTGGGCCCACACCGTCTCCATGACCGCAAACGTGAGCGCGGCTGTGACGGGAATGACTGTGCGGGCGGTTCCTTTCACCCTCTCCGAGAGTATTTCCCGGGCGACCATGGCGGCGGCGGCAGCCGTACCGGCACCGGTAAGGGCCGTGAGTTCCGTCATGGCGGCCGCGGGATGAGCGGGACCGATGATCATACTCAGACGTCCCAGCAGCCAGAATAGCGGATGGCCGTAGGGATGACCGATACCCAGGGTACGCGCGGCTGCGGCGAATTCTCCGGCATCACCCCAGAATATGCCTCTGGCTCCGCTGAACGCGTAGAGCAGATAGGCCGCGGCAAACGCCATTACGGGGGCGATCCAGGCTGAAGCCGAACCGGACCGCTCGTTTCCGGTGAGAGCGCTGTTCATGTTTCCCTCCCTGTTCTGATACAGTAACGCGGGTGCGTATGGTCGAATCCGGTCAGCGCACCGGCAGAGGAGATGCATCCCCCGGCAGTGTGATCCGGAACAGACGGTTCAAAAAATCGGCTGGTACTCGGATAATGGTCAGTATGGATTAATGTAACGAGAAAAATCATCTATTTCAACAGGCAATGCGGGAGTGATGCATATCCGTTACTCTGATCCCCCCGGCGGGGGAAACAGGTCCGCTCTCCTCATCAATCGGGATCGATGGCGTCATTAATCCAGGCCATACCGGCCTTGTGCCAGTCGGGATTGGCCGATGCATCAATATATCGTTCCCATTCATCGATGCCGGTTCGTATGGCAATCCGCTTGAACTGCATTTTCGTTACCGCGCTGTCGACAATGACCACCGAACGAACCATGCCTTTCGCTTTGTAGAGCTGCTGCCCTTCCTGCATCTGCACCTGCGCATCAACGGATATCGGTTTCAGGGTTCGCATATCGACGAACACTCCGAACGCTTCGGGAGCATCGGCAAGCTCTTTCTTCGAGTCATCAACCCAGGCTTTCATCTCTTCGCCCCTGATCATCCCCCTGAACGTGAGTTTATAGCCGTACTCTCTTTTTTCAATTTCGTACATGATACTTTCCCTTATCGCTGGTAAACGACTGTCTTGGCCGCGCATGGCGGAGGGAACAGTGTTGGAATGTCAGCCTCTTTTCAGGACTATCGGTCGGCAGTGTCATGACAATGGAGACCGTCCGACGGCTCATCGCCGATGATCCATACAATAACAAAATGGAGAACACCTCGTTTCCGGTACGCACAGGTATGCCTGATACCGGGCATGAACGGTTCAACACCTACGGTGAAAGTATTCGGATGACAGTGAAACGTGTTGATGGCGCCGATACAACGCGATTAATAAAACGAGGATTACAGTAATGTAACCACATCCGGGTTGGAACGCAAGCACTTTATCATGACACACAGAATCCGGCCCGCCACGGCAGACGCAGCACGCGCGGAGCGCCGGTCTGCGGCAAACCGGTATCCGCATATGCGGCCTGCATCACGGCCGTCATTCACCTTTTTCTTTGGGCTGTTTACGATGCGCGCCCTGATGCAGGCTGGTAATGCGCTTTTCCAGGTTTTCAATGCCCAGCAGCAGCACCACTGACAAAACAGCGAGCTTTACTCCTGTATAGGGAAAATTAAGGCCGATGGTGATGCCTATTGCAGCCAGAATCCAGATGCAGGCGGCCGAAGTGACACCGACGACGATGCCGTTCCGGGTCAGAATGACCCCGCCTCCCAGGAACCCTATCCCGGTGATGATCTGGGGAACGATACGTGAGGAATCCGGTGTTCCCGACGGATTGAGGCTGGCGAAGGTCGCGAACGCGTAGGTGGAAAGACAGATGAGAATGCCGGTCCTGATGCCGATCGGCTTTCCCGAGAGCTGCCGTTCAGCCCCGACAACGGCGCCCGCGACAATGGCGCAGAGTATCTCCGTCCAGGTAAAGGGGAACACATTGAAAACATGCTCGACAAATGTCATGATAGCACACCTCCTGCGGTAACCGCCGTTACGTACTTGCCTTGAGCCCGGATGCCTGTCGTTATGCTGAAACACCATCCCCTCTCCCTGCGGAGAGGGTCACCGCTTGATTCTGCCCAGCTCGGCCAGTTGCTCCATCTGAATTTCCTGGATCTGCGCCAGCCGCTGCCACTGCTGCTGGAGCAAATGATCCAGTTTTTCATGCAGCTGCCTGATCTCCAGCTCGGCTTTCAGATTGACCTGATAATCATGCTGGGACCGTATTCTGTCTTTCGACTCCTGCCGGTTCTGACTCATCATGATTATGGGAGCCTGAATCGCGGCGAGACATGAGAGCAGCAGGTTCAGAAGGATGAATGGATAGGGATCGACTGGTTTCAGGAGCAGCACCGCGGAATTGATGGCGATCCACAGGGTCAGAACAATTCCGAACAGGATTAAAAATTTCCAGCTTCCGCCAAACGAGGCGATCCTGTCCGCCAGACGTTCCCCTAAGGTCCAATCCTGCTCGTACTCCTCTTCGACGTTTTTTGCAAGCAGCTCCTGCTCCTGCAGCCGGTCAAGCACTTCATGCTCCAGATCGCTCAGTTCCCCTTTTTCTGATTCCAGCAGTGAATGCACATATTTGGAACGAAAATCCGAGAGGTCGGATTGGCAGATAAAATCATTTTCAGCCCAGCCGGGATGTTCTTTACGGATCAGCTCCGCTACCGGATCACGTACGACTGCCCCTGCGACAATATCAGCCGCAGCGAACGCCTTGCCGCAGATAGCACAGATTTGTCTGATGTCTGAATTCTTTTTCATACAGTATCTCGCGTACCATTTTTTTTACCGTTTACTGTCGCACAACGGTAAACTGTGTGTCACCGTTGAACGATCAATTGCACATGTTAACATTCCGGCCTGATACGGAAACGAGCACTTTCCATTCAATGCACAGAAACCATTACTGGATAAGGGGTATACACACATATTAAATTAATACAAAATACTCTGACAATCAACTTTTTTTCACTGCCGGAATTCACGCGTTGCTGCTACACGGACACTCCGGCATAAACAGGGTACATTGAAAGGGGCGTGGCGGCTCAGGATTGTATTTGTTTGATGGACGAACAGTAATCCGGTGACATTTATAATCTGGATCGAAGGGCAGCCCGGATCTGCTCATCAATTCCGCGTTCGTTGCTCTATGCGGCTTGGCTTGGCAGATATATGTGATGGGGGTGACCAAGGAGTACCCGGTCTGAAGCGAAAAATCGTGGACTCACCCCGAGCCACAATTGCACTTTTTTGACTTATTTCTTTTTATGTACTTGTATGGACTCGTCGAATTACACGCCAGCCATTCCAGAATGGCCGTCTTGCTCCCGGTCGCGACTGCAACGCTCGTGTCCGCGGCACCGTAATAGATATGGATCGTATCACCGTCAGGGCAGATGGTGGCCCCGCATGGAAAGACGACATTATCGACATCACCGCTCCGTTCGTATGATGCTTCCGGTCCAAACAGCCACTCATCACTGCGTTTTAAACAGATGTCCGGTCTCTGCAGATCAAGCAGGGCCGCTCCGACTCTGTAAAGTGAGCCGGCCGCATTTTGCCGTACACCATGATACAATATGAGCCAGCCCTTTGGCGTTTCAATGGGTGGAGCAGTGAGTCCTATCTTGTGGGAATCCCACCATCCTCCCTGTCTGGCCTTCATCATCACCCTGTGATCGCCCCAATCCCGTAAATTTGAAGAATAAGAGATCCACATATTCCCGGATGAAGCACTGAACGGCCGGTGAATCAACGCCCAGTTCCCTTTAATGCGATAGGGCAAAAGGGCTGCGTCCTTATTTTCAGGCGGCATGATCAGACCATAACGCTCAAAACAGTGAAAATCCTCGGTCAGTGCCAGGGAAACTCCCGGTCCGGTCTGCGTATACGCTGTGTAAACAACGGCATACATATGTAATTCATCGAGATAGGTTATCCGGGGGTCTTCAATGCCCCACAGTTCTTCAGGACAGTGTTCCGGATCGGGATGCAGGGTCGGCCGGAGATCAATCTCCCAACCATCGATGCCGTTGCGTGAGCGGGCAGCGCAGAGATGCGAATGTCCACGCCGGTCTTCCACCCGACAGAGAAGCAGGGTCACACCGTCCGGCAGCAGTACCGCTCCGGGATTAAAGACGCTTGTCACAGGGTAGGGCCATTGGGCGGCTGTAAGGATCGGATTAATGGCATCACGCGTTAACAATCCACTATCAGAATGCACCATTACTTGCTTTTCTCCTGCGGCATAATGACGGTCTCAGTGAGTTTCAATTCAAGCAGGGCCTGCAGAAAAGCCAACGTCGATTCTGCCCCCTGATTCGCGTTGATTCGATCGGAATGCAGCCCGTCACGACAGCCTCCGGTAATTGGATCATACAGCGGAAGGTTGAGATCATTGCGTCCCAGAAACCACTCGAAAGCGCGGCGGGCTTCCTTTCGCCAGTGTTTATCCAGCGTAACCCGGTACGCTTCAAGGCATGCGGAAACCATGGATTGTGCCTCAACCGGCTGTTGATCGAACCGCGCCCGCTCACCATTCTTCTTGTAAAAACCATTGGAGCCTATCGGAACGAAATGTCCCGCATCCGCCTTCTGAAGAGCCGCAAGCCAGTCCAGCGATCTCAATCCGATTTCAGTCATTGCAGGATCGGAAGCATCCTCACCACATACGAGCAGAGCATGAGGCAGCGCAGCGTTGCAATAGGTAAGCCGGTCTTCGAACCAGCACCAGTCATCAGTCGCATTCTTCTGATGCAGGGCGAGAAGCCGCCCGGACAACTCATCCCGGACCTGAGCCGCCCGTCGGTCACCGGCAAACCGCTGCAGATATTCCCCGATCCCGATGATCGCGAACGACCATGCACGGGGACTCGTCGTGTCAAGAATCGCCGGCAAAGCCTTTTCAAATAACCAGCCAGCCATACTATAGATACCTGGCGTATTTGATCGGCCCAGTAATGAACCCAGCGCCCACAACGTACGGCCGTGGCTGTCATCGGACCCTTTTTCCTCAAGCCAGAGACGCTGATAATCCATAAAATTTCGAAAGCGTCGCAGCTCTTGATTGAAGGCATACCAGATGAACGCCAGATACCGGGAAGTAAATTTCATTGCCAATTCACTGCCCGACGCCTCCAGGAGCGCGCTCACGATAATGGCCCGGGCGTTATCGTCGACAGTGTACCCTTCGGAATAATTGGGGATGGTAAAAACGGCATGCTGCAGGATTCCTGTTTCATCGGTCATATGGTTCAGATGGTTTAGCTTGAGCGTCGGCAGCTCGCCCGGAAGTTTATCGAGGGTTTTAACGGTGAGGTCCGGATGATGAAAATAGTGGCGTTCCGCCCTCGCTCGTTCAAAACTCGCCATATATCGCTGAGCCACTCTGGGCCAGATCATCTCCCGCCCGAAAACAAACGCCCGCTTACGCATCGCATGCCGCAGCGCATCATTGTCCAGAAGGGCGATCACCTGCTCAGCCAGTGCGGCGGGATCCTTGAACGGCACCAGAACACCTCTTCCTTCGTCAAGCATCTCTTGCGCATACCAGTACGGTGTGGATATCACCGCCTTGCCGGTTCCCAGCGTATAGGCGAGTGTCCCCGAAGTAATTTGCTCTTCATTGAGATAGGGGGTAATATAGATATCGGCGGTACTGATAAATTCCACCAGCTCCTTCAAACTGATAAAACGGTTGTAAAAAATCACCTGGCCCTCCACTCCATTCTCCCGGGCCAGCCACTGCAGAGACAGGCGGTACGCCTCACCTTCATTCCGGAGCACGTGCGGATGAGTCGCACCGGCTACTATATAGACTACATTCGGGTGCCGTGCCAGAATTGCGGGTAGAGCGGAGATGACATCTTCAAACCCTTTGCTGGCTGACAGTAACCCGAAGCTGAGCAGGACGAATTTATCCTCTACGCCGAACAGATCTTTGTGAAAGCTCGGGTCCACAAACGGCACGTCCGGAATGCCATGGGGGATCAGGTCTATTTTTTCCGGCAGCACGCCATAGATCTCCTGAAGCATGGCAGCACCTCGCTTGCTCATCACGACTACCCGGTCGGACAGGGCCGCCAATTCTTCCAGCACCCGCTTCTGATCAGGATCAGGGGTACGGAGAACGGTATGAAAAGTGGTCACAATCGGCATCCGCAATCCTCGCAGAAGCGTCAGAATGTAACTCCCCGCGCGTCCCCCGAAAATACCGTATTCATGCTGCAGGGAAACGATATCCACGCCGTTCAGGTTCAGAAAATCGGCAGCCCGCCGATATGAATCGATATCTTTCTCTCGGAGTTCAAACCGCACCCGGGCAGGATACGCGTAGCCGGCCTCAATATCATTAACCGGCAGTGCAATACAGGAAGTTTTTTGATATTGGGCAGCGACTGCCTCACAAAGATCTGTTGTGAACGTGGCGATGCCGCACTGGCGCGGCAGGTAGTTGCCGATGAAGGCCACCCGGTTAATTGTAGATTTTGATGCATTGATTTTCATACGGATCGTCTCACGCTGGTAATCAGCCTTCCTCTCTCACGGACCGGGATCGATGCCATCTGAACCGGCATTGATCATCATACCATTCCGCCAGAGCCCACAATTTTTACTTCATTTCTCGCAGCATAAATAAAACCCGTCCTCACCCCTCCGGACCTGTCTCTCCCGTCTGACGCACCGTCATTAACGGGAGAGTATCGGGAGCAGGTGCATGCCTGTCACCGGTCAAACCGGCAACGGCCTGCCGGCGGGAACGACATCCTGATGTATCCCGCCTTCCATTATCTCCAGAATGATCCGCTTGCCCTGTTTCGCTGCTGCTGCTGATAAGAGAATGCGAAGAGATCTGATGGTGTTGCCATGGCGTCCAATTACTTTTCCCACATCATTGTCTCCGACATGTAATTCATAAACAAGGGTATGCTGACCGAGAATCTCATTTAACCTGATTTGATTGGGCTCATCCACGAGATGGCTGATCACATATAAGATAAATTCTTTCATTAGGCCTCAGCAGTATCGCTTCAGCCAAATCTTATTCAGTCAGTTGGATATGCGTACCAACGAGTAACACGGTACCATGTGACATTCGTTTCGCTTCTGCGGCTGCATTCCGTTCACCGCTGGCCCCTGTTTTTTTCAGCGAACATTGGTCTCTATTCCACGGCAACAGGCGCGAGGCTGTATTCATTCTCGATCACAGCGATGGTATTATTCTTTCTTTCTCATTCTCTTCATGAACGGCTCAAATAAATCGATCGGGACAGGAAAGAGCATGGTGGAATTATTTTCAGCCGCGACTTCAACCAGGGTCTGCAGAAACCGCAGCTGAATCGCCGTCGGTTCTCTTCCGAGGACAGCCGCAGCTGCAGCAAGCTGTTCTGAGGCCTGTAATTCTCCTTCTGCATGAATAATTTTCGCTCTCCGTTCTCTTTCCGCTTCAGCCTGTCTGGCGATTACTCTTTTCATCTCTTCCGGAAGATCGATGTGCTTGACTTCCACCAGGGATATTTTAATTCCCCAGGGATCTGTATGTTTGTCCAGAATCACTTGAAGCTCTTCATTGATCTTGTCCCTGGTTGCAAGCAGTTCATCCAGTTCAAATTGACCCAGAATCGACCGCAGAGTCGTTTGGGCCAGTTGTGACGTCGCATAGAGATAATCCTGTACTTCCACGATCGCCTTACCGGCATCCATCACCCGGAAATAAACAACCGCGTTGACTTTCACGGAAACATTATCTTTCGTAATAACATCCTGGGGCGGGACATCCATGGCTACGGTTCTCAGGCTCACCTTAACCATCCGGTCAATCACAGGAATCAGAATAATCAAACCGGGCCCCTTATAGCCGATCATCCGGCCGAGTCGAAAGATTACACCCCTTTCGTATTCTTTCAGAACACGGACCGCGCCTGCAATAAAAAGCATAACGATAATAATTACGGGAAACAGGTACATCATGATCAACTCCTTATCAGCATATGGAAACAAAATGATCCCGTAGTGGAAGGATCGATTCTCACAGTAAAACGGATGGTTGCCAGAAACCGGTCTTCTCGTTCAATCTCCGCCGGCTAGAATCTTCTTTCTCTGTTCCCTTGATGTTCCCGGCGAGGCCGGGCTTCGTTAACTACCAGGGTTTTCCCCTGTAAATCTGTACCGTTAAGCCCATCGATTGCCGCCTGAGCCTCAGCTTTGGAAGGCATCTCGATAAATCCGAAGCCCCGGGAATCGCCGGTGCCTTTATCTTTGACAAGTGTCACGGATTTAATCAGCCCAAAGGCTTCAAACGTTTCTTTTAAATTGTCTTCGGTGACTTTAGTCGACAGGTTGCCTACATACATTTTCATGGTATTCTCCATTGTTTACGTGTGCCTGATTGTGTTCATCTTGGTTGTGACAGGTCTCAATCTTATGCTGCATATGACCCGGCAAGCCAGATCAAGTAACATTTCGGGCGGAAACCACCCGTTCACTTCTGCTGCAAACGCCTCAGCGAACATCATCAATTCCTCCATATTACGGCCTTGATGCCCGGCTGCGTCTCCCCTGTCTGCACATCCTGCACGCCATTCCCAATCAATACGGGTTTCCAGTAATTTCAATTACCCGCGCTTGCTCCGTGTGATCTACGCTCTGGGTTGCAGGAGACGTTACTGATTCCGCCGAGGGGACGTTCTTAATCTCCTTTGTGATATGGGTAATAATAAATCGAGATTGTTTATAAAAATGAATATACATCGCTGAAAGGCTGACGGCAGCCTCGAGTGCACGGGGATTGTTGAGGAGGATCTTGAAAAACATGGTCCGATAAGGCCTGGCGGTTAATCTGTCCATAGTCAGCCGGCGGCTAACCCGTAAAAAGGCGAATCCCGTTCTCAACCATTTTGTTAATTTCGGTGTATGTCTGGCCTTCCTCTTTAACTGCAAGACACTGGTTGTGACTCTGTCAAAATAATTCGCCGGGCTGTAGATGGCCCTTTCAACGCGGCGGAAATCACGTAAAATGTCCGCCCTGGGCCTGATGGTAACAAAATTCAACCCATTCGTCGTCTGGTCAATCACCCTCCGGTCCGCATCGAACCTGGTGCTAGATCTAAAAAATCTGCCTTCTTTTTCCAACCGTCTCGATAATTTGGTATTAGGCAATGCGTATAACATGCCAAGCATCGCCATCGCAATTCCTGAATCCTGAATACAGCTTATCATATTTTCCGCGATCTGGTCGCTTTCATGATCAAACCCGATGATGAAACCTGCCGTGACGATCATTCCATATGAATAGATTATTCCAATCGTTTCTTTCACCGGTCTGTTCACATTCGCTGTCTTGTCCGTCATTATCAGTGCTTTCTTCTCCGGTGTTTCAATGCCGATGAAGACATAGCGAAAATCTACATCCTGCATCATCTGCATCAGATCCGTATCATCTGCAAGGTTGATTGAACATTCCGTTGAATAATAGAAGGGATATTTGTATGCCGCTGACCAGTCCCTGAGGGCGGTCAGGAGTGTTTTCACCTTACGTACATTGCCGATGAAATTGTCATCGACAATATCGATATGTCCCCGATACCCCAAATTATACAGCGTCTGAAGCTCCCGAAGCATCTGCTCGGGTTCCTTGGTGCGCGGTTTTCTGCCGAACAATTCGACAATGTTGCAAAACTCACAGTGAAAAGGGCATCCCCGCGAATACTGAATGCCTATCTGCATATAATTTTTAAAAGAGATCAAATCAAACCGGGGGACGACAGCCTCGGCCATGTCAGCTTTTTCCAGCGACCTGTATTCACCTCCGGTGCAGCCCTTTCCCAGATCGGCGATAAACAGCGGAATGGTCACTTCCCCCTCGCCCAGGACCAGAAAATCGGCATTACGGTACAGTTCGGGCTGTGAGGTTGGATCCGGGCCGCCAACGACAACAGGACGCCCGAATCGATGCGCCCGGTTAATCAGCGAAATCATGCTTGATTGCTGCGGCAGCATACCACCAATACAGACAATCTCCGCCCATTCAAAATGTTCATCAAGAATTTCTTCAATGTTCGCGTCTACCAGTTTAAACGACCACTGCTGAGGGAGCAGTGCCGCAACCGTCAGCAGGCCCAGAGGCGCAGACGGATATTTTGCGCCAACCATCTTGCATACATCACCATAATTCCAATAACTGAATTTGGAAAACTCTGATTGAATGATAAGGCACCTGGTATTGGTATTCACTAAATTCTTCATCGTGTCCCTCGCAGTATGCTGCTTAGTGCCCCAGTCCTCATCTCTTTACGCCGGCGGCTGAGCATCTTATCATATTGGGCAGACAGGCAGTGCGACTACAGTGGTGAGGGTGAATAGGCGTAAATTTTAATCGCGGCCTCGGAAATAACGAATTGGGGACAAATAAGATTCAGCATGGTTTTCAGGTTCAAACGCATGTTGCCTAATTCCTCCAGAGAAGTGCCGCTTTTCGCACGCTTTGCAAGGTATTCATGATCATCAATCCGGAATACCTGCAGGAAATCCTCATTATTATCAGCAAAAAAAGGTTTTACAGAGGGTTTGCTTGCATCCAGCTGTTCTTGCAGTTTATCATTGATTTTAATACCGACAAGTATCATATTACCATTATGTTGCATCGTTATTACTTTCCTGTTTCCGCTCGTAATAGAAGCTGGGTTTCGGTACATAACCATCGCATATCTATGGGATATCTATACATAGTGTAATGCTCATCATGATCGGGGGTTACTTCCTCTCATCTACCGCACCCGCCCTCTCCACCGGCTTTTGCCCGCCTCCGGCGTTTTTATCCTGCTGTGCTGATTTTTGTCTGCTTTTCTTTTCGCGGTCTTTCCGGCCTTTATCTCCCATGGCACTGCTCCTTTCGATTAGTGGGCCATATGATTCCTTTTCTCCAGGCGGCGTCGAAAATGCCTCCTCCTCAGCGAACAGCGGGACATCTACTGTACCCCCTTCCGGATAACATCGAGAAGCATCTGTTCGGTGGGTTTCTGAATACAGCTCCTTTTCAACCCGGACTGGTAAATATAGACGGCCTCTCCTTCCAGTGTCAGAGTCAAAATTTTCAACCGGGGATGTTCTTTCAGTAATTGACTGCAGACCCTCGGCACGCCATTCGCCTTCATCGGAGTGATGATAATGACATCAGTTGGCGTTTTCCTGAGAGCAAAGATTAATTCGATGGGGTCGACAACCTCTCCCACGACTCTCATATCCGGCTGCCGTTCGATCAGATTGTGGAAAACTTCAGATAACAGCTTCGGACGGCTTGAAAACATCACGTTAATCGTCTGCATGGCATTGTCTCTTTTTTAGCATGCAACAATGTCACGAATGAAGAGCAGATAGTCAATAGACCGGCAGGTACAATATGGGTCCAGGGGGGGGGTACAGCAACGACATGGACCAAACTGGAAATATGGCAAGAAAGTACTGAGCCTCGGGCAGGAAAAATTATTATATTATTTTTTACTTAAAAGATTTCGTTCCCGGGCATATTGCACGGCTTCGAAACGGTTATGCAGTTGAAGTTTGTCTAAAATGTTATGGATATGATTTTTTACTGTCTGTGTTTCAATAAAAAGCCGCAGACCGATTTCCTTGTTCGGCATACCCTCGGCGATGAGATTAATCACCTCCAGTTCACGCGGGGATAACTTGACGGAATTAATCGGTATCTGCTCGTTGACTTCAATAGTCAATTCAGCGATTCGGGAGAAGAGGGACGCAGCCACCCGTGGAGAGCAGAACGTTTCATTACGGTACACGGCTTTAATAGTCTCAATCAAATGGTCAAAGGAAGATTCCTTCAATACATATCCAGTCGCTCCGGCTGCAATACATGCCATGATTTCATCAGTCAGGTCAATCAGACCGAGAATGATCACTTTCACTTCCGGCATGTCTTGATGAAGAATCTGCGTAACTTCCAGACCGTCCTTGTCGGGCATGCCGATGTCTATCAGCGCCACATCCGGACGCAGGCTTTGTATCAGTTCCAGAGCTCCATCACCGTTCGGGGCAGTCCCGACAACAGTAAATTCATCCAGTTTTTCGATCATGGCAACAAGACCTTCCAACAGCAGACTGTTGTCGTCGGCGATCACTATACGGATAGATATATCTTTCATAAACAAGCACCTCATACCTTACCGATATCTGCCCAACAAGGGAGTTTATTCTCATCAGGGGCTCATTGACCATCAGCAGGCAAATCCACGGATGCAGTTGCACTCAAAACTCATGCTGTCCTGAACACGCACGCTGTGAGATGACACGGCAAGGCAGGTAACTTCTTTGAGAATCAGGGAGACGTCGAACACTTCATTGAATCCACCGGGAACGTGATACATCCCCGCCTGGTGTGCTGTCATAAGGTAATACTGTTTCCGCAAAAAGTCAAACTGTAATCATTTTCGTAATTAAACGGCAGTAATACCGGCCTCCCGGCACAACCATTCATCGAGCGATCGTGATTTGGACCGTAAAACAGCTCTTGCTGCCGCAATCAGTCACGGGCGAGTTCCCGGAAGATATCTGCTCTTTGGAAAGATACGGGGTGATATACATATCGGTCGCGACCAGAAACTCGACCAGCCGTTCCAGTGGTACATATTGGTTTTAAAAAACAGCATGCTGCTGCAGTCCCGGTTCTTTTCCCCGGGATTCAAAAGAAATTCTCTATCGCTCCCCCTGTCACCGGGTACCATTGGGATGTGTCCATTTCAGGACAATATAGAGAACGTCGGGAAATAGTGTCACCACCTCGGCAATGCTTCCACAACCCATTCAATGCCATTATTCTCGCTGAGAAGTCCAATAGTCAGGAGAACGCGGCGCTCAACGACTCTGAATTTTTCATTACCTCCCTGCCGATTCTTTATTTTATGCAAAGAATATTGTTTTCCCGCTTTTGACGCACGCAACGGCATAGAGATACATTGCCGCTGACCAGGTTTGCCAGTCCTGTCCTCCAGGAGTGCCATCTCCCGCCCGGATCCACTCGTTGAATCCGAAAGCCAGTTTTTTATCACGACTGGTTTTCACAAGCTGTGCAAGAGAAACGAGTTTTTCCTCTGCGAGTCTTTGATGCCCCGCAGCCAGAGCGGCGACAACATAGAAACCGCAGATAAACGGCCAAATGCCGCCGTTATGATAATCACCGGGATTATTGTAGAGTTGATACCGTGGACGCCAGTCCGGATCTTCGGGACGGATAAACGGCAGCAGACAGGGCGGCAGATCACCGGCAAGCTCGCCCCGGTCTCTCAGCGCGTCGCATTCAGACTCAACCCAGGTGATGAGAGACCGTGATCGGGTGGGCGAGGCCATCCCGGTTATTACCGCAAAACTGTTCCCCAGCAGATCGAACCGCTGATTACTGTGTACTTT
This sequence comes from bacterium, assembly GCA_016934955.1. Lineage (GTDB taxonomy): Bacteria > Zhuqueibacterota > QNDG01 > QNDG01 > JAGLOF01 > JAFGRY01. Next base: position 98,465 of record JAFGRY010000017.1, on the reverse strand, counting down.
ATAAGACCACAGGGCATAATATGGTTTATGCGGAACAACCAGTCCCTCATGCACATGGCGATGCTGGGCTGCAGTCTGCACGGTGAATTTGCTCATCAAACCCCGCAGTTCGGCAGCCCGCTCATGAAATCCGAAGAGAGACAGATAGGCATAAACGATCGTATTGACAAAAAGACCGTATCCCAGCACCCACTGCTCATCACGCCAATCACTGGTGGGCGACGATAAGACAGACTTTCCGATATAGCATGTCTATATTTTCCATACGAATTTCTTCACGGACAGTATCAAAGGCCAATATACACAGAAATAACCTAATAAATAGTAAAATATTTTAACCTTGCTATTTGACGGAGTTGTTGTATATTATCCGCCGTACATCCAATCCTGTCTGGACAGTGGCCGGGACACAGCAATCCTTATCAAATCAGAAGGGACACCAATGTCAGTCACCGTGAATAGAAAAACGATACGGTTTTTCCCCGACCCGAAGCGTGTCATTACAAAATATTATATGCCGGGCAACGAAAAAAGGGCGTTGAGGATCATCGGTACCGTTCTGGCCATGACGGAGGTCGATTCCAGGTATATATTAAACCAGATCCTCCGGAATTTTTCAACCCGTCACCGCAACATCACCCGTATCTTTGAAAACAGTTTTGACCGTGTCAGGTTCCTGGTATCACGCCTGGATCAGGATGCTGAGGCAATTCCTGTCGAAAAACGGCTGATAATAGGAGCCTACTTCACCATGGAATACTCCATTGAGTCGGCGGCCTTTTTCAATCCTTCCATGGTGGAAGATCCCTATCAGGGGAATTTAAGCAATGGACAGAAAAGAGTTATTTTCAGCTTCAGAGCGACGGGGGAAGGGCACATCTCATCCATCGCCTTCAGAAGCGGAATCATCGACGCACATAACAACTGCACCTGCGAACCGCCCGGAGAACTGGTTGATGTTCCCGAAATTATCACACGGCACGTTTATGATAAAAAAACCTTCATGAATAAACTGGGAGAAATGAAGATAGACGAGGATGACGCCCTGCTGGTGATGGATCAGCTGGGAGACACGTTCATCTATGGCGAACTACTCGCCGCTGCCGCGAATGTAAAGAAAGAGAAGAATATCTCCCCCACCCGTGAACAGACGATTCACACCATTACCTGGCTGGCGACTTCCCACTATGAGGTCACGTTTTCTCTCGATACGGCTCTATCAGAACGGATTCTTTTCCCCGTATCATACTCAGAGAGCAACGGCATCGAAGACGCCCGCTTCGTGCGATTTATCGATGATGACGGCAGTGTCACCTACTACGCGACATATACCGCCTACAACGGATATACGATTCTTCCCAAACTTATCGAGACCAAGGATTTCTATAATTTCAAAGTAATGCCCATCAACGGCGAATACGGGCACAACAAGGGCCTCGCTCTCTTCCCGCGAAAGATCAACGGTCAATACGCCATGCTTTCCAGAATTGACGGCGAGAACAACTATATAATGTTCGCCGATACGATCAGCCTCTGGCGGCAGGCAAAAAAAATCCAGGAGCCCGTCCACCCCTGGGAGCTTGTTCAGGTCGGCAACGCCGGATCACCCATCGAGACAGAACATGGATGGCTGGTCATTACCCACGGGGTGGGACCCATGCGGACCTACTGCCTCAGTGCCATCCTTCTCGATCTGGAAGATCCGGGAAAACTCATCGGCATGCTTAAGGAACCGCTGCTCACTCCCACCGAAGAGGAACGTTCAGGGTATGTACCGAATGTGGTGTATTCATGCGGTGCGATGATCATTAATGGTGAACTCATCCTGCCCTATGCCATGTCGGATTACGCCTCGACCTATGCAACAGTGCCCCTGGACGAGCTTGTAAGGGAACTGCTCACCGCGTCTGCGGGGAAAAAGCATCCGGATCGGAAGAACAAGGCCATTTCAATCCTCCTGGCGGAAGATGACCGGCGGGTGCGAACCGTTATCGAACGATATCTTCTCAACGAAGGGTATGTCATCCATCTCGTATCCGACGGCATCGAAGCGCTCATGCGTATCGCCAGGGAATCATTTGATCTTGTCATCTCCGACATTAAAATGCCCAATATGGACGGCCTGCAGCTCCTTGAACAGATGAAAAAGAAGGGGATTGAAATCCCGCTTATTTTCATCACAGGATACCACAACGAAGAGCTGGAGATCCAAAGCAGAGAACTCGGTGCCGTGGATTACCTTGTAAAACCCGTGACGAAGAAACTGCTCCTCGAGAAAATTCGGCACATTCTGCAAAAGAGTGATTGATGCGGATTTCTCACGAATGCCGCGATTATCTCAGGAGGCTCACCGGCATCAGGACAGTTTGCTTCTGAAGATGAAAAATACCGCTCCCAGTATGCAGATGCCCGCCCAGAGATAATCGGTGGACACTTTCTCCTTCAGGTAGAAAAATGAGAAGGGAACGAAGACGGTCAGCGTCACCGCCTCCTGCAGGATCTTCAGCTGGCCGACCGTCAACACCTGGTGTCCGATCCGGTTAGCCGGCACCTGCAGGAGGTATTCAAGCAGGGCGATGGCCCAGCTTACAAGTGCCGCGACAATCCAGGGTTTATGGGCGAGGTTGCGAAGGTGTCCATACCAGGCGAATGTCATAAAAATATTACTGCAGCAGAGCAGCAACGTGGTGGTAAGAACAGGATTCATACACATTCCCTACAATGATCACTCGGCGCCACCGGCCTTTCTCCGCGGCACACGGCCGGGATCGGCCGCCACCCTCTGCGTATGGCATGCAGACAGGAGATCACGGCTTCTGCTGCCAGGTGTTCCGCAGCGGATGGGCTTCCGTATTGAAGACTACCTCATTTAGATCGAGCACGGATGGATCGGCGAATAGCAGGTAGAGATATTTCAGCGTTTCCGCCAGGAAAAAACTCTCCATGCCGTCGCTCTTCTCCTTGGTAACGACGCTTCGCAGCGCAGCGTATCCATGCTCCGTCCGGCAGTGACGGATCAGATCCCGGAAAAACATCCGGCCCATCTCACGGTATTCGCCGCTCTGCGTATATGTGTACAGATAATAGGCGGACTCCATGATCTCCGGCCGCAGCGGATATGCGGGATGCAGCACCGTCATCGTCGTATAATCCAGCTGTTCGGGTTCGATGCCGTGCAGACGCCACATGTTCAGGCAGGATGCCTGCAGGTCCCGGGCCCGCTCACTCTCTCCTCCCAGGGCAAGGAGAGCGGGGAAAAAGGCATCAAGGGCGCCGAAACGGGTGGCGGTGCGTTCGCCGCTGTTCATGTCGGCAGATCCGTACCAGAGGCCGTTTTCCCTCTCATCGGCCAGGTACCTGTTGACGGACTCGATGGACGGCTTCCACATGTCAAGGAAATCCCCGTCCTTGAACAGCAGCCAGGCTTTGAGCAGATATTCGTAATAGGAATCGATCATGCCGCTGATATGGGATTGGGGATTGACCCACCTGCCCGTCTCCACATCGATCTGGGTACCGACAAGACCGATCTGCGAACGCCTGCTGAACACCTCCTGCACCGCTTTCTTCGCCGCGTCGTAGTAGACGTCGTTTCCGGTCAGTCTTGCGAGAGTGCCGAACTCGAGCATCAGGGTGCCGATTTCCGCCGGATTGTTCACCCCGTCCCTGACCGCGCCGCTGCGAAGATTGACATAGCGGTAGGGCATGCCGGTTGCCGAACCGAACGCCGGCAGCAGGCGGCGGCCCAGATCGTCGGCCAGCGTCAGAAATCGGGGATCCCCATCCATCTGATAGGCCGAGAGCAGCCCCCCCAGGAGCCTGATCGTCACTTCGAATACCTGGACATCGAAGTCGTGGTCAAAACCGAGCGAATCGATGATGAGGCGCTTTGCCTCTTCCGCCTCATCCTGCAGGCCCATGAGCACCATGGTGTCAAACGCGTCGACCGGCGTCATCAGCAGGGAGGCGCCGTACCAGTCCCTCCATCCCCCGGAGAGCGGTTTCAGCGCGTCATGACCCCAGGCGTACGTTTTATACCCGTTCCAGGCGTGCAGAAACTCCCGCCTCACCGCGTCCGCCGTCTCAGGATCGCCGTATACAGGGGGCCGCTGACAGGACGGCAACAGCATGCCGGTGATCAGCAGCAGTACCGGTATGGTGATTCGCTTGTGCATCCGATCTCTCCTTTACTGTGATGAATTGTCCATGTTTCGCTGTTCGCCGGCACACCGCCCATGCGCGTCATTCGCCGACGGATGCGGCACCGGCCTGCCTGCAAACAGTCGCGGCTTCAATCACGGCCGCGGCTGTTTCTTCCAATGATCGCCCCCCCGCATCCTCCTGGTAGAATACATCATGAAGCGAAAGAGCGAGCATCGCCCGCTGTGTGGTATTAACAGGCACAAACCCCCGGGGAAGCAGCCCCGCCCGCTCCTCCAGGAAGCGGGCTGCATTCCTCACGGCAGAGTACATCCCGGTGTCCTCCGGGGTCGTGAAATCGAATTGCCACCGCTGCGCCCGTTCACCCACCAGCTGTTTGTCCGCCCCGGCGGGAATGCCTGTAGCCGCGAATATCCGGCAGTCGTACACCCGGCACGTTCGCGGTCTGCGGGAATAAATCGAACACCCCTGAGGCCCGAACATGGGGCATCTGCCCTTCTCATCGAATCCGAGCACCACGTGACCGCTCGGCAGACCGGGGGCAGGAAACAGCAGCTCCCCGGGAATCACTTCCAGGGTTCGCCGCTCACCGGGATGAATCTGAATAAAATAGGCGGACTCACAGCAGGCGCTGCAGGACCGGCAGGGCACATCCATTGCCTTCCCTCCCCGCAGTGCAGCGATTATTCTCTGCAGCCAGACGGAAAACCTGCCGGCGGGAATCGATTCAGGCTCAGTCATCGAAAGATCCTCCCAGCCGGCGGGGGTGTGGCCGCCGCCGTATGTACCGTCATGCTGAATATCGTTGGCTCCGAAAGAGTCGGGATATCATCACTTTGAGCAGAATAATATAGCATGCCGCAGGCATCGGTGCAAGCAGTTCCTGGAGTGACGTGGACGGACGGCCAATGAAGGAAATAACGCGGCAGGCCGGGTACCGGATGGAACGGGCCACCCGGCCTGTGCAATGGGTGCCGGAATCTCAGCCTGGTTCGTGTCAGGACCCGTTCTGAACGGCGACACCGCCGCCGCCGATCATGATACGGATGTAGGGTCCGGTAATCCCGATCTCCGGCGCCCCTGTCACCTCGACATCACCGACAGACCAGCCTCCGCTGAAGGGCGAAAAGGTATAGCCCGCCCTGACACCGAGCAGCATGCCGCCCCTGCCCGTCTCATCTCTGCCGAATGCGATCAGATAATCGAGGCCAACACCGATGTTCAGCAGAAATTCAGCGGTGCTCAACGAGATACCGCGGTTCGGATTGTCGAGCGCTTCGTCCATGGAAATCATGGCGATATCCTCACCGATGTTCAGCGACATCCCGCCGCCGCCGATTCCGAGAAGCGGGTAGAAATTGAGGTCGGCTTTGGAAAACAGCAGGTAGCCGATATCGAAGAACCCATACCCGATCATCAATGAACTCGTGACGTCGCCGGTGACAACCGCGTCACCGAGCAGTGTATGTCCCTCACCGCCGAGGATCCAGCGTCCGTTGACGATAGTGTGCCCGCCGCCGCCCACCGAAAAGAATTTGTCGGAAAGGGCACCGTACCCCTTGCCTTTCAACGCCTCGTTCAGGTCGTCGATGCCCACATAGCTCTGGCCGAAGATGGAATACCCCATTCCGGCCTTCTCGGCCCTGTCCTGTGCCGCGGCACCACCTGACAGGAGGCACACCGCGATGAAAAAGAAAACCACCGTCCTGATTGCCTTCATGATCGCCCTCCTTTGATACCCATGGATGAATGAGTTGCCGGCTGCCGGGATTTCGAGAACAGCATCGTGCTAAAACTGATTCAGGATATCCCGCAGCCGGTTGAACACACCGTCCCGAACCTCTTCCACAAGACACGCTTCCCGGTACGAAAGCAGCGCCGTATCCTGACAGGCGAACCTCTCGGGCTCGACCTGCAGCACGTAGGAATTAGGGTACTGATCCCAGAACCAGCCGGCAGAGCCGAATTGAACGTACTGCGGTTCCAGATCGGACACCTGTTCCAGTGCGGCGAGAAGAATTTTCCCGCCGGCGCTGTTTTCAATGCAGCATGCGATGTAGGCGATCCGGTATTCTACTTCCCCGCTCTGCTGATAATCGGCTGCCGTCGCCAGGGATTGGATCAGGTCTCCGGCCGGCGAAACGAAATGGCCGTGACAGCACTGGATAGTGAAACAGCAGGGCAGGGCGTTGAGGCGGGCGATAAGCGAGGAAATGGGCGGATCGATGTCCGCCTTTTCCAGCTCGCGCAGCATGTTCTGCCGCTGCCGGGAAAATTCGGGACTGATGACGAGATTCTTGCGGGGTATAAACGTTTCCATCACTGCACTGCCTTGCCAATGAGCCGCGTCCAAGGAACGGAAGTACCGCAATCCCACGCCGCCGCTGTCATTCCGGGATCCGGCAACCATGTTCGGGTACTCTGAGAGTGACACCTGATTGAGATGGAATATTAGAATGTAGCAGAAGGATGCCTAATAGTCAAGTATTATTCGCCGGCGGCACGCATAAACAGCCCATCCCGGTCATCAGGGATGGGCTGTTTTCACCTACCCTTCTGAACAAACAGCGGGAACGGGTGTCATCTGCGGGATAACTCTTCCCTCCGCCTTCATCCGGGTATGTGTGCGTGCAACCGTCAAAGGAGAACGATTGGTGCTGTTTGCAGAAAAAAGCCATCCGGCGGGATCGCTCCGTCTCAGCCCGTTCAGAAAAGTCCCGGAATGAAACGGAAACGCACCCTGCGGATATACCGCCTGTACTGCCTGTCATGAAGAAGCAGCCGCTCTTCGGCAAAGGCTCTCCATATCTGGCCGGAAAGAATAGAAACCACCAGAAACGAATTATAAGGAGTGCAATTGCCGATCAGAAAGCCCATGTAAAACACCATTTCTCCCGCATAAAGCGGATGCCGCATCCACTGGTAGGCGCCGGAACACTTGATGGTGCGGTTCGCCGGCACAATACCGAGACTTCTGCCGAGGCTCACCAGGGAGAGTGTCATGAACGCCATTCCAAGGCACTGAATCACAATGGACAGGACCGTCGCCGGGACGGTGGTCACGGGGCCGGGCTTGAGCATCATGACACAGGCCATAGTGAGAATGGGGACAAGCCAGTCGGCAAAGCGCGATGAGACTTCCTTGCTTTTCCGCCTGGAAAGAAAGAGGATCAGGAGAAATGTATTGTGAATGACAATGCCCAGGGTAAGCGGACCGCTGCTCGCGAGCCAACTCTCGATTGAATGCAGAATAAAACGGCTCCAGAGAATCCCCAGGAATACATTTATGGGCCAGTGAAACAAGGCGGTGAGGGCGTGCTGGGAGGTCCTGTTTCTGGAGTCCGGGACAAGGGTGAGCCGGTCGCCGATCCCGATACCGTGCCTTTCAGCATATCCGGCGGGCAGCTCGAGCACCGAAGCCGCCTGAGACGGTCCCGATGACACGCGGTTTGGACGCAGCGATGAAACGGTTTTCAGCACCCGGCCCCCGCTGTCCAGATAGACTATATCAAGGGAATACTTCATTCCGATGGTATGGATGGAATCACAGGGAGTGAGGTGCAGCGCCTCGCCTGCCAGACTCTCTGTCCCCAGCAGGCCCATGAGTCTCGGGAGAAGACGATCGGCCCGCGTGAGAGTGAGGGGATACTGCTCACCGGTGGATGCATTGATGATCGGCATGGTGTATCCTTCTCTTTCGTTAATTGCTGAGCGTTCTGACCACGGAAATCAATCCGGGACCCATGAGTATCATGATCAGCGCCGGAAGAATGAACAGCACCAGGGGAATCAGCATTTTAACGGCCGCTTTTGCCGCCTTTTCCTGTGCTTTCTGCCGAATCCGGGTTCTCAAAGAATCGGCCTGAATTCGCAGCGTATCGGCAATACTGGTTCCCAGTCTGTCGGCGAGAATGAGCGCTCCGACAAAAATCTTCAGGTCTTCAACCTGGTTCCGCTGACCGAGATCCCGCAGTGCTTCCTCCCGGGGTATGCCCGTGCGCAGATCCTGATTTACTTTCGTGAATTCCTCCGCGATACTCGGACTGCGCAGTCTGAGATCCTGCCCCACTTTCATAATCGCGGCGTTCAGCCCCAGTCCCGCCTCGACGGTGATCACCAGCAGATCGAGGGCGTCCGGCAGTTCCTCTCCAATCTCCAGCTGCCGTTTTCGTATTTTACTGTTAAGAAGGACATCGGGCATTTTATGGCCGGCCAGCGCCATGAGAAAGGACATGAGAACGATCTTGCCGGCCGGATGGTGACCTGAAAGCCCCAGATACAGGGTCAGGCCGGCACCGATGAGCGCGGCCGCCGTCTGCACTCCCGCGAATACCTTGCTGTGCTCTTCCTGCCGGTACCCGGCGAGGGCCAGCCGCTCCTGCAGCTTTGATCGTGTTCCCTCATTCAGCCGGGTAACCGTTCCCAGCCGGACAAGCAGTTTTTTCCCGGTTTCTGAAAGACGCGGCGCTTCACGTTTTGTTCTTTTTCTTTTGCTGTGCTGTTCTTCGGGAATCGTCAGCTCTTCCATCCGTTTCTGCGCCGGATTACGAACATACCGGGAAGCGAGCACCAGGTAACTGGTGAGCAGACACACGGCGATAAATGCTGTTCCAAGATAGACGTAGAGCATCGGTCATCCCTATTGGTAACGTATTTTGATGATTTTCTGGATCCAGATGAATCCGGTTATCTGGGAAACGACGGCCATGCCCAGCAGCATATTGCCCAGGGGATCGGTGAACAGGGGTTTCAGATACCCTGGATTCAGCAGCGAGACGATCACCACGAAAATGACCGGCAGCAGGCCGAGAATCCAGGCGGACATGCGCCCCTGGGCCGTATAGGTTCTAATCTGGCCGATCAGCTTGAACCGCTCCCGAATGGTGTAGCTGATATTCTCCAGCATTTCATTCAGATTGCCGCCGGTTTCCCGCTGCAGCAGCACCGCGGTCACGAACAGCTTCAGATCAAGACTGTCCACCCGTTCAGTCAGATTCAGCAGCGAATCCTTGAGGTTGAGGCCCAGGTTGTACTGCTCGAATGTCTTTTTAAATTCCACACCCACGGGGTCGGGCGCTTCATTCCCCACCAGCTGAACCGCCTGGTTCAGGGCATGCCCCGCCCTGATGGCGCTGGTCATCATATCGAGCGCATCGGGGAATTCTCTGATAAACGCCCGCAGGCGCTGCACTTTTTTCATCTGCAGCTGCAGGATGGGAATCGCCGGCATGCCCGCGACCAGGATCACTTTAAGGAGAGCGTTCTGCATCACCAGGGAAACCAGCACTCCCCCGGCGGCGAGCAGCAGCATCTGCCTGATCAGGGCATCGGCCTTCATCGGTGATCCCGCCTGGTTGAGCAGTTTCTCCAGTTTCCGCTGCAGTCCGCCCGTCCTGGCGATTTTATTGACGAGAATATCTTTCGGGTCATCCCGAACCAGTTTTACGGCCGCTTTCGCCTGCCTGCCATCCCGCTCCGAGAGGGCATTGATCCGTTTCAGCAGGCGGCGGTTGGCCACATTACTTCTGGCGAGGACAATCCAGGCAATCGCGCCGGCGAGCACCGAAACCGAGAGAAAAACCGCTATGAGCAGCCCGGTCATGCCGCTTCCTCCTCTGTATGAACCGCCGGTTCTTCAAGTTTGGGCTCGAAAATATCAGGAGGCAGTGCGATACCCGATAAAAGCAGCTTGTCCGCAAACTTCGGACGCAAGCCGGTTGTCCGAAATCCTCCCCGCACTCTGCCGTCCTCGGTGACCCCCATCTTTTCGTAGATAAAAATATCCTGCAGCGAGATGGTGCTGCCCTCCATGCCGGTGATTTCCGAGAGTTTGAGCAGTTTTCTCGACCCATCGCTCAATCGCGATATCTGGATGATCAGATCGATGGCGGAACTGATCTGTTCCCGCATGGCGCGGTCGGTCAGGTTGCTGCCCGCCATGAGAATCATCGTTTCCAGGCGGCGCAGCGCGTCTCTGGTTGAGTTGGCATGAAGCGTGGTGATCGAACCGTCGTGGCCCGTGTTCATCGCCTGAAGCATATCCAGCGCCTCCGGGCCCCGCACCTCACCGACAATGATCCGGTCGGGACGCATCCGCAGGGCGTTGACGATAAGATCACGCAGGGTGATTTTCCCCTTCCCTTCCAGGTTGGGAGGACGGGTCTCCAGCCGGACCACATGATCCTGCTGCAGCTGCAGTTCAGCCGCGTCCTCAACGGTCACGATCCGTTCCGTGGACGGGATATAACTTGAGAGGATGTTGAGCAGTGTTGTTTTGCCTGAACCGGTCCCCCCGGACACGAGGATATTCAGCCGGGCTTTGACCGCGGCCTGCAGCACCCGCGCGATCGGCTCCGTAATCGTATCCAGCTTGATAAGGTCTTCGGTGGAAATCTTGTTCACCCCGAACTTCCGGATGGAGACACTGGGGCCGTCGATGGCCAGGGGCGGAATGATGGCATTGACCCGCGAGCCGTCTTCCAGCCGGGCGTCGACCATGGGGCTGGATTCATCGATGCGGCGTCCGATTCGGGAAACGATGCGGTCGATGATGTTCAGCAGATGCTGGTCATCCTTGAATACCGTATTGGTCAGTTCCAGCTTTCCCGAGCGTTCGACATAGACCTGACTATGGGTGTTCACGAGAATATCGGCAACCGTCGGGTCGTTGAGCAGCGGTTCCAGGGGGCCAAGGCCGAAAATTTCATTCATAATTTCATCGGAGAGCCGGTCCCGGTTGTAATCGCTCCCGATGCTCCCCTCTTCCTGAAGCAGTCCTTCTATCACCTCCCGCACCTGAAGTCTCAATTCCTGTTTGGGGATATCATCAATTTTTGACAGATCGATCTTGTCGATGAGGCGCCGGTGAATTTTTTCCTTCAGCTCGTGCAGGGAATGGTCCTGCATGAGCGTCTCCTGCAGTATATTCGGTGTCTCGCTCGCAGCCGCTGTGAATTCCTTTTTCGGCGCGACGGGAGCCGGCGCGGCGGGTGCCTGGTGAATGCGGTGCATCAGTCCCATAGGGTCTTCCTCAGTTGTTGACCAGCGGTTTGCTGTAGCGTACCTTTTTGCTCTTTTTCATATCGAAATCGATGGATCCGTTAAACGATGTTATCATTTTCAAGATATTCTGGCTGAATTTCGCCCTGGGCTCGAGGCGGCTCAGGGGAACGCCCTTGTAGAGCGTGTCACACATGCTCTTCCGGTCATGATTGGGTATGCAGGAATGAACCTCGTAGTCGTACACTTTGTCCAGCGGTCCGAATTCAAAATCATCATAGGACGAGTGACGGTTGACCACCAGCTTGACCTTGTCCCGGGAATATCCGATTTTATCGAACAGGGCCAGGCAGCGGCGCGTATTGTAGACAACGGGGATCTCCAGTCCCGATACAAGAATAATGTGATCCGACATATCCAGCGCCCGCAGCGTTACATCATCGATCACCGGGCCGGTGTCTACCAGGATATAGTCATATACCTCTTTCAGAAGGATGAGCAGCTGCTCAACCTGCGCGGGCGTGACGTTTTCAGCGGCTTCCAGGGGCGCGGGGTTGGCGATCAGGGCAACCCCTTCCCCGGGAACATCAAGCGGTTTTGTCAGCATGTCCGGATTGAGATTGTCCAGATAGGGAAGCACCTCATTAAGCGGACAGGATTTCTTCAGGTTGAGGAAAAGCGCCAGCTGACCGAACTGCAGATTCAAATCCAGCAGCACCACTTTCTTGTTCCCGTAATGGGCCAGGGAAATTCCGGCGTTGACGGTCAGGGTCGTGGTGCCGACACCGCCTTTGGCGCCGAAAAAGGAGATGATTTTCCCATCGGTTCCCTTTCCCTTCTTCTGCCTGCACTTGACGATTGTCTGATGAATCGCGTTCTGCAGTTCCTCTTTCAAAACGGGAAGCCGCAGATACTCCTGGGCGCCGGCCCGCATCGCGTTAATAACGGTCTGGGCGTTCTGGTCCTGTGAGAGAATGATCAGGGCGATATCGGGCTCGAGGGTCGAGATCTTCCTGGCAAAAACCAGGGCCTCCTCCAGCGATGGATACAGATGCAGAAGAATGATATCCGGCCGTATGTCCCGGATCTGACGATAGGCCTTGTCGAAGCTCCCTGTTTCGCACTCTACCGTGATCTCCTCGATTTCCTCGAGCATCCCCGCGATTATCCCGCAGGTGCTTTCATTTAAATCGATCAGTAATGTGGTGACTGAATTCTTCATACGTCCTTTTTCGTTAGGTGACGATCATGGCTTCCCGACCGGCACGGTTACTTGACGAGTCTGACGCCTTTGAGAAAAGAGTACCCGGTTCCCACTGTTCCATGAGAGACCCGCTCCATATAGATACCGATGACATCATTCCCCTGCATGCCGACCAGGAAAAAGGCGGCCAGTCCCTTCACCTCAATGGTCTTTTTACCGGATTCCGGCGCAAGAGCAGGATCATAGAGGGGGATGGTGATGATCCGCGGGCTGGATTTTCCCGGATAGTGTGAATTCACTACCGTGGTTCCGTTCCAGTAGGCGTATGGATCAAGATTGATCAGCGACTGGACACCGGCAACGGTCGGGCCGGTCATATTACCCGGCTCCACCTGAATGATATCCCCGATTTCAACATAGGCGTCAGAGCCGTTGGCGATATTGAACTCATATATACTGGCCCCGGTAACGGGATTGCCGCGGTTGACCGGGGGAAAATCCACCGGATAGAAAAAACTCGGATTAGTGGCCGGCGCCCCGATCGAACCGCTCTTGACAACGACAGGATCACCGGTGGGCCACCCCATGTCGGGCAGTGCCCACGGTCTCAGGCCGCGGGTGCCGATGATCGTGCCGACTTCCGCTTCAGCCTCGGTGGTGATCTCCACCGAATCGACGCCAGCAATCGGCGCGAAAAAGAGCGGGACCGGTCTTCTGGTTTCCACACGCACCCTGTTGCTCACGGGAAAAGTGATCTCATCCAGGCGCACGTCCACCGGCTGTTTCAGATAGGCATTGCTGTGACCGACCCGAACGGCGCGAGTCTGCGCATCAAGCTCGCTGTCGATGAGACCGATGGCCCCGGCCAGGGCCGAGGCGTCAACCGCGCTCTGCAGCTGATTTCGGGCAGCGAGAATACAGCCGATATCCACTGCAAGAGATGAAAAGATCATGACGCCCGTGATGGCGGCAACCGCCATGACCATGATGTTTCCTTTCTGCTGTCTCAATGACTTCATTGTCATTCACCTCCGCGGGTCTTCGACAGGGAGAGTGATTCCGGGATCTCATCAGCCGACAGGGACCGGTTAATCCGGGGCGAGAGAGATATCAACAGCTCACTCTCCTTCTGCTGATATTTTTTACTGCTGAACAATTTCCCCAGGATGGGAATGGAGCCCAGCAGGGGAATTTTCGAAATCGTTTCAGCTGTCTCCGAAGAGAACAGACCGCCGATGATCAGATGTTCCCCCTCTTTGAGCTCAACCGTGCTCTGGGCCTTGCGCGTCACGAGGGAGGGTATTTCAAATCCGCTGAGCGTGACGCCATTCTCGAAATCGAGACTGCTGACTTCAGCGTTGACCCCGATATGCACGATCTGGGAATCGAGGATAGTGGGCAGGAACTTCAGTCTCACGCCGTATTCCTTGAAAACGATGGTCACTGTCTGTGTTCCCATTGAGCCGGAGACGATGGGAATGGGGAATTCTCCACCCGCCAGAAATTCCGCTTCCGATCCGCTGATCGCGCTGAGAGTGGGTGACGCGAGCACAGTCAGCAGGTTGTTTTCCTGCAGCGCCTTCAGGATCATGGAAAAATTCTGAGTCGGGATGGCCAGGAACATGTCAACGGTGTTCCCCAGCAGCAGGGGATCGCCGGGCTCGCCGACCTTGCCGCCGTAACTGTGCACATCGACACTCTGACTGCCGGCCTTCATGCCTTTTATCAGGAAATCAGAACCGAACTCTTTCAGGGCGCTTTTATTGACTTCAAGAAACCTTACTTCCAGCATGATCTGATGGGACGCGCGTTCCTGCCGCACGTTGACGGTGTATTTCGCATACTGCATCTCCTCATCCCAGACGATAAAATTGGTGGTGCCGACGGTTTTCCCGATGAGCAGAATCTGATGCGCCGAAATCACCGTTGCATCAGCGATCTCCGGATCGGCGATGGCGACTTTTTTCACCGGCGCTTCACTCGTGATGACATTCGCCTGTCCGGGATGCAGCAGCAGATCGACACGCTTCTGCTGCCCGAAAAGCGGATACGCCACCGATACGGTGAGGGCGATGACGGCTGCCGTCACCACCGCGATACGGATATTTGAACCAGATTTCATACACACTCTCCTCGTAGCGGGATCCCGTGCCTTCCCGCGGACCGTTCACCCTTATTCAGCGCCGACCTTGACTTCGGATCGTTCACTGGGTCTGATGACTTCAATGACATGCTGTTTTTTCTCAATCGCGGCGCCGCTCGCACTGCTCTGGTTTTTGGGGACGGGAATATAGAGCAGGTCACGCGTTTTCACTCCGTATGTTGTCTTCGTCGTTCTGTCCGCCGTATTACGCAGCGTCAGCTGGAGCTGTCCCTCATTCGCGGCCAGTCCCAGTTTCTCCGCCTGCCGCGGATTGACCAGCAGTGTCACGCCCTTCACCTCAACCGGCTGGTCATCCTCTCTCACGAACATCTGATCAACGGCCAGTACCGGAATGTCTTCGAGGATGATCCTCGTATACGACTCCTTGTTTCTCCACGGGGACGGCACGGTCACCAGCACATCGACCCGGGTGTTGGGAAGAACGAATCCGCTCACACTGCTGAAATTGTTGACCGATACCGTCATGGCCCGCATACCCGGCGGAATGATGGACGAAAACCCGCCGTCGGATCCCAGGGGTGCGAGTTTCGACTCCATGAGCAGCTCATCCATGTATACCGCCGTTTTAAGGGCGCGGCCGATCAGGCTGGTCGAATCCGAGATCGCGGTATAGGGGACCAGTTCCTCCGGCCACTCGACAACCTTCAGGTCCGTGCCGAGCAGTTTTTTCCCCAGGGGAAGATCCTGCCCGGCGACAATGACGGAGCGCAGGGCCGGCGCCTGGTTCTCAAGCGACTCTTTCTGGTTCTGAATATAATTGTAGATTCCGAAAGTCGCGATCAGACCGGCGATGACGGCGATGACGCCTACAAGTTTGAATTTTGTCGGCATAACGGTCTCCTTTTACCCTTCCCAGTGCATTGTGGTACTGCGGGTCAGCGTCAAGGCGCCGACACCGGGTACCAGCGAACCGGTAAGGGAAGCATACGTCACCGTGACGGTAACGATAATTTCATCTGCTGCGGTTGGGCCTTCGATCGAGACGGTCGCGTTCTCGATCTGGGCATCGGCAAGTACATTCAACGCGGTCTGGGAGGCGGTTGTGCTCCCGGAACCGTAGATCGCGGCGATCCGCGCGCCTTCCCGGGCCGCACTGGTCATGACATTGACGGTCTCCCAGATTCTGCCGAATTCGATGATACCGAAAAGAATAACGATAAAAACGGGAAGCACCAGGGCAAACTCCACAAGGGATTGCCCTTTTTGACATGTCAGATGTTGTTTAAATGCCCTGAGCACAATGACCTCCTGATCTCGCCGGACGATCCGGGAAGCGAATGTGGTCACCGGTGTCGTGAAAACACCGCCGGCCATATCCGCCTGCGTGTTCGACCGCACGAAATCGCTTGCTGCCGGGTGAGCCGCAGCATATGATCGATGTGTATCTTCCGGGCTGGAATCACTGGTGAAGGTGATCGGGGAGTGGAATGTCAGGTGACTCCGGGCCGCGTGCTGCAGCCCGCGGTAAAGCGGTCACATGATCACTCCACTCCCTGGAGCAGCCGAAGGAAGACAGATCCTTTCTGTCGATGGCTGAAGAATGGGTGCATCCAAACAGGGGTGATGTGAAGCCGCCCTTCCTGCTGACGGGCGAAACGGTCCGTCGCGCAGGAGGTGTGTGGGCGATGGTGCGCAGAGAAAGCGTTTCAGGCTTTCTTTAGCATGAATCCAATGCGGACCAGGATAACGAGATTCGGATCCGGCTCAGGCAGCTGCTTCGTGTATCATTTCGATCACCAGTCTGGATGCCACAGACTGAAACCCGTATCAGGATGCACGCCGTTCAGCCAATGGTGTTAAATAGCGTTCGCTATCTGGTTGAACACAGCAGTGATCTGGTCACCCAGGAAGGTGACGGCCACGATAACGACTACCGCGACCAGGACCAGGATCAGTGCATACTCGGAAAGGGTCTGCCCCTCTTGCCGGCGAATGTTGCGGAAAAAAGTGTGTAAGGACATGGTGTCCTCCTTTGCCTCTACGTTTTTGCCTCGGGTGAATTGGTACTGCCTGCTGCTGTCTCTTCCTCACCTCCTTTTCACGTTTTTTAACTAAAACTCGTGCTCTGTTGAAAAATAGTTTCGATGCCGGAGCCACATCGTACAAGAAACGGGCCACATTTCTCCGGGATCGGAGACTCCGGATCTCTTATTAATTGAATTTTGAGACTTTAGGGTTTTGAAATTCAGGCGGCGGGAAAGACGTAAAACAGCGGCTTTTTTAAACCGGAGGAATAATTTGCCGGGTAAAAATTTCCTCTTTTTCCGCATGCGGCAGGTGGTCCGGCTGTTTCAGAGATTCTATATCCGGGCGGATTTTTTTCTGCATGAGGCAGGAAACTGCCCGGGGAAGGGGCGGAAGGATATGGTGCCGGCAGGGCGGCATCAGGGAGAAACTTATTAAATTCCGGTAATATTTTTTACATTCCGGCAATATGTGCCGGTTTATTGGCTATTAATATATGCTTTCCTGGAGCTGCCGGCCGGGAGGAATCCACCCGGGAATCTCCCGCTTTGTCCAGCGGGCGAAACGGAGTTTCTCCCCGATGTAATAACGGCGGTAGGCGGCCACCGCATCACCCTCCACCCGGTACTCAGCGGGCATGGCCTGGGCGAACTCTGTCAGTCCCTGCCGCTCATAGCGGTGTCCGGATATCTCATGCAGAACCGTAATCGATTTGTGGTCCTGTTCCCTGCCGAACCGGTACCGGTACTCACCGTTCAGCTCCAGAGCGAGCCTGCGCAGCCAGAGAAAATTGTCATAGGACCGCTCGGTCCAGAGCACGCAGGGGTGCTGCCGATGCGTGGGCCTGTAGGGTGTCACGAATCCTTTCCCGCTCAGCGCGGTGCAGAGGATCTGCACGCTCTCCAGGATCATCTTCACCACATGCTGATCGCAGTGATAGCGGGCGCATGCGGGAACATCTTCATCGAGAATGAAAATATTCATCCGGCGTGCCCCCCTGCGCCTTTATCGCCGCTGATAACTGACGAAGGCCAGTTCCCGGCTGTCCGGGGCCCATGAGGGCACGTTGATCGTGCCCTGCCCGCCCAGCAGCCGCGCCAGCACGGTCACTTCCCGGGTCTCGAGATTCAGCAGCCGCAGCATCACATCCCTGTCGGGCGGATGGTCGCCGGCCGGCACGTCCTTGGCAAAGGAGACATACACGAGCCATTTGCCGTCCGGGGACGGATGGGGAAACCAGTCGTTGTCATCGTCTTCAGTTATCTGGGTCTGCCCGCTGCCGTCCGGACGCATGCGCCAGATCTGCATGGTGCCGCTGCGCGCGGAATTGAAATAGATGTAGTTCCCGTCCGGGGAGTAATCGGGCCCGTCGTCGAGCCCTTCGGCCGTGGTCAGCCGCGTCTCGGTCCCTCCTGTCACCGGAATGGTGTAAATATCATAATTCCCGTTCCGTTCGGCGCAGTATGCCAGTCTCTTCCCGTCAGGAGACCAGCCGTGCCAGTAGGACGGCCCCAGGGGCGTGATTCGTTTCGGAATGCCTCCCGCGAACGGAAGGGTGTAGATGAGGGAGGATCCCGTCTCGCTCTGGTCGCTGATCACGAGCTGTCTGCCGTCAGGAGAGATGCCGTGATCGTTGTTGATCCGGCCGGCAAATCCGGTCGGTATCCGCTCCGGACGGCCGCCCCCGGCGGAGATCCGGTAGAGCAGTCCGTCGCTGTTGAAGATCAGAGTCGTTCCGTCCGGAGACCAGTTGGGCGCCTCTAGCCTGCCGTCGGTGTGGCAGACGACCCGTCGGTTCAGGGATGCGATGGAGATCGTTTCCAGGGTGCTCTCCAGCGTTGTGAGCGAATCCGGGACCGGTTCCAGCTGCCGGACAGCCACCCGGGAGAACATCGCGGTTTCAAGAGTGCTGTTGGTATGGGCACAGACACCCAGGCCCACATAAAACGGTTCCTCCAGGTCCAGCCTGCAGCTGCCGCCCGCGGGAACCCCGCCGCTGTCTTCCGAATCGAACAGCAGAGAATAATAAGCGCCCCGCTTTTCGATGGTGACACGCCGGGGCAGGGCAGCGGAAATGCGAATTTCTCTGGTATCGCCTCCCCGGAATTCCCGGTACTGCAGACAGGTCAGGCCGTCACCGTGAAGCGCGGCGTAACAGCAGACCGATCCGGGGTCGAGACTCTGACGAATGATCAGGCAGGCCTTTCGGTGCGGGTCGGTTCCCTCACCGATCCATTCGATATCCGCTGCCAGGGCAAGATCGCCGCTCATCTTTTTCCAGACAAAATGCAGGTCATCCCGGCCTGCCCACATATTATCCCCGCTGGCGGTGATGGTGTACGTGTCCCAGTCGTCATCATACACCACCCTGCCGGGGAGTGCGGTGTCGCCGATATCTCCGCTGCCGCTGAATATTCCCGGTCCGGCCGGACCGGCACAGGAGACAAACATGACCGTCATCATCATCACGGCCGCACTGAAAATAACATGATTCATGGGATTCCTCACTCGTGTGCGCGTCGATCCGCGGCATCCTTACTGCGACCGATCCTGCGGAGCCTGCCGGCAATCTTTTTCCGGATTTTTTCATAAGAGGGCGGAGGTCCGGTGGATACCGCACTGCCGTCGATCACCGCCAGTTTTACCCGCAGCCCTTTTTCGCGCATCGTCTCAAACCAGAGCCGCTTTCCATCTCCCCCTTCCTTGATGTCATCGGACCAGTCTTCCAGACAGCAGAGATACTGCGGATAATACGCTTCACTAAGATCGATGATTTCCATGGCGCCTCCGAAAACCAGTACGCATGCACGAACAGTCTGCCGTACCGGGAATCTGCCCACACTGCGGACGGCAGACATCAATAGAGGGATATCCTTTGTTAATAAAGAAGGAGAATCTCCAGAAAATAAGAGATAAAACAGGACATTTCCAAGACTTTTTTAGGAAAGGTCCGACCCCTGCAGGCGCGGCACCCCCCCCCCCCTGCGGAAGTATCGACGCACCCGGATGAGCAATCCGTTCTTTGCTTCAGCGGGATGTGAACGGATTCAGCCGGTGAATGACCTCGGCGTCAACCCAGTAAATATCATTGTTCCGGTGGAAGAAGAAATAGGTGCCGTCCGGGGAAACATGTGGAATGTTTTCCGTAAAGGTGGCGTTTACGGCAGCGTCCAGCGGCACGGCCCTTGTCCAGCCGCCCTGGCCATCTCTGAAGCTGACGAACAGCTGCGACTTTCCCATGCCTTCCGGTTGTGCGTCGAAAACGAGGTAGCTCGCATCCGGAGCGATGAAAGGGTGGGCGCCCCGCAGATAATTGATCTCCTCGGGCAGGAACCGCGGCTCCTGGTACACTCCATCAACACAATCGGATGCCCAGATTCCGAACCGCCGGTTAAAGCCGGCGGTAAAGTACAGTGTGTTATCAGCCGAAGCGGTCACAAACATCACCCAGCCCCTGTTGATCGTTTCCGTCAGGTATGTTCCGTCGCTCCAGCCGGCATCTGTTTTTTCAGAGTACCATATCTCGCCGATCCCCGAGGATCCTGCGGGCTTGGGCCTGTCTGAATTGTAGAACACCCTCTTTCCGTCCGGCGTTATGAATGCCTCGTACTCGCTGATATTCCGGGCAAAGGGCGCGGGACCGGGCGTAGTCCAGCGCTCCCCATCCTGTTTCATATAAAACAGACGATTATCAGTGCCCTGGATGTCGGCTCTTCTGGTGAACATGAGTTCCGTTCCATCAGGGGAAAAGGTGATGGCCGCCTCCCATGCCTGCGGCGTTGAAATAATCCCGGGAGCGAAAATCTCCGGTTCCATGCCCGGCGGTTTCATCCCGAGGTAGGGGCCTGCCGCCTCCTGGGGAAAAACAGAGGGTGTTACGGCGGCCTGCAGGACGGACAGCGCCCAGGCAAGAACGCGGATCCGCACGGGAAGACAAAAGGAAAGGGAGCGTCTTTTCATAGTCATCACCTCATACCAGGGGCTGCGGGAGTGCACCGGTATAGATATACGAAATTCGGAAGGGACTGGTTGCATGATGCAGGAATACCGGCAAGTGAATCCCGCGGGACAGAACGGTCATACCGTCGGCATGGGTGCGGGAGGGCGGATTCACTTAAATTCGCCTGAAACGGAGCGAAGTTCAGACGGTCTTCTTTGGTGCCGCCGTCTCTTTGGGACCGGCACGCAGCCAGGAAAGCGCTTCCTCGATATCGGTCGTGACTTTCAGCGCGACTCCCCGGTTGGTGGCCACGTTCTCAACGAACCGGTCCGGCAAAACCAGCCGCTTATTCCCCACAATCGCGATTTTAATGTTCAGCGGACCAAGAGATGAAAACATCGTGCCGATGGCAAACCGGTCCATTATCGAGAGTTTGTCTTTGAATCCGCGGCCGTCGAGCAGCACCTTGTGCAATCCGGCCTTGCGAAGTTCATCGACAACTCCGCGAAAATACCCCGGGGCCCTGTCCGGCTCGTACGGGCCCTTCAGTATAACCCGCAACACTCCATCTTCAATCAGAGTGTCCTCGATCATCTTCCTTCCTCCTGTCTTTCCCGTACTCCGGTTTCACCGGATCAATGCTTCCGGCGAAGAACCGGCGAACCGCTCAATCCTTGACACAGCGCAGGGAGAACCCGTAATATTTGAACATAAATCCGTGATCCAGCATCGACAGCGTGCCGTAGAGCTTGCTGTACCAGGACAGCAGCGTGTTGCTCTCGGTTGTGGTCCAGAAATATGCCACGGAACCCAGAAACACATACTCTCCGTTATTCTCCCGGTATCCGCCTGGTAAACCGGTAAATCCCGTTTCATTGGTGGCGTAATTGTTGGGGTTGTTCCAGTGGGCTGTCCCCTTTTCCTTCAGCTTTCCGCCAGCCTTGGCGCTGCCGCCGAGATAATCGGCGAGCTCCCGCCACTCGGCGTCGCCGGGAACATGCCAGCCTTCCGGAGCGATCCCGCGGGGATCGACAGCGGCGTGCCAGTTGTAGAGATATCCGTATACGGACGCATTCACGGCGCTGTTATCGTAGCTGCAGCGGGCGCCGCCGGTCCGGCTGATCCAGGTTGAGCCGTCGGTGATCTCCGGAATTGCATCTCCGTTGCGGTACCGGGTCACTTTCAGGTTTTCCGCCATCCAGATCTGGTCGCCGATCTGGACGGTCGGGTAGACATTGCCGTCTATATCGGTGACCGGATCCGATGCCACCGGCTCCATCGGATTCTTCTTGTCACAGCCGGTGAACAGGGTGATCATCCCGCATACCAGGATCCCGCCCAGCACGGATCCCGCCTGTGAAAACCGCGCATACCGTTTCATAATCGCCGCCTTTATATTTTGTTGAACCACATTATGCCCTGTAAGAGATGCTTCTGTTCAGGATCATCGGTATAACACCGCGGCAGCGCATTTTATTTCGCATATTTTTTCAGCCGGCGCAGGTCAAGGCACAATGATTATCCCCGTACACCCTTCGGCGATCAGCGCACGCGTCCTTCCAGCCGAAACCACTTGTACAACCGGTCAAAGACCCGGGGAAACAGGTCATTGCCTGCTCCGAGAGGCCGATAGAGGCCCGGCACCGTCACCACCGCCTTTTTTCTGCGAATGCCGCGAATCACCGCATCGGCGACCCTTCCGGGGGATATCTTGGGAGACATGCGGGGGACCTGGATATGGCCGATCATGGCCGTATCGACCCGGCCGGGGTAGACGGAGAGCACATGAATGCCCTTTTCACGAACCTCCTGCCGGAGGATATCACCGTACCGGTCCAGGGCCGATTTCGCGGCCGCGTAGGGCGCGTCGCCGACGATCCCTTTTTTCGCATCAAGAGAATTGATGAACACGATGGAGCCCGAGCCCTGCGCTGACATGAGAGGGATGAGCCTGGTAACGGCGTACATTGAAGCGAAAAAGTTGACCGCCAGGGATGCGTGGAAACGATCGGGCGGGCTCTCCTCGATGCTGCCCTGAATGTACTGTCCCGCGTTGGAAATGAATACATCGATCCGCTTCCATCGCTCCCGGACGGTCTGAATGAGACGATCGACATCCGGTTCCGATGAAACATCGGTTCTGACGGTGAGGACTTCCCGTCCCTCCGCCCCGATACGCGCCGCGAGCTCCTCGAGCCGATCCCCGCTCCGGGAGGCGAGCGCCACTCTGGCACCGTGAACCGGAAGTTTCAGCGCCAGCTGTTCCCCGATACCGCTGGATGCGCCGGTAATCACGACCACCCTGTCCCTGAAGAAATCACTCTGTATCGACATGCCGTTCTCTTCCGTACAGCGCTTTTGGTTCAGGGAGCCAGCCTGAACGCCGCCATCTCCCGGTCATTGCGCACCAGGAGGATGTCATCCACAAGCACCGGATGGTTCCAGGTTTTCCCCTCTATCGACGGGTAGCGGGCCAATTCACTGAATGCATCCGGGACCGCCTTCACCAGCGCCAGGTAACCTCTGTCCGAGAGCACCAGGATAAGATCCTGATCGGCAAGCAGCAGGACCTGCCCCCGGCCGTAGCGCCCGTTCCGCCACGTTCGGGAACCATCCTCCAGGTCCATGCAGGCCAGCAGAGGACCGTCAAATCCATAGGCATGGCCGTTATGAATAACGGTATCGTTGAAATAGGGTTTCAACAGCGTTGATGTAAACACTTCCCCAACCTGCCAGCCCGTCTCTGTACGGGACACCTTCAGCCTGCGAACGCCGCTTTTTTCATCGACACTCACCAGCAGGTCGTTTGATCCAATAATCGCGGGCTGTACGATGGGGAACCCCTCCCATTCATGCTGCCAGAGCAGTGTCCCGTCTTCAGGGTCCAGACTGATAACGCCGGCTTTATTCTGCAACAGGATCTGCTCTTTGCCATCTATCACTGTCAGATGCGGGGAGCTGTACGCCTCTCCCTCGGCGCTATGAATCCATTGCGGTTCGCCGGTCTCTTTCGCACAGGAAATGAGTGAACCGGACAGAGCGGCGATCACGCTGTGTTCCAGCACCAGAGGCGAACCCGAGAATCCCCAGATGGGCAGCTTCGTTTTCGTATCCGCCGCAGCATCACGGACCCAGAGACGCTCGCCTGTCGCGGCATCGAGGGCATTGAGGATCCCGGTCCCGCCCAGGGAATAAACACATCCGCCGCTGAGAGTGGGCGTTCCCCGCGGGCCGGCACCGCCGTTCGATTCCCAGAAGCGGGCCGTGTCGGCATGCTGCCAGACAGGCAGGCCGTCCGCAAGCCGGTAACAGGATACCAGTTCTTCCTCGCCCCGCTGTTCCTGCGTATAGATCAGTTCGCCATGTACCGTAAAGGACGACCAGCCCGGACCCACCGGTCTGCGCCAGAGTTCCCGGGGGGGAGATGCGGTCCAGTCTGTACCGATGGACGAACCGTGTACGATGCCGTCCCGGTTCGGGCCGCGGAATCCCGGCCACTCGGGCTCCCGGTCAAGCGTGTATGCCGCTGCCGGGAGAGCTGCAGTGTCCCGTGTCTGGGCCAGCAGCTGTTCTTCGGGTGACTGTATCCATCTCCAGGCGAACTCACTCCTGAATTGCGCATCGAGACCGCCGGTCCGCAGAAGTATCCAGAATCCGCAGGAGAGGAGTATCACCGCCGCACCGCTTGTCCGCCGGACCCGTGTGGACAGCCGGTGCGTGGCGACCGCCCAGATCACAAAAAATATACCCACATAGGGCAGCGCCAGAATGTAAAAGAGCATGCCCATGCCGCCGCCCGCGATTGTGGGATGAAGGAATTGGGCGGTAATCACCATCCCGGCAATCATCAGGAGCGGGGCCGTCCACCGCTCGATGCCCGGTGCTCTGCTGAAGAACGCCCACCAGATAATCACGGCAATGGTTCCCGCAACGCCGCCGAAAACCGGTATCGTCACTTCCTCCGGCAGCAGCAGCGGAGTTCCGAATTTGAGCAGCAGCTGAATGACCAGGATAACGATTCCCGGCCAGAGGCGCAGGCGCAGGGGACTATCCGGTTTGCTCTCTCTTTTTTTCTTTGACATTGGTATTCACTCCTTTTTTATTTGAGTCTGCAGGCCGGTCTGCTCAGCGAGTGTAACCACTGAACACGATGATGAGGACAGCCACCAGCTGAACCGCCGTGACCGGCGCCCAGATCATTCGTTCAATCCTGCTTGGCGTGATCAGGTTCAGGATCACCGACAGCAAAGGAAAGCCCGCCACGCCGTATACGGCCCTGTCCGCAAAGCGTTGCAATCCCGGCAGCACCAGCTCCGCTTTTGCCAGCACGATGAGGGCCAGACCGCTCAATATAATCATGTTGATCACACTGACCGCCCGCATCACCGGGGAATACGTGCCCTTAAACCTGCCGCCCATGGAGGCTTCACCCCAGGGAAGGCCGAGTGCGAGACAGGGCTGAAAAATGACCACCACTGCCATAAGCCCCGTATAGACAAGGGCCGAAACCGTAACCGCCATACATGCCCTCCCTGGAAAGAGCTGTAAAATCAAAACGCTTCTGGTCCCCGCCAGCGGGGCGCAGAAAACAGAAAATGGTACAAGTGGAATATTATTGACAAATGTAAGACTTTCAAGAGAAAGAAACAACCGGAAAACGCATTCCTGCAGCCGGAGGGACCGGGAACTGCCTGTTTATCTTTTCCGCGGTCGCGCCCTCATCTCCGGTTCATCAGCCGCACTGATACCGGATTCCACCCCGCTCACCGGAATACCCGTCCATGCTTCAATCGCATCTCCTCGATGATCCCCGCATCCACCCAGAAAAAATCGCTGCCGTCTGTGACTCTGCAGAAAATCAGGTATTTTCCATCCGGGGTGACGACGGGGAACCGTTCATGCCCGGCCGAATTGACGGACGGTCCCAGATTGACCGGTGCGCTCCATGATCCGTCCTGCCTCTTGAAGCAGGCATACAGATCACCGCCGCCGAATTCACCGCCGCCGAATGATTCCATGACCATGTAGCGCTCATCGGGATCGATGAAGAGAGAGAGTATCCCTGTACCGCCGGGCAGCTCCAGATCGAGCTTCTCGGGCGCCTGGAAAGCGTGATCGCTCCACTCCGCATTGTATAAATCGGTCCCTCTTCTGAAATAAAGCGTATTGGTCCGGGTGATGCCCAGCACCGATTCGTTCTGTTCGGTATTCAGCGATTCATCCAGAGGCCTCGCAGCGGACCAGCCGTCGCCCGTTTTATCGACGACCCAGATATTGACATCACTCCCCCCTGTCCCTGCGTCCCCTGGCCGGCTCGAGGAAAAATACAGCCGTTGCCCGTCGCAGGCGAATACAGGATTGCCCGCGTGATATCTCTCAGAAAAAGGAGCGAGCCGGGGCGGGGTCCAGCCGCCCTTTTCTCTTTTCATATACACGATATCATAGAATCCGCGCTCTTTCATATCCGTTGACCAGTATACTTCGGAATAATCCGGCGAGAAGGCCAGGCAGCTGTGCTCGAACTGGTCCTGTTCAGATACGATGCCCGGGGCGAACATCACCGCGGCTTTTCCAGGCGGCGGCTGGTTCAGGTAGTGGCCCGACCGCACCGGGAAGGTCCATTCTGTTGTATCGGCGCCCTTCTGTATCAGCAAGGACTGACAATCCTCCCGTCCGTTTTCCCGGGCGATATGCAGCGGTGTTTTCCCGTTCATCATTCGGCTGTCGAGATCGGCGCCGTTTTCGAGCAGCAGCGCAGTCATTTTCAGATCCCCGGCGCCGGCTGCGAGATGCAGCGGCGTCACGCCGTAACAATCCGCCGCCCCGGTATCGACTCCGCCAGCCAGAAGTGTGCTCGCCAACCGGATCATATCGCCTTCCGCGGCACTGTGAAGCAGGGTTCGTCCGGTCTCTGTCCGGTACGAATAGTCGATATCGCCGGTCAGCGCAAGATCGACTATTCTTTCGATACCGCCGGACGCGGCGAGATACAGCAGCCGGGTGGATTCCCAGCGATCCGGTGAAATCTCACCCCCCCTGTCAAGGAGCAGATCGGCAATTGCCGTCTGTCTTTCCATGACCGCCAGATCGAGCGGCGTCAGGCCGCCTCCGGTTCTGGCGTTGATATCCGCCCCCTTTTCCAGCAGCAGCAGAACGAGATCGGTGCGTCCGCCGTACAGGGCTGCCATATGGAGTGCCGTCGATCCCTGCCGCTGCCTGGAGATATCGGCACCACTGGCGAGCAGGTACCGGCAGATGTCTATCTGCCCGGTCTGGGCGGCCATTTCCAGCGGGAAACGCCCATAGGAATTAAGTGCGTTGACGCGGTCGGGATGTTCACTGATAATTTCGGTTACCGTCTCCAGATCGCCGTTATAACAGGCGAGGTGCAGATCCTGGGCGCGTGACGTCATTGTGAGCATCAAAGTGATGGAGACTGCCAGTCGAATCGATGACTTCATAAAATGGCCCTTTCTTATGCATACATCCGCTTGTTTCGGCAGCGGCCAGAGGATACTCCCCTCAAGCATGGATCATTTATTCCGGGTCCATGGCCGCCCGGCGGACGATCATTCCTTCACGGCGAAGGATCACTATTCTGGAGATTATCGAGTACGTCAGCTGCTACCCAAAACACCTCACACTGCCAGGGAACGGATGTCAGTTTGAGAAAGAAAAAATAC
This sequence comes from bacterium, assembly GCA_016934955.1. Classification (GTDB taxonomy): domain Bacteria; phylum Zhuqueibacterota; class QNDG01; order QNDG01; family JAGLOF01; genus JAFGRY01. The sequence continues at coordinate 71,349 of JAFGRY010000017.1, read as the reverse complement.
ATCCCGTCAGGTGTGAGTCCGGGGAAACTGGTGGAAAGATGTCCTTTATTGAACTGTTCACCAAGATTACCCGCTTTACTCCAGGTTCCGTCACTATTCCTGAAACTGATATACAGGTCACCGCCGCCGCTGCCGTAATGCCCCGGTCTGCTGGAGTAAAACACAATAAAGCGTTCATCCGGCGCCACGCAGGGATGCAGCTCGGTGGCGGCGGAATTGACGTTTGTGTCCAGCCTCACAGCTTCCGCGCCGCGAGGAGGCGGAACCGGTATTCTGTATATATCTCCGGCATCAAAGTAGAGATACCCATTTCCCGACATTCTGGTGCCGTTCTCCCAGCCCGGGAGGTCTATTCCCAGCGGCCGGGGCGTACTCCACGTATCACCGGTTCGTACAGTGAACCAGATCGTCCTTTCGCCGGTCTCGTTCCTCCCCTTCTGATCCGGTGTTCGTGCGGATGAAAAGAACAGATATTCGCCATCCGGGGAAATGGAGGGTGATCCGTCGAAAAAATCTCCCGAAAAGGGGGCGACAGCGGGCGGCGTCCAGCCACTGTCGGATGATCTCATGACAAATATCTTCTCGGAAAACCTGACACTGAAATCCATTGCTGAAAAATAGACGTCCTCGCCGCCCGGCATAAACACCGGGGCACTGTGCAGACGGTATCCCTCAGGCATGACATCGAACGGGAACCTGACCGGTGCAGTCCCGGAGGGAGCTGCCCCAGGTAAGGGCCGGCGGGGATGATCGAGGCATTCTGCTGAGCAGAGGCATTCTGCTGAGCAGACGCATTCGGACCGAAGAGAAATAAAACCGGCAGAATGAGCGCGCTCCGTTTCAGAATCATGGATCAGACTCCTTTTTAAAACGGGCAGGTGCGGCTATGGCTTTTGATATGTTCCATAGTCTCATTTGATCGTTCGCTCGAGCTCATTCAGCGCATCGATGACGTTCTTATTCTCCGGATTGCGTTCCAGCGATTTTCTATACTGTTCAACCGCTTTCGTCGCCTCTCCCGCCCGCGTATAGGCCTCACCCAGGCCGGCGTAGACAGCCGCTGATTCGGGAAAAACCTCGGCGTTAAGGGTTAAAACGGCGATCGCCTCCGGTACGGCCCCCTGCTTGAGCAGATAGTCGCCGATGCGGGCGATCGCCGCTTCATCGAAATGAATATCCTCACCATCCGCCCGCAGTTCCCGGACCCTTGCCAGGGAGGCCTGCAGCGCATCCGCACCTCCCTGCATGAGTATATCCGCCGCGATAAACGTTTTCAGCTGCTGATAAAAGGTACTGACATGCGCCCGGTGCTGGGGCCGGATCCAGTCGTCCCCTCCTTCGACATATGCCTGCATCCGCTTCACGAAAGCGAACTCCTTTTCCAGGGAAAGCTGATCCTGAATCGCCGCCAGTGACTTCCCGGCCGCATCCAGTTCCTGAACCCTCTTCCACAGCGTTCTGATGTAGTGCAGATGTTCGACCGCCCGTTCCGCGTTCCAGACCTCGCCCATGCCGCAGATCACGGTGTTCACCGCATCGTCACCCTCGAGTATTTCCGCCAGCACCGAGATCCAGCGGTCGATATCCAACGGCTTGTACTCGTCGAATGGATGCGGGGCCAGATGCTGGGAGTGAAGAATGAATCCGGGGACGAATGCGGTCTTCTCTTCAGGGATCACCGCCACGCTCATGCCGTTGTAGTTTCCCGCCTTTCCGAACCAGATCAGCTCCAGGGTGATGTCTCCCAGATAAAGGGTCATCCGGTCGCTGTAGGAAATATCGGGAAGCCGCAGGGAGTATCCGCTCTCAAGTTCATCGGCCCGCTGTTTGCAGATATTGGCCCATCGTTCCTCATTGATGGCAGCGTCGGATCCCTGTTCGTGGGTCGGCAGCCGTTTCCGGGACACATCCTCCTTCCAGCGCCACATATCGATGAGCTCCCGTATTTCCGCCCTGACCTCCTCTTCCTTTCCCTTATACTTTGATCCCAGCATCTCCTGACCGATGACACGGGCCCCGGGATAGGCCGCGTTGCCTCCGAACATATCGAGCCGGTCCGTCATATTCAGCACATATACGAAATCGTTCCGGCCAATGGTCTGCTCCACCGCGTCACGGAACCGGTTCGCGGGCGCTTTCGCCCAGAACGAGTCGAACACCACCAGCCCCTTCCCGGACTGTACCAGCGCACGGGTCTCTCTCCCCTGCCCGTCGGTGAGTAAAGAAATGGTCTCCGTAACCGGAGTAATGCGGGCATTCTGGGCGGTGACCTGTATGGATACCAGAAAAAGCAGGATGAAGCTCGACACAGCGTTCATGCGTTTCATCGACGTGCTCCTTTCAGATAATGACTGATCCCGGCAGGGCAGTTCATGCAGCGGCGATTGCCTTTTCGCGCTTTTCCAACTAATCTTTTAGTTGTACGAAACGGCGCGCCGCATGTTTCACAATACCCGTTTCAACCATCACTGAGAGAAATGTATATATGACTCACTGCAGCTGGGCCAGTTTCCTCTCTGCGTTGCTGTTATCGGGATTGAGTTCAAGGGATCTGCTGAAATACTGCTTCGCCTTTTCCCTGTCACCCTTTTTCAGGCACACTTCGCCGAGACTGTCGAATGCGATGTATGATTCAGGGAACAAACCGGCCAGCCGGGTAAACATCTCCTGCGCATCGTCCAGTTTGTCTTCGTTCATCAGCCGATAGGCGTAGGAATCGAATTCCGGATGGAGAAAATAGTAGTGTGCCGGATCCGCGTGCAGGATCCTCATTGCCCGGATACCTGCGGTCAGCCCGGCGGTTTCATAGGTGTGTTTGAATGTCAGGAACGCGGATGTTTTGCCCGCGAATCGTGTTTGCTGCTCCCGTACGAAGGCCAGCTGGTCCCGCAGCAGCATGAGCGGCAGCGGATCGCCGTGTCCGGGGATGATCGTCCGAATGTTGCCCGTGTCGGCGAGCACGGAGACAAGCATCCGCTCCCACCGGTCCATGAAGGGGATCCGTTCCGAATCAAGGTAGAGGTCGTTGTTTTCATAGAAGATATCGCCGGTCACGAGCAGTTTCTCTTCAGGGCAGAAGACAATAATATCTCCGGGAGAATGGGAGTACCCGAACCAGGTGAGCACCAGATGCACATCGCCGAGATCGAGGTCCAGAGAGTCGGAGAATGTCACTTCCGGGGGCGTCAGGCTGAATCCGTCTCCCAGACCCGCGGCCACCGACGTATAGTATGCAATTGCTCTTTCCAATTCCGCTGCTGCGTCTGAATTCTTGTCCAGCGTTTCCAGCCTCGCCGTCAGGCCCTTGACCGCTCCGCTCAGCCGGGCGCTTGTCTGGCCGGCCCTGACCCGGTTTTCTATCATCTTTTCCCGGCACTTCTCGTGCCCGACGATAACTGCATCGGCAAACACCTGGTTCCCGTAGGTGTGGTCACCGTGATCATGCGTGTTGATCAGGTAGAGTATCTTTTTTCCGGGATGGGATTTCTCGATTTCGTCGCGGATCGCCCGCGCGAATACAGGTGACGTCTCAGAATCGATCACCACCAGTCCTCTCTCGGTGTTCAGGACGGTGATATTGGTTGACTGCAGGCCGTCGATTCGATAAACAGTAACGTTGTCGCTTATTTTTTCGAACGTGACTATCACATCATTACCGGTGGAAGAGTCAGCAGGTCTCCAGCAGATAACGGCGGCCAGATACACAATTACACACCTTTTTGGTAATATAACTCGCAGCATATGCATATATGACCCTCCCATGACTACATGATATCCTCAGGGTTCAGTTCATCAATAAAGGACGTGCTCACCCACCAGATCCCTTCATCCATATAAAATAGATATTTCATATCAGGTGAAAAGGCAAAGAATCCACCGTTATAAAAGGGAAGATCAGCCCTCTCCGACCAGGTGCCGTCCGTTTTTTTATAGCTGATGCTGAACTTTACCTGCCCGTGCCCGGTGTCACAATGGGAAATAAGCATATAGCTCTCATCAGGTGCGACCAGGATCGCTGCCTCATAATCATCGGAATTAACGCTCTTACCCAATTTTTCAGGTTCTGCAAAGGCGCCATTCACCCATCGTGACACATAAAAGGCTTCCCGGGGAGTGAAATTATTCCTGGAAAAATAGAGTGATCCGTCCGCGGTGACACAATGGAGCCGCTCAATGGCAGGTGAATTGATCAGCGGAGACACGGGCTCCGGATCCGACCAGCCGTCGGCGGTTCGTTCGACCACGTATATATCGGTATCGCTTTCCTGCGAGGGATCGCTGCCGAATTCGATGTACAGCCTGTCTCCATCCGGTGAAAAGACCGGCCGTTCAGCCATGACATCCTTGACAAATGAAGCGGGGTGAGGAGCGGTCCAGCGTCCGTTCACCATCTTCATGGTGTACAAACGGAGGTTTCCTGCCACTCGTGTATCGGTATTTCCGCCGACGTTCGTGCACCAGAACACCTCCCTGCCGTCAGGCGAAAAGACGGCGGCGCTGTGCTCGAAATTTTCCTCAACCGAAATGATATCCGGGGCGAAGAGTTCAGGCCTGTTTCCCGGCGGCGTCTGGCCCAGGTAGGGGCCGGTGAGTTCCGTAAAATCATACTGTTGAGCGAGAAGATTCGTGGCGGTAAACAGCACCGCACTCATTAAAAAGAACAATTTTTTCATCTTGTCACCTTTTGCCTGCACGATAATCATCACGTTTCAATGCTTCGATACATCCGGCATCCACCCACCAGATATCGCCGCCTGATTCAAAGAAGATGTACTTTCCTTCTGGTGATATGCACGGAATACGCAGTTTCCTGCCCGTGTCGATTCCCGGCCCCCAGGTGCCGTCATCGCGCAAAAAACTGACATAAGCACTCTCCACCCGGTCGAAGAGAATGTATTGACCGTCCGGGGAGATGACGGCATGCGCCTCCCACTCAGGTGAGTTCAGCTCCCCGGGAACATTCGCGGGCTCGGAGAAAAAGCCGTTCTCCCGCGTCATGACGGCGATGTCCTTGCTGGTCTTCTCCCTGCGGTCCGTGGTGAAATAGAAGACATGAAAATCATTCGTGTTGAGGCAGTAGCCCTCGTGGAAAAACCGGGGTTCGCCCCAGGTCTCACCTTCACGATCGACGATCCGGGACCCCATACGTGTCTTGTTTTCTCCATTATCCATACGGAAGAAAATCAGTGTATTCCCGCCCCGGGCAAAGGACGGGGCGACATCCCGGTACACACCGCAAAACGGCAGGGCGGCGGGATCGCTCCAGCCGTCCTTTTTCTCACTGATTTCCCAAATGGACCAGTTGGAGCTCATGTCCGGTGTCTCCGACCTGCCGAAGCAGAACGTTTTGCCGTCGGCCGACCAGGTGCACCCCATCTCCACATGATCATCCGTTGAAACGATTCCTGGTGCGAATTTTTCTGGTGTCGTGCCAGGCGGTGTCTGGCCGAGGTAGGGGCCGGTGAGTGTGGCAGTATCAATTTCCTGGGCCCGAATGTATGTCGTCGTCACTGTTATAACGACAATAATAGACAGTATACGTTTCATGCGACATGCTCCTCTGTTTGTACAGGATACCGCTTAAAGAGTATGTTTCATGTCACCCTACCGAACCTCCTCTTCCCGTGCATCGATCATTCGCCGGCATTACCCGATTCCTTTTCTTTCAGAAACAGCAGGTTCTGGGAAAAGCCGGGCAGTGGGTTCTCGTTTCATCCATCCCGTAAGAACGATTATTTGAGCTCAGAAAGCTCAAACACATGCCCCGGTTTCCATTCGTTCTCCCGAAACGTGAACCAGCGGTCGATACAGGTCCCCAGTTCAGTGAACTCGAACGTATTTCTGAACTCCAGCTTCAAATCAGGGAAGACGGCATACCCTGTCGTCAGGATCTTCCCGCCCTCCTCCCTTACATGGCCGCGGAAAAAATTACCGTTGCTGCTGAGAGAAAACACACCGATCGCTGCATTCTCCGAATCCCAGAAAAACAGCGCTTCCGTCCTGAAACCGATCTTCTCGATCTCCGTTATCTGTTTGACGGCGTTGCCGTCATTGATCACATCCCAGCGGACATGGCGTATCACCCCTTCCCCGATTTCGGGCATCGGCGCTTCCCACGTTTTATTGATCAGGGGGGTCAGCAATGTAAGGCGGTCATCGAGTGTCTGCCCGTGGACCGAAGATGTCAGGAGACCCGCTCCAAGTATCACACAGGCAATTCCTGCTGCTTTTTTCATGTAATGCTCCTCCTCTTATGTGGACGCGAACGAAAAATGCTGCTGCACGATCACCCAGCGTCCGTCCCGCTTTTCCAGCGTACCGGTCCAGCGCGTATTCCTCCAGCCGACTTCCCGCCCCTTCCAGGTGCTGATATCGTCCAGCATGCAGAAAAACCAGGCCGTATCCCCCTTTTTTGAGAGGGTAATGTGCAGATCGCGGATTTCATGCCGCAGGTAGAGAAAATCAGGATTCCGGAAAATCTCCAAATTCTTCTCGAACTGGCTGAATCCTTTAATCACGGTGCTGTCGGGATGCACCTCGAGATAGGCCTCATCCTGCGCGAAGGCGCGGTACATGATCGAGAAATCCTTGGTTTTAAACCAGCCGATTGCTGAATCGATAACCTGCGCGATTTCAGCCTTCGCCCGTTCTCTGCTTTCAAGGGACTCGTTCCTGGAACAGCCGACAAGCAGCAGCATCGCGCAAAACAACACATTGATAACACTGATAAGTGGATCTTTCATATACATTCTCCGGTATAGTGAAGAAATCGGTTCCCGTTTTGCGGGGTACCCCTCCCCGTGCGAATCAGGCGCCCCTGTACTCGATAACAAAATCAGGCTGGAAAAAATACGAAACAGCAGTTCTGTCCTATCGGGAAGGACCTATTTTTTACGCAGGCAGGGGAAAAAGGTTGCTGTGGTGTGGAGCAGAAATATGTGACCCGGGTTTCGGAACGGGGCAGAAAAAAATCCGCGGGATCGTCCTCTCCCGCGGATCTGTGTGCCATCCGAAGCGTCGATTATTTGATGAACAGAAGCTTTATCTGCTGCACCTCATCCCGCCCGCTCAGCCGGCAGAAATAGATGCCGCTGGGCAGGATGGTGCCGCCGTCATCGCAGCCGTTCCAGACGATCTCATGGCATCCGGCGCTCTCCTCGCCGCAGTGCAGCGTCCTTACCAGGCGCCCGGCGGCGCTGTAAATATCGAGCCTGATGGACTGCTCTTTCCTGAGCTCGAACCTGATCACCGTCGAATGATTGAACGGGTTGGGATAATTGGCGTACAGTACGGTTCTTTGCGGCTGCTGCTCGTTATCGGAGACCTCCGTCCCGGGAACGGTATAATCCTGATCGAGATACCCGTGGGTGATTCCGGTGTAGCTGCGGGAAGCGGGCGAGAAGGCGTAGGAGCCATGGCTGGGTGTCACCGTGCCGGTCCAGGTGTACGGGACGGAAAGCATGTAGAACCCGGCCCCGTCGGACACTGTCGTGCCTGTCCCGCCGCTTGCGCTGACCGAGACACCTGCCAGCGGCGCGGCGCCGCCGTCACTGTATATACGCCCGGAGATCGGCAGCACCGGATCGCCGATTATCCAGAAATCCCGATAGAGAACATCGCTGACCACATTCGTCAGGGAATAGGACAGGGTGTCGAAATCGAGGCCGGTAACCGAGGGTGTCAGGGTGCCGCTCCAGCCGGCGGGCACTTCCTTCGCATAATAGCCGCCGGCGTTCGTCGTGGCCGTTCCCAGTCCGGAAAACGTGATCACCGCCCCCTGGATCATCGTATGACTTGGGTAAAAGAACACCACACCCGAGACAGTGGGGTTGAACGAAGAGAGTTTCGCGACGTAGATGTCATTACCGCCCTCCGCCGTCAATGTCAGGGCGCCCGGCGTGCCCGGATCAAAGCTGACACTTGCCGTGTAGGTCCCCGTCAGACAGGGCAGGCCGTTTGCGCCGGCATCCATCGCCTGCACCGTGCCCCCGGCGCCCGCGGCATCCGTCTTGGTCCAGAGGGCTGTCCCGTTCAGGTCGAATTTCTGCAGTACCGTGTAGGAAGCCGCGTAAAGGAATCCGGCGGGGTCGAGTGCGATCACTTCACCCTGTGTCTGGCGCACCCACTGCAGCGATCCGCTGTTTGCATATTTTGCCAGAAAGGGTGTATACCCGGAAACGGTCAGGGTCGTCTCATGCGTTTCGCCCGGGCCGAATGTCACTGTTCCGAAAAACAGTCCGGAGACATAGATATTGCCGCCTGCATCGACCAGGATGCTCTTCGGCTGGGCCACCTGGATCGATCCGCTTCCGCTTGTTTCTGTTGCCCACAGCTTTGTTCCGGAATCACTGTATTTTGCGACGGCCATATCCTGTACATTCATTTTCCCCTTGACACCGGCGACATAACTGTTGTTCAGCGCGTCGCATGTGACCGCTGAATTCACCGTATTGGCGGATTCGCCCCAGATATAGGTGCCGTACGCGTTGTACTGCTGTACAACCGAATACATGTCGGACGGTGACTCATAACTCATTCCCGCCACGGTGATGTAGTCCCTGGAATCGACGCTGATATCTTCGGTGTGATCGTAACTGAATATTTTTGCCGGCTTGACCGCCCACTGCAGCACACCGCCGGTACTGTATTTTGCCAGAAACCGGTCTTCATTGTCGGGAAGGGCGCTCAATGTCACGGAGACCGGTTCACCGGGGCCGAAGACCACGGTTCCCGCGAAGAATCCGGCCACAACCGGATGTTCATTCGAATCAAGGGCAAGGCTCATTATCCTGCCGCCGCTCACCGGTTTGACCCAGATCAGGCCGCCGTCCGCATCATATTTGGCGAGAAAGCCGCCGCTGACCGTCACTGTCGTTTCCTGACCGGTCCCCCCCGCGAAGGTGGCGCTCTCCTGGTATCCGGCGACGTAGACCTCCCCGCTGCTGTTTATGGCAATGTCATATCCGGCATCGCTGCCGCCGCCGCCCGCGGTCACCGCCCAGTCCCAGCCGGGGACCTGGGCCCGTGCTGATCCTCCCCACACGCACAGCGCGAGCAGGAAAACAGCCGGCCGCCGGATTCTCATACTCCCGCCCGAACAGCCAGGGCGGGATCCCGTAATCCTTTTCATGACGTCCTCCTGTAACGATACCATATCCAACGCCGTCCTCGATCTGTACTTCCCCGGACGGGAAACAGGTGTCAGGCAGCAACCAGAACAAAATCACTGCATCCCGATGCGTCGTCCTCTGCCGTCCGCCGCTCTCTCAGCGGGGGCCGGTGACCGGGCATCGGCGAAGGCGGTCCACCATTCAGAAGTAATAAAAGGAATGTACTAGGAAGATAAATAAGAAACAGTGAGATTGCAAGAAGTAAATGGGAACAGCCTTCCCGGGCCGGCCGGTATCTGACGGTCCAACGGCGTCTGTACCCCCCACCTTCGACTCATCTTACTCGTCGGTGTCGCTGCCCCCGGCGTTCTTGAACAGCTTGAACCGCTCCTTGTCGTGGGCCTTCATATAGGCCTCGTGGGGATCGATCAGCCCCCTGTCAAGGAGCGTGCGGATCGATTCATCCATGAGATGCATGCCCAGCTGTTTCCCGCTCTGGATAATATTACGGATATTCGCCGTGTCGCCGTCCCTGATGGAAGACGCCAGCCCCTGGGTGGCGACGAGCACCTCATTCGCCGGCACCCGGCCCTTGCCGTCGGCGCGTCTCAGGAGGATCTGGGCGCAGACGCCGTAAAGCGAGTCGGCCAGCATGTTTCTCGCCTTCCACTGCTCATCGCTGGGAAATACATCGATGATACGGTCAACCGTTTTCACCGCGGAGTTGGTGTGGAGCGTTCCCAGCACGAGTTTGCCCATGGCCGCGGCGGAAAGCGCCAGCGAGATCGTTTCGTAATCCCTCATTTCCCCGACCAGCACCACATCGGCGTTCTGGCGCGAGGCCGAGCGCAGCGCCGACTGAAAACTCGGCGTATCTTTTCCCACCTCCCGCTGGCAGAAATAGCTCTTCCTGTTTTCATGAACGAATTCGATAGGTTCTTCAATGGTCAGAACATAGCGTGACGACGTCGTATTGATTTCATTGAGCAGCGCGGCCAGGGTAGTCGATTTACCCGAACCGGTGGGGCCGGTGACCAGGATCAGCCCCGATATCTGTCTGGCGAATTTTTTCAGAACAGGGGGCAGCCCCAGTTCTTCCAGGGAAAGAATACGATTCGGAATCGTCCGGAATACCGCCGCCTTGCCGTGATGCTGAAAATAGTAATTCGCCCTGAATCTGGCCCTGTCGCCCAGCTGACAGGCGAAATCGAGATCACCGTTCTTGAGATACTTCTGCCAGTCCTGGGGTGCGCAAATCTCTTTCAGGTAGCGGTCAATGGTCCCGGTATCGAGCACACCGTGATCCTTCAGCCGTCTCAGCTGGCCGTGAATGCGTATTTTCGGAACTTCTCCCTCGAGCAAATGAAGGTCCGAACCCTCGTTATCAAGCATTTTTGTAAACAGGGTGTCAATGTGCGGCATGCTGTCTCTCCCGGGCCAGTCCCTTCTCGATATGAGCCTCTGATTCCTCAAATAATTTCTTGTTATTGGCGAAATAGAATGCTTCCTCGTGCCCGATGCGGCCGTCCGCCAGCAGTTTCTGTATGGATTCATCCAGAAGCCGCATGCCCCGCTTGTGATTGATCTGGATCATGTTGGGGATCTGGTAGATTCTGTCTTCCCTGATCAGGTTGGCAACCGAAGAGATATTGAACATAACCTCCACCGCCAGACACTGTCCCTCATCTCCCTTTCCGGGAATGAGCCGCTGACAGATAATGCCCCTCAGCGAATCGCTGATCTGGGCCCTGATCTGATTCCGCTGAGCGGGGGGAAACAGGTCGAGAAGACGATGGATCGTCTGGGCCGCTCCGGTTGTGTGCAGGGTCGCGAACACAAGGTGCCCGGTCTCGGCCGCGGTCACCGCCAGGGAAACGGTCTCACTGTCCCGCAGCTCTCCCACGATGATGATGTCGGGATCCTCCCGCAAGGCCGCGCGCAGGGCGTTGGTATAGGTTTTCGTGTGCAGCCCCACCTGCCGCTGGCTGATATGGCTTGCGTTCGAGGTAAAAACATACTCGATGGGGTCTTCCAGAGTGATGATATGTTCACTGCGGGAACGGTTCAGCAGCTGAATATAGGATGCCAGTGTGGTCGATTTGCCCGATCCGCCGGGGCCGGTAATCAGGACCATTCCCTCCCGGTATTCCGCCAGCTGGGCCACTTCCAGCGGCAATCCCAGATCCTCGAATTCAGGGATCTGAGAGGGAATCAGCCGAAAGGATCCGTCCCAGCCATTCCGCTGCCGGACAAAGGAGGCACGGTACCGGTGGCCGTCGCAGACAAGACAGGGTTCAAGAAACTGTTCCCGCCGCAGCGCCGCCTGCTGCTCCTCGCCGAGAATGCTGAAGAGAAGCGTTTCGATCTTTGATGCATCCAGGGATTCCTGCCGCATCGGAACAAGACGTCCGTTCTTCCGGATGATCGGCGGTGACCCGACATTGAGAAACAGATCGGTCGCCCCAATTTTACGGGCCTGCAGAAAAAGGGCTCTGATCTCCCTCGCTTTTTCGGGATTGTGCATCGCCCGGGACTCCGGTTCGGTCTTCTCTTCTTTGTCTGCCTCGGGCCGGCCCGTATCGTTGTCCGGCGCCACTGAGCCGGCGGCAGGATCATGGCCGTTGCCCGACACATGGCCGGACGGATCCATATCGGTGCGGCCCGGCTCTTCGGCGTCGGCACCATCCAGCCCGGTTACCGGGACCGTGTATTTCTCGCAGTACTCCTGGTATTTACGGGTGATGATCTCCGAATGACGGGGGGTTATCAGTTTATAACGAAGGATAACATCGAGCAGGTTCATTCCTGGATTGAAGGTGTGCAGCTTTCTGCTTCTGGCGAGATCAGCGGCTGAAAGCAGACCGGTCTGCTGCAGGGCTTTATCGGTGAACTGGTCAAAATCGAGTACTGCTTTATTCATACGGCGGCGCTCCTCCCGGGGGCTGACGATTCCGGGAGTGGCCATCACCGCCGGATCGTTTTCAACGCAACAATATTGTCAGCCTGTGGAGCAAAAAGCGTTCCGTGAAAGGCCCCGATACCGAAGAAAAAAATTGTCATGCAGCAATCTTCGTAACATATTGTTTTTATTAACGAAAAAAGTATGCTGAGCATATCCGGGTTTCATGCTCTCGCCCCCTCCCTGCACTGACGCCGCAAACCGGGGAGCAGTATCTTCCGCTACCGGCAAAAATGGCATGGTAACACGGTACCTTCCGGCCCGGCCGGGGCGGCGCAAGAGAGCGATTCAGGCACTCATGGATGACGGTGCTCTCCCCTTCCCCGACACCGCCCGGCATCGTACCGGACACCTCTTTCCCGAACCGGCAGACCGGGACGGACTTCCCGGAGACAATAAATGACTTGACATCGATGCAGCACCTGTGTATATTTACATACGTTCATGCACGTAAATCTTACGAAGAGCTTCAGATGAAACGCACCAGAGAGGACGCGGAACAGACAAGAAAGGACCTGATCGACGCAGCCATACGGGTCTTCGGCAGGCACGGATACGCAGCAACCAAACTGTCCGATATCGCCGATGAGGCCGATGTGACCCGGGGAGCCATCTACCATCATTTCGGAAATAAAAAAGAACTGTATCTGGCGATCCACAAGGAAAAAATCAATCCCTACATACAGCTGGCTGAGGACCTGCTGCGATCCGACCTCTCCCCCCTGGACAAGATCCGGACCATGCTCAAGGAACTGATTACAAAAGCGAATACCGATATCACATTCGCCGCCGAACAGCGGTTTACTCTCATCCGGGATCTGGACATGATAGAGGACCGGGAAGTGCAAAACTATTTGCACTCCAGCGGCGAGCATCTCTTCAACCGGCTGGCTGCCGTGATAGGTGAGGGAATCGAAACAGGAGAGATCAGGAAGGAGGTGGATCCCGGGATAGCCGCAATCAATCTCATTTCCTATATGCGAGGGCTTGCCTCCCTGCTCATCATGGAAAAAAGCATGCAGATGTTCACGGTGAACACGGATGAACTCGTGGAACAGCTGCTGAAAGGGCTGTAATTTTTTTCCCTATTTTACATACATGCATGCAGGTAAGTAAAAACAGGGCTCACACGTTCCGTACAAGAAAAAGAGGGCAATTATGCGAATCACAACAGGCGCCATGCCGCTGTTTCTGCTTTACCTGGCGGTCATCCCGGACTGCGGAAAATCAGCCCCGGACACCGGATCACTGGAGGGGAGCTACACCGGGAAAGGCCTGTCGGTCACGGTCCAGGTGCTGGAGCGCCGGCCGGTCGAATCATCCTTCTCCATGAACGCGGTCCTGAGCGGTATCAGGGAATCGAGTGCGAGCTCGTCGATCTCCGATATGGTGGAACGCATACACTTCAGCGTGGGCGATCATGTCGAAAAAGACCAGATCGTCATCTCATTTCCCACCGGCAATCCAGCCGCCCGCTATTATCAGGCCAGAGTGAACGTGGAACACATGAAGACCACCCTGGACAGGATGGACAGCCTCTATCACAGCGGCGGCATCTCCCGTCAGGAATTTGAAAATACAGCGGCCCTGTACAAGGTCGCCGAGGCCAACTGGAACGCGGCGCGGCAGATGGTGGAAGTGCGCGCACCCATCAGTGGCACGATAACGGGGATCAACGTACAGCAAAGTGACAATGTCTATCCGGGTGATGTGCTCTTCACGGTGGCCCGCACACATGCGCTGAAAGCGCAGCTCTGGGTTCCGGAAAGCAGAATCCGGGAGGTGCGGAAAGGGGCAGCGGCCGAGGCCCGCTGGAACGGTATCGTGCTGAAAGGATCCGTGAGCCAGGTCGATCTTTCCCTGAATACCCGGCGGCAGGCCTTTGGCGTCACCTGCATATTCACCAATGAGGGGCATGCCGTTCCCTCCGGGATCAACGCGGAAATCACCATTTTTTCTCACTACGGAGAGCTTCTTGCCGTCGACCGGAAAAACCTCGTCAGGGAAGGCGGGACCTATGTTGCCTATAAGGTCGTCGACGGAACAGCCGTCAAACAGACTGTCTCCACCGGGCGCCCTATTGACCTGAAAATCGAAATACTTCAGGGATTGAGCGAAGGTGACACAATCATTACCGGTGGACTTACCCTCGTCGAAGATGGACAGCCGGTCCGAATCGTCAAATAAACACATCCATCCCGAAAAGGCGGAACCATGTTTTTATCTGATATTTCAATTAAACGACCGATCATGATGAGCATGATGCTCATTGTCTTCGTCCTCTTCGGCGCGCTGGCCTATCTGGGTATGAACCTGGAACTCACTCCCCCGTTCGACCTCCCCATGATCACTGTACAGACACTATACGGCGGCGCCGGGTCCGAAGAGCTCGAACTGCAGGTGTCACAAAAAATTGAAGATGCCGTGGCATCCATCGCCGGCATCGATTATGTGCAATCGTACTCCATGGAGAATGTCTCCCTGGTGATGGTCGCCTTCGATCTCGACAAGGATGTGTATCGCGCCCTGGAGGAAGTGAAGGACAAGATCGACGGTCTTGTCAACGACCTGCCCGCCGGGGCCGACCCGCCCCTCGTTCAGCGGTGGGACCCTCTCGTAATGCCGGTGATAGACCTGGTGCTCACCGGGCCTCTCCCGGTGACCGGGCTCTATGATCTGGCAGACAGAACGCTCTCGCCCGTTCTGTCCCAGATTCCCGGCGTTGCGGATGTCAAAATCAGCGGCGGACGGAAGCGGGAAATCAGGATCGAATTCGACGGTCGGGTCGTGCTGCAGCGCATGATATCCCTCTCGATGGTCGGACAAATTCTCGCCGCTCAGAATCTGAACATGCCCGGCGGTACGTTTCAGCGGTCCGGGCAGGACTTCAGCGTCAGCATGAAGGGAGAATTCAGCGATGTGGAGACCATCCGTGATCTGGACATCCCCACCGCCCACGGCCTGAAAAAGCTGGGTGACATCGCCACGGTGATGGACAGCGGCGAAGATGTACGCGAGCGGATCATCTATTATGACAGGCAGAGTGATATGCGTGACGCCGGCGCACTCCTGCTGTCTCTCATGAAAACATCTGACGGTAATCCGGTAAACATCTACAGGAAGATGGGATCGCACCTGAAGGACATTGAGACGATGCTGCCGGAGGGGTGCGCGCTGCATGTGGTAAACGAACACGCATCCTTCATCCAATCCTCGGTGCGCGATACCACCGTCAATATTCTCCTGGGCATTCTGCTTACGTCCGCGGTGCTCTTTTTCTTTCTCCATGACTACCGGTCGACGATCATTGTCGCCCTTTCGATGCCGCTATCGATTATCTCGACGTTTCTCTTCCTCCAGCTGGCCGGATTCACCCTCAACATCATGAGCCTGATGGGACTGTCCACGGCCGTGGGGATCCTGGTCGCAAATTCCGTGGTCGTGCTCGAAAACATATTCCGTCACAAACGGTTCGGCCTCGGAAGACAGGAAAGCGCTGCCATCGGGACGGGCGAAGCGGCTGTTGCGGTCATCGCCTCCACGCTGACCAACCTGGTGGTATTTCTCCCGCTGGGGACGATGTCGAGCATCGCCGGACGGCTCTTCAGCCAGTTCAGTCTCACCGTTGTATTCGCGACCCTCTTTTCTCTGCTCACGGCGTTTACCCTCACCCCCATGCTCGCCTCACGCATTCTTCCGGATCATGACGATAAAACGCATCCGGCGGGACGCAAACTCGAACAGATGTTCACCTCATGGGAACATGCCTACAGGAGAATTCTCACCCGCCTGCTGCTCGATAAAAAAAGAGGCGCGGGCGTGATTCTCATCTCCCTGCTGCTTCTGGCCCTCAGCATCGTTGTGGCAGGCCGTCTCGGATTCGAGTTTATACCGGAGATGGATGAAGGATTCATTGGTGTAAAAGTGGAACTGCCGGCCGGCACCGGCCTGGAAGTGACTGAACAGACGCTGCTGCGCATGGAAGAAAAAATCCGTCACTATCCCGATGTTACCCATTACTGGATCGAAATGGGAAATCTGGGCGAGGCCGACATCGGGGTCAACCTTGCCTATTTAAAGATCAAACTGGTCGATACGGCGGCCCGCAGCCGGGGCACCCGGGAACTGACCGGCATACTGAGGGAAGATTTTTCGAATATTCCCAATATACGGATTTCAGCGGCGCCGCTCACCTCTCTGGCATCTGGCCGGTCGGATGTGGAATTTTACCTGCGCGGACCGGACAGCGGGACGCTGCACAGAATCGCAACCGATATGAGCGCGGCGATGAGACGGGTTCCGGGTCTGATCAACCTGAATGTCAGTGCCGAACCGGGGAAACCGCAGGTCACGATTACCCCCCGCCGGCCGGTGTTGAGCCACACAGGGCTGAGCGTGTATGACGTCGCTCTGGCCATGCGCTCCTCCATCGAGGGGCTGGTGACCACCTCCTACAGGGACCGGGGCGACGAATACGATATCCGTGTCACCCTGAATGACGAATCCGTGGATTCCCCTGATAATATCGGGGCGATCCCCGTAAGCGGCCGTGCAGGGGTCTACCGTCTGGATCAGCTGGCCGATATCACCTTCACTGAAGCCGACAACAAGATCATTCATTACAACCGGCTGCCCTCGATTCTGTTTCAGTGTGACGCGGGTGAAGGGCACCCTACCAGTGATCTGATGACGGAGATTACCGCAATCGTCGACCGCTTCAATCTGCCGCACGGCTACGGCATTCAGATGAGCGGGATGTCAAAAGAGATGGAAACAACATCCCGGGCTATCGTGAGGGCCTTTATCATCGCCATCGCCCTGACCTATATGCTGCTTGCCGCCATTCTCGAGAGTGTGACCCAGCCGCTGATCATTCTGGCGACCGTGCCGCTGGCGCTCATCGGCGTCTTTGTGGGCCTGGCGGTCACCGGCCTGACCATGAACATTATTTCCATGCTGGCCATGGTGATGCTCATCGGCATTGTCGTAAACAGCGCGATTCTGCTGCTGGATTATACCAATCAGCTGGTCCGCAAACGGGGCATGAACGTGCAGGACGCACTCATCACCGCATGCCCTACCAGGCTCAAACCCATTCTCATGTCGACTATCGCGATCATTCTCGGCATGCTGCCAATGGCCGCCGGGCTGGGGAAATCCGGATCGGAACTGCGGCAGCCGATGGGCGTGGTTTCCATCGGCGGATTGATCGTATCGGCTCTCCTGGCACTGGTGGTGATTCCGGTTCTGTATAACATGGTCTCCCGCCGGCGGCCGGCGGCAGATAAGGAGTAATGATGAAGATCTTCAATCGTTCGATCATCGTGATCGCTCTGACCCTGACAGCGGGCAGCGTCTCCGCCCAGGGCTCCCTGACCCTGGAACGGTACCTCGGGCTTGTCCTCGATTACAACAAGGATCTGAAACTCGCCGCCGGGGACAGGGAACTGGCTTCGCTTCAAAAGAGACTGGCGACGGCCTCCGCGCTGCCGTCCGTGGGGCTGGAAAGCAGTTACAGCCGAAACATTACGGATTACTATATGTATTTCGACATGTCGGTCCTGAACCCCTTGGCCAGCGGATACGCCAGGACGCCGATAAAGCGGGACAATGAATTTACCCTGACTGTCGGCCTGGAACAGACACTTTTCAGCTCCCGGGTCGGCAGTGCGATCAAGGCCGCCGGGCAGTACGCGGCCCTGACCGATCACGTCGTTAACGCCACCCGGCAGGCGGTCATTGCCGGCGCCAAAAAACTGTACCATCAGTGCCTGCTGCTGGAGCGGGTCACGGCGGTTTCCCGTGAGGCGGAAGAAAACGCGCGTGATAATTACCGGCACATGCAGCTGAAATTCGACTCCGGACAGGTATCCCAATTTGAACTGCTGCAGGCAGAGATCCGCTGGCGGGCGGCGATCCCCGAAACCCGGAAAGCGGAGCGAAATGAACAGCTGGCCCTCGCCACGCTGCGCCAGATGGCCGGGATCAGTCCGGATTCATCCCTGGTTCTCGCCGGAGACCTGACGCACATCCCCCCCCTGCCGCAGTTGCTTTCACTGGACACTGTGCTCAGGTTCAGGCCCGATTTCAAGGCAATGGAGTGGGAAAAAAGACTGAGGGAAACCAGTGTGGCAGCCGCCGAAGGCAGTTATCTGCCCACGCTGAAGGGGACGGTGGCCTGGGCGTATTCGGCTCAGTCGGATGAATTCAGGCTTGGCCAGGAAAATAAACTGCTGTTTGCCGGCGTGTCGCTTTCACTGCCCCTCTTCACCGGCGGGTACCGCCCGGCGATGGTGCAGCAGGCAAGGGTCGAACTGGAAAAAACCACGCTCACTATCGCCAAGGCCAGAGAACAGATTGCACATGACCTGACACATATTCATCTCCGGCTCACGGAAGCCTTTCAGCGGATTGCATCGGCGGAGGCGGTGCTTGCGGCAGCGAAAAAGGGGTTCTCCATCGCCGAAACCACGGCCCGGAACGGGCTGGCCACCCAGCTGCAGCTCAAAGACGCCCGCATCGCACTCGATCAGGCCACCGTGAACTACTACGCCGCCGTCTACGAATATCTGGATGCGTATATTGACCGGGAACAAGCAGCCGGCACGATACTGACGGAGTAAGGAGGAGCACGACTGCGAAAGTAAAGAAGAACGCGGCCGGATTCATGGCACGGCAATGCCGTCCTGCACCGTGCGGAACCCGGCTCTGAAAATGATCATCCGGAACGCGGGGTCAATTCCTCGCTTCCGTCATCCTGCTCAGACCGTCGACAATGATCATATAATCAACCGTGTCGACGTATGGAGAATCTATCAGGGAGTCATACACCTCGCGATACCGGCTGCTCGAAAGCTTCTTACCCAGCCGGGTCTCGACCAGCATGAGGGCAGCCTGGTAAAATTCATCGTCAGCCAGATCAGGCAGCCAGGCACCCGCTTTGACGATCAGCCGTTTCGACTCCTCTATATCCCCCTGTTTGTACTGCAGGCAGCCCCTGGTAAAAAGAGAGGGCGCCGACATTTCCTGGAACAATTGACGGATCTTCTGCATACGTACCTTCCCTTTGCTACAGTCATTCGCTGGTCACCGGTCTTCCATTCCGGAGGAAACCGAACGGCAATTTTTTCCCGCCGCCCCGGTCTCTCAGGGAACGCCGGTGACTGATCCGCCGGGGTTCAGACCGGCGGGTATCCATGCACCTGCGCATTGCAAACAACATGCCGAATCATGTCAGGATAAATGTATTTTCTGCAACAGGAGGCTGCCGGGATTCCCCGGTCAGGACCGGGGCAGCCGTTCCTTCAGCATATCTGTCAGCAACGGATATTTTTCAGCCAATCGCTTCTCCTGCACCAGTATATCGTTGATCAGAAATCCAAGGGCGATGATCATATTGTCGACGGCATCCGGATCGCTGTTCCCGGCCACATACATGTTGTCCGCCACTTTGTCCAGTTTGCGCTGCAGGAACACCTGAAGATTGTAGATTTTTGACAGCTCCACCGCCAGTTCCAGGTCGATATTATTAACGGATCCCGTATTGTTCAGCAGCTCCCATCCGGTCTGTTCCAGAATTGGCACCCGGAATCCCCTGGGCATGGCCTGGGAAATATCCTCGTACGTCCAATCCGTCCTGTTTTCTTTCAGCAGTCTGTAGGCGAACCGCTGCAGACTGTCCGACATGGCCATGTGGTAGGGGATCAGGCCCGTCAGCTGCTCACCGTTATTGGAGAACTCTGTGACGATATACCCGAGTATCTTTTCCGTTCGCTGCCGTTCGTTCTGGTTCAGGCGCATTTCGTTCACGATCAGCCCCAGCAGAACAGCGACGAGGATAAGTACCAGTTCAACGGCGATCGATACAATACTCTTCCGCGAGACAGTGGACGATTTCATGATATTCCGGCTCCTTTCCTTTCGGCGTACCCGGGGCGCCGGACCGCGCGGCATGTCAGCACTGTCCTGTTTCCCGGTGTTTGAGGTCTGATGATTTTTTTTCGAGTTTATTATATTGTCCCCTGGTGAGAAAAATCCGGTGATGGGAAGGTTTCGCACGCTCCTCGTGCACGAGCACCTGTCGCTGTCCGTAATCCCATCGCAGTATCCGACCGCTCGCCAGATCCAGGTCAATGAAGTAGCGCGTGTCGGCGTTCTCGTCTTTAGTCATTGGCATGTCTCCTCTCATCCGGTCCGGCGCGCAGGCTTCCCGGCCGCTCCCTGACAAGCACTGTTAGCAGCAGCATCGCCAGGCAGGCGATCGCCGCTCCTGTGCCGAAGGCCGCGGCGGCGCCATAGGATTGATACAGCAGCCCGAACAGGATACTGGCGGGCAGCAAAACCACTCCCGTAGAAAAATTAAACAGACCGAAGGCGCTTCCGCTCAGGCCGGTGGGAACCAGATCCGCGACAAACGCCTTTTCCGCTCCTTCCGTAAACGCGTAGTAGAGCGCGTAAACCGCGAACAGCCCGAACGTGGCGCCGATCTGCATTACATCCGGCAGACGGTCCAGAAAGGCGAAGGCGCAATAGACCGCCGCGTAGACCGACCAGCCGGCGATGATCACTTTCTTCCGGCCGATCCTGTCAGAGAGCGAGCCGAGCGGCGTGGAAAAGAGCACTTTGATGATGTGAAAGAAGGCCCAGATCAGGGGCACGAACATGATATCCATGAGATTCTGCTGGGCCTGCGCGTCACCGAACTTGCCGATCATGTCACCGGCAAGCGGCAGGGAACGAATCACCGCGTAATGCGTCTCGCTGTGATGCAGCGCGTCCCGGACCCGGAAAAGCAGAAACGCATCCGTGGAGTTGCCGAGGGCAAAAAGGGCGACAATACCAATGTAACGGAGAAGATTGCCGTCAAAGCGCCGCAGGGAGAATGATTTCCAGGCCGCCGGAGCAGCGGGGACCGGCGATTCCCTGACGAACAGCAGCAGCGCGGCCACGGCGAAGAGGCCCGGAATGAACGCCAGGATGAATGTCCAGCGGAGAATCGTCATCGTGTCCCGCATGCGGAACAGGAGGATCAGCACACCCAGCACGATAATCGCCAGCAGCGGGCCGATAACCGCCCCGGCATGATCCATGGCCCGGTGAAATCCATACGCCCGGCCCCGTATCGTTTCGTCGGTCGAGGAAGCGATGAGTGCGTCCCGGGGGGCGGTGCGGATACCCTTGCCGATCCGGTCGGCCATACGAATGAAAACGATCTGCCAGGCCGCGGTCACGATCCCGGTCAGGGGACGGATGGCGCTCGATACGGCATAGCCGGCAACCACCAGCAGTTTGCGTTTGCCGAACCGGTCCGAGACGATCCCGCTGATCAGCTTCAGCATGGCCGCGGTCGTTTCGGCAACGCCCTCGATCACTCCCAGCAGCAGTGCTCCCGACCCGAGCAGGGAGACGAATACCGGCACCAGGGGATAGATCATCTCACTGGCCGCGTCGGTGAAGAGGCTGACGATACCGAGAGCAACCACGGTGCGTGGAATCCTGCCACGGTTAGCATGATAATCACGAACCATCATCGATCTTCCCTGTTACTAGTATCATTCAGCCGATGCGACATTCGCGATTACCCGGCCAGGATCGTCAATCAGCCGCACGGGACCATCCGCGCTGATATTGTCAAGGATCAGCCGGTCAACGGCGGCATACGCTCCTTCAGTCGCAAGGAACACCGCTCCTGACCGGCCGCATCCGGACATACTGCAGTTACGCACATTCATTGTCCCTACTTTCCCTCTTACCATGATACAGGAGCGGCCCTCCACACAGTCGCCGGCGCGATGCAGGGAGAGTCCGTCGATTTCAAGGATTCCGACATCGGCCGGAGTCGTGCCGATATCCGGGATATCGGACTCACCCTCCACGTACACCGCATACCGGTCATCCACGGAATCGACGCAGGTGATCTGTCTCAGGATCAGGTGCCGGTGCTTTCCCGAGATGCGGAAGAGGAAGGGATCCGTATAGGTGTAATCGGGTGCCGTGGAGCGGACAGTGACGTTCTCAAAGAGGATCGAGCCGAAATTTCCGTTCAAGCCCTTGCTCATATAATCCCAGGCGCTGAGATAGAATCCGAAACTGCGGTAGGTGCCGCTGACGTTCCGCACCGTAATTCTGTCCACCGGGCTCTCCCTTGAAAGGATGCGGAGTATCTGGGAGGCGTCATCGGCCATGACCGTGTCGATCAGCACATCACTGACCGGTCCGGTAGAGGCGCACGGGTGAAAAAAGGGCCGTTCAGCGGTGGTCTCTTCATCCGCGTTGATGGCGATGAGATCGTCGCCGGTGCGTCCCTGAATGTGCCTGAGGACAAGAAACCGGCCCGGTCCCTGCAGGTGGATGCCGTCCTGGTTGCCGCCGGCAATGTAATCGGTCAGTTCGAGAGTAATGTGCTCCATGAGCACGTGCTGCCAGTTAGTAATGAGAAAGGCGAAGGTTCTCATATTGCGGACGGTTACATCCCTGACCGTCAGGTGCTCGACGCCCAGAAAGGCCATTGCCGTCACCCAGCGGTCCGCTTCCGTATAGTGGACGTTTGCGGGCAGGTGGTGCGCCTGGTGCGCGCAGTTGTGGTTGTAGGTGCCGCCCAGAAGAGTGATATTCCGGTCGATGATTCCCTCAGGCGAGGGATTGGCGTTAATCAGCAGGGGACGGTTCGCCCCGTCAGCCAGATAGAATCCGCACTCCCGGTTCAGGCACTCGATTGTCGTGTTGCTGTGGACGGTGAGTCCGCTGATCAGGGCGGCGCCGTCCATGACAAGGTGAACGCCTGCACCCGAGGCGGCGCGGTCGAGCACCTCCTGCAGAACAGCGGTGTCATCGGTGCCGCCCCCGGCAAGGACGTTACTGTCCAGGCGGGCGCCGGTCCCGCTGGCATGGATTACCGGTATGGACATGCAACTATTCCCCTCAGTGCAGCATGCGGCATCTTTGAATAATTCGCCGAGCTGCTGCGTACCGTTCGCCGTACGCGCTCCGGTGGATCGTGTGGCAGGGTACTGCGCAGATTTCAGGCACGAAAACAGCAGCCGGTCTCTCAGGCGATAATGTCGACCCCGGCTGTTTCAAAGAAGGGCCTGATGGAAAATTTCGCTTCCGGGGGCTGACGAAGTGTTTCTATCCTCAGGTAGCACTCCTCCGGCCTGCCGACCGTCGCATCCGCGCAGACCATGAAGGCGGTGCCGCAGGTGCAGCTGACCGTGCATTTGCTCAAGGCGTCGAGCGGGCCCTTCATTCCCAGCAGCAGATGACCGTCTTCCGACGGCTGCAGAGGATTCGTCACCGTCACCCTGCCTTCGCAGAGCCCGTACATCTTGCCGTCACAGATGATCCGGGCGCTTCTCAGCTGCAGCCTGTGCGCCGGGTTGGCGGCATCGGGAACCTTCCCGGTGATCCGGTACCAGTTTATCGTGTTGATATCCGGTTTTGCCCGGGCGAGACCCAGGGAGATAATATAATCGGCCTCCTTGTAGAAATCGACCATCGTCATGGCGCAGTCATGTTCCAGCACGGTGGCGTTGTTTTCCATGATTTCCCCCGTTGTTAATCGATATCCAGTGAAATTCCCAATTTCGTCATCACATCCATTTTCCTGATCCCGTCAGCCGGACGGCTGTCGAAGCGGACCTCGCACTCGGCCGTCAGGTCGACCGTTTCACCGAGAGTGACATTCAGGGCGAAATCGGACAGTATTCTGCAGTCATGCACGTCGGTGATGCGGGGCTGCCCATAGGTGGTATTGAGCAGTGAAGCCGCTGCGGATATCTTCAGCAGCACGGTGCCGTACACATTGAGCCGCGCCCCCCGGTCATGCACCGGGTGGATCGCGTCCGGGTCGAGATTGTAGTCCTCCCGCTCATAGAAGACGGAAGCGCCGAGCCTGGTTTTAACCCTCTCGCTCTTGAACAGTTTGAAACGGTATCCCCAGCCGAGCAGATACCGCTGCGAGAGCAGTCTTTTTTTGTCAGTGTCGAATTGCAGGAACTGTTCCATCTGGACCACCGGGCTCAGCGAATACACATTTCTGAGATGGACCAGCGCCTGACCGAAAAACCGTTTCCCGTTCTCACTGCCGTATCCGCCGTTGGTCACCAGGAAGGTATACCCGGCGGCACGGTTGAAATTGAAACGTGTCTTCGTACCGATGTACTGAAAATCGGTGTTTCCGGCCATGAGGGTTGCTGTCAGCCCGGCGCGGACGGAAAATCCCGGAGCACCGGCGTCGAGCCGGAACACTTCCGTGTTCACCTGGGCCTGGAGCCCCGCGGACAGATAACAGACGATGAGCAGTACCCTGCAGCGTATTCTCATAGCAGCCCCTTGCCGAAGCCCTGTACCATGCACCTTTTGCTCCCGGATGTTCACGATCCGACTCCGGCGGCAGCGGTCATTGTTCCACGATCTCGACCCGCCTGTTTTTTGCCCTGCCCTCATCACTGAGATTGCTGGCAGCGGGGGCCAATGAGGCCACGCCGTAAGCGCTTACCTGGCCGGCGTTCACGGCATACGTGGTGATCAGCGCAGTCATTACCGATTTTGCCCGTTCTTCCGACAACGTCATATTTGCCTGGAAATCACCCGTGTTGTCGGTGTGTCCAACGATAAAGAATTTTTTATCGCTATGTGCATTGACGTACTCGGCAATGGTCTTCAGTGCCGCATCCGATTCGGCCTTCAATACCGATTTCCCGGTCTCGAAATGGATGCCGTAGATGGCGATATGGCCGTTCTTGGTGATATCACTGGAAATATTGTCAACGGAAACCAGTCCGGTTTCCACCGCCTCGACTTCAACCACATCCTGGGTGATGATCGTAAACGCGTCCGCAACCACAGTATAGACAATGACGTATATATCCTTGCCGTTCTCGCGGCCCCGTGCCGCGATGAAACTGTGATCATTCTTCCAGGTCGGGAAATTGAGGCCGAGACCGAATTTTTGATTATTCAGGCCGTTGTAATATCCTCCGGTCGCGTAATACCTGTCGATCCAGGTGTGAGGACGGTCGCTGTCACCGAGTGCTTCATTGGCAATGGCGATGAGCACCTCGTATCCCGATCTCAGCAGTGCGGCTTTATAATTCTGCAAGACAAATTCCGAGTTGTTTTCATGTGAAACACTGTACTGAATGCGGATCACTTTTCCTTCCAGGGACATCGGCCGGTCCCAATCGACGGTTCCCTGATCACTTACCGGCAGCCGATAGGTCCCCCATTTCGTCTCCTGATAGAACTCGATGACCGCGCCGTTGAAACGTGAAATCGTCGGATAATCCTTTGCGCCTTCGATATCGGCGGTTCTCTGTGCAGAAACTGATGAGGTCACTGCCAGCATAGCAGCGACGGTTAACGACGCCAGCGGTTTCATACGTGTTTCTCCTTCATGGATATGTACTTTATGAGCATATATACCCACCTGTTCCCGGGCAACCCGGCGAACAGTCGGTGGCTTTCTCCGTATCACGGCCTGAAACAGCCTGAATCGCCTGCACGATAATTCGGTCAGAGATGTGACCTCGGTTCGCCATTATCTCCTTCCCGGGCAGATCGGCGTTGATGACAGGCGCAGGCCGCAGCATCCGGGCAAACAGAAGGCGGTAGCGGTTCCGGCTAATACCGACCGGCTCACGGGAACCTGCGGTCCGGAGCATGCACTGTGCGATTGGAAAATGCTATAATGGAATAATATATCAAATAAACAGGAATCGCGCAAGCAGGGAATGACCCCGGGATGCGAATCAACACTCGGCCCTGTGCCGGCATTATGTTCGTATACTGTTTCGCTTAGAACTATGACTGTCACCGCGGCATCCCGCAGCATCATTTTTCTCTTGACTTTTATAAAATAATTGAATAATCTAAAATATATATTCACATACTGTACATATTTCAGTGCCATTCAGGAAAGGAGAACGCCATGAACGCCTTTACTCGGGCAGTATCGTGCGCAGTGTTCCTGGGTTTGCTCTGCTGCTGCGACAAAGGAAACGTCAACGGCCCTGATGACGATCCGTTGCCGAACCCGGGACCGGATCCGGTTCCCGCCACGATCACCATCTCTCATTTTCCCGACATCGTATCTCCGGAAACGGAAATGACCTTCAGTATTTCCGGTCTTCCGGACAGCGTCTCACTGGACAGTCTGAGCGTACGGTGGGACTGGAGCAGTGACGGCGCCTGGGATACCGATTCGCTTGTTCTCGACGATATCGACCATGCCTACCCGGACCACGGAACCTATATTGTCAGCGCTTCGATCCGCAACACACAGGGTTCGGAACTGACGGTCTTGGATACGGTGCATGTCGTGGAATTGCTCACGATCACGCAGAACAGTGGCGGCTTTTTATGGGGGAATGTAGACTGGGCGCCTGATGGAACAAACCGGATCGCATTCGACATGTCGGGTCAGAATATTAATATCTTTATAGCTGGGTATCCCGGCGGCACACCTGAACAGGTCACCTTCAATCCCGCGCCCGACACCCTCGAAGGACATCAGTTCGCCCAGTGGTCTCCGGACGGGAAAAAACTCTTGTTCCAGGCCAGCGGAACGCATCTTGGGTACATAACGCAGGTAAGACAACTTGATCTCGAAACACGAACGGTGACAACAATATTTGAAATGCAGAGTCCGGGAATCAACACACTCTGGTCCCAGGACGGGCAATCCATCCTGTATGCGGAAAATAAGTCGCTGAAACTGTTTTCATTCGCGGACTCTTCGGTCACGGATCTGACCAGCGGTGTAACCGTCTGGGGATACTGTTTCTCCCCCGCAAGCGACCGCATTGCCTATTTCCTGATGAACGAAAAAAACACCACGCTCCGGATAATGGATGTTCAGACGCAAACGGACATTAAAACCTTTGACATCACGGGAGCGGGAGCGGGTTCAAAGCTGGACTGGTCGCCTGATGGAAACTGGATATGCCTGGGATTCGTATGCGATGAAGTGACCGACGAACGAACGCTGCATGTTCTCAATTACCATTCGGGGAACATATATAGTATCAGGCTATGCCAATTGAGCGAATGCTGGTATCCTACCTGGTCATCAGACAGCAGCATCCTGGCGTTCGAAGCGAAGGAGGGGGACAATCCCCTTGAAATTTGGGGCATCACGTTTCCGCAGGATATTGAATAATCACGGATTTATCCGAAAACACAATACGCCCCGGGCATCCCTGCCCGGGGCGTATTCTATCTGCAGCTTCTCAGCTATTTCCTGATCAGCTTCACTCTTGTTCCCGCATCCAGCATTTCATTCAGCTGCATTCCGTTCAACACGGCCAGTTTCTCGCTGTCAGCCGCGGCAACGGACTGTGACTGCAGAAACGCCTGCAGCGTCTGGGCGCGCGGCACCCGGGCGACGGTGAGCCTTGCCGGGGTCACATTGATCCTGGCCCGGTCGCTCAGGGTGGAAAAATCCCCGGAAGTGGAAGTGAAAAATGACTGATAGGCATCGTAATCGGCTTCCGCGGCCAGTCCGTGGAACACGTAGACGGCCCCGTCCTTGGCGATGAAACGGGAGAACAATTTCACGGTCTGTTCGTTCTGGGTGAACTGCGAGGCGATCTGGCGTGCCTGCAGCCCGTGTATGCGCAGCGGCTGGCGGGAAAGCACGGTGAGCCCTTCGGTGGCCGCGAACTCTCCGGCAGCGGCATCGAGGTCCTTCTGCTGCGCCAGCGTGAACACGATCGCGGCCTTGTTATTCGCGTCACCCATCACCACCTGGGTGGGGGTGTTCTGCACCTGCCACCCGGCCGGCACCGGGAACTGGAACCGCATTTCCGGATGGTAGAACATACCGTTGAGCACATACCCCTGGCGGGGATCCTCACCATAGACCAGGTTGTCGATCCTGGCCATGAGCGCGTCCCGGTTCACTCTGTAGGACGGCAGGTTCACCCGCTGCTTCCAGGCGGTGCTCTTTTTGAGCACTCTTTTGATCCGGTCACTGGAGTTGGGATGGGTTGAAAACCAGGCGGGCAGGCCGCTGGCCGCGGCTTCTGGATTCATCCGTTCCAGGGAGGTGAAGAAATCGGCCATCTTTTCGGAATCATATCCTGCTTTCGTGGAGTATTCGACCCCCAGGCTGTCGGCCTGGTACTCGTCGGACCGGCTGAAACTGAGAAAAAGCAGCTGCGCGCCCAGCTGAGCGTAGGGCGCGGCCTCGGCGATCTTGTCGGACAGGGCGGAGCCGATCCCGAGGCCGAGCTGAAACACGGCCGCGCGGGTGAGGCTGCGCATGCTGTGCCTTGCCGCCACATGCCCCAGCTCATGCCCGATGACCGCGGCCACCTCGGCTTCGTTGTTCAGATAGGCGAGAATGCCCCGGGTGAGGTAGATATACCCGCCGGGCGCGGCAAATGCGTTCACCACCGGCGAGTCGAGAACCTTGAAATGGTACTCCAGGTTCGGCCGATGCGTGCCTTTGGCCAGCCCCTGCCCCATGGCGTCGATATAGGCGGTGAGCCCGGCGTCATTGTAGAAGCCGTAGGTTGCGGCAATCTGCTGATCGGTAAGCTTGCCGTATTCTATCTCCTGCTCTTCCGTGAAAAGCATCAGCTCCTGCTTTCCCGTGATGGGATTGACCCCGCAGGAGAGGATGAGGACGGTCAGCAGCAGGATGGCAACGATTCTTTTTAGCATGATCATATGCATCTCCTCGAATAAAAAGGTATACCCGTACTGAATCACGGATTATATGTATTAATTTTAGCTGGACAATACAATAATATGAATAATTCCGGGGAGGGAAACAACAGAAAAATGATGTGAGGATCCGATGTTTCATCAGACCTTTCCTGCGACTCCTACTGCATTCTCAGCCGGGAGTCGTAGATCATTGATTTCTTAATATCCGCTGCCACCTACTCCAACACCTTGATGAATTATAACTTTTTTCATCAGACGCAATCGAGTTCAGAGCGATAATCGATCGATCGCCCCGGACATCACTGTCCGGGGCGCAATCACTCCGGGGCCTCTGCCCCGGGAAACAACCATATTGTCTGTAACATACTACTGCTGGATAATATATGCAAGCGCAGACTGTTTTCAAAATCAGCAGGGAGAACCCCTGCCCCCCGGGGCTGAGAAGCCCAAAAAAAACGCCCCGGATTGGAAATCCGGGGCGATCACAGACGCTTCACACTCAGAACACGTAACTGACACCAAGCCGTCCGGGACCCGTTGTCACGGCCCAGTACGCGGGCGGTTTGCCGTATCCAAGACGAGCGTCAGGGGCGTATTGTGCACGGTACCGCTCCCAGTCCCTCACGGCCCGGGTCGGCTGCGTCCAGATCTGAATCTCGGTCACGGCCTCATTGAGCGCGAAATAGATCAGCCCCTCTTCCAGGCTCCTCTTGAATCCCAGCCAGACAACGAGCCCGCTGGCCAGGTTGACACCCGTGGAAAGCGCATGGGTCTGCCACGATTTCCCGCTCTTTTCCCTGCGGGCGAACTCTTCCAGCGCCCGTTCCGCCGCCGCCAGCTTCGCTTCCCGCTCTGCGGGTGTTGACTCGGGCATTGCCGCCACCTTCTTCAGGGCAGCTGCCGGCACCAGGGGCATGAGGAGCTGCCCCGCCGTCCCCAGCAGGGTGGTCGCGGCGCCCAGGCCCATATCCTGCT
The DNA here is from genome assembly GCA_016934955.1 of bacterium. Lineage (GTDB taxonomy): Bacteria > Zhuqueibacterota > QNDG01 > QNDG01 > JAGLOF01 > JAFGRY01. The sequence continues at coordinate 41,634 of JAFGRY010000017.1, read as the reverse complement.
GCACCGTCTTCTCATCACTGCTCAGGCCGATTGCTCCCTGGGCCGCGGTGGCGGCGCCGTAGCCGATCAGCCAGCCGTACCACCAGCGGTCCGCGCCCGGTTTGTCACTCTGCAGCATCGTCGTTATTGCCTGCAGTCGTTCGCTGACCAGTGCGTCCTCCACCTGGGCCCGGACACTTCCATAGAGACAAATGAACACTAGTATAACAGCTGCGCTGTATATGCGAGACCGTACTGTTTCCATCATATCACCTCCGATTCCAGAGCGTGTGAGTCATCAGGTGTCCTTTCGTATGGACGGTGTTACGTATCCCTGTTCTCCGTCATCAGCGCCGATTCCCTGAGCCGGGCGGCCAGAACCAGGCTGACAGCGGTGAGGATGATGAGGACAACCAGGGAAAGGGTCATGGAACCGGTCTCTTTTGATTTGAAGAGATCCATGCCGAAGATAAAGATGATTCCGGAAATTTGCCCCATGAGCAGAAGGATCCCGTTCGATGCCGCCTCCGGGGCCGGATAGGTGATCTCAGCGCCGTACTGAAAACCGATTGGTCCCGAACTAAGCAGGAAGAGCCCCATGATAAAGGCCGAGGCGAGCAGCAGCCCGTAGGTTCCCGCCCAGGTGATGCCGGCGAGTCCGGCAATCGTCCCGGCCAGCGCCAGTACGATGAACGGCGTCCGTTTCCGGTACCTGTCCGAGAGCAGGGGGATCACCACCGCGCCGATGATGCCGCCCAGGATCATGAGGCTGCCGATCATGCCCGCCTGGGTAATCGAGAATCCCCGGGGGCCGACGATGTTTTCGATCCAGGTCGTGACGCCGTTGAAGAGGCCGAGACCGATAAAGAAAATAACCATCAGGAGGATAAAATCCTTCTTCCGCATCATCTGTTTATAGCCCTCCAGCACCAGGGTCCTCTCTTCCTGATCAGGGGGGCAGGGAGGCGTCGGGGGGTGCTCCTTGGCGGCGATGAGAAAGATGACCGCGATTACCAGGGCGACGACTCCGTAGATGACGAGCATGCCGTCAAGACCCGCTTTCAGCGTCAGGAGCGGAGTCAGGGCCAGGCCCCCGAAAATACCGAGGTAGATGGCCAGCGTTCCCAGCCCCGAGGCGGTCGCCCGCTCCTGAAGGGGAAACCAGCTGGCCGCAACCTTGGTGATGGCATTGAGAACGAAGGGCTGTCCCACGGCGATACCGATTTGCGAGATGAGCACCAGGGTGTAATCGGGCGCCGCCAGCCCCCGCATGAGCCCGAAGATGCCCGTCAGTACGGCTCCGATTCCCACCGCCACCCGAATGCCGTAGGTATCGATGACCCAGGATGCCGGAAAGGACACGAACAGGTAGACGATCATGAAGCTCATGGAGAGCAGCCCGATACTGAGATCGGAAACCCCGAAGTGGGCCGCGGCGCTGCTGGTGATTGGTGCGAACGTGATCCAGAGGAGCTGGTTGATGGAGACGGCAAACATGTAGACCAGCAGAACAATCCAGCGGTACGGGTAGATCCTGTATTGGGTTGCTTCCATACGGTGCACCTCCATTGGATGATGTCAAACCGATGAGGATAGACACTATTCTTTTTTGCCGGATTCAGATCGTCCCGGGCATCACTGTCCGGGGCGGAATGGTACGGGGCCTCTGCCCCGGGGTGCTGTTACGCTTCCGCCTTCGGAACGAACAGGGTCGTCAGCACCGCCACCAGGCCGGCGAAGAGAAACGTCGTCACCCGGGCGGTAATCAGCCTGTCCAGGCCGGTGCTGATCCAGACGATCGTGAACACCATGCCGGCGACGATGGTGGCCAGGGCGGCCCGGCCGTGATACTTTTTCCAGAAGAGGCTGAGCAGGATCACCACCGAGAAGGTGCCGCCGATGCCCGCCCAGACATAGCCGACAAGGGTGTGGATCAGCTGTGAAGGCGACACGTACGCCGCTCCCAGGGCGATCACGGCGAGAAGGACGGTGATGATGCGGCAGCGCAGGAGGCTGCGCTTTTCATCGGAGGGGTTCCGGCCCGGAAGCAGGTTTTCGGACATCTCCGTTGAGGAAAGGATCAGCAAAGAATCGGCGGTCGAAATCATCGCGGCGATAGCGCCGGTGATCAGGATGGCGGCAATGGCGGGCGGAAAGATGCGCAGCAGCACCGCCGGCATCACGTATTCCTGATCGGACAAGCCGGCAGGCCCGAAAATGGCGATGCCCAGCCAGCCGAGGGACAGTGCGCCGATGTAGGCGATGAGCGTCCAGGCGATGCCCACGTTGCGCGCCTTTTTCGCCTGCCGCGCGTCCCTGATGGCCATGAACCGCATGCTGAGCTGGGGCTGGCCGCCGAGATAGCCGAAGAACCACGACAGCCCGCCGGCCAGGGCCACGCCCGCGGCAAAGCCGCTCAGGGAGCCGGTGAGAGAAGTATACGACGGTCCCGCCAGCCGCAGCGCCTCCCCGATGTTGGAGGCGAACAGTTCAGGATGGTTGGCAACATACATCACTCCCACGATGGGCCCGACGATCAGGGCGGTGATCATGACGATGGCCTGCACCATGTCGGTGTAGACAACGCTGCGGAAGCCGCCGTAAATGGTGTAGGGAATGATGATCGCGGCGGTGATGAGCATGCCGATGGCCGGCCGGATCTCGAAAAGCGTGTGCAGGGTTTTGCCGCCGCCCAGGAACTGGGCGCCCACGTAGAAGAAAAAGAAGAAGACGATGGTGAAGCTGGCGACCACGCGGATCTGTTTTCCGGTCTCGCCGTGCCGGGCGGCGATGTACTGGGTGAAGGATTCGATCTGGTATTTCTCGGCTTCGTCCCGCAGCCGCCAGGCGATGAGCACCCAGGCGGTGACGATGCCGGCCACGCAGCCGATGGCCGTCCAGATCTCCAGCAGGCCGGTGGCATAGGCGGCTCCGGGCAGCCCCAGCAGGGCCCAGGACGACTCCCCGGTCGCCCGCTCGGACAGAGCGGCAACCCACCCCGGCAGACTGCGTCCGGCGATGGCGAAGTCGGCCTTGTTCTTGACTTTACGGCCCTGGTAGAGACCCCAGGCGATGAGGAATACGAGATACGTAAACATGACGATGAGGATCTGTGTCTGGTGTTCCATGTCGGTCTCCTTAAGAATGTGTAAAATCAAGAAAAAGTTTGGGCCTGACCAGGTCGAGGAATTACGTGCAGGCAGAATATGTTTCACTTTGCGAAATAGCGCACCCGCGGCATATGCATGAAATCCTCATCCTGGGTCCAGATCTCCGCGTTGTACTTGTGCGCGGTCGCCAGGATGATGCTGTCGGCCATGGGGATTTTACGCGTATGGCTGATCACCGCTGCGGACATGGCGATTTCCGCGGTCAGATCGATCACCCGTCCCTGCTGCATCAGCGCAACTGCCTGCAGCGCGCTGTTTTCGTCCTTTTCCCGCAGGATCACCCTGAACACTTCATACACAGTGATCGCGGGAACCAGCAGTTCCGCCGGCTTCTCTAACGGTGTAGCAAATGCATCGGCGTTATTGCCGTCCGTAAAATACTCGAGCCATCCTGACGAGTCGACAATATTCATTCTCTGTCCTTTTCCCGTTCGAAACGGGTGTCGATTCCCTTGAGAAATCCTTTCATATCGGAAATCTTTCTTTCCGGTATGAGTTCAATTCTGTCTTCATACTGGATCACCCGCATCTTCTGCCCGGGATTCAATTTCATGGCATCCCGCACTCGCCTGGGGATCACGACCTGAAATTTGGGGGAAATTTTCACTGCTTCCATCGACCTTCTCCTTCGCTGTACCGTATTACGATACATCGATCGATCAAGAAAGTCAACTACTTTTTTCAATTCGATCAATTCTCGGCAGAACACAACTGACTATCACTACTCCGACAGCCCATGATGCGTACCATGGGCTCATCCCCTCCTTCGGGACCTCTCCCCCCAAAAAAAACAGCGCCCCTGACGATTGTCAGGGGCGATCGGTTATTTCCTTCCATCCGCTCATCATTTCTCACCCCCGTCGGCTCCTCCGTGCCCCGGACACCGGGAAAGGGAACGATTACTCGGCAGGCATTTCTCCACCGCCCAGGGTCCATATCTCCCGCCCGGTCTTGAGTATCTTTTTATCGATCTGAACATCATCGACTCCCTCGAGTTCAGCGATCGAGAGGAGTTCACGCATGTCTTCAGGCGTGCCGTCGCAGAATCCGATGGGACGGGGATTGTTCTGCTGATTGAGCTGAACCTTTAATTCACCGCGGTCCCATCTGGACTGCGTTGCGCTGCTGTAGGCATGTATCATAAGGCGGTGGGTTCCTTTTCAAAGGGGGATGTGCCCGCGTGAGCGACGGGCCCGCATGGAAAACGGGCCTCCAGCGGACGCGCCGGAAACGTCCCCGGTGCTATTTACGGGCGGTGTTTTTTCGTATCTCTTTCAGTTCGTTCAGTATCTGCTCCAGCACCGTCTCCTCGGATTCCCTGTTCCGCCCCCCGGCTTCTGGTATGCCCGCCTCATTGTGGAACTTGCCGATGCGCTGCCGCAGATCGTCATGGGTAGCCTCGTATTCCAGAAGACCAGCCAGTTTGCCTTCAAACCCGGATGCCGAGGGGGATTGACCGGCGGTCTGGATTTTAACTGCACCGATGCCCAGGAAACGGTCGAGGAGCGACCGTTCCAGAATGAAGTCGGTCACCGCCCGCAAGGGGATGTTTTTCTGAATTTTGGTCAGGATCCCCCTATACACGGTAACCCGGTCTTCCTGAATGATGTACTTCAGGTTTTTAACGTAGAGAAAGATGATGGGAATGGAAATCAGGACAGTGATTAGAAAGGCAAGCGCACTGACCTGCCGGATTAGTGACAGTACATCCGGTTCCGCGTCATTGGAATTGGCGATCAGGCAGCCCAGGCCCGCGATAGCGCCGTAAGAGAATAGAGAAGAAACACATGACACGATAATGCTTTTCGTAATATACTTTTTATGGGGCAGCAGTATCTTTTCCAAAACAGATCCTCCTTCATGCATCTGTATACATGACAATATGCCGATGCGGCACACGATGTTTCACGGGATTGACCGGTGGTAAAGTAATACAGAAAGCGGTGGGAATCAAGGTAAAACGGCGGCAGCGTTCTGTAACCGGCGGCCGGCACTCCCGATAGCCCACGATGTGGATCATGGGCCCATCTCCCCATTCGGGACCCGCCCCCCCAATAAATCGCCCCCGACGAATGTCAGGGGCGATCGGATATTTCCACAACCGGCCTACCAGTGTACCGCGCCCCGGATCGGGCGATCCGGGGCGGCATGTTTTATTCAGCCGTCACTTTCGTGAGATGCCTGATAAAGGCCGCCGCAAACGGCGATCTCAGCGCGTTTTCGTCCTTCCCCAGCCCGAATTTACCTGCGCCCCCGCTGTTGGCCAGGAGGAAAAAGGTGATCTCCTCCTGCGGCACTTTCACGATCATCGATGAATAGTGTCCGGCGGATCCATAGTGCCACACCAGTCTTTCACCATCGATGTCCTGAATGAACCAGCCGAGCCCGTAGGGAAGCCGCCCGCCGCTGTTGGAAACCGAAGGTGTAAACATCATCTCCTTCGTTTCCCGGGACAGCAACCGGTTTCGGTCGAGCGCGGCATCGAATCTGGCGAGATCGGCGACCGTGGAGACGATACCGGCGCCTCCGTTGATCAGGAAGGCGGGATCGATATCGATGCCGAACTCACTGAACAGATCGGGCCATGCAATGGGCCGGTTTTCCTGCACTTCTGTGAACGTGCCGTCGCGATCCGTTCGATAGTATTTGCTGCGATGGGCCAGCACGGAGTCACGCACAGCCGGATCGGCATTGGGCACGGTGCCGGTCATCCCCGCGGGGCCCATGATGTTCCCGACGAGATAGTCCTGGAATAATGTGCCGGTCACCGCTTCCACCACCAGGGAGAGATCGGCATAGAGGTCGCCGCTGTATGCATAGGCGTCTCCGGGAACCCCCCGGGAGGTGTGCGTCAGGTGATGCCGTACGGTAATCGTTTCCGTCTCGGGGTGGTAATCGCCGTGCGTGGCCTGGAAATCGGCCGAAAGGGGGTGACCGGGATCGGCGATGATCTCCTTCAGCGTGCCGATAAACGCCGCATACCCGGTCAGCGTTTCACCGTTGAAGCGGATCGGCATGACCTTGTTTTTAAGCACTTCCACCATGGGTGTGTCCAGGTCGAGCTGGCCCCTCTCGACGCATTGCATGAGGGCGACCGCCGCGATCGGTTTCGTGCAGGATGCCAGGTTGTAGGGTGTGTGTTCGGTGGCGGGAACGCGGTGTTCCAGGTCGGCGTACCCGAAGCCGCGGGCATAGACCAGCTTCTGATTATGGACAATGGCCACCGACATGCCAGGAATGCCGTGCTCGCCGCGCAGCTGTTCCATCTCTGTCTCAAACGCCTGCAAAGAGGCGTCACTGATGCGGTTCTGCGCGCAGCCGATGAAGACCAGGATGCTTGTCAGCAGGATGCAGAGCGGCAGAAGGCGGGGTGGTAAGGGTTTCTTTTCCATCTTTTCAGCCTTTCTGATAGTGATTCATAACAAACGGATTGCTTATTCTGAACCGGTGTTCTTTTCCAGGCTTCCAGATAGTGTACGGGACTCTATGATTTTTGTGTCACTGGGATGGCAGCGTATACCGGGGATCTCGATTCCCGGCAATGCATATGCCGCAGATTCGGGATTTGCGGGTTCGATGCTCCCCGCTGAAAAAAATCGCCCCCGACGAATGTCGGGGGCGATCAGGGGGATCGTGCAGTCCCCTTGTTTCCGCTCCGGATGACGGCACCCGGGGCGGTCTCCTCCAGGTTATTCCATGCGTTCGGACGGAACGATGTTCAATGAGACATGGGACGGATACTCTCGTGAATGGTACACGCGGTGCGTCGCTTTCTGAAAATCCTCCGCACCGGCTTTTCGAATATTGCAGAATGTCTGGGGATTGCGGTCGAAGAGGGGGAACCAGGAACTCTGCACCTGCACCATGATCCGGTGGCCCTTTTTGAACGTATGCATGACATCGGGCAGCTCGAAGGCAACCTTCGTCACCTTGCCGGGCACAAACGGTTCCGGCTCGCTGAAACTGTTCCTGAACTTCCCCCGCATGATCTCCCCCCGGACAAGCCGCTGATACCCGCCCATCGAAACACTGTCGGGATTGTCTGCCGGATCCGGCGCGTCATCGGGATAGACATCGATCACTTTCACCACCCAGTCGGCATCGGTGCCTGTTGTCGAGACGTAGAGCTCCGCCGTGACCGGCCCGGCAACGGTGATATCTTCCCTCATCGCTTCACTGGTATAGCGCAGCACATCGGACCGGTCCGCGAGAAACCGCTGGTCTTCAACGAAATACTCGACATTGTAAGCGACGCCCATATCGTTCCTGATCTTCGGTTCCCGCGTATAGGGTACGGGGTCGGCGGGATCGCTGACATAGGCGTCATACGCATCCCCTGTCATTACAGCACTGCCAGGAGAAAGATGATTGTCAGCGGCAAGAAACCAGTCGAACCGGCTCGACTCCCCGGGCGGCCAGGCTGTGTATGAGCGCCACTCATTCTTTCCCGTATCGTAGACGAAGGCCTCCGGCAGATCCGGCTCCCCTGTGTCTTTCAGATAATAGTTGAAAAATGGCAGTTCGACCTTCTCCTGGAAACGGGCAATGGTCCCCGCAAAATCGAATACGCCCATCTTCGCCGGCCTTCCCGGAATCAGGTTCCAGCCGCTGTGAATCCAGGGGCCCATCACCAGGATATTCTTTATGCCGGGATTGTGCGTTTCGATTGTCTTGTACGTTTTCAGCGTCCCCAGCAGATCCTCCGCGTCGTACCAGCCGCCCACGATCAGCATCGCCGGTGTTATGTTCCTCAGATGCTGATAGATGGACCGTGCCTGCCAGTACCCGTCATAGGTCTCGTGGGCCATGGCCGCATCCCACATTCCGTTCGGTTCGCTGAAAATGGTGCTGCTTATGGTCTTCAACGTGCCCAGGCCGAGATAGTAGGCATAGGCATCCGGTGTCTCTGTCTCAAAATAGCGGCCTCGAAAGGGTGCGGGCTCTTCCCGGTTGCGCCAGATCCCGTAGCTGTAGCGCGCATAGTGGGCCAGGTAGAAGGCGCCGTAATGGTGGCCGTCATCACCGAGAAAGAGGTCGGACATGGGGGCCTGCGGAGAGACGGCTTTCACGGCAGGATGGGCATCGATGGCCGCCATGGCGGCGGTGAACCCGGGATAGGAGCTGCCCCAGACCCCCACTCGTCCATTGTGGTTGGGTACAGTGGCGAGGAGCCATTCGATGGTATCATACGCGTCACTGCTCTCATCGACATCCGAATCGGTTCCTTTATCAGGGATATCGGGAGCGAGATAATTGAATTCGCCCTCTGAAAGGGAGCGCCCCCTGATGTCCTGGCCGACAATGATGTACCCTTCTTTCGCGAACCAGAGAGAGGGCACCGTCGCATGCGAAAAGAGATCTCCGTAGGGCTCGATGCCGTAGGGAGTGCGGTAGAGAACGATCGGATGCGGTTCCGTCGTGTCGAGGGGTGCATAGACCTGGGTGTAGAGCCGCGCTCCGTCGCGCATGGGGATTTGGTATTCGGTCTTCCTGTAGTGCCGTTCGAAGTAGCCCAGCCGGTCGCTGGGTGAGGCGGGATCAGCCGCTACGTCAGCTATTCCGGAGATTCGTTTTCCCGTGAGATCGAGTCCGGCCTTTTCGTTCACCACCCGAAAGGCGGTCTCCGTTCCAAGGGTCTCCTTCAGGAAGGTGAGCACAAACGTTCCGTTGCGCTCGGATGATTTGGTGAATGTCAGACCGCCCTTCTGCGCCCGTTCCCAGATCGTCACCGCCCGGTCGCCCGCTTCCAGGGTTCTCAGCACGCCCTCTTTTCCATAGATCTGCAGGACGACCTTCCCGCTGCCGGGCACCTCCATTTCATAGACGCCTTCGATGCGCGGATCAAGGCCGGCGGATAAGGGCACGTCCTGGGCGAACAGAAAACCGGCCCAGATAAAAACGGCAAGCGCAGCAGGCACCCTTTTCATCATCTCGATCTCCCTTGATTTATACCAGTAAGGAACGGGCATACAAGAAATCAGACAGACAAGATGCGTTTGAGTTGCAGGGTGGGGGCAGAATATACGGCGTATTACTGCAATGTTTTTACCATGCTGGCGGCAAGGGAATTTCTTTCATCGCGTTCCAGCACTTTTTTAAATTGCTTCAATGCCAGCTCTTTATTGCCGGAATGATAATAGGTCCAGGCCAGGGTTTCATACCCATTGAGGGTATCGGGGAATAACTCGATCTGCTTTTTCAGCATCCAGATCGACATTTTGTACTTTTTTTGACCTGAGTAGTGATAGGCAAGCACTTGAATGAAAAATTCATCGATCACCCCTGCACGGGATCCCAAAGCAAATGCGGAGTCCAACAGTGATTCAGCTTTCTGAGAGTGATTCATTTCATACGACAGTTCAGCCTGATCCAGATATGTCTGCATTTTCTGAACGGCTTCCTGTAGTTCAGCGTCCTTTGCGTTTCCATATTCCCGGGCCGCCTGTCTTGCGAGGGTGATGGCCGTATCCAACGCAGCGGTGTCCGGTACGAGGATATCAGGGATTACTCCCGTCGATTCCCAGTTGTCACCGGTAAGAGGATTCACCGCCCGGGCCGTGGAAATATATATTTCATACATATCCCCGACAGGGTAGCGGTCAACCGAATGAGCACCGCCTTTGGATGCTTCTCCGATCAGGACTGCTCTCTTCCTGACCTTCAGATCATAGGCAAAATACTCCGCCGCCGAGAAGGTGTTTTTCCCGATAAGAACGAACAGCGGAACATCGGGCATCTTTTTTCCCGCATCTATTTCCTCTGTCCACATTTCTTCGGTCAGGTCTTCCTGCCGGTAATAGGTTCCCGTCAGCTGGGTCGGATGCGGTAAAAAATAACTCAACATGACGGTTCCCATGTCATCCGAACCGCCTCCATTGTTCCGAATATCGATGATGATCGCATGTGCGTCAGATAAAAAGTGAAAGGCGCTCTGCAGCATGGCAATGCCTCGGCTGCTGTAATTAAAGCGCCGGTAATCAAGATATCCGATCTCACCGTCGATCCAATCCAGACGATAGAACCCCAAGTGCTCTCTCTGGCCCAACCTGAAATAGCGTACAGGGTGGTGAAGTGATCCTTCAGTGCTTGTGTTGACGTCACTGGCCTCCATCAGGCGAAAATTGATGTGCCGGTCGTGCATGAGATGCTGCAGAAACGCGGTGACCGCTTCACCGAACCGTTTTGGATCATCAATACCCGCAAATTCAGCACCAGGCGAAACCCGGGATATCTCTTGTGCATACCTCTCTGCCAGATCGGGGAAGACAAAATTGTTCTTCACCAGACCGCTGATTTCCTTCAGCAGTTCCTTTTTTTCACTCTCTTTCAGCGGTTCCATCTTTGTCTGCGCAGGCAGTGGTGAGAACTGCACTACTGCACCCACAAGGAGTGCTGCCGTAATCGTTCTCTGCATCATAACAGGATCTCCTCTTCAGACGTTTTACAGCTGCCCGAATCCGGCGGCGGTTGTACACGGTTTTCTGAGTTGTGATGTATATATAATTACGGACAACCGCGGTTTTCCCATTATCCCTGTTTTCGAAATACTGTCGTCCTGCGAAATCAGCAGCCGGCGGCATATGGATGGATCATCCATCATTCAGGGTGCTTACCCGGTTCTTCTGCAGCCTGATCGACTCGGAAACCGGTCATCCGCTTCACCGGCCCGATATCCATCGGTAAAACGCCACCCGCTCACTCCCAGTGACATTTCACCACCACCGGCTCGTCCGCTTCCGTCGTTTCAACCGCATAGACGGATCCGTTTTTGAACACCGCCTTTGCGGCGAGGGGCGGAAGCGGCAGGCGTCTTATAAACACGCCGTCCGGGCTGAATACGTCATAGAGCACACGGCCATTATCACTCTCACTGGTTGTGCAGAGAATGTTTCCGTCCTGATCGGCCTGGATATACATGAAAAAGGGCATGCGGGAGGGGAACACCGTCTTTTTCCTGGTTTCTTCATCGGCGCCGTGCCTGACCTCGCTGCTGCCCGAGGTGCTGTAGGTGATTCCGCTGAAAAACGTCTCCTTGTCGTCACTGGTCACCCGCCGCTGTTTCGCGTCATGGGTGAACGTGCGGATGAGGCCGCGGTCGGGCCCGTACACGCGAAGCTCGTAGCTCCCGGCCCGGCCCGTTACCAGCCGCCCGCCCGGCAAAGGGCTCCAGTGAAATTTGGGCGCGAAGGGGATGATACGGTTCCTCGACCGATTTTCGTCCCGGATCCACTCGTTATCCTTAACGTAGCAGGAGTCGACGACATGCGCTTCCGCGAAATCACCGCCGATCTGCCAGATCTTGTAGATATCACCGTCGCTGCTGTTTCTCATGATCGTGTGGGTCTCGACATAGAGATTGCCGCTGTCATCGGCATCGATGCGATAGGGAAACATGCGAAAGGAGAAGATCTCCGTCAGGGACACGGACCGCTCGAAGGCGCCGTCGGGCCTGAAGATGCTGAACCGCATGTTGCCGAAATCGAAGGTCACCAGCCGGTCATCGGCCAGCATGGTCATCTGATAACAGCGCAGGATCTCGCCCGGCCCCTGCCCGGGTCCGCTGATGGTGGTGATGACTCGGCCGTCCGGCCCGAATTTCCTGATGCGGCTCTCCTGGCTGTCGAGCACATAGATATTGTTGTCGGAATCGACCGCCACCGCGGAAGGCTGCGCGAAGAGATAGGTGCCGTCCGTCGGCTCACCGCCGATGGTCAGGTCTGTCACTTTCGTGACCGCACCCGATTCGTAGAGGGGGGCATAGGTCTGGGGGAAGAGCGGGACCTGGAGAATGCAAACGGCACTAATGATGAAGATGACGATGAAATGGGTTCTCATGAGGCTGCCTCCTGTTTGAGCAATAAAAATCCTCGTTGTTGATCCCGTATGGATCTCGCCAGCACGTCAGAGCCGGGACCGTTGTTTTATACGAATGGCGACGGGGTATACCCTGTTATTGCTCTGGCCCGGCAAACCGCTCCAGGGCCCTGATCAGCTGCCGCGCCCGCTCCCTGCTGCCCGCGGCATTGAGAAAGAGGCAGATCTCAGTGTCCGGTGGAATCGAAGCGCTGAAAAGTTCGAAGCCCCTGTCAGAGCCGTCCAGGCCGACCATGGGCCGCCGGAACATGCTGCTGTGCGCATCGTCGAGCACGCTTCCGGAACGGATCAAACGGTAAAAGGCCTGCAGGTCGCCAAGGGTCGAGTACATGCCGCCGCTGCCCTTGATCAGCCAGGAGGTCGGTCCCCAGTTGGGCGGTATGTTCGGCAGACCCACCCGCTGCGGCCCGCCGCCCACCGCGAAGTCATCGAGGGTCAGTCCCCGGCTCTCCCCGTACTCCCCTGTCCGCTCCATGCCGGCGGGATCAAAAAAGTGTTCCCGCAGAAATCCGTAGTAGGACTGGTCCGTTATGAGTTCGACAAGCGCGGCCAGCAGTCCGAAGGCGGCGTGGGAGTGTCTGCGGTCCGTGCCCGGGGCAAAGAGCAGCTGCGCAGCGAGCAGCCGCTGCACCGCGGTGGAGCGGTCGATCCAGGCGAGATCCGGATCCCGGTCATTTTCGGTGTGAAAAAAATCGGGCAGGCCCGACTGCCCGCTCATGAGGTGCCTGACGGTCATGGTGCGCTTGTCGGCCGGCACGTTTTCGAAATAGTCACTGATGGGATCTTCGATGCTGATCACGCCCTGCTGATCGAGCAGCTGGATGGCGGCCACGGTGTAATCGATGGGCCGGGAGCCGGTGCCGAACACAGTGTTCAGCCGGTTGGGAACGCCCCGGTCAGGGTCCGCCATTCCGAAGGCCCGCTCCAGCAGCAGCGTGCCGTCGAAGCGGATGGAGACAACACCGGCGCCCCCCGCCCGTTCAAACTGATCGAAGGTTTCCACCAGGTTGTCGGTCGTGAGGATAATCGGCTCGGGGCCTTCCAGAACGGTAAGCCCGGTAATGGCCTCGGCTGCAACATCGAGGGTGATCCTGAGCTGTTTCTCTTTGCCGCCGCCGGCCAGCATCAGGCGCACTCCTTCCTCATCGACTTCCACGGCGATGTCGTCCCGTAAGCCCCGCAGCGCCTCCCGGACGGTGCGGATGTGGACGATCAGGTCTTCCCGGGTGCGGTCCTTCGCCGGCGCCATGGCGCTGTCTATAAAGGCAGCTATGGCGCCATCGCCCTCACTGTCGAGCAGGGTTTCCACCCTGCGCACGGCATCCCGCACGAATTTTGGCGGGCCATCCTGGGTGAATGCGGGCAGCGCCGCTGTCAAGAGCAGGATAACCAGGAAAGAACAGGTAAATGTATTCCGGGCGGTCATGATGGTGTCCTCATTGTCAGTGACTGGTATAGAGTAAGACGATCGGGAGGGAAATTTAGTCGTATACATCCGCCGCCTGGTATCAGATGTCATTGCTGAAGACACCCCCAATCCGGGAAGCGGACGGATTCCCTGTATCGGGAAAATACCGCTGTGAACCGCTATTTCAGCAGCAGCATGCGCCGGGCACCCTCACCCGTTTCAGTCCGGATCCGGCAGATATAGACGCCCGACGGTCGGTCCGCGGCGTTCCAGACGAGTTCATGGCAGCCGGCATCCATGACCCCGTCCGCCAGCACCGCCACGCGACGGCCCGCCGCGTTGTACACCGCCAGATGCACCCGCTCCCTCACTGCCAGCGTGAAACGAATCGTCGTGGCCGGATTGAAGGGATTCGGATAATTCCGCCCCAGACTGACCTGGAGCAGTGACATGTCCGGTGCCATTGCGACCGGATTGGTATAGAGATCCATGATCAGGCCCCAGAGCGTGTTGTCAAAAGAGGACAGTGCCAGCATGCTCTGGCCGGCGTTCTCACCCATGCGGATCACCACCAGCCCCAGGGAATTGACTACATACACCTTCTGGTCGTTTTTGCCCAGCGCCGCCACCAGATCGTCGGGGGCAGTGGGGATGAGATCCGAATTGAACACCCAGGTCAGGCCCGGCAGCATATAGCGGCCCTGACCGTTCAGCCACCAGAGATAGCCGTAGGAAGGATTCAGATCCTGAGAGGGGGTAACCATCGAATTAAAATAGCCACTGTCATGCATCAATGTATCACTGTCCCAGATACCCCGGTGCTGAATCAGCAGCCCGAACCTGGCCATGCTGCGGGCGGTGCTGAAATAGACGTTGTTGTACCCGACCATCAGCCAGAACCCGTCCATGCCGATGCGCCCGGTCAGGCGGCTGTGCGTATAGAGGTTCTCGGACTGCCCGGATGCCGCCTCGATCACCTCCCGCAGCAGTGTGTAGGGAGCGTTGTGATAGAACCACTGGGTTCCGGCGTCTGCTTTGTAGAGCAGGGAAGACGGTTCGGTATTATAGGGGTCCGCCACGTCATAATCCAGCCCGGTCGTCATGGTGAGCTGATGCCGGATGGTGATCAGGGACTCTTTTTCCGGCGGGCAGCTGGTCCAGCCGGCGCCGAGATAATCGGAGGTTTTATCGCTGATCGAGAGCAGCCCCTCCTCCCGGGCCATGCCGATGAGAAACGCGGTAATGGTCTTTCCTGCCGAGGCCCAGTACCAGAGACTGTCCTGCTGAAAGGTGCCGAAGTACCACTCCACGGCGATCCTGCCGTCTTTGAGGATGATAAACGCCTTGGTCTCTTTCTCATCCAGATAGGAGTGCAGGTTGTTCAGCGGCTCTGTACCCCATCCCAGCGCGGCGGGTGACACGGTTTCCCAGGTACCGCCGGCAACCGGGGGGAAATAGTCAGTCTGGGCGGCGGCCGAGGTCAGGGCAACCAGCATAAACAGGAAGAGGATCCGTATTTTTTTCATTTTGATTCTCTTTTCAGCATTATATCAGGCGTTCACTCCGGCAGCGGCAGCATCACCCGGACCGCTGATCAGCTCCGGGCATAGACTAAAATAGGGAGTATCAGGCAAACGGGCAAGCAGGTTTTTTATTGTAGGGGATTGTGGGTTAATTGCGACAGGTGGTAGCATTATGCGACCACCATAAAATACAGTCAACAAGATTTTAAAATCGGTAAAAAAGGAGATATATGGCAGTCTGCTTCATCAAATCTTTTTCCAACAATCACATGATTTTTTGCTGTTTATCCTTTATAATTTCAATAAATTCCCCCAAACTCAACAACCATTCTCTTTGCGGTTCTCTGTAAGTGTCATGCAATCCTGCCGGTATGACCAATCGAAGATCGTTTGCTTTCATCTCATCTGTCTGATTCAGGGAAATGGCCGGCTCGAGAGTCAGAAGATGTTTTTCTTTAATTCTTTCAGCCTCGGAAAGCACCTGACGCCACCTGTCCTTGCATGTTGACTTGACACCAAGCATGGTTAGGTTGAACTCATGGAATTGGTTATTCCGGTAATAATCAATTCCTGGAAAAAGAAAATCGGGCCTTGCCCTGTTCTCTGTTATTGCTCCGCGTGAATATCGCACATTCAATTTTCTGAAGATAAATTCAAGATGATTTTCCAGAGCAAAGCCGGCTCTGGATTTTCGCCTATTCTGAACACTTAGAGAGTAATCAATGAAATCATCCACATCATTAAAACCTTCGTGTATGCGCTTTGATACTATGTATCTCTCGAGAGTTCGAAATAGCATCTCTTCCTGCTCTATAAAAACAATCAGGGCGAAATCAGGGTTGTCGACTGATATCTCACCTGCAAGTGATGTACGGGCAAAACGTGAAAAATCTGATGTAGAAGGGAAAGCATCGCCAATCTCGGCAAGAATACGATCAAGCCAATTTTCATTGGCAATATCGATCTCAATTCCCAATTCATCCAGAATATATTTTGCAGCAAAATGAAGTTCACGATTTTTATCATCACCAAATTCCTGGATATTAATATCTTGCAGATCTTCTGAAACACCAAATAGCCATAAAAGCTGCCTCTCATATGTGCTGTGTTGTTCTATCAATAAAACAGCAAGTGACCCGTTCGGTTTGAGGGCAACGATCAATAAATCGCCCGGCGTGCATTGATAAACCAAAGGATCGGCCTCTGCCGAATAATACAAATGATATTCGGGAGAACGATCCGGTTTTGCTCTTCTTACATTCGACCATGTTGTAAATGATTCAATTGATTCTACGCCGTTTTCATCTGAAAGCCTGAGAAAAGTAGTGGATAATATCTTTTTTTCCGATGTCTGTCCAAGAATTTGTTTCAGGTCATTCACCCCTTGAAATTCATGCTGGTGTGAAGCGTCAGGATCAACTTCAACAAGAGTTAGACGTTTGACGCCAACACCATCAAAATATTCTGATAAATATCCGGCTTTCATAGGCACATCTCTCCAGATATTTCCATTTCAGCATTCTCTGATTCGAGCCAATCTGTAACTAACCCAATTACAGAACTAAATGGAAGTCGATATTTCCCTTTCAAAGCACATTCCCATAAAACTAACACTCTCCAGCCTTTTTGATGCAATTTCAAGACATTCTGCTCATCTCGTTGCCTGTTCCCGGAAATTTTCTCATGCCAAAACTCTTTTCGGGTTGAAGGCCATTTAAAAAGGTGGCATCCATGTAAATGCCAGAAACAACCATGCACAAAAATAACAGCATTGTATTTTGGTAAGACGAGATCAGGGGTGCCCGGCATGTTTTTCGCATGTAGTTTATATCGATAACCAAGAGTATGCAACGCTGATCGTATCTGGATTTCAGGTTTGGTATCCTTCCCATGGATACCTGACATCATTTCACTACGTTTTCTTTTTGAGACAACATCGGCCATTTACGAAGCCCTGGTTATCGGATATTCAAACCTCAATTGTTTTGCCGTAACACCGGTTTTCTCCCCCATGATATATGGTAACATAAATGCCGCAATAGCTTCCACAACAGGAACAACAACTGCATTACCGAATTGTTTGTATGCCTGTGTATCAGAGACCGGAATATTGAAAACTCTATAGTAATTATCGAAACCCATCAGGCGAGAACATTCTCTGGGCGTTAACCTGCGAGGCCTTTTATTTTTTTGTTTCACAAGAATTTCCGAACCATCCTTATAATAACGTGCAGACAATGTCCTTGTCACATCACCTCTGTCGACCAGTCCAAATCCGAAACCATTTCCCCGAGCCTTGTGCTTTTTCGCATAATTTTGCAAATATTTCCACAAATTAGCAGTAAGAGTATATTTCGATGCTACTTTTGCCTTTTCTCCTTCAGTGTAAGGGAATTCTGACTGCTCACTTCCATCTTCCGGATGTAAAATGGATTCAATCCGTGGGCCTGCAAGAGGATCAGGAATAATCAATTTTGAGAAGTCAAACCCACAATCTTTCCTGAAACCAACTATAAATATTCTTTCCCGATGTTGTGGAACAAAAGCCTTGGCATCAATGATTCTCGTGTCAAATGTATAGCCGAGTTCATCAAGTGTGTCGCAGATGACTTGAAAGGTTTTACCTTTGTCGTGACTTTTTAAATTTTTTACATTTTCCAGTAAAAAAGCTTTCGGCTTGTGGAATTCAAGAATTTCAGCAATCTTGAAAAAAAGTGTGCCCTGCGTTTTGTCTCTGAATCCATGAGGTCTTCCCAGAGCATTTTTTTTCGAAACACCTGCAATTGAAAATGGCTGACAGGGGAACCCTGCTAAAAGAACATCATGTGAGGGTATTTCCGAAGGGTTAACATGTCTGATATCAGCAGCGACTGGATGATTCGCGGTAAAATTGGACAAATATGTTTTGAGAGCGTGTTTATCCCATTCACTTGTATAAATACATTTGCCACCAATAGATTCGAATGCCAGACGCATACCCCCTATCCCGGCAAACAAATCAATAAATGTAAAGTTTTGATTAACTTCAGACCCGTAGCTTTGCAGTTTTTCCCGAAGCAGATTGATAATCAGTTTTTTAGGTTTTGTTTCTCCCCTCTCCCATCTGTATACAGTTCTTACAGAAGTGCCTGTCAAATCTGCGATTTCTTCAATGGTCATACCGGTTTGTTCCCGAAGGGCAACAAACTCGCCTAGTGTTTCATACTTCATTCTCAGCCTCTGGGTGTATATTTGACAATTTGTCAAATATAGTCACCTGTAAACCGAAAAGCAACATTTTTATTTATTCATTTTCAAGCTAGCCGAAAATAATAATCCTCACTTCCCCCCCACCACCACCTCAACCCGGTATTTCGTCACCACCGGCACGTCATCGATCCCGCTCACCGTATACCAGTTCCCCTCCCGGTCAACGTGCTTGAGCACCTCCTTCCGCTGCCGGGGAAACCGCTTCAGAAGCACACCGTCGGGATCGTACAAATCGTAGTAACGGCCCTCCTCACCGCAGACCACCGTCAGGATCTTCCTGTCGGGCAGGGTGAACAGACCGTAAACATTGGAATTTTCTACCAGTAGTGATATAGTGCGTTCACGCGACTCCAACGTCTCCACTGCAGGCTTGGCGAAATCCTGCTGAAAGCCCTCGATCTGCCGCAGCGGCTGCAGCTGCTGATCGTAGATGGTCATTGTATAGGGATTTGACCAGGCGACGACAATGTGCCCGTTATCCTGAAAAGTGACAAAGATGTTAGTTGCATAATGCTCGATCTTTTCAATCGTGCCGCATCCCTTGAGCGGTGCGAATCGCTTCACTTCTTCCCCGTCCAGGGTATATATACCGATTGAAAAATCCATGCTTCGTTTCAAAGCGGCTCTCATTTGAGCAGTGATGGTCCGCCGCGTTAAAAACAGCTCATGCGACCAGGGACAAAGTATGAGTTCATTGATACTGAAATCAGTGATGGAAAAGCTTTTAATAAAATTACCCTCCAGGTCAAAGAGATTCATCTTGCTGCTGATTAGCTGATCATCCATCACGCAGAGTATGGAATCAGCGATGATCTCCAGCGCTTCCGGCTCTCTGAACTCGCCCGGACCCTGTCCCTGCCTGCCGATCCTGCGCAGAAACCGTCCATCAGGAGCGTAGACTTTCACCCCGTAGTCTTTCCAGTCGCTGACATAGATGTTATTGTCAGCATCAGTGCGTACGGCGAACGGCCACACGAGAAAGCTCTCGTCACCGGTCTCGTCATCGCCGACCACGAGCAGCTGCTCGAAGCGGAGTTCGGCGGTGGAGGGCCAGCGTTCTTTCTCGTTTTTAATGGTTGTTTGGGGGAAGGCGTTGGCTGCCAGGAGCAGACAGAGGATGATGGTTTTAATGGGTAACATGGGAAATCCTTTCTGTTTGAGATGAGATATTCCTTAACACCCGCATCACAAGTAATGATTTTTATCAAGAATTGCGTATATCCGCGAATTCGGTGCAGCATGGGCAGTGATACAACGCTTTATGCGCATTCATATGCCGGTTAACTGAAATACTGATTCCGTATCACCCTGCTTTTGCATACACTTTAACTTCTTCAGTCAGCCTTTTCCCCAGATTATCGGATTCTTTCTCCAGATCATAATGGGCCTGCAGGTTCGTCCAGAATTGCGGAGACATATCAAAAAACCTGCCGAGTCTGAGTGCGGTATCAGCGGTGATCGAGCGCTTCCCATGCACTATTTCGTTAATGCGCCGAGGCGGCACGCTGATGTCTTTTGACAAACGGTATTGAGAAATTCCCATGGGATCGAGAAACTCTTCTTTGAGTATTTCACCGGGATGTACCGGGGAGAATTTATTTCTATCCATCCAGTTGCACCTTTGAATTCCCGTGGGCCGCCCCGGTAATACATGGGTATACCTAAAAATCGGAGGTGTAGAATTAACCAGAGCCTAATCGTGATTTCCATGTCTTCGGATCACGATGCATATGCATTACAGCGATCACTAAAATCATATCAGGTCTAACTTGATAAACAATAGAGTAGGGGAAACGCTTTGTCCGACAACGACGAGTTCTTTTCGAAAGAGGATGCCAGGCATCGGGGTATTGAACAATTCTCTCAAGAGTACTTCTTATTTCAGCTGCGAATTCATAACCCAGGCCTTCACTTTCTGAATTCAGATAATTAACTGCTTCAAAGAATTCTTGTTCCGCGGGCTGGATGAATTCAAGATTCATAAATATGATCTACTTTATTTTATTAAAGATATCTTTTACAGGAGTAGAAGTAATTAAACCTTTATCATAAGCATCAATTCGATCTTCAGATTCATCTGCCCAAAGATCATCTAATAATTTTCTTTGTGGCAATTCAAAGCTTGTTAAAAGATGTTCCACCAATAACGCTCGATCAACAGGCGGCAATTGCAATGCTTTTTTTAAAACATTTTCAGTTTTTGTCGTCATGTGAAAACTCCAAAAAATCCAATAAGTATAGATAAATATTGCCAAGAATTGTTAGAAAATCAAGAGAATTAAAAATTAGATATAATCTGCGTTTGCTATGGACGCGCGCGTAAGGTGGAGTTCATTTATTTAGAACAGCGGAGGACGGCTCCCGCCGCAGAAACGCAGATCGTTCTGCGGTTCTGACGTTTAGTGCCGAGTTGCCCGTAGGCACATGGGGTGCGTCGTTGGGATTTGTTTCTTGTGATCGGAACGTTTCCGGCTTTTCCCTTGTTCTTTTTCCTTGATGAAAAAGAACCAAAATCAAACGGCAGGATGCGAAGCAGCCGGTTTTGGTGCGATTTCTTTCGCACCAAAACTGAGGCGCGTCAGCGCCGTTGAGTTTAAGAGCAAGAACCGTATGCTTTCCAGCGGTTCGCAGCTCAAATCAAGGCCGACGTCGAACGGCTAAAATGTGACCTTGTCTTGCCGGAGGGGCAAAAAACTCGTCCCGATTCTGTTAATAATATTTTAATAAAGAGAATCGGGACTCAGACAATTTTGCCCCCGACATCCGGCAATCCAAGCCCACATTTTTTAACGCCGTCCTCCTAATGGCCGAAAAAACAAAAAACATCAATTTTTTTCATTCTGAACAATGGCGTGAAATGAATTAAGAAAGAGATACTGCCCGTTAAGAACCTCCTGAGTTTTTGTAAAAAAAACTCTGACCCGTTAATTCTCCAGCACCTGCCCGTCAGCCAGCAACCGGTCCCGCAGGGCGGGATAGTCGACATCCTGCACCGCGCAGCCGGCGTCGATGGCCTGCACCGCGGCCGTGGCGGCGCTCTGCCCCAGCACCATGAAGACCGGTTCCATGCGGATCGACCCGAAGGCGATGTGCGTGGCCGAAAGGCAGACGGGAACGAGCAGGTTCGCGCACTCGCCCCGCTTCGGCACGATGGCCCCGTACGCGATGGGATACGGGCCGAACCCTCCCACCTCGACGTCGCCCTCGTTGCGGACAGCGCCGTGTGCATCGACATACCGCTGCACGTGGTGGGAGTCCATGGTGTAGGCGCCCATGCCGATGGGGTTGTCGACGGTGATCGTGCCCTGGCAGTTGTGCTGGGTCATGACGTATGCACTGGTCATGCGCCGGGCTTCCCGAATGTAGAGCTGGTGCGGCCAGTTGCCGTTGTCGGTGAACTCATCTTTGGCCAGCCCCCAGCGGCCCATCTCTTTCCGCAGCGGTTCCGGCACGCGGGGGTCGTTGGCCAGGAACCACATGAAGCCTTTCTGATACAGGGCATGCTCTTCGATGATCCGCTCCCGGGCCGCGTAGCCGGCTTCGGGGTAGGCGTAGTTCATGCCGATGTTGTCGGTGGAAAAGGGCCCGGCGTTATTGGAGTCGGTCTTGCCGTTGGGCATGGGGGTGGTGGTGAAGTAGCCCGCGCCGTGCCGGTTCGCCCCGGCCAGAATGGTGCGCAGCAGCAGTTCGTAGCGTCGAGGGTCGTACCCCTTCGGCTTTGGGAAAGGCACCCGGTTCTCCGGCACGTCGGTGAGGCACATGCGGAAACAGTAGGCCTGTATGCGGGTGTCAGCCGCCCCGTCTTCCCCCGGTGAGCCGTCATGTATGCCCGGCAGCAGCCCGCTCGCGGGGTCGCCGGGCGACACGTACGGATCGACGGGTTCGTCGAACTGGTGATAGCGCGCCTGCTCTGTCGCCACGCCGTTGAGCGTCTCGCCGTACTCGCTGTTCGCCTCCCGGCCGAGGGTGTATGACACCCCGGCAGCGGCCATGAGGTCGCCCTCGTAGGTGGCGTCGATGAACATCTTGCCTGTAACTGTTCTGCCCGAGCGCATGGTAATCGAGACAATGCGCCCGTCTTTCATCGCCACCCCCCTGCCGGGCCTGCGGTCGAGCCGCTCTTCGCGAAGCACTCTTATCTTGTTCTCAGCGACAAATTCCTCGAATACCTTCTCGGCGACATGGGGTTCAAAGGTCCACATCTCGGGCTTGCTGTAGTGCGCACCGAGCCGTTTGTAGAACTCCCGCGCCAGCCCTCCGATGGCCGCCTTGTTGCCGATGTCGGTCGCCCCCAGCCCCCCGCTGCTCAACCCGCCCAGGTGGGTGTCGGGCCCGACGAGGATCACTGACTTGCCCATGCGCGAGGCCTGCACCGCTGCCATCACCCCGGCGCTGGTAGGGCCGTAGATGACGAGGTCGTAGGTTTGGGGTTGAGGGGGGTGGCAGGTAAGGAGGAGGAGGGCCAGGAAAGCTGGGATTGTTTTTTTGGTGAGGGTGGGGTTCATTGTTGTTTTCATGGTTGTTTTATAGGTGTTGGTTCTGGTTTAACGTGATTTTCACAGGTGCAAACAAGATTCATCGTCCATGAAACAAACCAACCTATCAGTCGGGCGCAACAGCGTCCGCACTGAACCGACTTTAATGAATAACGGTTTCGTCCAAAGCAGAAACGACCTTGTCACAAGAAACGTCACGTTTGCCTCCTGTGCAAAATTTGGTTAGGCGATAGGTTTGTGCGATTCATAGACATGGTTTCAATACTTCAGATTTAGTCCTCGAGTAAATCTTCTCTGAATTTCTTCCTCTCTTTCAGGGATGAACATGTCCAGAGTATCATCAAGGTTAGGAGTAATCTCCATTTTTTGACAATACAAATCAAGCGGTGTCGTACCAGTTGATCCATGGACACGCTGCCAATTGTAATAGAACTGCCATTCTTCCAATTGTTGGAGTAAATTGTCACTGTCCATATCAACCGTTGGATAGAATTCGTTTAGAACTGTTTGCTGAGCTCTTTCAACCTTTCCATTTAGATGTGGAGACGCAGGTTTAATTGGGCGGTATTTTATACCCCATTCAAACAGCCTGTCTCTCACACAATAAGCTGTGAACTCTGTCCCTCTGTCAGTTTGAATTCGTTGAATTGGGAATGGCATTTCTTCCATAAGCTTATCGAGGAATAGAAGGGTGTTTGCTGCAGTTCTTCGGGAAAATAGACCAAGTACCATAAATCGAGTAGAATCATCAACCGCCGTGTACTGATACAAACCAGGTCTGATCTTACAGCTGTCCATCTGAACTCGATCACCAGGGATTAGTCTCTGATACCGTTTTTTTGTTCGATAACGTTTTGTCTTTCTGAGAGGCTTTACTTGGTTAGATTTGAGTACCTTATGAATGGTAGCCAGAGATAATTTGCAGGCATGTAGACGTTCCAACTCATGCTGAATCCTTCTTGCTCCGAGGTTTCTATTAGAACGAAGCTCAAGGATCCATTGAATTTCTTGATCGAAGACTTTCTGGTTAGGGATATGCTTTGGACGACGGCTCTGGCTGGAAAGGCCGGCTACTCCATGCTCTTGATAACGTCTCCACCATTTCCTGAGAGTAGGTCGGGAAATACCAGCTCTTAAACATACAATACCAGCATTTCTGGTTTGTTCGTAAAGCTGTATCCATTTCAGTCTTTTTCGGGTTTCATCATTCATACTATAAGATAATCATTAAAACGATGTTTGCAAATCACACAATAGGTTTAAACCGTCCACTTTTTATAATAAGTTCCGATGCCGATTTTTTAAATTTTGCGATATAATATCGGTCATCATCTTTATTTGATGAACGTAAAAATAAAGTGTACTTTTCTATTGCTAAAGCATATTCTTTATCTAAAAAATGCTCATTAGCTTCTGCGTAATATTTATCTAAAAACCGGTTTCGTTGAAATAACATTTCAAATTTATCAAAAGAATATCTGTTAGTTTGAGAAAACACAAAAGTTATTACAATCAACACACTAACTGCATAAGCATGATAAACTATTTTCTTTATTGATTTGGCTTTAATTTTATTGATAAAGTGCAAAAGAAGTGTAAGGATAGAAATTAATACTAGAATTAAAATTACTGGGTAAATATCTTCTGTCTTATCAATTTTAAAATATCGCTCAAAAATAGCGATTATTATTAAAGATAAAATTGGGAAAAGCATTATTTTCTTAATCAGAACTTGCCTCACAATATAATAAGTTATAATATATAAAAGGGTGGCTGTAACCAGAAAAATAATTAAATCAAGCAAAATACTTGCACTCATGTTAATACCTTACAAATAAGTATTATTTGAATTTCTTCTCAACTCTATCTAAAACTAATATGACATCATCAAATTTCTTCATGGACTCATTAATAAGTTGATTGTGGTGATTTTGTAAATCAGTGAACAATGAATCACTCGACAATGCATTCATATGTAATTGTTCTAAAAAAGCATTTGATTCCATATTTATTTTTCGAATTATATCATTATTTTGTTTTGATAACGAATCCGTAACAGTATTAATAATTAAGTTTTTCAAATTAGATTCTTCAACGATGAATTTTGCAGCTTTTTCTGCAGCCATGTTCCTAATACTTTGATAGGTTAAGATACCACCCAATGTAAATACAAATATTATTGTATATATGTAGTTTCTAATCATATTTTTTGCTTTATTTACTTTATCATTTAGATTTATATCAATTTTATCCCGAATCTCTTCAATAACCTTTGTCTTTCCAGATTCTAATTTATCTTTTTCTAGCTCAACTATTTTATCCACTTCATACTTAATTTGATTTAGTATAGATATTTTTTCGTCTTTCGATAAATATATTTTCTCCCCTGATCCATAAAGCCTTCCCATCAGTATTTCTTTTACTTCATCAGATATTTCTTTATGAAGTTTATCAAATTTGTCTTGTGAATCATTTTTCATGAACATTCCTCAATAGTATTATTCAAATAGATAAAGGCACTATTATTACACTCGTCTAACGTTGATAATAACAGGTTTGGCCAAACGATAACTTTAACCAACGACAAATAAAAAATGGAATGAATGCACTGATTAACCCCAAGTGTCTGGACTGGAAGGAATGCCACTTTCATCACGGTGGCATAATTGAATTTTGAAAATGATACGTTACGGCCAAATCCTGTTCATTATTGTGTTATGTGGTTTCTGGGCAATCAATGTGAGTCATAAGCACTGTCCAAAATTATACTATCCATTTAATTTAATATTCAAGCGAAATCCTTGTTACACAACATTAATTTATTTCGCCATTTAAAGCAACTTAATATTAATATTTTTTTATTTAATTTTTGAAAACCCATATTTCATTATTCTACCAGGGCCAAGTTCAATGGTTTTTGTATATTCCTTGTAATTATCAGAACCAATTATATCAATAATTTTTATTATGAAAATACCATTTGATGTATTGATAGGCTTACTATATTCATTTATTCTTAATTTAAGTAAATCGTGTTCCAACTCAGGAATCAAATCTTTTCCATTAATATAGCCAGAAGTATCACTATACATTTTTATTTTAGGATTATCTTTATTAGCTACTACAATCTCATTAAATGATATTCCAAAATTAAGTATTTTACGCCATATAGCATCTGCATGATTAGAAATGTTCTTATACATTATTTCAGAATTGGACTCCTGAGGAGCAATCAATAGATATTCAAAATTTATATGCTTTTCTAATCTACCAAATATGAGCTCATAATTGGATGCCTGTAAAACATTATACAATTCGTTATCTTCAATTTCATTCAAATTTTTGCTGATTGCAGATTGTGTCAAACAATGCCATATTTTTGGAATTATGTATGTTTCTGAACGATCTGAAAGATCTGGTAAAGATTTTCTTGTACTGTCCGGTGAAATATTTAACTTAACTGAAGATAGTTTTGAAATAAAATACCTGAAGTACCATTGTTGAAAATTATCAGACCACCAATTAGAATTCGGTTTATTTTGAATATTGTACGGTAGTTCGGCTATTCGATTCTGAGCGGATGAATCAATCGCATTATTAAAAAAATTGTTAACAAATTTACAATTTTCTGTGTGCAATAATAAAAGACGAGGTAATCTATTACGTTTCTTTGAATATTTTATCGGGTCTTCAAAATTATACATTTTATTATTGTTTTTTAACTTGTTTCCAAACAGATTGAGATAGAAATTTAAACACAAATTCATATGTACAAGCTTGGATGTGTATACATCTTGATATTTCTTCGGAAGTTTACATACATTTTCTAGCATTTCATCACACACATTAATTTCATCTTCACAAAAAGTAATTAGCGAATCAACTTCTTTTTCTAATTGATTTGATTGAAGTATGGATTTATTTATTAACCTATAGAGACTTTTATAATCAATTCCCAACAATTCATAAAGTAGTAATCTTTCTGATTTTGCACATTTAGCTAATATTGAATCAATTTCATTTGGTGTACAATTATTATAGTATTTTATTTTTGTATTGAAATAATTAGTCCCCTGATTATTGTCAGCACCAAAGTTATTACTAAAAAATCCTTCAAAATCATGCCTGTTAAACTTTTGAATGTTTGAAAGAATATTAACAGTCTGTTTAGATGACTTAATAGGATTGAATGAATAATGAGAAAGAGAATCTGAGAATGCTTTGAAAACATCAAATCTTGAATAATTACGTGATAAATTTTCATGAATCCAGTTCAATATTGGAGTATTTTTTTTTGTAATCAAATTAGATGTATATGCATTTAAATTGTTAAATGCTACATGAAGAAATGGAACCATTTGTATGAGACCAACATTCCCACGATTAATATTCATTGTTATGTTTGACAGTAAAACACATGCCCGTGCTTTCTCCAAATGATTAGGTGCATATTGAAGCCCTAGTAATAAATTATTAATTGCATCTTCTGACCGACCGAAGGATACATTCTTTATTCCTTCACTAATAAAACAGATGTATTTTAAAACATCCTCATTTGTTTCATTAGCGATACAAACTGCTTCCCATTTAACAGTCGATTTGTCGTAATCATAATGTGTTTCTACTAAAGAGTTACTACAGATACCAAAAGTAAAATTGATTTTAGGATTATTACTTAAAAAAACTTGATCGGATTCTACATTATATCCATATGAGTATGAAATCATTGGAATAAGCAAGCTTAACACTTGTCTTCCTGGCAAATAACTATTTGGATTAGGTTGTATATGTTCAAACTTCCATTCAACAGGTATATCAATATATATATTATCGTTTAGTCTGTAATTTCTTAAAAAAGTTATATTTGTGCCAAATATTGATCTCAAATATTTATAAATATATGGTCTCAATGGATCAGTTAATTGTACTAATCCAATGCTAATTTTATTTTCACGGGATATAGGTATAAATTTAGATTGATATAATGCAATTCTGGGTGTATAGATATAGAGGGGGCTATCTAAAATGATTAAAGGACCGAAAAGGGCCCACAATATGCTACATGACAATAATATAATGCCTATAACTTTATTTTTTACTACTTTGCTGGCTTTAAGTAATAACATCCCACCAATAATGTTAAAAATTAAAATCGGAATTAATATCAGATAGTGGAAAGGGAAAAGAAGAAATGAAACCAGAAAATTCAATAGAAAAATAATTAAGTAATCAAATATATTTTCAAGTATTCGTTCTCTGTTGCTTATATGCAACTTAATTTGATAGAGTATACTTTTCATTTCTTTACTACTTCATAAATATTGAAAGTTTTAAGTTGGCCTGATGTTACTTCAAATGGTCTATGTATGTAGTCCATTAAAACCAACTCACATTTATATGTGTTAAGTATATCTCGCATATCTTCTAAATCAGCAAAATTGCCTGAGCCCAATAAAAGCTTGCCATTTTTATTCAGATAATTAAAGCCATCTCTTACATATTCTTCAAATCCTTTAAAGTCAGGATCAAAGCAAGCTCGCATAATAATGTCTTCGTTTTTATTACCTCTGTGAAAAGGGTGGTTCCAGAAAATACAATCGAACCGTTCATCCTGTTTAATTGAAGAAAAAACATCGCTTACCCTAAACTCAATTTTTCCTTCACAAGCATTAATTAATGAATTTATTATTGAACTCTTAACTGCATCATGATTAATATCAACGGCAATGAATTGACTAGTATGATCATTAAAGTATTCAATGTTTTCAAGGGTTGCTGCTATTGCAACCACACCAGTTCCACAACCAATTTCCAGGAAACGACCTTTGATAAATTCAGGGATTTTTTTGGCAAAATATCGGCTGTCGCCAAAATCGTCTGAAAAATAAACAGTTTTTAATGCTACAATATGAACTTTATGATTATTTGTTTCAATGACATTGAAACGGACTTCATCTGAATGCCTTATAGTCATCTCACGAATCTCAGCCATTGAAACATGAGGTGGAGTCGTATTAGGCTCTAATTTTATCATACACTAACCGCTTTAAAATTCAATTTGGCAAAAAACGCCATATGATGTATCAGTTTGGTTTGGAACATCAAGAATATCAGCCCCAATGCCACAACAGTATTTTGAAAACTTCAACCCTAGTCTTGATCTAGCTATTATGAAATTATATTTACTATCCATATAATTTACTATTAATTCAAGCTGTGGTTTTAATTGGAGACTTTGATTGAGTGGAATGCCATACGAGAAAATATGTTCTAATTCTATGGTGTTGTCCTTAGTACCGTATGAATAAAGAACATAGCAAAAAAATGCATTGAAGGTGTTTAGATACTGCATGCCAAATCTTGGTATTGTACCAAAACCAGAGCCTGCCTGTAATTCAAATACAGCATCAATGTGAGGAAAAATATTAAAATAAAAATCAGTAAGCAGGAAATCATTTACATTATCCTTTTTATCGATAGTCGTACGATAGCGGATAAACATACTAAATAAAGAAGAGTAACTTTTAAAAAATTTAAAATCAGAGGTAGTAAAATCTTTAACAACTAAAAGTTCAGCTGATGCATTAATAAATGTTGAATTTGATTGATTTTCTATAACTTCATTACTATTTGTATTTAATTTTTCGTCTGTTTTATTGTTTGATTGGGAGGAAGCTGATTGATAGCTTAAAGTTACAAGAACAAGAAGCATAAGATAAGTACTTCTAATAAATTTCATAAAATTCTCCAACTTTTGTTTCAGATTGACTTGTTATTAATTGACGGTAGATAAATATTTATTTAGCAGTGAATAATCGGAAACGGATGTGCCCTTTGACTATAGAATAATACAAATAAATGTAGTAGTATAAAAACCCAAGGCACTAACATCTCAATATATGTAAATGGAATATGTTTCGACCAATCTTTACCTTTTTTTGCTAATTCCCATTCCCGAGCATATGGTGCCAAAGGTAGTAATTTTTCAATCTCATGAATAACTTTAAACTTATATGTATTCATGCTTTTATATGAAAGGATGAGCGCGAACCAAAGAAAGCACAGAACAATTCCCGCAATCGCTATCAATGAATAAAATTTAGGATCAACTTTGCCGACTTCTCCGAAGCCAACATAACCCACTGCACCAATAATTACTGTATTAATTGTAAGAAAAAATGAATTTGAAGTTAGTCTTCTTTGACTGATTCGATCGGCCATCTCAACATAATTTTTATATATTTCGATATTATGATTTTTAAAAGATGTACCATATTCTGATTTTGAACACATTAAAACGTTCATTGAGTAAATTCCAGTGTCAAATATTAGTGAGTAGGTATAATAGTTGTTAAATTTTCAATATTAACATCATTTTTTGCATTTCGTATAAACCAATCAGCTAAACCTTGCCTTAACCTAGATATAGTCTTGCCATCATTGGGGCCATATTCAATCGGGATAAAAACTGATATATCCCATGGCATCTCAGTTATTAAGCCTTTTTCGTCATCATCTTTATTAAACAGCAAAGCAACACGTTTTGACAATGCATGGCTTAATCCTACTTCATACATAACATTCACACAATCAACCTTTGACACATCTGCAATAACATATTTACATTTTTTTATCGCACAGCAGAAATTACATACCTTCACATTGTGATCCGGTTCATTCTTGGCAATTATTGAATTTAATCCAGCCATTTCAACTATATCTTCAATCGCTTTTTTACGATCATCATAATCCTTATAAGGTATTGCTAAAAATACATTTTTATCTGAATATTTATCTTTGATTTCATTAATTATATCAGGAGTGCACCTATTATCACTTGTATGAATACTACAACCCAATCGATTCATATAATGTTCTCGGATATACTGTATTCCACCGTTATCTTGTTTATAGAAATCAACAGCTTCTCTAACTTTGGAAGATAACCTTTCAAGGTACCCATCTTCACCTTTGTACACCCAACGGAAAGCGTCTGCTTCAAGACATTTTATTAACTTTTCTGTCTCATGGGTAAGACTTTCCTTTTGAGTAAGAACGACACATTTAGTAAAAGGTCTTTTTTTGCGGCAGTAGTCTATTACTTTTACGCCTGCATGTAAGTCCCCTTTAGGCATTTCTTCAGTTGGTAATTTCATATCAACGACAAGAGCAGCCCAATTTTTCATATCAATATATTCGATAGCAGCTTCAAGGCATCCTGCAATTTCAACGCTATAACCTTTTGATACTAATTCGTCCTTTATTGTTTTTTGATGGGTAACTGAATCTTCAACAACAAGTATCTCAATCATTTACTACTCCTCCATAATCGGTAAATTGAAACAAATTTTTACGCCAGGTGTATGGGTGCTGTCAATCCATAATTTCGATATGTAATTAATATGCATTTTTGCTACTTCATCTTGTAAAAAACGTAAACCTCTTTTTATTGCTGAAAGTCCATATCCTTCCTTTAACTCTTTTGGTAGACCTTTCCCATTATCACTAACTGTAACTACTACTTCCTTTGTTTCTGTCGAAGGATCAACATAATAATCATTTTCAATCAATATCTTCAATTTTCTATTGTCTCTTTGACTGGGCACCCTATTTTTTTCAATGGCGTTAATAATAAGTTCCCATAATATATTTTTTAACAATCTATCGTCTGCGATAACTACAATATCTACTCCTTTGTCTGAATATATCACATTTTTATCTTGTCTTTGAAATATATTTACAACTTCATTTATAAGCGTATTCAGATTAATATCTCTCGAATCAACTGTAATTTTTTTCCTCAATTTAAAAAGCACACTATCAAAATTTTCATGCTGATACCTTGCAGCTTCAATAGCATGCTCAAACTGACTACCTTCTATAGGAATTCTTTGGTTACGGCAACTATTAACGATAATTTCAATAATTTCATTAAGTACGCCCTTTACCTCATGGATATATGTGTTAGCTATATACTCTGTTGCATCTAATTCAATTGATTTCCTTTGTATTCGTTTATAAAATGAGCTATCAATTAAAATATCAGAATATATTCTAATATACTGTTTCAATACTTCAATAGAGTTTGCATTATAGCCGATATCTTTTATGCTTTGATCTAATTCATTTATTGGAGTTATACTTAAAACTGCAAATGCTACAGCTGTTGTTTTTATAGTAGGCAAGGATTCTCTTGCATTACAATATGAATTGTAAAGAAGTTGGTTATCATTATTACTAGAAAAAGCAGAATGTATTAAATAGGCTGGTGAGGGGGAGTACCAAACAGGAAAAGTTAAATGACACCAGATTCTTTTTGAACAAAGGCACCAATAAAAATAAGGTAAAATTGGGAAACGTGCAAAAAGATGAAGCTGATTGAGCATATGTATTGGATCAGACTCAGTAGATTCATTATTCTTATAAAACATTTTATAAAATAATGATTTAATAGTAGAAATAAACACATCTATACTGCAAATTCCTGTTGGATTGTTAGAGGTATAAAAATCCATGAACAGTTCTAATTGTTTTTTTTCTGCATTTGTTTGTATTTTTGATTCGACATACTTAAATAATAATGATGAAGTATCTATATTTTGATGTTCACCATTACTACTTGGAACCATAAGGCTTTTTAAGGCAATTAAATCCTTTAATATTGAATCTTCAAAGTTATCAGCAAAATCAAAATATAACTCAATTTGATTTTTCCATAAGTTAATTAAATCTAAATTCAAACCTGAACTTATAAATTCAAGCCATTTGCATTCACGGTAAGTTAAATATTCTCTCATCGTTTCATGAAATATTATATTTATTCTGTTTTTTTCTTGTCGATGTGTATTGAATTGAATATCCCTTAATAAAATACGCCAGAGAAGCATAAAAAATATTATCTCCCCTGCAGACACATAGTGATTGTTTGTAATAGAAAGTTGGTCGCTATTATAATTCAATATGTAACCCTCAGGTAACATATAATACAGATATTCAGGGGGGTATTTTTCTGAACTAAGTGGATCAATTAAAGAACCCAACTCCTCAGTTAATCTCCAAGAAGAAAACATTGCATCAAAAAGTTCATTATGAGTTCTACTTATACGAGGTTGATATTGGAATCCAAATGCAGATTGTCCCATGTGATCTGTAAAAAGTGGTATTAGTTCTCGATTAATCGAATCTATCAGGAATATACTACCAACACCTAAGCCAAGATCATTTAAATGGAAATCAGATTTTTCTTCTGCATATTCTTGCAATACAGGCAATAAATAGTCAACATCATCTAATTCTTCAGAATTAATACATTTATTCATTAATTCTGTTTTAAATGTATTGATTTTTCGAATTAACTCTTTGCCCATAAAATTCCTGCTTCCCACATCCTAAAAGGAATACCGATATATTTATAATCAGCAACAGATGCAAAATCTAAATAGCTCATTAGCTTTTTATTATCATTGTTATAGTTTTTATAAATATTGTCTGGTGAATAAATATGAAAATAATTCCAATGTTTTAGCCATTTTTTTTTCATAAAATTTGCTTGGTCACCCAATGCTTTCACATTTTTTTTTAAATATTCATCCGGCTTAGAAAATTGTTTCTTCATCCATTTTTCACCAAAATCATGTGCATATTCACTAAGCTCATTTGATTGAAAACTCATAGCTTCACAAAGTACGAGCACACCATTTTTTCTAAGGAGATTGTAAGTCTGATCAAAAAACAATTGTTTAATTTTCGTCGGATAATGGTGAAGGAAAAAACCTGCAATCACAGCATCAAACTTTACTAAGTGCTGTGCTTCTGGTATCAATTTTAATAACTCATCAACACTACATTTTTCAGAAAAAAAATCCTCCTCAATCAATGTAATTTTTGATTCAAATTTCTCATCTGGATATTTGGCTTTAAACTTGTTCTTAAACTCATTGTTCATGGGGGGGCTAAAATCAACAGCGACAATATGAACATCATCACCAAACCTTTCCAACAACCTAAATGCCTCCGCACCTGTACCCGATGCAACATCTAAAATATAAAATGGACGATTTGGTTTTTCTTTCTTCCAAGTCAAAGAATATTCAATTAAATCAACCATCGTATCATGTATCAAATCCATATGAGGCTGTGTTAACTCTTCTGCAATATCATAATACTTTGCGTCCTCGTTGGCGTAGAAAAATATGTTTTCCCTGTCAGTCTCAGAAATCTTGTTCATTCTTTATTAGCTCACTTTATTATTGCCCGTCCAATAATCCATTGAGGATATAAATTGTTTTGCACGTTCACTACCAGGATTTTCAAAGAACTCTAATCCACCTGAACCTAAAATCTTGCCATTATCAAGAAAATAAATATGATCCCCTTCATCCTTGGCAACAAGCTCTCTTGCAAAAGCAAGTAAATGAGTGACAACCAACAAGCCGATGCCTTGATCGCGTAGAGTCAGTAAATGCCTGATTACCGCACCAGTCTGTTCGACATCAAGCGCTGATGTAATTTCATCCAAGAGAATATATTTTGGTTCAAGAGCAAATGCTCTGGCTAATGCTGCACGTTGTCTTTGTCCAATACTTACCTCATTTGGGTATCTGTCAATAAAATCTTCCATTTGGAATATTTTAATTAAATCATCAACTGTATGATGGCTGTCCGTTTTTTTGGATAAAGGTAAAAGTATATTCTTTCGTAAGGTCAGGTGTGGCCATAGAAAATGTTGCTGAAAGACAACTGTTAAATCTGGCCACGGCGGTTCAATTACTTGATTGTCATTCAATGGAAATTTGTATGTATGACCATCAAAAGCTATTTCCCCAGAATCAGGAAAGTCTAATAATGCCAATGCGCGAATCAGTGTTGTTTTGCCACTGCCACTTGGGCCGATGAGTACAGATATACGCCCTGGCTTTACTTGAATATTTACATCTTTTAGTACTTCCGTTGAACCAAAAGATTTTTTAATGTCTAAACCTGTAAGCATTTAAGTTTCCGATAAATTGCGTGTGAACCGTTCGCGCAACCAAATTGCGAGTCCATTTACGGGTAAACAAATAATAAGAAATAACAAAGCCAGTGCTGTATAAATATGAATCGGTTTGTATTCGAGAGAGTTGACACGTTGCGCAACACGGAATATTTCTTCAACCGAGATTAGACTGGCAAATAATGTTGAGTGAAGCATGATGACTTGTTGTGTCAATAAAGAGGGTATTACCTGGCGTAATATAATTGGCAACTGGATACGATAAACAGTTGTTTTTTGTGACAAACCACAAACTTTTGCTGCGATACGATACTGTTCTGGGAAATCAATGAGGTGCGTTCTAATTTGCTCGGATACACTAAAAATATTAATAGTGCTCAAAACAATTGCAGCTGTTAAAAAAGGATTAATGACAACGCCTAATATCGACTGCATAGGATAATGAGCCCAATATAAATAAACAAGTACAGGTATACCGGAAAGAATAAATGTTATGATGCGAGTTGGAATACCTATGCATCGTTTATATTTTGCCGATAATATCCCTAAAAGTGTCCCGATTACAATACCAGAACCCCATATAATAAGAGCCAATTGTACTGTAACAGTAATTCCTTTTAGGAATGCTTCAGAGTGTCTATTTAGTATTTGTAAAAATGTATCCATTTGAGCTAAATCCGTATTATTTTATCAGACTATTTCATTTCATATGGCGCAGCAACCCTTAAAAATTGACCTGGTGCTGTTTCATATTTCTGAAGGATTTTCTCAATAGTGCCATCAAACACAAGTTCATCAATCGCCGCATCAATCATTGATTTAAATTTATCTTCACCCATTTTAAATGCATAGCAATTAGCAAAAACTCTTAATGGTCTGCCTATATCAACTTCTTTCAATGTCCCAGGATTTTTTTTCAAGAACTCTGTAATGGGTCCCAGTTCAGATAAAGACACATCGGCTTTATTAGAAATAGTATTAAGTAGATTATCACTCCAAGGATTAAGTTGAGGGATAGCAAGTTTTTGTGCTTTTGGGAAATCAGTATCTGCAATGACTGCATCCATAGCACCATCTTGTACGGTCAACCGTATCTCGAGTGAATTAATATCCTCGAGTGTTTTAATTCTCGTTTCATTCGCTCTGACCCAAATCCTGATACCATTATAGAATAAAGGTTTACTAAAATAGCCTCTCTTGCCTCTTGATGAATTTTGCCATAATCCCGCGCCAAAAAGATCATATCTATCTGATTCCAAACCTTCGAAAATTGTACCCCAACCAACCTCTTCAACCCAATTAATTTTTAATTCAAGTTTTTTCCCAATTTCCTCAAGAACATCTACAAAAATCCCAGACATTGCCCCGGTATTAGGGTCTTTAATGCAATATGGTGGGTAAGAGGCATAACTGCATCGTATTTCACCAGTACGAAGTACACGAGCATATAAGCTTTCTTTTTGGCCCTGGGTCTGTGGAGATTGCTGACATGCAAATTGAGTGCAAACAAATAGAATAGTTATTAAAACTATTAACAGATTTTTCATAGAATAAGATTTGTTCATTTTGACCTCCATTTTTACATATCAATAATTTTTGTAGACTTTCAACTTACTTGAAAATATATGTGTAATTCAACTGAATTCTGTTACAATCCTGCACTGGTGTTTGGTTAGTCTGTTCTACCAGTGAGTGCACTAATAATCAGTGGCAAATACTTGCGGACTTGCTCTTTATCGCTCTCCTTCTCGGATTCAGACAAGTCTTTGTAATCAGTTTGTATCTGATGTTCCCATTTTTGAACGAGTTCCGGCGGGATTCGCAATGATCCATCTTCGCATTTTATACATACTGAATGAAGATAACTTTGCCAGTGTGACCAACGCTGGTGCTCCTTTGCTGCTAATTCGTCAAGTATATTTTCAAGCCTAGTTTGGATTTCCTTAGAGTTCATCTATATAAGACCTTCTGAGACAAGCCTTCGATAGTGTTCACCAAGCGACGTTAACTTTACTGTTTTACTATTCATAGCTGCATGCCACATGTGTGGTGCATCCTCAGGCACGAGTAGATTCAATCGGTTATATGATTGAAGAATCGCAAAGATTGCTGTGTGCAGAGGATCTGGTGGAGGAACATTATTTCTTTCATCATCTGATGACCGTTCTGGTTCATAAGTTGGATCTAGTTGGAACCTATATCCAGGATCGGGGAAAAACTCGACTATACGGAGTAAATCCTCAAGCCTAATCGGCGGAGTCACTTTTCGTAAAGATATGAATCTCTTAACGTTTGTTTTAAACATAGGTCTTTGGGCCCATGGTCCGAGAGACTGGTCTACATGCGCATAAACGCTACCCGGCGTGATATCTCCAACAAGATTCGAAGCAGCACCAGCCAATGCATCAACCAATAAAGATGTGAATACGCCAGATCCATTCGCTTCTATCGCGTATTGTTCCGCAGTAGATGCCGTGAGGATAGTTACACCCTCATAAATTTCGCTGGCTTCATTTTGAAGCGGTTTGCCTCCAGCTATTCCGCTGTGGCAACAATCAAGAATAACTATACGACTTTGAATCTTTTCGGCTCCATTGGCCCAAGTTAGGATATCTGCTATTGCTACACCATCATGACCACTCTCACAGTCACTTGCACATAAATAACCACCCACGGTTTCAATATAACCATGCCCTGAAAAATAAAGAAGGGCTATTTCTCCGTCTCCCGAAAAAAGTTCTTCAATTGAGTTGCGCAGTTGTCTTCGGTTTACTATTTCCATGGGATCTCTGCTTAAAAGGAGCTTAACTTGAAAATTGACTGTACCGTCACCATTGCGCTCTAGTATGGTTTTCACTGAATTAGCATCATTAACACAGCCAGAGAGTTTTGAAACATTTGAATAGTAATCTATACCAACAACTAGTGCTTTCCTCATATTTCTGCCCTTATAGACTATCAATCCAATTGGCGATATTGTCCCAAGTCCAAACCATTGTATTTACACCTTCAAGATTAGTTCGATCATCCCTATATGCCCATACACCTCTTAATTTAACCTTTTCCTCTTTTGCACATTGAATTTCCCACTTTTGTCCACTTGAGGTCAATGAATTTTTACTAACAATTGCGAGTACACCATCTGAACGAAGAATGCGAGTTCTGACCCTCTTTTTCCACTCACTATCGTAGGGTTCCTTTACTGACATATCAATAAACTCGAATGATGAATTAGTATTGAGTGATTGACCTTTTAGGAAGTCACGAGCTGACTTATCCTCCATAGCAAAAGCTATGAATACAGTTTTCTTGTCTGACATATTAACCTCCTTAGAATTTAATAAAACTAAAAATATGGTAGTACTTTATTTTGTATGCCATGATACTCTTACCTTATTATTCGATTATATACCACATAACGGC
This sequence comes from bacterium, assembly GCA_016934955.1. Classification (GTDB taxonomy): domain Bacteria; phylum Zhuqueibacterota; class QNDG01; order QNDG01; family JAGLOF01; genus JAFGRY01. The sequence continues at coordinate 3,520 of JAFGRY010000017.1, read as the reverse complement.
TATTTCTGCGGCGCGCCAAACCGGCTCTGTCCAAATGCTACGTTGAGAATTTGTCAAGCGGCCCGCAATTGAAACCGCAGTTAGTAAAATGCGTCGCGGACGCCGGTACGTGTCCAAAGCAGAATTGAAATAAAAGAACAAAACGTTACTGGCGCGTCCGTCAGCAAATTTAGGTTAGGTTTTTTTGCCTCTATGTGATAAAATTTCATAAGTACATGAATGATTGTGGTGGTGAAACATTAAAATGATCTTGTAATGATAACGCTTTATTGTATTTTTTAACTTTACCAATTTCTATTGCATAACCAAAATCTCTATCATTAAAATATTGAAAGAAGAAATCTTCACTGATACCAGAAAAGTCCTTTGTTCGTGTCCAAAGAGAAACAATATCATCACAGATTATGTTTTTTATTGAGAATTCCCCAATTACTTTATGAACTGGTTTTGAAGCATATACAACAACCGTATTAACTTCAGATTTCTTAAAAATAACTCTACGGAATTCATACTTTTTCTCACCTGAAAAAACTTTTTCAACAAAATCAGGCTTAATTGATAATAATACTTTCATCGACTTCCGCCTCTTTTAACAAAATTCTAAAATGATTTTTATCTATTAATTCAAAACCCCTCGGTGCGCTATTAACAACTCTTACTAAACCAATTTCGATTAACTTCTTTAAATTTGGCCTTTTAGTAAATGAATACGTATAAAGAAAATTGACAATGAAAGGACGCAATCTTTTATTGTAATTCCAGTGTTCTACTAATTGTTGATCGGTAAAAATACTACGTTTTCTGCATTGTCTAATAAATTCCTTTTCATCTTTGATATCTGTTATAATATTCTCCACCACACCAATAGTGGTAGCCACGCCTTTATAATACCCTCCTGTTCGATAAAATACAATTATATCTCCACTTTTCAAATTTCTTTCAATTGATCGAGAGATGTAAGCTTTTCTTATAGCATTTCTATGAGGTTCATTTTCAATGAAGTCCAAAGGTGATTCAGTCCTAAGTATTGAGTCAGGAAATAGTTCAGTATGATACTGTGGATATATTGGTACTATAAATATATTTTTATCAATAGACGCATACGGAAAAGTGAGCTTTGGATTAGCACTTTCAAATTGTTGTGAAAAATCACGAACATATACTTCTTCAATTCCAGAATCAGTCTGTTTTATTCCGTGTCTTAAAAAACCCCAGTCTTTTAATAATTCAATAAGTTGAAGTTGACCTGTTCGTTTCGGAAATATAGTAACATATATTTCATTCACTTTCATATTCAAAGCATTATCAAATATTATTTTTAGAAATCTCTCACCAAGCTTGAAAGGATTTAAAGTTATTTTAAATGTACCAATTTTTAATCTCTTTTTAGGAGAGAATGTTGGAGTAATATCAGAGTAATTTTCTGACAAGCCTTCATATTTAAGATAAAGAAATGCAATTAATTGATCACCTGATCTACAGATATAAGTATATTCATCAGATTTAGAGCTAAACCACTTATTAAATTTATTATAATCATCTCTGAATGAGTCGAAGAAAGTATCCTCTAAATCAATATTCCCAAAATATTCTTTTTTTACAGAGAGTATTCTGTAATCAACCAATCTTGGGTTTTCAGCAACAACTTTTTCTAGAAAGGAATCTATAGTAAAAACACGATCAGATATTGATAGCATGTTAGCTTTATTATGTATTTTCCGATCTTCAGTAATAAAAATATCGACTCGATCATTTATAAGTTCGTTTAAAAGTTTGGAATCATTTATATCATTTTCATTGGTATCATAATTGTCTATTAAATCTTGGATTTGTGAGTTTATAGGTGCTTCTGTCTTTATTATGTGATAAGATTTGAGTTTGGCTTCCATTGTATTTAAAAGTTTCCTATCAGCATGTTTAGATATCTCATTAATAGTAATTGGATGGATACATTTTATCAAATGCAAACGATCGAGCCAATTAAATAATGTACCAATATCCTCATGGACGACATGACTTGCTTCTCGATGGATAAATATGTTTGTATCTAGTAAGACTCTCATAGTTACCATTCTTATTAATCTTTCAGAAAGAGATATTTAAGACCTAACCATATATTCTTCGGCAAAGCCCTTGTAATTGAATCTTGCTGTATACAGCAATACCATACTAAATACAGCAATCTGATTTCCTGTTTGTTGCTGTATCTATACAATTTGTTGTTGCTGTATACAGTACCAGTTCTTGGCAAAAAAACCATTAGAAATATAAAAGGCAGGCGAGAACGATATGCCGTTCCTCGCCTGCCCGAATGTATTCGAAAAGAAAAATTAGTATATGAAGCACCGTCCTGTCCATGTCTTTCCTGCCATGCGAGAGTTCAGCTTCAATACGAGAAAATTGTGTTGCGGATCGTGGAAAATAAAAAATAATATAACGAAATCACGCAGGTAACGCAAGCAAAATGTGAACAAAAATACAAAAAACGCCCCGGATGTTCAGCCGGGGCGCTCGGGCAGCTGCCGTTAACGTGATCTATTTCCTGATACAGCGGTCCCAGCCCCCCGTCACCGCCTGTTCAGCACATAGAACCCCGCGTTCAACCAGGTCGCAAACAGCACCCAGACCAAATAGGGCCAGAGCAGTATCGACGAGATCCGCTGCACCGGCCAGAACCGCACGACCAGAAAGATCAGCGTCACATCGAGCAGCACGATGTCGATCAGTGCCAGCCCCGGCCTGCGCAGCCCGAAAAAGAGCCAGGTCCAGCAGAAATTCAACACCAGGTGCAGGGCAATGACCCCGTACATGCCATACCCGTTGTCACCCCTGACCTTCCCGATAAACAGAAACAGCGACACCGCGATCATACTGTAGAGCACCGTCCAGACCGGCCCGAACACCCAGCCCGGGGGCGTGAGCGCCGGCCGCTGCAGGCTTTCATACCAGCTGTTCATCATTGTCTCCATTTCATTCGTTCAATCGTTACACACTCACGGGTCTCGAGGGAACGCCGACACCCAACGGGCGGTCAGGGACCATTCGTTCAGCCGTTGCACACTCAGGGGGCTCGAAGGAACGCCGACACCCAGCGGGCGGTCAGGGACCATTCGTTCAGCCGTTGCACACTCAGGGGGCTCGAAGGAACGCCGACACCCAGCGGGCGGTCAGGGACCGCCCTCTTGCGAATTGAGTATGGCAGCCCAACCCGGCCCCCTCGGGATTGGAAATCCCTCCCCAGTAACGCCCCGGATGGATATCCGGGGCGATCGACTTTTCTTTATACAATAATCGGCCTTTCAGGAAATGGCGTTAAAAAAATTTATCGGCTTGCCGTTAAAAAAGGGAAACTGTCTGAGCTGCGGATGTCTGTATCCGCAGCGAGTTTTTCCCTTTTAGGCAAGACGGTGAAATTTTTAGCCATTTCGTGATGGGCCTTGATTTTTTGGTCCTGCTATAATAAAAATCAAGCACTAACTCACTGCTTTAATATACTTTGCTTTCCGTCTTCGATTGTACG
>JAFGRY010000016.1 GCA_016934955.1 bacterium | reverse complement strand
TTTAGGTGCACTAGAATATAACAATTTTTGAGGTAAGTTGGGCCATATTTTTTATTTTTTATACCTTTAACCGGACACTAGTGATAATATTTCTAAAAAACTTATTTATTTTAGATCACATTTAGCTAAATCGGCTATTACCCCAAGGGCAATAAAAAGGGAACGATACAATTTAGCTCAGGCTGCATTTGCAAAGATTGGAGATCAAAACTTAAAAGCAATGGAGACTTTATGAGAGGGGGTGATATTAAAACAATTTTTATTCCCATAAACTTCAAATAAATAGGAGGTATGTGATGTCTAAGCACAAAAAGATTTTCGCAATTCTGTTTTTATTTTTATTTATGGCGATATTTACGGTGCAAATAGTATATGCGGTTAACCCGACGCCTTGCAAGGACTGTGGTGATGCAGAAAACTGTGATGAAGGTAGTGGTGTATGGGGATATCCATATTGCTCATGGTGGATTGATCCGATAAACGGTCAACCTGTGTGTTATATATGGGGTAATTTTGGCGATTGTCATCGCTAAGTTGGTGTGATGAAATGGCGGTTATAGAAAACTATGTTCTGTAACCGTCATTTTAATGGAGATTGTTTTATGAAAGAATATATCATTTTCATACTGTGTTTTGGTTGCCATCTTATTAGCTACTCGCAGAATGTAAGTATACAAATAGAAGAAAAACTTATCATTGGTAATGATGATAGCGGGCAAAGGGAAACATATTTCATATTACCCCAGTATATTCGAACTGATACTGATAATAATATATATATCGCGGATAAGAATTCTTCTCGTATAAAAGTATTTAAAAAAAATGGTGAGTTTATTACATATATCGGTAAAAAAGGACAGGGTCCAGGTGAAATACTTGAAATATCCGGGATTTCTATTACTAAAAACAATGATCTTATAGTGATGGATAAACTGAATAAAAGATTCACACGGTTTTTCGATGTGGGGAATAATTTCATCAGTTACAAATTTATTGATTCAAAATGTATTGATCCTAATCATATCATCTGCTATACAGACACATCGTTTATAATATATTATCCGGCATTTCAAGAAAATGTAATTTCAGGATCTCACGTGTTTCATCAGTATACTGATGATTTTGCTAATGTAGTAACTTCATTTGGCACGATAAATGAAATCTGGCGGGATGATGAAGAGAAAGCAAAAAATGCATTTCCAAGTTTTCCTGGCCACATCTCAATATCACCAAATGGTGATGTGCTGTTTTTGCCGTTTTTATACAATGGTACGTTTTATCGATACAAATCATCAGATAGATCATTTCAATTGTTTTCTTATACCAGAGAAAAATTGTTGAAATCGTATAAAAGGCTGAATGACAATCGGAAATTGGTTGAGTTTAAAAAGATGCCCGGACTGTTGCGAACGAGTTCTCCCGCTGGCAAATTCACAATACAAATATTGTGTAAAAGTTGTGGAATTTATCAAAAAAGCAATGGTGATATATTCATTTTTTATTATGTCGTTGATAAAAATAATGTCTATTATTATGTTGATGTATTTAATGTAAAAAATGAGTACATTGCATCGCAAAGATTATTTGCCAGGATAGAAGGAGAAAATACGGAAAAAATGTTTGATAAAATTCTATGGATGGATAAAGACAATAATTTTTATGCAAACGGCTATTTGAATGATTATTCTGTAGTATTTAAATTCTCAATCTTTGTAAATCACGATTCAATGTAATGGTTGTCCAGGACAGTACGCTCGTACTGAATTAGTATTGTATGTACAAAGACCCCGAGATTTGCCCTAATTCATCACATCCCCCACCCCCGTCCGGTCCCGGATGGCGGCGTGGCGGATGGCGAAGTGAGCGCGGGGCTGCACGAGGTCGACGGCCTGTTTCTGAAAGGGCACATAGACAACCCGGGCCTCGCTGGCGGTGATTTCGAGATCGGGCAGATCGGGGGCGAGTCTGCTCTTGTTACCGGTCATTTCGTAGAGAATGAGAGTGAGTGATTCCACGGCTTCGCTGACGGGCAGGGTCACCGGAAAAAGGGCGGTGCTGGCGGGCATGCCCTTTTTCAGCTCCAGGTTCCCGGCATGGGCGTTGATCTTGGTCGCCGCGATGAGGAACTCGTCGGGCAGCAGCCGCAGGGCCGGGGTCCAGATCTCCGTTTCCAGCTGCGGCGCATCCTTCCCCCTTCCCCTCCAGACGAAATTGCGCTTGATCTGATTCTCGTACACGGTCTCTTCGAACCCGGGGCAGCGGATTTTCAGCTTCCAGTAGGGCAGATAGACGCCATGTTTCTCCTCCGGTTCGAGATGGAGCACGCGGCAGCGGCGCAGTTTTTTGTCGTGAAAGAGCCAGCGGGTGTCGCAGTTGGAACAGGTGAAGAGAATGCTGTCGGAGGCGCCCTCCAGGGTCCAGCCGCAGCCGGGGCAGGTCAGGGGTAGGCTCTTCCACGTTTTCCTGACGCTGACGGCCTGCTTTTCCGAGAGAATCGTATCCATCCCTTTCGTTCGAGACAGCTGCTCATCGAGCACGCCGTCCCTGAGTACCCCGTCCCTCACCGTCACCGGATAGTGAAGCAGGCTGATGATCTCGCCGATAAACTCCTGGTAATCCACCCGTTTTTCAGCGGTCGTCTTTATTTCGATCTTCGTTTTTTCCAACTCGAGTTTCCGCCTGCTCTCCTTCTTTTTCCTGAATAAATCAACGGCCGCGGTGCTGATGAGATCGATCAGCTCCGCTTCAGCGTCGAGACTGGCATTGAAATTGGAATAGTACTCATAACTGCTCACATTCTGACTCTCCTGCTGCTCCAGGAACTCCCGGGAGCTGGTGTGCAGATCCTCAACCGACTTGCTGAACTGTCTGCCGCTCACCTGCACCCTGGCGACCCGCTCCCGCACCTCTTCCAGGGCGATATCCGGGCTGAGAAATGTGCCGGGGAGGTCATCGCAGACCGGTTTCAGAGTGAGGTTCTGGGTACGGATGCCGAGGCTGTAGGGCAGGTGGGGCAGGGAGACGCCGAGAATGGTGGTGTCGATAAACTTGGTGAGACGCTTCACCTCCCCGTCCTCGTCGTGGATGCGGAAGTAGGCGCCCCGCAGCCGCCAGTAGGGGACATAGATCAGGTCACCATCCACGGCAGCCGGAAAATAATTGCGGAAAAACCGCTCCGGCACCAGCAGCACGCCGGTGCGGCAGAACGGGCAGTTGATCGCGTACTCCGTCTCGTCCAGCACGGCGGGGGCGCCGCACTGGGGGCAGGAGAATTCCGCCCGGTAGAGCTGTAGTCTAGAGCTGTTCACCGCAGCTGTTGCAGTAGGTTGCGTCCGTCAGGTTCTCCGCACCGCATTTCGGGCACGTACTGTATTCGCTTTTACCATCCACTTTCTTCCCGCAGCTGGAGCAGAACTTCGCGTGGGGGCCGAGGTTCTTGCCGCAGTGGCGGCAGGCCTGGAAAACCAGCACCTGATGGCCGCAGTGGGGGCAGAACTTCGCTTCCGCGGGAATGGGATTGTGACAGTCGGGGCAGGTCAGTCCCCCGGCCGTCCCTTTGCCCCCGTCCCCCTGCATCATTCGCGAAAACATGGCGGGCATCATCAGGCCCATCCCCATTCCGGCGCCGGCGCCGGCCTCTCCCTGCTGCTCGGCCGCCTTTTCCATGGCCATGGCCGTCTTCATCTGCATGAGTTTGTTCAGATCGTCGAAGATACTGAGCCGGCTCTTGTCATCTATGGCCTTCTGCACGTCCGGCGGCGGTGTGATCGAGGTGATATAGAGGTCCGAGAGAGCCAGTCCGAATTTGGAGAAATCCCGCTGCAGCCTTTCCTGCAGGCCGGCGGAGAGTTCGTCATACCGTCCCGGCATATTGAGAAGGGAATCGAGATGCTCGCCCAGGTGATCGTTGAGCCGGGAGACCACCACGCGGCTGAGGTATTCGTCGATATCTTCAGTGGTGAAGACGTGCTGGGTGCCCACCAGGTTGTTGATGAAGAGCACCGGCTGCACCACCTGGATGTTGAAGACGCCGAAGGCTCGCAGACGGATCAGCCCCAGTTCCGAGTCCTTGAAGGCCACGGGATTTTTCGTGCCCCATTTGAGGTTGGTGAACACCTTCATGTTCGTGAAATAGACCTCGGTGCGCAGGGGGCTGGTCATGCTCCAGGGAATGCTGAGAATCTTGTTGAGCATGGGAATATTGGCGGTGGTGAGGTGGTGGTTGCCGGGGCCGAAGGCGTCCCAGGCCTTGCCGTTGTAGAAAAAGACGGCAGCCTGACTCTCCCGCACGATCAGCCGCGCCCCGAATTTCACTTCACCCGAGCCTGACTGGGGAATGCGGTGCACGATCTCTTTTCCGGTTCTGTCGTGCCATTCCAGTACTTCCAGAAAAATGACGTTGTTGGTGCCCATGATCCGTTCTCCCGGTTTATGCCTGGTTCAGGGGGGAGATTGCAGATATTGTGCCAGGCCCCGCCCCCTTCCCAAGTCTCCAACGAAAAACACGAAAAAAACGAAAAAGAACATAAGGAAAAAGAACTTAAGAGCTTAAGAACTTGAGAGCGACAAAAAGACAGAGCGAAAGAGCGACAAGATGGGGGATGAGTTCATGGGTTGATGAGGTGATGGGGCAAAATACTTGATTTCATAATATTTGAATATACATTTTGGTCCGGTGTCCGGGTCTCCGGTCTCTACGATGGACTTGTCACAAGATTGCCCTGCTCCAAAGCCCTTTTATTGTTTCGTTTTTTCGTGTCTTTCGTTGGCTTTTTTGGGGAGGAGGGGGCGGGGCTACTGCATGACAAACCCCGTTACGAGAAACAGCATCGTCGCTCCGGCTCCGGCGATGAGCGCGTAGGGCAGCTGGGTGTTGACGTGGTCGATGTGATCCGAGGCGGAGGCCATGGAGGCAATGAGCGTGGTGTCCGATATGGGTGAACAGTGGTCGCCGAAGACGCCGCCGGAGACGATGGCCGCGGTTACCGGGAGAATGCTCAGTCCCAGGGACTGGGCCAGAGGAATGCCGATGGGCACCATTATTCCCCATGTCCCCCATGAGGTCCCGGTGGAAAAAGCAATAAAAGAGGTGGTGACGAAGATGATCGCGGGAATGAATGCAGGAGAAATCACATCCTTGACCACACCTGCCACATATGCGCCTGTGCCCATGTCACGGCAGAGACGACCAATGGCAAATGCGAACATCATAAGCACTGCGATGGGTATGAGTCCGCCGACGCCCTTGAAGAAGAGGGATGTCATCTCAGGGAATTTCATGATACCCTGCACGCGATAGAGGATCCCGCCCGAGACTACTGCTGTGAGCACGGCCCAGAGCACTGCTGTGGATCCTGATCCCTGGGTGATGTCACCCCTGCCGGTGATGAAGAGCCCGGCCGCCATCATGGTGACCATAATCGCGATGGGAATTATCATATTTATCGCTTTTAAGCGAATGCCCGGTTTGGGCTCGATACGGATCACCTCATCCGCAATAAGAGGGGTCGCTCCTTCCCGGAGTACAAGACCCTGCTCATCGGCTCTTTTTTCGGCACGGCGCATGCTGAAAAAATCCCGGCGTGTGAGGATCAGGAACAGCATGAGCAGAACGGCGAAGATGGCATAGAAGTTGAAAATGATCGCCTTGAAATAGACGTGCAGCGGCTGGGCGATTCCCTGGTTCGCCAGCAGTCCGGCCATGAATGCGCCCCAGGCGTTTACAGGAATGAGAGAGCAGACAGGGGCTGAAATGGAATCGCAGATATAGGCCAGCTTTTCCCGGGATATCTTCAGCCTGTCGAAGATGGGACGTGAGACGGTGCCGGTGACCAGAATGCTGATGCTCGATTCGATGGGGACAGCGCTGCCGATAATCATTGCCATCAGCTGGGCGCGTCTGCGCGAAGTGATCAGGGACCGGCGGGATAGCCACTCCACGAATCCCTGCACTCCGCCGCTGCGCTGGGTAAAGGCGATCACCGCGCCGATGCAGGCTGAGAAGAGGATGACCCGCGTGTTATCCGGATCCCCGAACACACGGATACAGAGCTCGATAACGTCTGCCAGACCCTTGAGAGGATTTCCTCCGGCCAGGATTGTGGTGCCGCACCAGAGCCCCGTGAAGAGAGCCGCGTATACCTGCCTGAATCGCAGTGCAATGATTATGGCGATAAGAGGCGGAACGATTGAAAGCCAGGGGTTGAGTGATACATCGAGCATCGTCTGCCTCCGCTATTAGACGAACAGTTCAGGCTGCGTGTAGAGTGCGGGAGTGCCGCCGGTCTGGATAAACAGGATCCTGTCATCTATCTGAAAGTAGTCCCGCTGCATGAGGTCAAAGAGGCCCACCATGGCCTTGCCTGTATACACTGGATCGAGCAGAATCCCTTCGGTGGCCGCGGTGAGCTTCACTGCCCTGACCATCTCGGCGGAAGGCATGGCGTACCCGTCTCCTACCCCTTTATCGAAGCAGGCGATCCGCTCGTCACCGACGGTGAGATCGAGGCCGAGTTCGCTGATTGTCCTGTCGATCAGCTCCCTGACCAGGACTTCCTGTTCGGCGGCGCTGCGGCTCACGTTCATACCGAGCACGCGGCAGGTGTAATCCGCATCCGTGAATCCCATAACAAGACCCGCCTGGGTGCCGCCGCTGCCCGTGGCGCAGACCACGTAGTCGAAGTGCACATCCATTTTCGCTGACTGCGCGGCGATCTCCCGGGCGCAGGCAATGTAGCCGAGACATCCGATGGGGGTGGAGGCGCCCAGGGGGATCAGATAGGGAGTGCCGCCGGCGTCCCGCACCTGTTCGGCGACACGCGCCATGGCGCTGTCCAGATCGGCCATATCTTTAATGACGGTGATCTCATCGACTCCCAGCAGATGGTAGAGCAGATTGTTGCCGCTCGCTTCACGATCATAGGTCTGGTGCGGTTCTTCCACCAGAATGAGCCGGCATTTCATACCCTCTTTCACCGCGGCGGCCGCGGTGAGCCGGCAGTGGTTGGACTGAAGACCGCCGCAGGTAACCAGTGTATCGGCGCCCTGCTTCAGAGCGTCGGCGACCACGAATTCCAGTTTTCTGGTCTTGTTGCCGCCGCCGGTGAGCCCAAGCAGGTCATCACGTTTCAGATAGATCCTGCCGCACTTGAGCAGGGAGCTCAACCGCTTGAGCTCGATGACCGGCGTCGGCGCCGGAGTGTAAATTCTGCGGGGGTACTGTGTAAGATCCATGGCTGTTCCTTCACTTATATAGATGTTCCGAAACGAGCGTGAAAACGGCCGCTCAGCCGTTGAGTTGCCTGACCGCATCAGGGACGCCGCTGAGGGGGCCCGTGAAATCCGGATCGTGCAGCCTCAGACCGGATTTTTCCCGAATCTCTTCCGAAACGGAAAGCCGGCTGAGACCGGCGCTCTCGGCATCGGTGGTAAGGTAGGTCTTCATGCCGGTGCGGCCGGCGATAATGTCATTGACCGGATCATTTCCCACCATGAGGCAGCGGCAGGGATGAATCTCAATCTGCCGGCATATTTCGAGATAGTAGTTTGGCTGAGGCTTGCAGTAGGTGCTGTTTTCGATATGAGTGATATACCTGAAGGGGATGTGGCTCAGGCCGGCCCAGCCGAGGCGGATCTTCTGAACGGAGAGGGGCCAGAAGGGATTGGACGCGGCAACCAGATGCAGTCCCTCGTCACGGAGCGATTCCAGGCACTGCAGCGCGCCGTGCGTTACCCGTACGAGGCGGGAAAACTGGTCGAATTCGCTGGCGTAGAAAGCTTCGAACCGGTTCCAGACATCCCATTTATCGGCGCCGGTGTCTTTGATAAAATGGGTGAGATAGTGATGCGCGTTTGTAGCAGCTCCCCGGTTTTCCATCAGCGCGTTGGTGGCCGCGAGTATTTTTTCCCGGCAGGATTCTGGAGGATGGATATCCGCGAATCTGGGGACCAGCTTTTCGATGTATTCCCTTATGAATGTTTTTTCATCGAAGAGAATCAAGGTGTTGTCAATATCGAAGAGTACGGCTTCAATCATCGTCGATCCACATAAGGTGCCTTTCGCAAACCCCGGTGAGGGCCGCTTCGAATCAATCCGAAAGGTACATAATCGGTGGATGAGTTGCAAGTGAAAAGCGAGCGGGGGGAAATGGACGGGCGGTTCCTGAAGCAGGGGAACCGCCCGGGCAGTGGTGCAGCGGAAGAACCAGGTTATGAATCGGAGATTTCTCCGCTGCCGGGGTGAACGACAAACCACTGCGGCCCGATTTTGATCCTGGAGCGGCCGGCGCTGAGATCGACGCTGATGTCCCTGACGATATGTCTGGTTATCGTCATGTTTTCTCGATAGACGGTTACATCGGCGGTAAACTGCCCGCTCACCGTGCCGCTTACCTTTTCCGTGAGTCCGACCCTGCTTCCCCGGGGACCGGTGACATCGCTGAGGGTGAGGTTGACCGCATGATCCGATATCTTCATCGAGAGAGGCCGGTAGATCGTGTCGATGGCCGCCCGATGGATATTCCCGTTGATGGTGATCAGCGGTGTGTCGGCGCCGCTGCCCTGCCAGCTGCCGTCGATTGCCGTCAATGTGTGGGTAAAATGGGGCCCGTGATGCAGGCCGGTCCCTGCAATGATGGCGACGTCAAAGGTGCGGGCGGTATCTTCTTCAGTGATCCAGTACTGCTGCGGGGAGCCGCTCCGGCTGAAGAGCTGCAGCGAATAGGTGCGGGAAAAAAGTGAATAGAGCGAATCGCCGGCCGTACCCCGCTCCTTGGTGAAGGAGATGGTCCAGATCTGCTGCACCGAGTCGTATTCGGCGGTCCGCACAAGGATACCCGCAGCAGGATCACTTTTTAAGGCAGGGCTCTGCATCCCCATCCCGATCATTTCCAGTACGTCCCCGATCTGGTCGAGAGCGCCGCCGCTGTCTTCACAGATGAGATTGGCGACTGAGATGGCGATGTCTTCGTCGGTGACTTCGCTGTCGGCGGTGTCCGGACCGGTGGCGTTGTTCTGGCAGCCGATAAAGAGAGCCGCGGGCAGCAGGAACAGCATGCCGATCCTGCGCAGTGCGCGGAATGTGTGTGCATAATTCATGGTTGTTCTCCCCATTTTTATCGTGTGGATTGGTGTCCGTTTCCAGGTGCTGATATCCGGTAAACGGCGGCGGGGTGAAATTATTGTGCTGATTTTACTGATGAACACCTGCCCGCGAAGTACAGGACCTACCAGCGGCGTACACCAGGGAAGAAGAACGGTGCAGCGTCTTATATCACTGGATGAGATTGACTCTTTGGAATACCATTCTCTGCAGGCGGGCTTCGTCCGAATAAAAAAGCTTGATATTCGGTTTGCCAGTCTCTATATTCAAGTATTAAAACCTATCTCGTTGCAGAACACTACTCTTACCGCAGATGCGTCTCAGGAATTGGACTCGGGTACAGGAACGTCAGAGAGTGCAGAAGAGACAGCGCGGGCGGGTGACGTTCCCGCCGTGCATTCACACCGCTTGCGATATCCCGATTACAGCCGATGTAAGCGACTACCAGGGAAACAGCAGTTGAAGCCCGCAGAACGGTTCGGATATGTCCCGTCCGGCGCAGAATCCGTCGGGGCATGTGCTGATGCCGGCGCGGAAACCATTCACAAAAGTTATCAGGAGGATGGGAAAATGAGCATCAAACTCGCGGTTATTTCAGATGTGCATTTCGGTGATCAATCATCTGCAATGGCATTAAAGAGGCCGGGCAGCACCTCGCCGACTCTCGGCAGCAGGTACGTGGATTTCAGAGATGCCGTCAAAGCAACGTTTAACGGTGAGCCGCTGGATTATCTCGTGCTGCTGGGTGATATTTTCGACTTTTCGATCGCGCAGTATCGTGTGGCCTACGAGACAGGCGCTGTTTTCTTCAGGCAAATCGTTGCAGACGGACTGATCAAACAATATAAAACCAAGTCGGGGCAGAAGAATTTCGGATCCATAATTTATATCTCCGGAAATCATGACTTTGACATGTGGCACACGGTTGAATATCAGGCAAACATCATAAACAGGATGAACCGGAGACTCCCGGTCTACCCGCTGAAAATGTCACTGCCGGCATGTATCGATGACCGGCCGGGATCTCCTCTCTACGGATTCACTTTGCCTCATGTATCGTCAAATGCCGCAGGTCTTCCCAAATATGGAGGGCTTTTTCTCGATCACATCATACAGGATAATCTCTATTTCAGCTTTGGATTTCCGAACCTGTATCTGGTGACGGAAAACGAAACCGTCATGATGAGTCACGGGCAGTACCTCGACTCGACCTGGTCCTGTCTGGGAAAATGGGGGCTGGAAATACTGAAAGATGATCTGCGAATGCTGAAGGATCCCGACCGGCTGAATCTTGCCGAGATGGTGGGAATGAATCTGCCGACAAGTCAGCTCCTCTGCAGCTCGGTGGGTCAGGCGGGCCCATTGACCGAAGTGGTGATGACAATCGAGAATGCGGTCAAGGCAAAGAACAAAGAACTCCTGAACAAGTACCTCCGCCGGGTTAAAAAAATGCTGAAAAGGGACAGAGGCATATTTTCCAGATGGATAATGGATGCCGCATTCGGTTATGGCAAGAAGCAGCTGTATAAAGCTCTCTTCGGTATGCAGTCCGCCCGTGACAATGCCGATTATATCAGGGACAAGGGGGTGCGGAGCAGGCTGAAGGACTTTTACGATTCAACGCTCTCTGAACTGGAAGGACTGGCGGCGGATTTTTCCGTCACTATCCCTCAACCGTCCAGGCTCATTTTCGGGCATACGCATCAGCCGGTCTCATGGAACCAGCCCGACGATACGGAAATTTCGTTGCCCGGCGGCGGTACGCTGAAACTCTCGAATACCGGCGGGTGGATGCACAGGATCACCGGGAATGGAGTGGCCTTTTGCGGCGCCGAGATATTTTTCTATGAAACAGGCAGCGGCATGTCATCGGTGAGAATCACGTAACGCCGATGACACGTTCGGCCGCCATTAATGCCCGTTCCCGAAACGGGGATTGACGATATTACTGAAGATGGATCCGAACGTATACCGGAATCCAACCGAGAACGAGTACTCATACTGGGTGGCTATCTCTTTGCGGTGCAGGAGAATATCCTGCTCGGAGGCGCCGCCCCGCTCCAGTGACAGCTGGTCATGAATCCGGGACGCGCTCGCCCGAATATTGAGTGAGAGGCCCTCGAAAAGACGCAGATTCAGCCTGGTGAACGAAGTGAGGCGGTTCTTGCTGAAATCATGAAAATAGTGGGATCCGTTGAGATAAAACTCCACCGATCCCCAGCGCTCCTTTATTTCAAATGACGCGCTGAGACTCTCATACCAGAGATGTTCCTTCATCCTGTCGTATATCGTCATTTCGGTATAGTCGACGATCTTGCATCCGGCGCGATACAAGATCCTGAACTCCCGGTGAGTCGACTCTGTGTAGGGGAAAATGTTGTATTCGACGGCCGGCGCGATCTCACAGGAAAAATCGATATTTGAATAGGTCGATGACCGGGTGTTGAAATAGCCGCCTGCCGACCAGTGGCCGCTCAGGCTCTTCACGATCAGCGCCCGTGATCCCCATGACCGCCGGACGCTGGTAATGGTTTCATCATCGATGTCGTAATGCTCCTCCTCGTATTCGCCATTCAGGGTGAAGCTGAATTTCCAGTTATCCGTCACCCTGTCCGCGGACAACGATCCGTCAAGCTGGTATTGCGTCTGGGACTCTTCACCGTCAAAGTCGGTGTCGGTCTCGATATTGAATACCCAGTGATCCCACTTGTCGTCAACATCATCTTCGGCAATTGAATCATCGATATATGATATCCTGATGTTATCAGACAGGGGCGTGTGACTCACATACTGCATGAGTCCCAGGTTCAGTATCTGCAGGATGCCGTTCCGGGTCATCTCATCGGTATCGCTCTGCCTGGAAACATAGGTCAGGGTGTCGTTGACGCCGGTGAACCGCTGCTGTCCGTAGAGGACGATGGTGTACTCCCGGCCGTCACTGCCGGTTCGCTGGGATGTGAGCATGATGTAGAGTTCAGCCTGCTGCCGGTCGCGCATATAGTTGACATAGGGGATTTCTCTTTTGACATGCGCTTCGTACTGCCTTCCGATATCGAGAAAGACCCGCAGGGCCTCGTCTCTTCCCGGTGAATCCTGGCCGGAAAGGGGTAGTGCGGTGGTGATCAGGGTAATGACTGAGAGGAAAAGGGGAACAAACGTGTTCATATCATGCTCCAGATGGTGAATACGGGTGCCGGGAGAACGGCAGACGCGCCGCTACCACAGTTTTTTCAGCTCCTTTTCAGCCGGTTCACAGGCCGGATTCAGCCGCAGCGCCTGCTGGAAAGAGCCCGCGGCTTCCTCTTTTCGATCCATTTTTTTGAGAAGCTTTCCTTTGAGATAGCAGCCCCAGGCGCGATTGACGCTGTCGGCTGCCGGCAGTTTTGCAATAAAGAGGCCGACCCAGGAGAGCCCCTGTTCATACTCTTGTTCGGCAAGCAGGGAGTTGTTCGCCAGGTGGTAGTAGGCATCGACAGCATTGGTATCGATATCAGCGGCCCGGACAAACTGTTCTCCGGCCTGGTCGTAACGGTTAAAATGCTGGTACATGAGTCCGAAATTGACGCGGTGATATCCGCTCCCGGGCTTCAGTTGAAGGAGGGCCCGGTATGCCGCCTCGGCCTTCTCGAGATCGTCATTGTGTGTATAATACTGTCCCCAGGCCATGTATCCCGCGGTTGAATCACGGGCGAAAATCTCCTGTGCCTCCCGTTCGGCTTTGTCTTTCCCTCCGCCTACGATGCCGGGGGCCGCGAGACAAAATGAAAAAAGGCTGAACCTGGCTTCGATATTATCCGGATCGAGCTCGATCGCCTTTTCCCAGGCGGCCCGGCATTTCCTGGCGGCGGAGAATGCGGCCAGTTTTCCCCCCAACTGCGCCTTGAGGCCGTAGGCATTGCCCAGGACAAAATAGTAGCGGGAACTGTCGCTTACGAGCTCTATCGCCTTTTCTCCGTTTTCAATGGCGCTGTCATAGTCATTGGTGCGTATCTGTTCCCTGGCCAGCGAAATATACTCTTCTGCTTTGGACCTGTCGGGTGCCGCCTGCTGGGCGACAAGAGAGAGTGCGAACTGCAAAGAGAGCAGTACGCCGATAAAGGTGCCTCTTTTTTTCACACGTTCCTCCATGAGCGGATACATTGATTAATCTAAGCTTATAAAGCCCGATATAATAACAATTTAGCACATAACAGACACCGATGCAAGAAAAAAAGGGCCCTGAATCGACGTGATCGCCCCAGGGCCGCTGCCATTCGTCTGTCCGGCGCTATTTCAGTAACATCAGTTTGATCATGGCTGAGTGTCCACCCGCGGTCAGCCGGCAGAAATAGACCCCCGACGCCAGGCCATCGGCGTGCCAGGTCACCGTATGGGTGCCGGCGGCCATCGGTGTATCCAGCAGATCGGCAACCGTCCTGCCCACAGTATCGTATATGCGCAGTTTCGTCCGGCAATCAGCCGGCAGATCGAAGCCGATGACCGTGGAGGAGTTGAAGGGATTGGGGTAATTCCGGCGGAGGGCGAACGCGCGGGGCGTGCTCCCTGCATCGGCAACCGGCGACCCTCCCGGCTGAATCGAGAGGTCATCGATGACCCAGCCCCAGCCGGCGGTGTACTGGTCGGTGAACATACGGAACCGGAGGATCAGCGTATCTCCGGCGGCGAATGTGTCCTGCAGATCGAGCGTGTGCTCCACAAAGTGATGCTCTTCGGGATCGATCTGCTGATTGTAGAGAGTGAGCCAGTCACCGCTGTAGCGGGCGTCATATCCGTCCGCCAGGGGTGTCCAGGCGCGGCCGTCCCGGGAGGCCTCGAGAACCACATAATCCCAGAACCGGTCATCGCCGTACGCGGCGCCGGATTCGCCGGGTTCGAGGACGGCGATGTCCCGGTACGACAGGGAAGGGTCATCTGCACTGACGATAATCGGCGTGCGCAGTGTCAGCGTGTATTCCCGGTTGTTTTTATAGGGATGATCGCTGTGGCAGGCGCTGCTCTCAAAGCCGTCAGCGAAGCGTACGGTGAATCCATCTGAAGCAAAATTCAGGCCGCCATGGTTGAAATTATCGCTGAACGACCGCGCCGCTCCATTGAACTCGATTATATCCACCTGTTTCACCGCCGACTGGAACAGGTCGCCTCCTTTATACGCGTAGAGCGCGACATTCACCCGTGACGTAACAGCAGTCCCGCACATGAAGCTGGTATCCTGTATCCCCGTGGCGGCCAGCGTGTGCACAGGATGTCCGTTGACCCGGACCTGGGTGGAATCGTAGGGAGAGCGCAGCCTGCAGGTGACGCTGAACCCCTCCAGTGCCGAACCAAGGGAAACGAGAACGGGCGTAAGGGGCAGATCGGGGGGAGAATACCCTGCCAGCTCGGGCACCGTGGCGGACCAGATGCCCCGGCCGTGGGTGGCCATGACAATCTGATCATCGACGATATCCGCCTGCCAGACAGAGACCGCGGGGAATGCATCCTCATCGAGCCAGGCCCAGGTGGTGCCGTTATTCACGGACTCAAAGATGCCGATTTCGGTGCAGGCCCAGAGTATGGTTGTATCATAGGGCATGACCACAAGATCGTACACCGCCACATCGGGAAAGCCGTTACTGCTTGAGTCAGCATCACCGAAGCCCGAGATGTCTTCCCAGGTGCGGCCGAGATCCCGGGTCCGGAGGATTTTTGGGCTGTCGGCGATGGAAACCAGCAGATAGGCGGTATGGCTCTGAAACGGGTGGCTGGCAATCCCCGTAATTCTGCCCATGTCCGCGTAATTGTTTGTGGACGAAAAGGTCACACCGCCGTCGGTCGACACCTGGATGCTGCTGGTGCTGTTCATATACGCGCCGGCCCAGACGATACGCTGGTCGGCGATAGAGACTTCAACCGGCGTGTGGGAGCCGCTGTAGCCCCATGCATTTACATCCATGCCGCTTAGTATCCATTCGTCGGCGAAGTCGTCGCTTCTCCAGACACCCGATGCGCCGGCAGTGAAGAGCAGGTCGGGATCGCTTTTCGTCTTGCCCAGCACACTGACGAAAGGGCCGTTGTCTCCGGCATCGGTCAGGCCGTTGGTGGCGCTGATCCAGCTCTGCCCCCCGTCGGCTGACTTGAAAAACTGGTCGTAATAGAGCGAGCCGATGATGAGGCCGGCGTCATGGTAATGCCAGGCGGTGTCGTACCCGTCACCGCCGATCCGCTCCCGGTAAGCCGAGGAAGCGGCGGCGGCGGCGCCCCGCGGAGACTGCCAGGTGCCGTTGTCCTGCATGCCGCCGATATATTCATCTGCTCCCGGCTTTTTGTCGACGCCGTAAAACTGGGTGGTATTGTAGCCGTTGAGGGTCTGGTTCCAGGTCACACCGCCGTCATCCGACCAGGCGACACCGCCGTCGTTGCCGTTGATGATCCTGAAATTCCCCGACCCCCGCGGTACGATCTGAATATTGTGGTGGTCGGCATGCGCGTACTGGGGACTGGATACGGGGGCGTACCAGCGGGTCAGCCGCTGGAAATCGGCTTCCAGAAGCGTGATGGCTTCCCAGCGGATCCTGATGTTCGATTCCGGAAGATCGGCGGGGTCCCATGATGCCCCGGGTGCGAGCTGCGGCCAGATAAAATAGATGCACTTATAATTGGGCCCCCGGTTCTCTTCGTAGCCGCCCGGTCTGATGATCACCGAGTCGGGAGCGTCGGCGGTATAGGCGATGGCGTGGATGATGATGTACTCCCGGGGCGGCTCGGACCCGGTCCATCCCGCGCATTGAAAGGCCCCGTCGTTCTGCTGATCCCTGAATGAGACCATCAGCTGCCGGTTGCTGTCGATGTCCCATACCTCGAACGGCACATCAACGTAATCCTGGTACGGATAATCACCATCGCCGCGAATGAAACGGTGCGCCTTCTGGCCTGTTCCGGGACCGAACCGCACTTCCACCGATGTGTAATCACTGGAGTCGACGTCACTGGACCCGAGACCTTTGACTCCCAGGTCCATGCCCCCATAGAGCCAGGCCCCGCCGAAATTGACAAATGCAAGAAATGATCCGGTGCCGTTTTCCTCGACATCGGTGATGCCGGCGGTGAAGGACGATTTTCCGTTCAGCCGGGCTTTCCAGATGTCGATCCCGCCGAGGTAGGCGACAGCCGTATCCAGGGGATGCACCGCGATGGTGTTGTCATACCAGCCCTGCTGACCAAGCCATCCCGCGTTCTCACCCTCGCTGCTGACTACCATGGTCCAGGAGGCGCCGCCGTCCATGGACCGGTACAGGTCGGAATCGGTCCCGTTCTCCACCGCCGCATAGAGGCAGCGGGGATTCGAGGGGGAAACCGCCAGTTCCAGGCGCTCCCGGAGGCCGAGACCGACGGACACATCGTTCCAGGTGTCGCCGCGGTCCACCGATTTCAGCACACCCACGCTGTTGACCGCCGCCCACATCGTGTCGAAACCGGCGGGTGAGGCGATCAGCTGCTGGACCCGGGAGTAGGTGTCGTACACCTGTACCCAGGTGTCGCCGCCGTCGGTGGATTTCTGAATGCCGCTTTCATTCGTACACGCGAGCACCATGTCGGGATCGGCCGGATCGACAATGATCCTGTTGACGTGCCGGAAATCGCCGTTGCCGGCGGTAAAGGCCAGCTGCCGCCAGGTTTCGCCATGGTCGGTGGATTTGAAGATGCCGTTACCATGCACCGCGTCCGAATTGAAGAAGCCTTCCCCGGTTCCCGCATAGATGATGTCCGGATCGGCCGGGCTCATGGCCAGGGTGCTGGTGGCGAGATTCGGCAGGTCCGGTGTTTTTTCCTCCCAGGAGAGACCGGCATCCTCCGTTTTCCAGATACCGCCGCTGACGGATCCCGCGAACCAGGTGTTGCGGCCGGGGTCGCCCGGATCGACGATGAGGCCCCGGGTGCGGCCGCTGACATTGCCCGGCCCCCGTTCGGTCCAGGTTATGTTCCGGTCCATCCGTTTCCGTAAAAAGGGCGATGTGCGGGCTTTCCGCAGCTCCTGCAGGGTGTAGCCGGAAGGGTAGGCGGGAGCGCCCGCGTGGGCCGCGGTTCTGATCTCCCGGTGCAGCCTGGCGTACATTTCAGGCTGATCGGGACGATAGAGAGGACGTCTTTTTGTCCGGGAGCCGGCCGCGGAAACAGCGGGATCCGGATCCCTGCTCTCACGGCTTGCGGGCCGCAGTTCCTCTTCTCTATAATCACACCGGCCGCTCGACAAGGCGGTTCCCGGCGGAAAAAGGCGCTGACGGATCAGGACGGTAACGAGGAGTGCAGCGGCGATTACCACTGTCAGCAGGCGAATCCTCTTCATTGCATTCTCCCTGTGTAACGGTTCCTTCCCGCTTTTCAGGAACCGGCTCATATGAATATAGGCAGCAGGCGATTAAATCGCAAGGTGCATATTGTAAGAGGGAAAGGGCATTACCGGAAATTTTTATTGCTTTATACGGGAAAAATGAGCTAATTAAAACCCTGTGTATGTACGTCGTTTCCATTCAAACCACGCTGATATCCTGAAACCTGAACACGCACAAGGAGGTTGATCATGAAGAACCGATGGGTCATCTGCAGCATCGCGGTATTACTCGCCGTTTCCGGACTGTTCGCGCAGACCGCGTCATCCATCAAACCCAATTATGAGCTCGCGGCCCGGTTTTCACCGGACAAAGTGGAAAAAATGGTTTTCAGCACATCAGTGAGACCGCACTGGCTGAAGCTGAGCGATCGATTCTGGTATACCTATGAGACACCCGACGGAAAGTCGTTTTATCTGGCGGATCCGGAGAAGGGCAGAAAAGAGCCGCTGTTTGACAACATCGCCATGGCCGCGGAGCTCACCCGGCTTACCAAAGATCCCTATGACGCCAAACACCTGCCGATCTCCCGGATCGAATTCACCGATGATGAGAAGGCCTTCCGCTTCAACGTGACCAGCAGCCAGGAAGAAGAGAAAAAAGAGGACGCCGAAGAGAAAAAAGAGGAAAAAAGCGGCGGGAAATCCGATAAAAACAGTAAAAACAAGAAAAAAGTGTTCCACTTTGAATATACCATCCGGACAGGCAAACTGGCGGAAATCAAGGATTACGAAGAACCCAAGGATACTCCTCGCTGGGCCTCAATAGCGCCGGACAGTCAGAAAGTGCTCTTCTCCCGCAATGACAACCTCTACTGGATGGACTGGGAAAACTACGAAAAGGCGCTGGAGGATGAGGAGGATTCAACCATCATCGAACATAAATGGACCGATGACGGCGAAGAGTATTACAGTTACGGCAGCGGGGGCTACGGGAGCGAGACGAACGTCGAAAAGGAGAAGAACCGGGACAAACGAAAATCGGTCTATGTCGTCTGGTCCCGGAACGCCGAGAAATTCGCCCTGGTGCGGAGCGATGAGAGAAAGGTGAAAGACCTCTGGGTCATCGACAACACCGCAGATCCCCGCCCGACCCTGCAGTCATATAAATACACCATGCCCGGAGACAAGGAAGCCCCCCAGGAAGAGCTTCTCGTCTTCGATTTCCCCAGCAAGGAAATCGTAAAAATCAAGGCAGAGGCGTTTCAGGATCAGACCATCGGGATCATGCGGGCGCCCCGGCTCGCCAAAGAAGCCGATGACCGCATCGGCTGGAGCTACTGGCTTTCCGGTTCGCCGGACAAGCTCTATTTTTCCCGGACCAGCCGCGATCTGAAACGGATCGATATCTGTGTCGCCAACGCGCTCAGCGGCGAGGTCACCCCCCTGATCGAGGAACGGCTCAACACCTATGTGGAATTGAAACAGATCGGATTCGTGAATAACGGCGCGGAACTGATTCACTGGTCGGAACGGGACGGCTGGGGCCATTTCTATCTGTACAGCGGTGACGGTGTACTGAAACACCAGATCACCTCCGGGCCCTACCATTGCCGCGATATCGAAGGTATCGACGAGAAAAACCGGGTGCTCTATTTTTCAGCCAACGGGAGGGACAAGGATCAGGATCCCTACTACAATCATCTCTACCGGATCAATTTTGACGGCAGCGGACTGGAGAAACTGACCGACGGCAATTTCGACCATGCGATAAGCGTGTGCGACGATAACCGGTTCTTTGTGGACAATTTTTCCAGGGTCGATACAGTGCCCATGACGGTGCTGAAAAACAACCGGGGACAACTGATCTCCGAGCTGGAGAAAGCCGATCTTTCCAAGCTGATGGAAGCCGGGTACCGGTTTCCCGAGACGTTTACGGTAAAGGCCGCCGACGGGATCACCGATCTTTACGGCGTTATGTACAAGCCGTTCGATTTCGATCCCGCCAGAACATATCCGATCATTGAATACGTCTACCCCGGCCCCCAGACGGAGGCGGTGAACAAATCGTTCTCGGCGCGCATGGACAGGACCGACCGGCTCGCTCAGTTCGGTTTCATCGTCGTGACCGTCGGAAACAGGGGCGGCCATCCCGACCGCTCCAAGTGGTACCACAATTACGGGTACGGCAATCTCAGGGATTACGGACTCGCCGATAAAAAAGTGACGGTCGAGCAGCTGGCCATGCGGCACCCCTTCATCGATATGTCGAAAGTCGGTATTTACGGCCATTCGGGCGGCGGGTTCATGTCAACCGCGGCAATGCTGGTATACCCGGACTTCTTCAAGGTGGCGGTCTCATCTTCGGGAAATCATGAGAACAACATCTACAACCGCTGGTGGAGCGAAAAACATCACGGCGTCAGGGAAGTCACCGACGATGAAGGCAATATCTCCTTTGAGTACAGCATCGCGAAGAATTCCGAGGTCGCCGATAACCTGAAGGGCCGGCTGCTCATTACAACCGGAGACATCGATAACAATGTCCATCCGGCCAACACGTTCCGTCTTGCCAAGGCGCTGATCAAAGCCAATAAACGGTTCGACATGTTTGTTTTTCCCGGTCAGCGTCACGGCTACGGAGACATGAACGAATATTTCTTCTGGCTGCGGGCCGATTATTTCTGTGAGCACCTTCTCGGAGACGCTCCTGACAGTGTCGACATCATCGAGATCACCCGGGAAATCGAGCAGAAAAAATAGAGTGCCGAATCCATCATGGACGGCGGCCGCGACACAGGGAACGCGGCCGTCCGCTCCGTGTAAGGGCGGCGTTCGCATGAATACTATCCTAATGGGCAGATCCCGCGTATGAGCACTACATCCTTTTTACTCTGGCTTTTTGTATTTATCTTCAGCATGGCCGTACTGGTGAAGTCATCTGATTATTTCACCGACGCGGCGCAGAAGATCGGGGTTTTCCTGGGTGTCCCCTCTTTCATCATCGGCGTCACCATCGTCGCAATGGGGACATCGCTCCCGGAACTGATGTCTTCGACGGTGGCGGTGTTTGAGCACTCCTCCCAGATCGTGATCGGGAATGTCGCCGGATCGAACATCACCAACATATTTTTAATTATGGGCATCACCGCGATTGCCGGCAAGGAATTCACGATCGCCCACAACATCTCCGCTGTTGACCTGCCGATGCTCATCGGCTCGGCCCTGGTCATGACCGTAATGGTCGCTGACGGCAATTTCATGCTTTTTGAAGCGCTCTTGTGTGTGGCGGCGATGGTTGCCTACATGGTGTATACCGTGAACACAGTGAAAGGGAGCGATCCGGAAAGCGGCCGGCAGGAGGACCGCGGTCAGAAAATTGCCAGAGCCTGGCTGATACTTGTCCTCAGCGGCGCGCTTATCTATATCGGCGCGAAATATACAGTGAAATCGATCATCCGGCTCGCCGAGCTGCTCAGCATCGGGGAGGCGGTGATTGCAGCCAGTGCCGTGGCCCTGGGAACCTCCCTTCCCGAACTGGCGGTCAGTGTCTCGGCCGCGCGCAAGGGAAATCCGGAAATGGCGGTGGGGAACGTACTCGGCTCAAACGTCTTCAATACGTTCGCGGTGATGGGGATTCCGGTACTGCTCGGCAAAGTATTTCTTCCCGGGTTCCGGCTTGTCATCACACCGTTTATGCTGAAAACGACCATTCCTGTCATGGTAGTGGCGTCGCTGGTGTTCTATTTTCTTGCTTCGGAAAATAAGATCAACAGCTGGAAGGGGTGGATGCTGCTGGCCTGTTATGCTGTTTTTCTGGGGCTTCTTTTCGGCACGTCAGGATAAAATGACGGTACTCACCGGTGCTGCAGACAAAAGGCGGCCCGCATGCGGGCCGCCTTTTCCTGTTCATATTGTCGGCTTTCAGTCGAAATAAAGGTGGAAGGGAGCAGGATCCATGCCGGTGATCTTGATGTAATCGGCCAGCAGATCCCTGATAGAGGTGATGAGGGCGTCGCTCTCCCACGGTTTTTCCACATAGAGATCGACATGCGCCTCGTTGATGGCCCTGATAGTGTCCTGCTGATCAGCCAGACCCGTAAGGAGGATCTTTTTCATATGGTGAAAATCCTCTTCCCGGGTGAGACGGGCGAGAAAATCGACGCCGTTCTCCCCCGGCATGATGTGATCGCAGACCACGAGAAAGAGATGGCCGCCGGAATCCTTCACCGCCTGCGCCTGTTCCCAGGCTTCCGCGGCTGATTCGCAGTCGATTATATCGCAGGTCTCTTCAAAAAATGCCAGGTCCTTTTTAAGAGCGGCGAGTACTTCTCTCTGGTCGTCAACACAGAGTATGGTGAGCATGCTCATTCTTCCTCCGAAGGGGTTCGCTATTTGGAACGTTTTGCAGGTTAAAAGTAGAGAATAATTGGTTGAAAGTCAATGTAAAAACTGAGGATTTCCCTCCCCTCCTCACCCATAAAAGCGTTAACGCAGAGGCTGCAGAGCAATGCGGAGAACGGGGGTTGACAGAGCGATAGAACGAGAAGAGCGATAAGATGGTTCATGGGTTTATCGGTTGAAGAGTTCAAGAGTTCATGAGTTGATGGATTCAATTGCTGAAAAAGTACTTGACTTTAGAATATACGAATATATTTTTCTTCCTGTCTCCTGTCTCCTGTCTCCTGTCTCCTGTCTCCTGTCTCCTGTCTCCTGTCTCCTGTCTCCTGTCTCCTGTCTCCTGTCTCC
>JAFGRY010000015.1 GCA_016934955.1 bacterium | reverse complement strand
GGACATCGCCATTATACCAGGCAGAATAGTCCGAACATCCACAGGCGTTTGAGATTTAAGAAAAAACATCAGCATCCAGGCAAACGGGAAAATAATACCCCAACTTATATTGGGTGGTTTTAAGTAGTAATTGCGGAAATCTTTTAGCACAATATTCCAAAAGGCAATGGCTGTTTTCATTTTTTCTTACCTTCCTTTTCTTTCTTCATAGCATCCCGTTCAATGCCCGTGATTTTAACAAAAACTTCTTCCAGCGATGGCTTAATGATTTTGGCTTCCATCACTTTGATGCCGCGGGAGTCAAAAAATGACATCAAAGACATTAAATCCAGCGGTGTTATCGAATGAATCTGAAAAACAGAATCCTGAATCTGAGATAACTCACAAGGATTGAATTGTCGGCAAAAATCCTGCTGGAACTGATATAGTTGAACTTTGCCGTGAAACGAAAACTGAATAATTTTTTCTTTTTGAGCATCTTCCATCAATTCATTAATGTCGCCGATTTTTATAATATTTCCTTTAACAATAAATGCGATGCGATGACAGAGCCGCTCGGCTTCTTCGATGTAATGGGTGGTCATAAAAATCGTGGTGCCCGCTTCATTCAGGCTTTTTATCAATGCCCGTATTTGCCGGGCGCTGGCCACGTCGATGCCGGTGGTCGGTTCATCCAGAAACAAAATCGTCGGTTTGTGAATAATTCCGGCGGCAATGGTGAGTTTCCGTTTCATGCCTTTGGAATAGGATTTATAGGGCTTTTTGCCGGCGTCAACCAGATTGAATTGTTGCAGCAGGCTTTTTGCCCGCTGCTCCCGATCCGCTTTTTTTATACCGTAAAGCGACGCGCAAAAACAGAGGTTGTCAAAGCCGTCCATTTCTTCGTACAGGTTGCTTTCATCCGGCACAATGCCAATAATTTCCTGCGCTTTTTTGATGTGTTCCGTGTAATCTTTTCCATCAATAAAAATGCTCCCCGAAGTTGGACGCGCCAATCCGGTGAGCATGTTGATGGTAGTGGTTTTACCGGCGCCGTTGGGTCCTAAAAAACCGAAAATCTCATTTTTGTTAACCGAAAAGTTAATTTGATCAACAGCGATAAAGTCATCAAATTTTTTAGACAGGTTTTGGGCTTCTAAAATGGTTTCATGCATACTATTTTCCTAAAAGGATGTGTTCATGAGAATTAATTCACTCTGCAATGCCACAATGGGATCGAGCCTGGCGGCCTTGCGCGCCGGATAGACGCCGAAAAACAGACCGATCAATAATGAAAACGCTAATGAATAGAGGATGGAAGTCAGAGAAACACTCGCCGCCCATTCGGTTCCAATGGCGATGATCAGCGAACCGATGATGCCTATGAAAATACCGATAATGCCGCCGCCGATGCTCAGAATGGCCGATTCGATGACAAACTGAGTCGAAATATCCCTGCGGCTGGCGCCCACGGCCATGCGCAAACCGATTTCATTGGTGCGTTCTCGAATGGCGATGAGCATGACGGCCAGAATACCGATGCCCCCCACCAGCAGAGAAATGCCGGCGATGCTGGTGATCAGCGCGGTAAAGGTGCCGGTGGTTTCACGCTGCGTTTTTAGCAGTTCGGTCTGGCTTTGAATGGTGAAATCGTCCTCTTTATTATGCCGGTTCAGTCGGTGCCGTTCACGCAGCAGTTCCCGGATCTGCTGTTCCGCTTCCGCCATTTTTTCCTCACGAACCACCTGAATGCTGATGGAATTGATATAATCCTGGTTGAACACACGCCGCAGCGCGGTTTTAACGGGGATAAAAATCTGATCGTCCTGATCGTCGCCGTTGAGATCCACGCCCTTCTCTTCCATGACGCCAATTACCTGAAAGGGGATTCTGCCGATGCGGATAGTCTCGCAAATTGGATTGGCGCCGTCAAACAGATTGTCGACCACGGTCTGGCCCAGAACGGCAACCCGGCGCGAGGCGCGGTCTTCTTCCTCGGAGAAAAAATACCCCTTGCCGACGCGGAAATTGCGGACGCCGGGAAATGCAACGCTGGTTCCCATAATCCTCGTGTTGCTGCTCAGATTGCCGAACTTGACCTGCGCCTGTTTGCTCTGCACAGGCGCTGCGCTCTGGATCAGCGACACAGCATGTTGCAGCGCTTCGGCGTCTTCCGGGCGCAGGGTGGTCACCGTGCCGCGAATTTGCATTCGTCCCGCTGATTTCTGTACCTGCCCGGCGTTGACGATGATCAGGTTGGTGCCCATGGCTTTGATTTTGCCCAGCACTTCATTTTGCGCTCCTTTACCGATGGCCACCATGATAATCACCGCCGAGACGCCGATAATGATGCTCAGCAGCGCCAGCGCCGTGCGGAGTTTATGCGCCATCAATTGCTTGCGGGATATTTTAATGCTGCGTGCTATTTTCATATATGTTCTTTTAGAGTGTTTCCCATACGTTCCTCATGCGATTATCCTCGCAATGATTCCACGGGCGGCAATTGGGCGGCGCGGCCGGCCGGCTGCATGCCCGCGACAATGCCCACCAGACTCGACGACACCACGCCGAGCACAATACCTTCCCAGGGAACAAAAACCGGCATATCGGTGACCATTTTCAAAACCTGCGCGCCCGTCGCGCCCAGGAGAATGCCCATCACGCCTCCGGCCAGGGTCACTGCCACGGCTTCAAATAGAAACTGCAGCTTGATGTCCTTGCCGCGCGCGCCAAGGGCCTTGCGAAGCCTGATTTCCTTTTTGCGTTCATTCACTGAAATCAACATGATATTGGCCACTACCACACGGCAAGAAAAGTCAGAAGCATTCGTCTCAATCCTTCCTTACTGATCAAGGATATTCATACGGTTTTTATGTGTGAGTGTGAAACTACTTTGTAAGTGTCATCTTCTTAAACCCTACTCCCTGGGCTGTGGTGAGCTTAAGCGGTTTCATGATGTACTTCCTTTTTTATGTTTCTGCTCGAAATTAACACTGTCTCAATTCTTCCGTCGGTAAAGTCTTTCAAACGCAAGGGCCGTGACAAACGTTTTTGTCCGTGTTCATGCGCATTGTTAACAGGCTTTTAATTAAGGACGAAATAACTTCAACTCTAGATCTTTAATTATTTTATAGTGTTTTTGATTACCAGTTAAAAGTGGTAATGCATTTGTAATTGAAGTAGCTGCGATAATAGAATCTGCAATTTCAAGTGAATGACTTAAATAATGTCTTTCCATAAAAAACATTGCTTTTGATGAAATATCTTCTGACACATATAATATTTTTGTGTTCCAAATTCTTAATGCTTTTCTCAATTCATTTAATTCATTTTTATTTCTCATCCCTTGTACTAATTCCATATATGTTATCACAGAAATAAAAAATGATGGTAAGTTCTCAATCAATTCATAGGCTTTTTTGTTGCCTCGCATATACCAGATTAGGACATCAGTATCAAGAATCATTGTGAACGCCCCTTTCTGATATTTCGTACATGATTTGTTACATTGTCAATTGAGTCGTAATCTTTCCATATTCCAAAAAGTTTCGAAGTTGATTCTTGCTTTTGTTTTTCATCATGTAAAGGAATTAACTTTGCTTGAGGCTTACCTCTAAAAGTAATTACTACTTCTTCACCTCTTGAAACAGTGTCAAGTATTTCTTTTGAATGAAACCGTAAATCTTTTGCTGTTGCTTTCAAAATACACCTCCATGTTCAATGTTCATACTTCGAAATGTAAACACAGGAGGGTAAATATGCAAGTTATTTTTAGCCAGTTAACGCTGCGCATCTGCGGCCGACGACGTTAGCTTACGGCTTGCACGACCTCCAAGCAGCCATACCGGAGTAGGGTTCGGACCGCGGTATGCGCTTGTTCGAAGTCTTCATATGCGTTTCTGCCATAAACCACACTGCGGTTTCCAGCACGCTCCGACATATTTTATCATCTTCTGTACATATCTCTCATGCTGATATACACGTATCATCACCAGTTCATTGCCGGGCGGTTGTAACTTCTTCTTTTTCAGCACCGATCCATCAACAATCACCTCAACCGTGGTGTATCTCATCCCGGCCTTTTTATCGTGTCGATACCGTACATACAACAGAGAATCACCATACTGAGCGTCCCACTTCCTGGTTCCGCTCTGACCGGGGTAGAGTGTTTTAACCGACTTCATCCTGAAGTTCTCCTATAAATTATCAGCCGGGCTTGTTACGGCCAATCCCCCTTTGTTGAGTACATGCGTATAGATCATTGTTGTTTGAACATTTTTGTGACCCAGCAATTCCTGGACAGTCCGGATATCATACCCGCTATTGAGCAAGTGCGTCGCAAAACTATGCCGAAGCGTGTGACAGCCGCCCTGCTTTGTAATCCCCGCTTTTCGAATTGCCGTCTTGACCGCTTTCTGTAATACGGAATCGTAAAGGTGGTGCCTGCGCTTCACGCCGCTGCGGGGATCAGTCGATATGCGATGGGCCGGGAAAACGTATTGCCAGATAAAAGAGTACTCGGCATTTGGATACTTTTTTGCCAAAGCAAACGGCATTTCCACACTTCCAAAGCCGTTTTCAAGATCTTTTTTATGCTGCTGCTTAACGAACAGATATTGTTGCTTCAACCCGTCCACCGCCATGCGCGGCAGGGGCACAACCCGGTCCTTCCCGCCCTTTGCGTCCCGAATGGTTATCTGCCGATAATCAAAGTCGATATCTTTAATGCGCAGCCGCAGGCATTCGCTGAGTCTAAGACCTGAACCATATAATAAGGCGGCCATAGCACATGCTTGTATAAAAACACCAGTGCATACAGTGCCTGATTCTGGGTGGGCGCGGCAACCTTTCTGTTCATTGCCAGATGCGTGAGAAAATCGCCGACATGCTGCTCGTTGAGTTCCGTCGGATGCTGTTTATCATGAAAATAAATGTAATTCCTGATCCAGCTTAGTTCACATTGTAATACAGCCAACCATCTCTATGGTATACATTAAAAGCAGAATAATGTTTAATAAGGGTAAAACAGTAATAAATGTCAAGCTAAAAACAGCACGCCTCATCGGGCTGTTCACCCTCCCGGCCGACCCTGCTGCGTCGTTACCTGACTCATTTCAGGACCACCATCCTCCTTGTATCGAGAGTCCGCTCGGTTTTCATCCGGATCAGATAGATGCCGCTCGGCAGATCTCCTGCGTCATAGACTATGGTATACCTGCCGGCAAGACAGTTTTCATCCATGACTCTTTGCAGTAATTGCCCTTTAATATTCAGAATGGCGACCTGTACATGCGACCGGACCGGAATCTCGAATGTAATTTTGGTTGCCGCGTTAAAGGGATTGGGATAATTCTGGTATAACCGGAAACCGGACGGCCTGGTCGCTTCGTATTCATGTTCTACATTGACGTTGGGATTATTATACACCGTTCCCGCGACGATCGTACTGAGCACCGCTACATCCTTGAGACTGTTCAGGGGAATAGAATACAGGTCATCGGACCAGACGACCATGTCGGCGTATTTCCCGGGTTCAATCGATCCCTTGACGTTCTCTTCAAACGCGGCGTAGGCGGATCCCATGGTGTGCGCGTACAGCGCCTCCTGAATGGTTACGCAT
Organism: bacterium; assembly: GCA_016934955.1. Classification (GTDB taxonomy): domain Bacteria; phylum Zhuqueibacterota; class QNDG01; order QNDG01; family JAGLOF01; genus JAFGRY01. Next base: position 113,383 of record JAFGRY010000015.1, on the reverse strand, counting down.
TCTTCAACTCCGAGGATATGACCGGTTTCAGATTTGCGCAGACACGCGCTCCAGAGCGTGTATTTGGGAGCGATACGCGACACTGTCGGGAAATCCGTGCCCAGGGCCACCGGAATACCCCTGTCGAGCAGCGAGCGCATCGGCATGAAACGCCTTGCCCGGTCCTCTCCCCAGAATCCCAGATAAAATTGTGCGGAATCATAGATAGTAATGGGCTGAAGCGATACGATCACACCCAGTTCCTTGATCCGGTCGAGCGCTTCATCCGTGGGGATCATACAGTGCTCGAGCCGGTGCCGGTGGTCGAGCCTGAAGGTGTCCTGCTGGGCTTTTTCTATCATATCAAGAGCGAGATCGATGGCGTGGTCACCCATGCAGTGAAACGCGATCTGATGCCCCGCCCGGTGCAACCGTTTCACCGCTGTTTCAAGTGAGTCGACATCCCAGGTAGGCATATCCCAGGAAGGCCCGGGATGATATTCATAGGTATACGATGTCGGCGGCTGGCCGTCCAGAAGAAACTTGTCGCCCATCAGACTGAGCCATGGCCCCTGATAGATAAATAAATGATTCAGGCAATTATCGACATCCTGGGGACGCTCGATCGTGAACAAAATATACCCTCTTATTTTCAGGGAGTCGACCGCTTTGTAATATCCCATCATTCGAGAAATACCGCGTGAGTTCACATCCTGAAAGCTGGTGATGCCGGTGACCAGACAGAGTTCCTGCGCGAACAGGACATCGGCAACAAGCTCATCCTCATCGAAAACAGTGGCATAACGACGCACGAGATCCATTGCCGGATGATTCCAGAACAATCCGTTTGGTTCTCCGGTGATGGAATCCTTTTCAACGATGCCTCCCACCGGATTGACTGTGCCGGCGTCGATTCCGGCTATTCTCAGTGCTTCACTGTTGGCTGACCCGTAATGGCCGCCCTGACTCGCCAGGAACACGGGATTGTTCGGAGATACCGGGTCAAGATCATACCTGGTCGGAATACGCATATCATCGAGCTTGAAGAACCCGTCGCCGTTGATCCATTCACCGGGCGAAGTCTCCTGAACACGCTCTGCGATTGCATCGACCACTTCAGCGATCGTATTGCAGTGGCGTAAGTTTAGAAAATCATTTTCCGCCTGCCCGTAGTACATCAGATGCAAATGGGCATCGATCATGCCGGGAGTGACCGTGCGGCCGTTCAGGTTACGCATTTCAGTCGCCGGCCCCTGGTATTGGGCCATCTCTGCGTTTGTCCCCACGGCCAGAATGAGACTGTCCTTTACCGCTACTGCCTGGGCGATGGAGTTCTCCGCGTCGACGGTGATAATATGTCCGTTCCACAGTATCATATCCGCATAGGTATCCTGGGCAATACTGTACTGCACCGATGCAAACAGCAGAAACCCGACACAAAGCACTATGGTTTTTTTCATACGATGCTCCTTATCATGTGATTTCAATTGTAGTTAATCCATTATCTGAACATATTTTCCTATGTACCGTCAGGGAACATAAGGCCGGGAATGAATAACTTCCCTGAATTGTTGTCGTTATCCCCTTCATGATACAGGCGTGTCCGCAGCGGTGTTTATTCGCCGGTAATCGCAATACCCTTCGTTTCGGGCAGATACCGTATCACCAGAAACGGGAGAACCAGCACCGATATGCCTGAAAAAATAATGTATAGTACATCCAGCGGGACCGCTGATGACAGCGCGCTGCACATCAAGGAACCACCGGTGATCCCGAATGCGAAACTCAGGGTCCGCCACCCGGAGGCCGTTCCCCGGATTTCTGTGGGGAAGCACTCCAGACAATGAATCTTCGCTAAAAAAAGCGAACCCCAGAAAGACCCATTTGCAGTGAACGTGAGCAGGTACATCAGCAGATAATTTTCTGCCCCGGAAATAGTCCGCATGAGATACAGGAAACCCGCAAAGCTGATGAAACTCAATCCTGAATAGATACAGAAAACCGGTCTCCTTCCCAATGTGTCGGCAAGCAGTCCGGTTATACCGAAAAAAATCAATGTTCCCAGTGACGCGGCATACACGGTAGTATTGACTATATCCGTATCCTGGATCTGCGTTGTAACGTACGCTTCCAGAGTCGAAAGAGCGCTCAGCAACATCCCTCCTATGGTTCCCATCACCAGAAATACCACCATTATCGATCGTGTCGCCGCGAAAAACGGCTGCCTGATCTTTGCCAGAGGGATCGTGACATCGCGGTTCGCCAAAGGTGATGTCCGCATGCGAAACGCGCGGGTTTCTTTTAGAAAAAGCCCGAGTAATGAAAGCGGAATTGCCGGAATAGCGACCCAGGTCATGGTTCTCCAGAGCGCCGGATCGACCGATGGCGGAACGTGGATGAAGACGTTTCTCATGACCGGGATGGCGATCGCTCCAATCGCTCCGAATAAAATGACCAGTGACGCATAACGGCCCCGTTTTGCCTCGGGGGCTTCTTCAGAGACAACGATCACCCAGATATCTGATGAAACGCATGTCCATAACAGAAAAAATCCCGCCGAAAACTGGATTACTGACTGTGCCAGACACATGACAAGTGATGCCAGGCCCATGCCGCAGAAAATGAGAATCAGCATCGGTTTCCGCCCGACGACATCCGCAAAAAACTGGCTGAACATGGCGAGAAACATACCGAGTGACGCTATCGCCATAACCGAGTACCATTGTGAGTGAGCGATGTGAAAATACGCCTGGATGTAGGATACGACAGCGGTGTAATAGCTGGTTGAATAGGTATCTATAAATTCATACATGATCATATAGATCAACAGAAATACGAGGTATGCTTTTTTCATTGTCTGTCCGCCTGTACAATCAGCCTGCAGTCACGGGTGTCAAAGGACCGCTCCAATAATGAAAACGATACATACCAGCACCGTCAAAGCATACGATTAATTCATTTTCTGAAAATCCCGCGGGTGAAAATGCTGTTTCACATCAGCTGCCATTCGCATGCCCTTTCGAACATGTCCGCGCCGGCGTTTTTACGAGAAGGAAAGATAAAAGGGTAGAATAATATATATCAGCGGCGGACATAAGGCAAGCACTATTTTCGGGGTCCCCGCATGATGAAACAGTCACTGCCGCCGCCATGCGAAAAAGCATTGACATTATCGCCGGCAATGGCTACAATACACGTCCGGACCTTATCAACCGATAAACATCTCAGGGACAAGATTCGGGAACCCGCCTCATGAAATCAGCAGCAGCCGTCATGTTTCTTATCAGCCTGCTTGCCCTCACCGCGGCCTGCAGCCTCTTCGACACCAAAAACAAAAACAGCGAGCCGGACATCGACTGGCTCGAACACTATAAAACCGACCTCAAATCAACACCGTACTACGTGTCCACCACCGGCAGCGACGACAGCGCGGGCACCTCGCGGGACGCGGCCTTCCGCACCCTGCGGAAAGCGATGGAACGCGTCCGTCCCGGGGGACGGATCTACATTCTCCCCGGCACCTATTCCGAAAGCATCGCAGTGGAAGGAATGGGAGACCCCATCGCGTATATCGGTATTACCGGAATAACCGGAACGCCCGTGTTTGACGGAGAGAACCGTCTGCCTTTCGGTATCTGGGCCGAGAAGTGCAATCACGTCATCTTCGATAACATGGAGTTCCGCAACTACACCGATTTCGGCATCGGCGCCGGCCGGGCGGATCTTGTCTTTTTTCAGAATCTCACCATTCATAACAACGGCCACGCGGTGCAGCTGAAAAGCTGGCAGCTGGAAGGGTGCGGCATTCATGTGGAGGAGTCGGAGAACGTCACCATATCCGGCTGTGACGTGTTTGAAAACGGGCCGAATCCCCAGTCTCCCAAATACCTTATGGGCACCGGCATCAACACCTGGGGAAATGTCAACGTCACCATCACCTATAACCGGTCGCACCACAACACCGGGGGCGGCATTCTCGTGGAAGACAGCGAAACCGTGTACGTCGAAAGCAATTATATCTACGCCAATGATCTCGACGCCACGTCCGACGGCTGGTGGGACGGCGGCATCTGGGTGGACGGCGGCAGGGACGTCATTCTGCGGGACAACACTGTGTACGACAACCTTGGGCCCGGCATTCAGCTCAGCGATGAAGACAATCAGCACCCCACCGGGTATCGTCTCGAGGGAAACAGCTGCACCGGCAACTACTACGGCATCTTCATCTGGAACTTCGGAACAGCCGGGTGGCCCGACAGCACCGTCATCAGCACGGTGAACAACGACTTCAGCGGCAACAGCAGGCAGGATGTCTGGATAGAGACGTGGTGGTGAGCCTGCGGAATGCACGGATAACACAGTTCCGCCCTGAAAATAGCCAACGAAAAGAACGAAATAATCGAAAGTCGAACAGGCAGGCGAGCCGGGCAGGGACGTGCGTCTTGATTTGAGCGGCAAACCATCCGGCAACACAGCCTAATTCATTGAGGTGTCCAATGCCCGAGCATGAAGACAGGATCACCCACATACTGCTCGCCAACTGCGAGCGGCTCAAGCAGCTCCCCGGTGTCGTCGGTGTCGGCAGGGGGGTGCTGAACGGCGCGCCCTGCATCACCCTGTTCCTGACCCGGCTCCCGCACCCCTCCCCCGGGGCCATCCCTGAATCACTTGAGGGTATTCCGGTGGTCACCGAGGTACGGGGGAATCCCGATAAGTCAGCCTGTTAGCACCAGTTCACAACTGAAGAGGACAGCGTCCCGCACCCTGTGTATTTTGTTCGTTTTGCTCCCTGCCTAATTCGGGCATGATGAGGGGTGTATCACGGTGCGAATACATGTTCATCGTTTAATTCTCCGGTATTTCCGGAAGAGTGAATCTGAAGACAGTCTCCTCATCCTCCTCCGTTCTGGTCAATTCATACAATGTATTCCTATAAATGGCAAGACTGGCGCCGGGTCTGCGTAACAGCTTATTTTTTATCAGGACGGTCTGTTTGAACCGGTCATCAGCTCCCCAAATATCGACCGAGATGAGTTCACTCTTCTCCCTTTCATTGGTAAATACCCAGAGATTGTCATTCTGATCAATGAGCAGCCGATTTATCGCAGTGTAGTATTTGGGGATCGGCCCTGGCTCCAATCCCAGCGTTCCCAATTTACTGTTTTTCCGTCCTCTTTCCCGTTCCTCTTTGATTGTTGTTATCAATTGTTCCGGCAGAGGAACAGGATCGTAATCCTTGCGTATCTGCGTTTTTTCAATAAGTGCTGCATTATAGTGCTGAACGGCATACTCTGTCTCGTCGAATCGGGCAAAATAAACATCTCCCTGAGCGCTGGTGACAATAGTGGTAAACGGCATACCGAATGTTTGCGCAGGATGACTGTATATATCGCTGAGCATAATTGTATCGGTACTTTGGGCGAAGAAGGCCCTTATTGCATGAGTTACCTGTCCGATACCGTCCTTGCCAGGGAGCATGCGTGTATCGAAAATATTGGCGATGATGAATTCGCGCGGTGTGACGACAAAATCCATTATCGTCTGCACTCCCGGCGCGGTCAGCGGCCGTGTCTCGATGAACATTCCTTGATTATTGAATATGGAGATATATGATATGTTTGACTGGGAAATATAGATCCGATCCTTATTGTCACAAAAGATGTGATTGGCTGAGATAAGTTCACCCGGCCCCTGTCCCCTGCGGCCGAAAATAAAAAGGAATTCACCATCCGCGTTACAGACGACAACCCGGTAATTGCCTGCGTCCAGAATAAATACATTCCCTTTAGAATCAATACAGAACCCTCTGGTGCGAAAAAGGACAATGCCGTTGGCTCTGAGCGACTGCGTCAGGTAATCCTGACCGGTCAGTTCATGAATACGTGGGTATGCGGCCTCGCTCTCCTGCGCGAATAGCGGATGACAAAGCCATTGAAAACTAAACAGGATTATACTGACGGTCGATTTCCTGCAATTAGACATATGCCCCCTCATGGTGTAAAGTTACCGCTACCCCTGAAGAAACCCAAAATGGGTAACGATGTTTTTTCCTGCCTCCCGCCTCCGGCTTTCCCAATCCGTCGCGATACCGGCCCGATGAAAAAATCCCCCTCAGCGATCGCCGCGGGGGAAACCAGTTTCAGAGTGAGGGCGCGTGGGAATTGAACCCACCCACCGTACCACAGGCACGGAACAACGGATTTACTCCACCAGCGCCTGAAACCGGGGGTCATCACGCAAGGGATCAAATCGTGGATCGAGTCTCAGGGTCCAGGGGGTGATCCAAATACCAGGCTCTTCCAACGCTTCCTTGATACGCTCAATGGCTGTGTCGTATTCATCCGTCATTATATAAATGTAAATAAGATTACTCATGTAATAAAATTTATTACTGGGTGCAGGATTCAAATCAACTGCTTTCAGCCCTTCGACAATCGCCTCTTGTTTCCTTCCCAGGTAGGCATAAGAAATGCCCAAATTTTGGTGAATATCGGGATTAACCGAATCCGTTTTGACCCGTTGCTCATATGCCACTCTCAAGGAATCCCACATCACTCTGGCTTCAACCTCCTTTCCCATCAGGTCAAGCATAAGGGCCTTTCGATATGAATAGCCGCTGCTTTCCCGATTCCTCTCATTGATTTCAAGAACCGCATCATAGTTCCTGGCATACAATTCAACCCCATATTGGAAGCCAATGAGACTGTTTGGATCATCTACTAGCTGACTTCCCTCCTGAAGAATATGACGAGCTTTCTCTATCTGGCCGTACCCATTTAGATAGATCACCGCTCTAGAATTGTACCCCAATGGATTCTCAGGGTGTTGGCTGATTAAAAGTTTGGCCCACTTTTCGGATTCAGACCACTTTTTTTGAAGGTTATAATTAATAACAAGCGCCATGGGTGCCCAAGAACTGTTTGGATCCAATTCATAACTTTTCAGATGGCTTTCAACAGCTTCATTAAACTTACCTAGGGTTTCCAAACAAAACCCTTGAACGACATAGTATTCACTATTATTGGGCGAGCCTGCAATGGCCTTATTACACGCTTCAAGAGCAGCATCAAAATCTTTTTCTATATACTCTAAAAAATAACTCTCTGCATAATGTACTTCCGGAAGATCGGGATTAAGCACTTTTGCCCTGACAAAGGCTTCTTTGGCCCGCATTTTTACCTGTTCACTTTGATCGAATTGAGAATAGAGTACAACATCCACGATAGAGAGGTATGCCCATGCAAGAGCAAATGTGCTGTCCAAAGAAATCGCTTTTTCCAGAAATTGAGCCGCCTGCTCATTCCCCTTAGTCGTAGGCTTGTTGTCCCAATACCACTTGCCTTTCTGATAATACTCATACGCCTCCGTGTTCTGAGTGGGAATATACGCAAGTGCAGTTTGCTCTTCAGTGGTCAGGCTCGCTTTGCACTCCCTGGCCACATTCTGCGCCATCTGACGCTGAATGTCTATGATTTTGGCCGGAGTGTATTCCATATTATAATCGTTTGCCCACTTATGGTCATCCGTTCTCCCCTCAATCAACTGGACGCTGGTGAGTATACGGTCACCCTGTCTTTGGTAGGTCCCTTCTATCACCCACTTAACCCGCTGCTCCCTGGCAATTTCTGGAGGCCGTTTCCCGGAATTTTTATAGGATATCATGGTGGTTCTGGAAATGATATGCAAATCGCCGATTTTCTGAAGCTGCGTCAACAGGGCATCATGAAACCCATCGCAGAAAATAGAGTCTTCCGTTGTTTTGGTGATCGGATCGAAGGGCAGCACCGCGATCCACATATCCCGGTAGACTGACTCCCTCTGGCTGATAAACCATACAATGCCGATGGTCACTGCGATCAGGGCAAGAATACCAGCGATTACGGATGCCAGCCTCTTCCAGAAGGGCTTCCGGACAGGTCTATCTGTTATCGTTTTGGAGGATGTCTTTTCACCCTTAAGTTCTTCTCTCACTTTCTTCAAATCCACAACCAGCTCACTGACGTGCTGGTACCGTTCCTCAGTCTTTTTCGAGAGCGTTTTGCTGACGATCCGCTCCAGTTCCAAGGGAACACCGGTCCGCACGCCGGTCAGCGGTTCAGGCGCCTCGTTCATGATCGAATACACGACCGCCTGATCATAATCGCCGCTGAAGGGCCGGTTGCCGGTAATCAGCTCATACAGCACTACCCCTAACGACCAGATATCCGACCGCTGATCAACTTTTTTCCCCTGGGATTGCTCCGGTGACATATAGGACACCGTACCCAGGGTGGTCGACTCTTTGGTGATCACGGTCCCGCCCTTCAGCTTGGCCAGCCCGAAATCGAGGATTTTAATTATATGCGTATCCGTAATGAGAACATTGGTTGGCTTCACATCCCGATGAATAATGTATTTGTCATGGGCTTCATTAAGGCCTTGTGCTATCTGGACGGCGATGTCAACTGCTTCTTTTAGCGGCAGCGGTCCCTGTTTGATTCTTTGATCGAGGGTGGCACCTTCATAAAAATCCATGCAGATAAACAGCTGCCCGTCCTCTGTCTCACCGATCTCATGTATGGCACAGATGTTATTGTGCTGCAGCCGGGAGGCTGCCCTCGCTTCATGGAAAAACCGTTCCTTTTCTTCTTTGCTTTTTCCCGAATGCGGTGGAAGGAATTTTAAAGCCACGAACCGGTCAAGCTTGGTGTCCCGGGCCTTGTAGACCACGCCCATGCCGCCTTCACCGAGTTTCTCAAGGATCTTGTAATGTGAAATAGTCTTGCCGATCATAGAGATACCCTCCAGAGACGGCTTTTCTACAGAATAATGCAGGTTTGAGTTAAGTAGATATAATTGATAATGTAACAAGGCGGTGTTCGAATTGCAAGTAATATTATAGGAATCAAGCATACAAGGATCTGCATACTTTTCCTGCACATCTAATGCTGATGCGTGTTTAAAGTAATCAGACTGTGCCCAAATTGAGTCACAGCTATCTCAAACTGGGACAAATTGGGTCAAAATATTCCAAAAACCACAAAATGATTATAAATGCAAAAACCCTGTCAGGTGTTCCAATTGGAATCCTGACAGGGCATTGCGTAACTGCTTGTTTTGGTGAGACCTACTACATCAGTAAAGTCTTAGCGAGGGCGTGTGGGAATTGAACCCACCCTCCGTACCACAGGCACGGAACAACGGATTTGAAGTCCGCGGAGACCACCAGGCACTCATGCGCCCCCAGATACTGCTCGAAAAAACTAATAAATCAAAAGAACAATGTCAACCGGTTTATCGGTGCGACGGCGATGCGGCTACTTTTCCAGCAGTTTCTGCACCGTGGCCTTCAGCTCCTCCGGCTCTATATAGGGCGCCGATGTAACGATCAGCCCCTGTTTATCGATGATGACGATCTTGGGCAGGCCGCGAATATCGTAGTCGATAATGATGCGGGATCCCCGTCCCGAGAGCACCGGAAAGGGCACATCCATGCGGTGTATCTCCGCCTTGATGCGTCCGTCCGGATTCACCGGATTGACCGTCAGCACCTGTACGTCATCCTTGTATTCGTTATGCAGTTCGATTAAATGAGGCAACTCCTCAAGACAGTCCCTTCACTTCGCTTTCCAGAAGTGAACGATCACGATCTTTTTGTTCGTGAAGTCGCTCAGGGTCACCATTTTGCCGGTATTCACATCCTTCAGCGTGAAATCGGGGGCCTTGTCTCCCGGTTTCAGTTTGTCAGGCGCGGCCGCCAGATTTGTCCAGGCCGTCACCAGCAGTACGGCCAGGGCGATCACCAGCGCCTGTGTCATCCGGTTTTTCTGCATGCATCCTCCCTCGTTTGTGGTACGACAGTGCTATTTGTACGTCAGGAACCGCCGAGAAGTTCCTCTATGTGAGTCTTTATCTCCGCGTACGCGCCGAACACCGATTCGTAGCGGTAGCGGATGATCCCTTCCCTGTCGATGAGGAGGTAGACCGGAGGAAGGGTACTGTGCTGGATACCCGCTTTATAGAGATTGAAATAATCGCTCGCCTGGTCGAGAACAGCGGTATAGGTGATCCCGTTCATGCCGAGGTACTGTTTGAGCGTTGTCAGGTCGGTCTGGTTGAAGAAACAGACGATGGAGAAATCCTCGTTTTTCAGTTCGTTCCAGATCTGCTGCTGTATCGACGGCAACTCCGTCGTCTTGCAGTCGTGTCAGGTGTACTCGATGAACAGCAGCAGCACCACATCGGGCTGCAGGTCGGAGAGCCGCACCGCACCGCCGTTTACATCCTGCACGAGAAAATCAGGGGCGATGTTCCCCACAAACGCTCCGGGAACGGGCCCCGTGTTCAGGGTGAACTCGACGAAGGTGGTCTCCTGATGAGTGACCTCGAGGGCGCTGAATACCGACCCGGGAGCCGCCTCGGTGAAGACGTATAGCCGGTGGAAGCCGGCGACCACGTCACCGATGAAACAGGGATTCTCCCTGAAGATAGCCGGATCATAGTCGAGCTGCACGAACATCGAATCGGTGACCGATGTGTCGCGGGCCGTGATCATGAGATCGCCCGTCTGAATATCAGGCAGACCGGAGGGAACCTTTCCGCAGCCCGCTGACAGGATCAGCAGCAGAACCGCGTATCCGGCCGTGCGCAGATGATCGGTTCGTTTCATGCGTCGTTCCCCCCTAAAATGTGTAGACAACACCAGCAAGAAGGGTGTTCATTTCCACATCCTTGTTGCTTAGATAGTAGCGGTATTTTCCGTATATTTCGAGCCCCGAGCCGAATTCATGATTGCACTGCAGACTGACGGCATTGGACCGCAGGTTATCGGGGATGATGATATCCGATTCACCCAGACTCACATTGTCGCTGCTGTTCGTATAGTAGCGGTATTTCAGCCGCAGTACCGTGGCCCAGGTAAGGTACTGGGCGATCTCGAGAGAGGGCGCCAGCGACCATATGCCTGCGGAATTCCCGTAGTAGCGAAGGTTGAGATGGAGGGCGGTCTGAGTGGGAAGAAACTGACTCAGCCAGAGCGACCAGGTGGAAGAAGTGAAGGTCAGCGAATCGCCGTCCGCGTCATAGTAGACGTACTCGAGCATGACCGCCGTTGACATGGTCAGCACCTGGCGCAGCTTCATCTGCAGATTCAGACTGTTGAGCGCACCTCCCAGGGCCACCGCTTCCTTTCCCCGCATGTAATACTGGATATCAGCCTGAAGGATGGTCAGGGGCCCCATCTGCAGCCGGATACCGACGCCGGGCTGCCAGGCGCTGAAATCCCGGCTGTCGTCGATCAGCTGGCAGCCGGCGACCATGATCAGGTCTTTCGACAGGGTCGCGGTGAACTTTCCGTCGAACAGGTTCGAGACCACCCCCTTGCGCAGCAGCGAGTACTGATATTTTCCGCTGAACGCGTTCGCCCCCGCGATGGTCCGCGTGAACTTGACCAGGGAACGGTGTTCGGGAAAATTCGCGATATAGGGCTGATCCTGGCGGTAGTCGCTGACCCCGTAATAGAAGAGGACCGGTTCCGGGTACTCGTAGCGGAAATAGTCGGAATACTGGTATTCCAGCTTCACCTTGTTCTTCATTTCAAAGGTGTCATCATACCCCTGGGCAAGCAGGGTGCCGCTGACGGCAATGAGCGCCACTATCTGGTGCGCGTAACGCATACCTGTGGTACCTCCTCGGTTCCGCTCCCACCCGACATGGTCAGGGGGTGATTCGCAGGAAGATCGGACTTCCGCCTTCCCCCTTTTCAGCCCGGGACGCATGGCCGATCACGGAGGCGGCGGTATCGCCGACCTCACGCAGCGCTTGCACCGCCCGCTCCGCCTGGTCGCTCCGCACCGCGGCGAGCAGTCCGCCCGACGTCTGGGCGCCTGAAAGCAGTTCCATGGACGCATCGCCGACAGCGGGATCGACCGCGGCCCAGGGCAGAATATAGTCCCTGCACTTGCACACCTGCTGATGGCGAAACGTCTTTCGCAGTTCGGGAATATCCGGCAGCCTGGGGACCCGTTCCTCGTTGATCACGATGCAGAGGCCCGCGTTTCGGGCCATGGGCAGCGAGTGGCCCAGAAGGCCGAACCCGGTAACATCGGTCATGGCGCTGACATCAAATGACGCCAGGGTCTCGGACGCGTATTTGTTCAGCCGCTCCATCTGTTCCACGAAGAGACGGTACCCGGCCGCTGAAAGCCCGTCCCGGGTGTGGGCGTCGCAGTAGATGTCTGTCCCCAGGGGTTTGGTGAGAATGAGCGCGTCTCCTTCCCGCAGACGGGCGTTGGTCCGTATGGTGCGCGGATCGATCGTCCCGGTCACACTCATGCCGTAGATGAAGAACTCCAGTTCCAGGGTGTGTCCGCCGGCGAGAACGACCCCTGCCTCCACCAGCTTCTCGCTGCCGCCGGTCAGCAGCTCTTCAATCGCCGATGAAGGGATTTTTCCCGCCGGATAGGCAAGCAGATTCATCGCGGTGACGGGGGTGCCGCCCATTGCCCATATGTCGGAAAGGCTGTTGGCGGCCACGATGCGCCCGAAGGTGCGAGGATCATTCACCGCCGGAAAAAAGAAATCGACAGACTGCACCAGGGCGAGGTCGTCACTGAGGCGGAACACTCCCGCGTCGTCCATGGTATCCATGCCGACCAGAAGATCAGTGGAACCGGTTTTCGGCAGTTTGTCCAGAATGCCGGCCAGACCGGCCGGGCTCAATTTACCCGCTCAGCCGGCGCAGGGGCCATAATCGAGAAGCCGCAATTCACGGCCGCTTTTCACCGGCGTCTCGGACGGCGGGGCCGCTTTCTCGAGCTTGTCCGCGAGAAACTCGCAGTAGGTCCGCTCGTTGCGCGCATGGTGAAACTCGATGCAGGCCCTGCAGTTGCCGCGCCGTTTGCAGTCGGACGGGCAGGGACAGTTCGCGCTGTTGTAAAGGGTAACGCTCATTCGGTCGTTGTCGATCCTTTGCCTGTCTTCATTTCAAGGCCTCGCGCTGGCGTCGCATTTCAAAGAAGAGCAGCGCCGCGGCTACGGATACATTCAATGAGGCAACGGCGCCGTGCATGGGAATTGATACGAGATAATCGCACGCCTCGGCGGTGAGCCTGCGCATGCCTTTGCCTTCGCTTCCCATGACGACGGCCGCGGGGCCGCTGAAATCGATATCGGTGTAGGGCCGCGGGGCCTTTTCCGAAGCGCCGGTGATCCATATCCCCTTGTCCTTCAGCGCCTTGAGGATGCGGGAAACATTGGTGACCTGCACCAGCGGCAGATGGGCGGCCGCGCCGGCCGACGTTTTGAACACGGCCGGGGAAAGCCCGGCGGCGTTGTCCCGGGGGATGATGACACCGTGAAACCCGGCGCCTTCGGCCGAACGGATAATCGCCCCGAGATTATTGGGATCCTGAATGCCGTCGAGCACCGCAATCAGGGGCTCTTCCTTGCGCCCGGCGGCCCTGGTGAAGATGTCATGCAGACTCGCGTAGGGGGGCAGGTTCACCGCGGCGGCGACCCCCTGATGATTGTCATGCTTCACCAGACGGGTCAGCTCGTGTCTGGCGGTCCGGGTCACGGTAATGCCGGCTGAGCGGGCCAGGGCCGTTATCTTCCCGGATGCCTGGGGATTCAGCTCGTCGGCCAGCCAGATCCGCTCGGCCTTCATGCCTGACGCGAGCCATTCCAGGATCGCGTTTTTCCCGTATACGTAGGACGTCGTCATCGTTTCAGTGTGACCGGCGGTACCGGTCGGTCCCCTGGATCGCCAGCACCTCTCCGAAGTAGATGCGGTGATAGTCCTTGTGCGGATAGTGGCCGTTGATGGACGCGTCCAGGAACTGATCCGGCAGCATGTCCGAACGGAACATTGTACGGCACTCGACAATCAGTTCGGCCTCAGCGAATCCGGGGCTGGAAACGGTCTGCGAGGCGACCGGCGTTAGCCCTGAATCCGCGATCTTGTCGCCGTCCCTGCCCGAGCGGCTGCCCAGGAGCTGCAGCGCGTCGCGGAACCTGTCGGGAAAGACCGACACGGTGAATGAATCGTACCGTTCCATAAATCCGTAGGTGTGACGGGTGGGCCGCACCACCACCTGCACCATGGGTTTGTTCCACATCACGCCCATGCCGCCCCAGGCGATGGTCATAGCGTTGAAATCGTCCTTCTCCATGTCGCCGCAGGCCAGGAGAAGCCACCGGTTCAGCCATAATTCGTGAATATCAATGATAAAATCAGCGGGATCGATAGGTACGCGCGTCATGATGTTCCTTTCGGTAGAACTATGCTCCGTTTTTCCGGATCGGAAGCGGCGCGGAACAGAATGGCGACATGTCCGATCAGACCGGCCAGGGACGCGCCGGTGGCGCGCACGATGGTTTCCGTGAGCTCTTTTTTCTCGTCTTTGAACTCGAGAAACCTGATTTTAATCAGCTCGTGGGCGTTCAAGGACTCGTCTATTTTCGCCAGGACCCCCTCGCTCAGCCCCTGTTTGCCGATCAGTACCGACGGTTCGAGAGTGTTGGCGAGGGATCTGAGATACCGGCGCTGTTTGCCTGTCAATGCTGTCATGATGTGTTCCCGGGTATTGTTCTGTTCCTGTACGCGTGCGGGGTATGGAGTGACACCAAGGCTGAAGGGATCAGGGAACGCGACTGCCTGTGGATAAAACAGATGCCGCGAAGCCGCGGCCGCGCACGGCGGTTAATCGCGGGCAAGGAGTTCCTCCACCATATCGCAGAGGGGGATCCAGTCGCCCCCCTTGACAAAGGTTTCGGAAGCGCCGAACCGTTTGGCCAGCCGCAGATAATTCCGGGGGCCGGCCTTGCCCCCTCCGGTCATGGCGATAATCTTGAGATCCGGATATTCGGATTTGAGTTCGGCGATAGTCTCGATGCCCTCCTTGTTGGGCATAATGATATCGGTAATGACAAGATCGGCCGGATGCCGCCGGAATTTTTCGATGCCGATGTTGCCGTCCTCGGCGACTTCCACCTCGTGCCCCGCCTTGCTGAGATAACGATGAACGACGGTGCGGATTATTTTTTCATCATCGATAACCAGTATTCGAGCCATGTGATCACCCCGTATGTATCGGGTTAGGTACGATCGCCCCTGATGCTCAGTCGCCGTCAATGAGTCTGCCGAGGGTACCCAGCACCGACCCCTCCCCCTTGCTGCTGCCCCCCGCGGAGGGCGCGTGCTTGATCACGCGGTCGGCCAGCCGTGAAAAGGGCAGACTCTGCAGCAGGACCGTGCCGGTGCCGCGGAGGGTCGCGAGAAACAGGCCCTCACCCCCGAAAAACATCGATTTAAGGCCGCCCGCCATTTCGATATTATAATCGATACCGGACGAAAAAGCGACTATGCACCCGGTATCGATCCGCAGTATTTCGTTTTTCAGCTCTTTTCTGACAACCGTGCCGCCCGCCTGAACGAAGACCCGGCCGTCTCCCCGCAGTCGCTGAAGAATGAACCCTTCGCCCCCGAAGAACCCGGTTCCCAATCTGCGCGTAAACGCGATATCTATCTGCGTGCCCAGGGCTGCGCAAAGAAATGCGTCCTTCTGGCAGACGAGTTCTCCGCCGAGCCCGGACAGATCGATGGGAACGATCTTGCCCGGATAGGGCGCGGCGAACGCGACTCTGCGTTTGCCGTCAGTCGTATTGGTAAAATGGGTCATAAACAGCGACTCGCCGGTGATCAGCCGCTTTCCCGCGCCGAGCAGCTTTCCCATTACTCCTTCATTGGGCGTTGACCCGTCCCCCATGCGGGTTTCAAAGACGATGCCGTCTTCCATGTAATTCATGGCGCCCGCTTCGGCGATCACCGTTTCGTTCCGGTCGAGTTCGATTTCGACCATCTGCATATCATCGCCGATGATCTCGTAATCGATTTCATGGGATTTCATTCCCGTTCCCTCCTGTATTCCGGCCGCAGCGGCCTGCGTTACATGCTCTCTTCCTGCGAAGCTTCCGTCGTGTCGGGTGCAGCCTTTTCCCGCGGCGCTTCTTTCTTTTTCATGATAATTTTCGCGGATTTTATCAGCACCTGTTTGATGGGCTCGCTGCTGCCAGGCACTCTTTCCAGATTCGCGATGGCCTCGGCCACGTCATTGCCGTCGACGATCTCTCCGAACACCGCGTACCCGGTGAATCCGCGCTCCGGGTCATAATCGAAACCGGGATTGTCTTTGTAATTGATGTAAAAATGGCTGGTTGCCGTATTGGGGTCGGCCCTGCGGCCGTATCCGATGGTGCCGGCCCTGTTCTTCAGACCATTGTTCGATTCACAGGATATCGCAGGCAATAGGGGGGATTTGGGAATGCGATCCTGCTGAATGCCGCCGGCCTGGATGAGGTACATGCCCTTGTTTTCGATCCGGTGGATGATCGTCTTGTCATAAAAACCGGCGCGTACGTAGGCCTTGAAGTTCTTCACCGAAAGCGGCGCCCGCACGGAATCGAGCTTGACGGTGATCGTACCCATGGATGTCTCGATCTGTACCAGGTCGGTCTCCGCCATCTGTTCAGCACCTGCGGGGTCCCCTGCCGCCGTATCCTGTTTGCTGCAGCCCGCGGCGACTGCCAGAAGCAGCGCGGCAAGCAGCGTCGTCGTCACTGATGTGCAGATTTTCACTGAACCACCTCTCTTCTTTTCTCGCTTACTGTTCAAACACATAGGCTTTTTGGATCACCACCGGGACAGCCGGCACATCGGTCATGCCCTTCATCTTCGTGACACGCACCTTCGCGATCTCGTCAGCAACGGCCATACCCCGCACCACTTTCCCGAATACGGCGTACCCGAAGCCGAGGGGGGTGTTGCTTCGATGATCGAGACTGCGGTTGTTTTCCAGATTGATAAAAAACTGGCTGGTTGCGCTGTTTACCACATCGGTACGGGCGTAGGAAAGCATGCCTCTCAGGTTTCGCAGTCCGTTGGTCGCCTCGTTGATGATGGGATCCCGGGGATCCCGCTTGTCGAGCGCCGCATCGTACCCGCCGCCCTGAATGACGAACCCGTTGATTACCCGGTGAAAAATGAGCCCGTCGTAAAATCCCGACTTCACGTACTCGAGAAAATTGGCCGTGCCCACGGGCGCTTCACGCTCGAACAGCTGGATGAATATATTTCCCATGCTGGTTTCCATGACCACCACCGGGTCGCCGGATGAGCCGGGACCGGCCATGCCCGCCGGCATGCAGGCGGTAAAAAGGGCCGCCATTATACCCGCGGCCAGAAGAACCGCCTGCAGTATTCCGCTTTTTTTCACAATCACCTCCATCTTCCTCCTGTCTCGCATCATGAACCCGGGGGACGGGAGATGCGTGGTCATATCGTACCCGGGGTGGCGCCTACCTGCCGTTCAGCCGCGCGGACAACCGTTCCCAGGTTTCGTCCAGCGCTTCCGAGATCACCCTGGTATTCGAGGTAACGGCCATAAAATTGGTGTCACCGTTCCAGCGGGGAACCAGGTGGTAATGCAGGTGATCGCCGATACCGGCCCCCGCCGCCGAGCCGAGATTCAGCCCGATATTGTATCCGTGGGCGTGCATCAGCTCGTCCGTCGCCCGCTGACAGCGCTGCAGCATGTCGGTCATTTCCGCGGCTTCCTCAGGAGTAATACTGCCGAAATCGGCCGTATGCCGGTAAGGCACCACCATCAGATGTCCGTTGTTATAGGGGAAGCGGTTGAGAATGGCAAAGGCATGCTCCCCCCGCAGTATAATGAGATTGTCACGGTCCCTCTCCTGTGACGGCTTCTCGCAGAAGATGCACCCTTCGGTTCGTTCCGCCGCCGCCACATATTGAATGCGCCAGGGGGCCCAGATAATGCCGGGCCCCGAAGCCTCATTCCGGGACCGCTGCCCGTGATTATCCATGATGCTCTTTTTCCGCCTTCGACTGCTCGATGACCTTCTGTTCCTGGTCCCTGGGAACCCGCTCGTAATGGGAGAATGAACGGGAGAAGATGCCCCGGCCCGAAGTGATCGACCGCAGGGTTGTGGCGTACCGGTCAAGTTCGGCAAGCGGCACTTTCGCCTTCACGACCTGAAAGCGGCCGCTCGATTCCATGCCCGCAATCTTGCCGCGCCTGCTGGAGAGATCGCCCATAACGTCGCCCATATGCTCCTCGGGCACTTTGACCTCGATATCGTAGATCGGCTCGAGCAGGATCGGTTTCGCTTTCAGCACGCAGCTCTTGAACACTTCCCGTCCGGCCGACTGGAAGGCGATTTCCTTGGAATCGACGGGATGTTCCTTGCCGTCGTACACGACCGCGTGCACGTCCACGACCTTGTATCCCGCGACCGGGCCTTCGGCCAGCACTTCCTTGATCCCCTTTTCGATCGCCGGAATGAACACCCCGGAAATCGATCCGCCCTTCACTTCGTTGGCAAAGGTGTATCCTTCGCCGGTCTTGTTGGGCTCTATTCTCATCCACACTTCCGCGAACTGGCCGGCTCCGCCGGTCTGTTTCTTGTGGCGGTACTTGTCGTCGGCCTTGTCCGTTATGGTCTCACGGTAGGGAATCTTGGGTCGTTTTTCTTCGACTTCGACTCCGAAACGCTCCTTGAGCGCTTCGATAACGACCTGCAGATGCAGTTCGCCCTGCCCGGAAATGATCGTCTGTTTCAATTCGGGATCCATCACCACAATGAAGCTGGGATCTTCCGCGTGCAGCACATGCAGACCGGTGGAGATCTTTTCTTCATCGCCCCTGCTCTTGGGGCTGATGGCGACACTGATCACCGGATTGGGGAATTCGATCTTTTTCCAGACAATGGGATCGCGTTTGCTGCAGAGGGTGTCGCCGGTAGATGTATGTTTCAGTTTCACCAGCGCGCCGATGTCTCCGGCGGAGAGGGCGTCGCAGTCTTTCCGCTTCTTCCCGTTGATGACGTAGATGGAACCGACTTTTTCGTTTTCCTGTTTCGACGTATTGTAGATATCATCACCGGACTTCATCACCCCGGAAAACACCCGTACCAGGGAGAGTTCACCGATATGCGCCTCGGAAATGGTCTTGAAAACAAGGGCGCTGAAGGGCTCTTCAGCGGAAACGCGCCGCACGGCCTTGTCTTCGCTTCCCGGCTTGAAGCCCTCCTCTTCCTGGAAGTCGGCGGGAGACGGTCCGTAGGACGCGATCAGGTCGAGCAGCTCATGGGTGCCGTAGTTTTTCACCGCTGATCCGGCCAGGAGGGGGATCATGGTCTTGGTGAAAATCGCCTTGCGCAGGCCTTTCTGCAGCTGTTCCTCGTTCAGGGTGCCCGCTTCGAAAAAGATCTCGAGCAGTTCGTCGTCGCTCTCGGCGACCGCTTCGATAATCTGGTCACGGAATCCCGACGCCTTCTCTTTCAGATCGTCGGGAAGCTCGCTGATCGCCGGCTTCCCTTTTTCATCACTGTACGTGAGCAGTTTCATTTTCAGGATGTCGACGATTTTATTGTACCCCTCACCCTGGTTTACCGGAAACTGAAACGCGACCACACCAGGACCGTAGCGTTCGCGGGCCGATTCCAGGGCCTTCTCGAAATTGGCGTGTTCATTGTCGAGCCGGTTGACAAAAAAGATACGGGGCGTATCATATTCATTTGCGAACTCGATTACCTGTTCTGTTCCCACTTCAACCCCTTCTTTGCCGTCCAGAACGGTGACGGCCAGATCGGTTACCCGCAGACAGCCTTTGGTGTCTCCGATAAAATCGGAATACCCCGGAGTGTCGAGAATGTTGATCTTGTTGTCTTTCCACTCTCCGTGCATGAGGGTGGTGCTGATCGAAATTTTTCTCTCTATCTCATCCTTATGGTAATCGGAAACGGTGTTTCCCTCATCGATGGTTCCGAGTCGGGTCGTTTCCCCAAGTGTATAGAGAAGCGCTTCCGCCAGGGAGGTTTTGCCAACCCCCCCATGTCCAATGAGCGCGATATTTCTGATCTTGTCGGGACTGTACATCTTCACATGGACCTCCTTATTGGTAATTGCCGATATTGATAACTTTCGTTGAGAGCATCTCCTTGACCGCTGTTCTGAGAATTCTGCCGTTGGGTCCCTTGGGTATGTCATCGAAAAAGGTCACCGTTTTCGGGCATTTGTAAGCGGCCAGCCGTTCCCGGCTGTACGCGATAATCTCAGCGCCGGTGGCGGTTTCGTTCTCCTTGAGCACGATGCAGGCGTGGATCTCCTCTCCGACAACCGGATCGGGAAGTCCCACAATCACCGCCTCTTTGATTTTCGGATGGGCGAGCAGATATTTCTCGACCTCCCGGGGATAGACATTGAACCCGCTTTTGATAATGACGTTCTTTTTTCTCACCACCACATAGCCGAAGCCGTTATCAAGCAGCTGCACCAGATCTCCGGTATGGAGCCATCCGTCCCTGATCGCCTTTTTAGTGGCCTCGGGCCTGTTCAGGTACCCTTTCATCACATTCGGCCCCCGCACCAGCAGTTCTCCCACCTCATTGGGTTTTACCTCCAGGCCCTCATCGGTGACGATTTTCATTTCCACCCCCGGAAGAGGGAGCCCGATGGACCCCGGGGTGCGCTCCTGCCGCAATGAATTGAGTGAGACCATGGGTGACGCCTCGGTGAGGCCGTATCCTTCCAGAATGGGCACCCGGTACCGGTTCTCGAAGGTTTCCATCGTTTCCGCTTTCATCGCCTCACCGCTGACCAGAACGCATTTCAGCGAGGTGATACAGGCCGCGCACTCGCGGTCGGACTGAAGCATATCACGGAGCATGGCGGGCACAGCGACCAGGAATTGCGGTTTCACCGTTTCGATCATGCGGAAAATGTCTTCCGCGTCGAATTTACTCATAAGGGCCAGGGTGGCGCCTACTCCCAGGAACGTGCCCATAGTGAGCGTGTGTCCCAGGGGGTGGTAAAAGGGGATCGGTGCCAGGACCAGGGCTCCCGACTCGGGCTTGATGGTCTGCTGCAGGGCCTCGATATCAAAAAGGATATTCGCGTGGGTGAGTTCCGCGCCGATGGGCCGTCCGGTGGCACCCGCCGTATACACGATCAGGGCCGTATCGTCGGCCTGCATATCCGCCGTCTCCTTCAGCGGTTCGCTGTTCTCGATCAGGCCGTTGAGGCGCACTTCCGGTCCCAGGGGTGAATCGGTGAGCACCAGACGATGCTGCAGATGGACCAGGTGAGGAAGTGCCTGTTCGACCTGTTCCCTGAACCCCTCCCAGTAGATGATACCCCTGGCTTCCGAGTCTTCGAGAAGATGATGTATCTCCTCTGACTTGTAATAGATCGAAACCGGTACGATGGTGATGCCTGCCTGCAGGAGCGCGAAGTAGCTCATGACGAAATGCGGTACATTGGGGAGCATGAGCGCGATTCGGTCGCCCGGACCGAGATTGAGCGATTTCAGTCCCGCGGCCAGCCGCTCGCTTCCCTCCCGAAGCGTTGAATAGGATATATAGTTGTCCTGAAAAATGAGCGCGGTTTTATTGGTGTGAATGTCGGATGCTTTCTTCAGAATGGTGCAGAGATTAGGCATACCGTCCCTCCTCGATGGCGGCCATAAGAGATTCAGCGTTGTAGGAGCTGCGCACATAGGGGCCTGCATACACGTGGGAGATACCCGCTTTTTCCGCGGTCTCACGGTAGAAATCAAACCGTTCAGGAGGGACGTATTCCTGTACCGGATAACTCGATCTGTTCGGCGCCAGGTACTGGCCGATGGTAAGTGCGTCACAGGCCGCTTTGGCGAGACGGTGAAACAGATCGAGCACCTGTTCTTCCGTCTCTCCCAGCCCGACCATGATGCCGGATTTGGTGATTATGCCCGGATCGATCCGCTTGCTCGCCGAAAGCACATCGAGAGACCGTTCGAAATCGGCTTCCGGGCGTACAAGTGAGTAGAGCGCCGGCACGGTTTCCACATTGTGATTCAATATATCGACGCCGCTCGCGAGCACGGCTGCGAGAGACTGGACGGAGCCGTTGAAGTCGGGAATAAGCGTTTCGATGGTCGTGCCGGGACTGGCCGCGCGTATGGCCCGCACGGTCTCGGCGAATTGAGCCGCACCGCCGTCTGCGAGATCGTCCCGTGTGACCGACGTGATCACCGCGTGCCGCAAACCCAGCGCCAGCACCGCTTCGCCGATCTCGGCCGCTTCCCGGGGATTCAGACGTTCGGGCGCTCCCTTGGCAACGCCGCAGAAACGGCAGTTTCTCGTGCAGACGTTCCCGAGAATCATGAAAGTTGCCGTGGGCTTCTGAAAACACTCGGTCAGATTGGGGCATCCGGCGGATTCGCAGACGGTGTGCAGATGCCGCTGACGCAGCCTTTTTTTCAGATCCGTAACCGCCCGGGTTTCCCTGACCGTTCGTTTCATCCAGGGCGGGAGCCGGCGATGGTCGTTATGTCCATGTTCGTTTTTCATTAAGATTAAATATTAAGAAAATTTTCTCTGAGAATCAAGACTTTTTAAACATTTCGGGATTGCTTATTTTGCTATTATTTCGTAACGTAGACCAACATCGAAGTTGTAAGAATTCCCTTCGATACCACCCCGTATCGGCCAACGAAAAACACGGAAATCACGAAAAAAGCCAAAAGAAAATATTAGATAGATATTTTTTGTGTCTTTCGTGTATTTCGTTGGAGATTCAGAGTTGCGGCGTGGATAAACACCAGAAGAGGAGAACACCCGTGCCCGTCATCGACCTCACTCACACCCTTTCGCCTTCCATGACCGTCTTTCCGGGGACGCAGCCGCCGTCCCTGCGGCAAAGCGCGGTCATTGAACGGGAAGGCTACAATGAAAAAGAGATCACCCTCTTTTCACACAACGGCACCCACGTGGACGCACCCGCCCACATCATCGCTGACGGGACGCCTCTTGACGCAATGCCTCTCACCTCCTTTTACGGCCCGGGAATGATAATCGACTGCAGGGGCATCAGGGACGGAACCATCGGCGCGGCTCTCCTTTCGGAACACCTCTCAGCTGTCTCGGGGATCTCATTCGTTCTCCTCCATACCGGGTGGGACCGCCACTGGGGCACTCCCTCCTATCTCATTGATTTCCCCGTACTCAGCGAAGAGGCGGCCGCTCTGATCGTCTCGTCCGGCATCAGGGGAGCAGGCATGGACACCATTTCCGCGGATCGCCACGACTCCCGCGATCTCCCCGTGCATCACCTGCTGCTGGAAGCAGGGCTGGTAATCATCGAGAATCTCACACATCTGGACAGGATCGGCCCCGATTCTTTCATCTTCAGCTGTTTCCCCCTGAACATCCCCGATGCCGACGGATCACCGGTGAGGGCGGTTGCGATACAATAAGAAGGAGAAGGCGGACCGTAAAGCCGCGTAGCGACGTTTGCTTCCTTGAGACCGGAAAAAATAGTATATTCGAATATTTTAAAGTCATGCTTTTTTCAACCGCCTGTCTCCGGTCTCCTGCATCCTGTCCGCTTCTTTTAAAAAAAAACCCCCCGGACAATCATCCGGGGGGTTTTATCATTGGTAACGATTCGACGGGATGGTTTAGTACATGCCGCCCATGCCGCCCATGCCGCCGGGGGGCATTGCCGGAGCCGGATTTTCTTCGGGCTTCTCGGCGATGATCGCTTCCGTGGTCAGCAGCAGACCTGAAACGCTGGCCGCGTTCTGAAGGGCGATGCGGACAACCTTGGTGGGATCGATGACACCGGCTTCCATGAGATCTTCATAGGTTTCCGTGAGGGCGTTGAATCCGTTGCTGCCCTTCTGCTCTTTCAGCTTCTGAACGACAACAGACCCTTCCAGTCCGGCATTGTTAACGATCTGGCGCACCGGTTCTTCCAGGGCTCTCAGAATAATCTGCTTTCCGACTTTCTGCTCGCCCTCGAGCTCGAGTTTTTCGAGAGCGGCGATGGAGCGAAGCAGCGCCAGGCCGCCGCCGGGGACGACACCCTCTTCAACGGCAGCGCGGGTGGCGTGCAGCGCGTCTTCGACTCTGGCTTTCTTCTCTTTCAGCTCGACCTCGGTGGCCGCGCCGACATTGAGCACGGCAACGCCGCCGGAGAGTTTTGCCAGCCGTTCCTGCAGTTTTTCCCGGTCATAATCGGAAGTGGTCGATTCGATCTGTTTTTTAATCTGCTGAATACGGCCCTTGATATCGTTTGAGGAACCGGCACCTTCAACGATGGTGGTATTGTCCTTGTCGATCCGGACGCGTTTGGCGCTGCCCAGGTCGTCAAGGGTGGCGTTTTCGAGCTTGAATCCGGCTTCTTCCGCGATTACGCGGCCGCCGGTAACAATGGCGATGTCCTCAAGCATCGCTTTTCTGCGGTCGCCGAATCCGGGGGCTTTTACCGCCGCGACCTTCAGGGTGCCTTTCAGCTTGTTGACCACCAGGGTGGCCAGCGCTTCGCCTTCAACATCTTCGGCCAGGATCAGCAGGGGTTTGCCCATCTGCGCGACTTTCTCGAGAATCGGCAGCAGATCCTTCATGGCGCTGATCTTCTTGTCATAGATGAGAATCATGGGAGCATCGAGCTGGGTTTCCATGTTCTCCGCGTCGGTAACGAAATAGGGAGAAATATATCCGCGGTCGAACTGCATGCCTTCGACCACGTCCATGCTCGTCTCGGTGGTCTGAGCTTCTTCCACGGTGATAACGCCGTCTTTGCCGACTTTATCCATGGCATCGGCAATCAGGTCGCCGATGGTATTATCGTTGTTAGCGGAAATGGCGGCTACCTGGGCGATCTCCTTGCGGTCGGTCACGTTACGACTCATTTTCTGCAGGTTCTTCACCACTGCTTCCACTGCCTTGTCGATGCCGCGCTTCACTTCCATGGGATTGGCGCCGGCGGTGACGTTGCGGATACCTTCGGCGAAAATCTGCTGGGCCAGAACCGTCGCGGTTGTGGTTCCGTCGCCGGCCACATCACTGGTCTTGGAAGCGACATCCTTCACCATCTGGGCGCCCATGTTCTCAAAAGCGTCCTCGAGTTCGATCTCTTTGGCAACGGTCACGCCGTCTTTGGTAACGGTCTGGGAACCGAATTTTTTCTCGATCACTACATTCCGGCCCTTGGGTCCGAGGGTCACTTTTACCGCGTTGGCCAGCTGATCAACACCGCTCTTCAAAGCCTGGCGCGCGTCTGCACTGTATGAAATCATTTTTGCCATAATACATCATCTCCATTCTTCAAATATTAAACGATAGCCAGAATATCGCTTTCACGGACAATCAGGTACTCTTCATTGTCGACGGTCACTTCCGTACCCGAGTATTTGCCGTAGAGCACGGTATCGCCGACCTTGACACTCATTGCAATGATGTCTCCGCTTTCCGATGCCTTGCCCGGTCCCACAGCCACGATTTCGCCCCGCTGGGGTTTTTCCTTGGCCGTATCCGGAATGATGATGCCGCCCTGCACCTTGTCTTCAGCAGGTGCGGGTTTGATCACAACCCTGTCTGCCAGAGGTTTAATTTTCATAGAAATCCTCCTTACGTGCTATTTTTATTAGAATTACGATTTTTTCTATTAGCACTCCATTAGAGAGAGTGCTAACTGACGGACTCTTAATATAGCAAAAAAAGACTAAATGTCAAGTGAAAAATTACAGAAAAAAAAAGACGGTGAACAGCGGTGCTGTCATTCGGACAGCAGGCGTTCCGCGGAGGCTACTGTCTGGGAGATAAGAGTAACGATGGTCATCGGACCGACCCCTCCTGGAACCGGTGTGTAGGCACCGCACCGTTCCCTGATGCCGTCGAGTTCGATGTCACCGATACCGCCTTTGTGGTATCCGGCGTCGATGACGACGGCCCCGTCCCGTATCCAGTCTGACTTGATATATTCAGGTTTTCCCAGAGCCCCGACAACGATATCGGCGGTGGAGACAATCTCGGGGAGGCCGGCGGTGCGGGAGTGGCAGATCGTGACCGTCGCGTGTTTATTGAGCAGCATCATCGCGATCGGCTTGCCCAGAATGGGGCTGCGCCCGACGACGACGGCGCGCTTTCCGGTCACATCGATGCCGTAGTGATCGAGAAGAGTGATAATGCCCGCGGGCGTGGCGCTGCCCCAGGCCGGTTCGTTCATGACCATTCTGCCGAAGCCGAGACAGGTAACTCCGTCCACATCCTTGGCAAGATCGATCCGGTCGAAGCAGCTCCGTTCATCGATATGCGCGGGCACCGGATGCTGCAGGAGAATCCCGCAGACGCCGGAATCGTCGTTCAGCCGGCCGATCTCATCGAGCAGCTCCCCGGTGGTCGCTTCTTCGGGCAGGGCTATTTTCCGTGAATCCATGCCCACGCGTTTACAGGCGTTACGCTTCATTTTGACGTAGATCTCGGAAGCGGGATCGGTGCCTACGAGAATGGTCGCGAGCACAGGCACCCTGCCGGTTCGTGCGAGCAGCGTGCCGACCCGCTCCTTCAGATCCTCTTCCATGCGCCCGGCCAGGGCTTTGCCGTCAAGTACTACAGGGGTCTGTGTCATAGCATCCACATTACTGTTAGTGGTCGTGCCGTCGGGCGGGGTCATTGTTTCCCGTAATATTTTTCAATAAAACTGTTCATCAGCACGCTGGTCTCCTCCTTGCATTCACCGCAGACCGTGCCGATTTTCGTCCGTTCCTGCAGCGTCTGATAGTCCCGGGCGCCGTCAAGCACCGCTTCCTCGATGTCGTGATCGGTGACGTTCATGCAGTTACAGACGACCATCGCCTTTGTGGTCCTGATCCTGTCTTCCATACCATTGCGGCGGTAATAATCGTCGATAGCGGCCCGCAGGGCTTTATCGCCAAGTACGGAGCAGTGGATCTTCTTGTCGGGAAGGCCGCCCAGCTGGCTGATAATCTGATCAGGCTGGATCCTGTAGGCGTCCTCGACTTTCATGCCGATGACCATTTCAGAGAGTTTGGATGTGCTGGCGATGGCACTGGCACAGCCGAACGTCTTCCATTTACAGTCACTGATAATGCCCTTTTCCTTGTCGACTTTGATGACGAACAGCATTTCATCGCCGCACTTGATATTACCGGTCATGCCTCTGCCGTCATCCTCGTATGTTTCGGGGTCGTCCAGAATGTTGCGGGGATTCATGAAATGATCCTTCACATTCTCGTTATACACCCAGTTTGCCTCAGCCATATTAACTCCTTACTCCCCTGGTGTAGGTGGTCATTTTCCGCAGTCGTTCAACAGTGCGTGCAAATGCACCCACCGTGTAGTCGATTTCTTCCTTGCTGGTGGTTCGGCCCATACTGATCCTGATGGAGCCGTGCGCGCACTCGAGGCTCTGGCCCGTGGAAAGAATGACGTAGGAGGGATCCAGAGAACCGGATGCGCACGCCGACCCGGTGGAGACCATGATGCCTTCGAGATCGAGATAGAGTAAAATCGCCTCCCCCTCGATTCCGGGAAAAGAGAGACTGAGCGTTCCCGGAATATCACGCCCTGGATCACTGATGAAATGAATATCCTCTATGGCGGAGGTGAGTGCGCTCATGAGATATTTCTTCAGATCCCTGAGGCGGACCGCCTCATCATCCATTTCCCTGAGACGCATCTCCGCGGCTTTCCCCATGCCTACGATCCCGAGCGTGTTCTCCGTGCCCGCCCGTCTTCCCTGCTCCTGGTGCCCGCCGTGAATAAGGGGGCAGAACGGAGCCCCTTTTCGAATATACAGGGCGCCGACCCCTTTCGGACCGTATATCTTGTGAGCGGACATAGAGAGGAAATCCACCGGCAGGGTCGTGACATCGACCGGTATTTTCCCAACGGCCTGCACCGCATCGGTATGGAAAATGGTGCCCTGTTTCTTCGTCATCTCCGCGATGGTCTGAATATCCTGCACGCTGCCGATCTCGTTATTGGCCATCATAATCGACACCAGCAGGGTATCCCGGGTCAGCTTCTTTCGGAAGTCATCCATATCGATCAGGCCCCGGGAGTCGACTCTCACGTACTCGACATCAGCCGACTGGCCCGCGATGCATTTCGCGGTCTCCAGTATGCAGGGATGCTCGATAACGGAGGTCAGCAGCCGCGGTTTCCCCAGCACCGGCGTACTGCATCCCCGCAGCGGACAGGTCAGCATGGAAAGAACGGTATTGTTCGCTTCCGAGCCGCTGCCCATGAATACAATTTCATCGGGCGTGGCGTTGATAAGGGCCGCCACCTGCGAACGCGCCTCTTCGATCAGCTGTCGCGCCTGCCGGCCGTACTGATGCATGCTGGAGGGATTTCCATATTCATCCATGACCTCCTTCATCAGGGTCTTCACTTCCGGATGCAGGGGCGTAGTGGCGTTGTGATCAAGATACACGGATGTTACTGACATATATTCCTCATTTTACTGTCGGTCCGGTGCTGATACACGTTTGCGTGTCAGCGATACGCCTGCTGCAGATCGACGATCAGCGCGATGTGCCTGCGCTCTTCTTCGATGATCTCTTCCACCGTGGCGTGGTCCTTCTCCCTGGTGTGATATTTCATCTCATGAAAAAAGAGAATGGCGTCCTTTTCCAGATCGAGCGCTTTCTTGAGAGCGTCGTGAATATCGCCGATGCCCTCACTGACGTTTTTTTCTTTGCCGGCCGCGGGAAACACTGAATCGCCGACAATGGAACGAAAGTAGAGCGCCAGTTCATGATCGTCAAACACGCTCTTTTCCGGGGCGGTCTCCACCGCTTCCAGCATGGAAGTGAACAGGCTCTCGTGCCTGACCTCTTCCTGCGAAAGAAATCGGAACAGTTTTTGAACATCACCGTCCTTGAACCGTTCGGCCATGCCGTCGTAAAACCGTTTTCCGGTTTTCTCTATCTCTATCGCCATTCGCAGTACTTCACTGCCTGCATACTTCGTTGTCATGCGCCGCTCCTCTTCGTGTCCGTAAAAATCACCGTCAATTATCCCTGAGAATATGGTCATCATATTCGCGCTGAAAATAATTTTTGTGTTTCAGTTCCTCCTGGGCCAGAAGACGAAACAGTTTTTCCGCCGCCGGATCAGCGCCGGATCCCTTTTCCGCCAGAATCGTGTACATGCGATAGGCTGAATCCTCCCGTTTCATGGCCATGATCAGGATCTCCTGCATGGACATACCGGGATGAAAGTCCATATCCTCAAAAAAGTCCGCGATTTTCAGATCCTGCTGCTCGTGCAGTTCACGCTCCGCGACTGTTTCGGGAGTGAATTCGGAAAGCAGCTGCTCATGCTTTTTCTCCTCGGCGGCGTAATCGAGAAATGTCTGCTTCAGACTGGCTTTGTCCGTCAGTTCGCTGCATTTCAAATAGAATTCGTAGGCTTCTATCTCTTTTTCGATGGCAAACTGAATATACTCTTCGATCTTCTTTCTGTCCATGATGCCTCCATAGGTTGCGCGAATATGCTCGTCAGTGCTGCAGCTGTTTCAGGGTGGCCAGTACCTCTGCGGCATGTCCTTTGACATTCACTTTCCGCCAGATATGCCGAATATACCCTTCGGGATCGATAAGAAAGGTGCTGCGTTCAACTCCGTAATACTCTCTTCCATACATTTTCTTCAGCACCCAGGCATTGAAGGTTTCGATGACCCGGTGCTCCGGGTCGCTGAGCAGGGGTATGCTCAGAGAGTGCTTGCTGATAAAATTGCAGTGACTCTTGACCGAATCCGGGCTTACGCCGAGGATCACACCGTTCGCCGCGGTGAAATCCTTCGCCAGGGCGCTGAAATCCGCCGCTTCCAGGGTGCATCCCGATGTATTGTCTTTCGGATACAAATAGAGGACAATCCATTTGCCCGGGTAAGAATCGTGGCGAATCTCCTCGCCGCTGTCAGCCGGCAGCGAAAAAGCGGGAACGCGGTCCCCTTCCTTTATGATATTCATTACCTGCTCCTTGCAGTTAGTCCCGGCGCCGCGCTATGTGAGAGCGGCTTTCATTTTCACCAGTCGTTTTATATGCTGCTTTTCCTCGTTGATCACGGCCTCCACCGAGGGCCTGACGCTCTCTTTGACGATCTGAAGCAGCTGATAGAAAAACAGCATCGTATCTTTTTCAAAATCAAGGGCGTGGTCGACGGCCTCCTTCTCATTCCCGGAGAGTACAGCCATGGAGATGTCACCTCTTCTGCCCTCGCCGAAAAAGAGGCTTTGCTCCACCAGCGCCTTGATATACAGATCAACTTCATCCCAGTCGGCCGGCGTGCCCTGGGCTATCTCGGCCACATTGCCGAGCAGGCCTTCAAAATAGGCCTTGTGCTTCAGTTCTTCCCGTGCCAGATAGGAAAAAAGCTCCTTCATTTCCGGTGTCGTGGCATTCTGCATCGCTTTTTTGTAAAAATCACACCCGGTCTCCTCGGTTCTCACCGCTATCCTGACGATCTCCTCCGCATTGAAAAACGTCGCCATCACTTCCTCCTCAGCTTAGGGGTCAATTATCTTGATCACCGCAACAGAAAAATCGTCCATCACCGGTTCCTCTCCCACATGCTCTCTCACCCGATGCATAATATTGTTCAATATTTCACTGGCTGACATCGAATGCGGCCCCTTTACCGCGCTGATGACGCTTGAACGTTCAAACATCCGCTCCTGGTTGTCCGCGACTTCGGTGATCCCGTCGGAAAACAGCACGATCGTGTCGCCTGTCCTGATGTCCACGGGAACGTTGGTGTAGGTGATCGTTTCGAGTCCGCCCAGCACCAGTTCGGTATTGTCGAGATGACTGTAATCGCCGTTGGCGCGAATGATGACAGGTGGCTCATGTCCGGCGGAAGCGTAGAGCAGCTGCTTCGCGGGAAAATCGATCACCGCGTAGAACGCGGTAACGAATTTATTATTGCTGTGGCAGGTCGGGTAAATATGACTGTTGAGTTTCTGCAGCAGCAATGAAGGATTCGACAGATCGACACCGGTCTGTTCCCGCTGCCAGCGTTCAATCTGTTTTCCCAGAAAGAGCTTGATCAGCGAATTCAGATGCGTGGCTTTCGAACCGTGGCCCATGACATCATGAAGAAAAAGGCCGAACCGGGGTGTCTTGCCCGCGAGAGGCAGCGTGAACGACTGCAGATGATCGCCGCTTAAAAAGGTCGAGGGCAGCGTGATCATGGAAAGATCGACGAAGGGCAGCGGCTGGCTCTGTTTCATCTCGACCATCTCGGGGATATGGTAGCGGATTTTTTCGTAACAGGCTCCGCCCTGCCTCTTCTGATCCCAGTCGACGTTTCTGATCCGTTTCAGTTCTTCCTGAAGAAATGACTTGTGTTTCTCCTCTTCATTTGCAAGATGAAGAAACAGCGCTTCCGCCTCTTCGCAGTCGGAGCGGACCGCTTCCTTGATATAGTAGTTATAGGCGCCTATTTCCCGCTTGACGGCTTTACCGATCGCCTCTTCAAGCATCTCTTTTCTGCGTTTTTCCATATGTACCGCCTGAACGTGAATGTGCATGGGGCGGCCGGATTCACCGCATGATCCGCTCCCGCGGGGTCAGTAGAGTCCGTCCATTTGAAATTCCGGAAGCCCGAACCACATTCCCGTATTATTGATGCTGTCCAGTTCGGCCTGTATGAGGTCGTAGTGCGAGTCTTCCCATTCTGCGAGCCGAATGAACATCGCCTTGAGCTCAGGATTATCCAGCGCCGCGGCCTTTTCCCGGAAAAAATTCCCGGCCTTGCGTTCCAGGTCGAGAGCGGTCGTCAGGGCATCGACCGCACCGAGGCCGGCTTCACCCTTGATCCGTTTCTGCTTTTCCCGGATTGCCGGAATGAGATTTTCGACTTCGGACCGGGGAATGACGACACTCCTCACGCTGCCGCCCGCCTCAAGGTGTTCAAGCTGTTTTTCCAGCAGTTCCTTGTGCTCGACTTCGTCTTTTGCCAGCTGCATGAACATGCGTTTACCGTCTTCATCAGCGGTCCTGTCCGCAAGTTTTTTAAATGTAGCATAGCCGTTTTTTTCCACTTCGATCGCTGTTTTCAATACGCGAACCATCTCATTGCTCGTTGCTGCCATGTCATGTTCCCTTTCGCTTGGTACCGTTCTGTGAAGCCGGTCAGGACCGGTCCTCGGCGGTATAACCTGCATCCTTGACCGCCTTGAATATTTTTTCTTTATCGATCGTACCGGAAATGCCGACGACTTTCTTTTTCAGATCGACATGTACATCCCTGATGCCCGCCAAAGGAACGAGCGCGTCGTGCACGGTGGCCTGGCAGTGGCGGCAGGTCATGTCCGGGACCGAAAACTCGAAGTCCATCTTCTGGGCCGCGGGCGTGAATCTGAACAGCGCCCTCACAATGAGCCCGAGCAGGAGCACGGCGCTGCCCAGGCGCAGCCAATGCGGCAGATGCGTTCCATGGGCGGTGATGAGATCGATGGTGCCCCCTAATTTATAAAAAATTACATTGAATATCAAGCCTGCGATTGCGGATATGGTGATAATCGAAATGATGTAGAGATAAAAAGCGCGTTTTCCCAGTTTCGACCTGACAAACGAAAGGGTCACCGTATTCGTGGCCGGTCCCGCGATCAGGAATACCAGCGCCGCACCCGGTGAGAACCCTTTCTGGATCAGGGCCGCGGCGATAGGGATGGATCCGGTGGCGCAGACATAGAGCGGGACGGCAATGGCGAGCATCAGGAGAAAATGAATGAGCGGATTCGAAAAGACGCCGAGCAGCAGATCGGTGGGCATGAGATAGGTAAGCGCGCCGCCGATCAGCACACCGATGACCAGATATTTGGCGATATCCTCGGCGAGCTCGAAAAAACCATAGGTAAAAACGGTGCTCAGCTTCTTCGGCATGGACAGCGGTTCTTCCGGCCTGGCCTCCTCTCTGGCCACAGGATCCGATTCCTTGTTGAACAGCTGATTGAGCCCCCCGATGGTGAGACCGCTGAAGAGCGCGGCCAGGGGCCTGAAAAGAGCGTAGAGCGGTCCCATGAGTGCATAGGTCGCCAGGATCGAGTCGACACCGGTGGTCGGTGTCGAAACGAGAAAACTGAGGGTTGCGCTTTTACTCGCCCCCTCCTTACGTAATGAGGACGCGACCGGAATCACTCCGCAGGAACAAATGGGCAGCGGAATGCCGAACAGTGTCGCCTTGAAAATCGACGCGAAGGCGCGTCCTCCCAGATGGCGGGAAATGAAATCCTTGCCGATAAATACGTGCAGCACTCCGGCAATGAGCATTCCCATAAGCAGGTATGGGGCCATATCCATCCAGAGATCGAATGATGCCTGCAGAATACCCCATATATAGCGTAAGACAACCATTGTGTCCTCCTAGAATTGAATGAACGCCTGCCCCGGCTGTCCGCAGACCGGACATGCGCGTGCTCTCTCTCCCGCCGCCGTACTCCCGCAGGCGGGACAGATATGGATCGGTGCTCCATGATAATCACGCCCCGCGGCAAGGGCGCGGGATGCTTCGCCATAGAGAAGCGCATGATTTTTTTCGGCTTCAATGGCATAGTGAATGGACTGCACCGAATCGTGATCCTGATGCATCTTCGCCACCAGATCGAAGGCGGGATACATCTCTTCTAGCTCGTACTGTTCTCCGCGTATCGACCGGGAGAGGTTTTTCCCGGTATCACCGATATCTTCCAGCAGTTCCAGATGGTTCCTGGCATGGACATATTCGGCAAAGGCGATGGAGCGAAAGAGCCGCGCCGTGTTGACCAGTCCCCGGCTTTCCGCCTGTTCGCCGTATATCAGGTAGCGCATATGCGCTTCCGATTCACCCCTGAACGCTTCGTAGAGATTTTTTTCCGTTATCTTCTTCACAATCGCTTCTCCGGAATGTCGTGATCATCCCCGGCAGCCCCGTCTTCTTCCCCGTGACCGCGGCATGTCTGCTGAAAACAGACGGGACAGAGCCCCGATACGGTCAGCCGGTGGCTGTACACCTGATATCCCGTGCAGGCGGCGATGTCACCACAGGAGATCCTGGGAATGACATGCGGCAGGTTATCGATCCGGCCGCACCGTTCACAGGTAATATGATAGTGCTCCCGCATGTCACAGTCGTAACGGACAACACCGGTGCCGATCACCAGTTCCCTGATCCGCCCCGCTTTCTTGAGGATCTTCAAATTACGGTACACGGTGCCGCGGCTTATGGAGGGCATGCGTTCCCGGGCCCGAAGGAACAGGAGCTCCGCGGTGGGATGATCATCGCTTCTGCGAAGGAGCTCCAGCACCAGTTCCCGCTGCCTGCTCGTTTTCAGCCGTTTTCCCGTCTCTTTCATGATCCAGGGCTCTCCTCCCTGTCGAGTCCTGCCGCGGCCGTTGGCCGTCGGCCTGTTCATTGAATATCTCACGAAACTGAGAATTATTCCTAATTTAAAATTTTAAATGATAATGTCAAGTATTTTTACTTGACAATGGTGAAAAAATTTCCGTCCTTACAATAAAGAACACGCTGCTGCCAGCCATGAAAGGAGCCCTCCCATGGACGCAACAAACCAACCCCGCGCGCACATCACGGCGATAGCCGAATCCATCGGCCTTACGTCCTCCGATATCGAACTGTATGGCGATTATAAAGCCAAGATCAGGGAGACGGTTCTGGACACGCTGTCCCGGACCGCTCCTTCCGGAAAACTGATTCTCGTTTCGGCCATCACCCCCACTCCCGCTGGGGAAGGGAAAACCACAACGGCGATCGGGCTCTCCATCGGGCTTAACCGGATCGGGAAACAGGCAATCGTCACCCTGCGTGAGCCCTCCCTGGGGCCGCTCTTCGGCATGAAGGGCGGTGCAACGGGAGGCGGTAAAACCGTTCTGGTCCCCGCTGAAGAGATCAATCTTCACTTTACCGGCGATATCCATGCCGTCGGAACCGCTCACAATCTGATAGCCGCGGCCATCGACAACCACATCTACCGCAGAAAGCAGCCGATGCTCGACCCCCGTCAGACCACCTGGAAGCGGGTAATGGATATGAACGACCGAAGCCTCAGGAATATCGTCATCGGTCTCGGCGGAAAAGCGAACGGTTTTCCCCGGGAGAGCGGCTTCTCCATTACCGCCTCCTCGGAGATCATGGCCATTCTCGGACTGGCTGAGACATACCGTGATCTGCAGAGCCGCGTGGAAAACATACTGCTTGGATTCACCTACAGCGGCGATCCCGTGTATTTACGGGACCTCCGCATTGCCGGAGCGGTTACCGCCCTCCTGAAAGACGCGTTCAAACCGAATCTCGTACAGACAAGTGAAGGCACACCCGCGCTGGTGCACGGCGGCCCCTTCGCCAATATCGCCCAGGGCACCTGCAGCGTCATCTCGATGAAACTCGCCCTGCGGCACGCAGATTACGTCGTCACGGAAGCGGGATTCGGATTCGATCTGGGTGCGGAAAAATTTTTCGATATCGTGGCCCGCAAGTCGGGACTGAAGCCGGTGGCCGTGGTGCTTGTCGCCACCGTCCGCGCACTCAAGATGCACGGCGGTGTTCGTGTCAAAGAACTGGACAAAGCCGATCCGGAAGCAGTGGAAAAAGGGCTGCCGAACCTGGAAAAACACATGGAAAATATCGGCAAGTTCAATGTCTGCCCCATTGTGGCGGTCAACCGCTTTGCGGGGGACCGGCAGGAAGAGATCGATGTGATCACGGCCTTTCTCAAGAAAAAGAGAGTGAAATTCGCGATCATCGACTCGGCCATCCGCGGCGGAGAGGGAGCGGAAGATCTCGCCCGCGCCGTTGAGGGCCACTGCGACATGACGAATGAATACACACCGCTGTACCCTCTGGATCTCCCGGTTGAGGATAAAATCGAGACCGTCTGCAAAGAGATCTACGGCTCAGCCGCCGTGGATTACACCCGGGACGCCCGTAAGGATATTAAACAGATCGAAGAACTGGGACTGGACGGGCTTCCGGTCTGTATTGCCAAGACCCAGAAATCGCTGTCCGACAATCCCCTGCTTCTGGGACGTCCCAAGGACTTCCTGGTGACCGTGCGAAATGTCACCATCTCCTCGGGAGCCGGGTTTCTGGTTCCCATAACCGGCGACATTCTTCTCATGCCGGGCCTGCCCGCCTCCCCCGCCGCGGAGCAGATACGATTGCATGAAGACGGCTCAGTATCGGGCATCTCCTGAGTCACCGGGGGCGCATCGTTCAGGAACGCGCCTTTTTCACCCGCCGCTCCTCCCGTATTGTCCAGAGGACGGGAACGACGAACACGGTCATGATTTCAAAGACCATGCCCCCGAAGGAGGGTATCGCCATCGGCACCATGACGTCCGCTCCCCGGCCCGAGCTGGTAAGCACGGGGATCAGTGCCAGAATCGTTGTGGCGGTGGTCATCATTGCCGGCCTGATTCTTCTCGCGCCGGCGGCAACCACTGCATCCCGCACGGCTGCCGGTGTGTCCGGCCTGTCCTCTTTGAACCGCTGCATCAGGTAGGTCGAGATCAGCACACCGTCGTCCGTGGCGATCCCGAAGAGGGCGAGAAATCCGACCCATACGGCAACCGACAGATTCACCGGATGCATCTGGAAGAGCGTCCTCATGTTCATACCGAACAGCGATACGTTGAGAAACCAGTCCTGCCCGTAGAGCCAGAGCAGAAAAAACCCTCCCGACCAGGCAACGAAAATGCCGGTGAAGACAAACAAGGCGGTCGAGACCTGTTTGAAATGAAAGTAGAGGATGAGAAATATGACCAGCAAAGCCAGTGGCAGGATAAGCCGCAATTTCTGCGCGGCCCGCACCTGATTCTCATAACTGCCGGCGAAGCGATAGCTGACACCGGAGGGGATCACGAGCTCGCCGGTTTCCATCTTCTCTTGCAGATAGGCCGCCGCCGCTTCCACGGCGTCGGTCTCCGCCCACCCTTCGGCCTTGTCGAAAAGAACATACCCCACAAGAAACGTATGCTCGCTCTTGATCACCTGAGGCCCCCGGACATAGGCGACCTCCGCCAGCTGTCCGAGGGGAACCTGTGTTCCGTCGGGAGCGGCGACAAGAATCTCCCCGAGTGATTCACTATCGTTTCGCCTCTCCCTCATGTACCGCACACGGACGGGATACCGCTCTCTCCCCTCGATGGTTTCGGTGATCCGTTTTCCCCCCACAGCCACTTCTATCGCATGCTGGATCGATCCGACGCTGATACCGTATCGTGCCGCCTCATCCCTGTCGATGCGGATCTCGAGATAGGGCTTTCCCACTATCCGGTCCGCGATAACGGCTGAGGGTTTGACTGCGGGCACCTCTTTGAGCAGGATCTCGATCTGCCCGGCCACCCGTTCAATTGTCTCAAGGTCGGGGCCGAACACTTTCACTCCCATGGGAGCCCGCATGCCGGACTGAAGCATGACCAGCCTTGTGGAGATGGGCTGCAGTTTGGGCGCTGATGTTACGCCGGGCAGGGATGCAGCGGCGATAATTCCCTCCCAGATGTCATCAGGAGTCCGGATATGGTCACGCCATTGCCGGAACGGTTTTCCCCGGGGGTCGCTGACAAGCCCGCCCGCCTCGTCACGCAGGAAATTCCCTTCTCCGTCGACCCTGAACCGCAGCCGTTTTCCCCGTTCATCGGTTATATATTCCGATCTGTAATTGATTATCGTTTCGATCATGGAAAGCGGGGCCGGGTCGAGAGGAGTATCCGCCCTCCCTATCTTTCCAACCACAGTCTCGACTTCAGGTACGGTCAGAAGAGCACGATCAATCGTGCTGACAATATCCAGGGCCTCCTCCATGCCGGCGTGCGGCATCGTGGTGGGCATATAGAGAAACGATCCTTCATCGAGCGGCGGCATGAACTCCCGGCCGAGACCCGGGAATGTACCGGACAGGGACCGATACGCTGCGGTCTGCCTGACCGCGGCGGGCATCCATGAAAACATGCGGCCGAACCCGAGCCAGATAAAGAGCATCACCACGATCATCACGGAAGGGACCGAAAGCGTGAACGCTTTATGGGCCAGGGCCCACCGCAGCATGGCGGGATAGCTTCCGGTAAACAGCTTCAGCCCTCCCATCACGATCCCGATAACCAGGATGGAAAACAGCACATTCGCCGCGGCGGATTGTCCGGCGCCGAGCGGCAGCCAGAGCGCGGCGAGCAGCACCATGACGACGAATATCACCACCCAGTTGACAATGGACGGAAGCCGCTGGCGCCAGCGGGACGAAAGACGAGGCTCAAAATAATGCAGGAGTCCGTATGCGGCGATGACCGCTCCGGGCAGCCACATCACCAGCGCGCCGACGATGAGACCCAGGGGAATCAGTGCGGCTCGTATATATCCCGCCACTCTTCGTGCGGGGCTGCGGAGGGAAAACAGATAGTACCCCAGCGAGGGCAGCACGGTCAGGGCCAGAACAATCGATGCGATCAGGGCAAACGTTTTCGTATAGGCCAGCGGTTTAAACAATTTCCCCTCGGGACCGCTCATGGCAAATACCGGCAGAAAACTGACAACGGTTGTAGAAACAGCGGTAAGAACCGCGCCGCTGACTTCGGAAACGGACTCGCGGATACACTGCAGCGGATTGGCGCCGTCCGGCGACTCGGAAAGCCGGGAAAGCATATTTTCCGAGACGACGATACCCATATCCACGATAGTCCCGATGGCGATGGCGATACCTGAAAGCGCCACGATATTGGCGTCCACCCCGGCAGCCTTCATTCCGATAAACACCGCCAGAATCGTCACGGGCAGCAGGCTGGAAATAAGGATCGATGACCGCAGATGCATGATCATCAGCAATATGACGATAATCGTGATGAGCACTTCATTGCCCAGGGCGGTATTCAGTGTGGACAGTGTCTCACGAATGAGACCCGTACGATCGTAAAACGGCACGACAGTCACTTTGGAACGGCGGCCGTCTTCCAGCAGCTTTTCCGGAAGGCCGGGACTGATCTCCGCGATTTTTTCCTTCACTGCCGTGATGGCGGCAAGCGGATTCTCCCCATACCGGACAACGACAACACCCCCTGCCGCTTCACTCCCCTCCTTGTCCAGCGCCCCCCGGCGCGCCGCCGGGCCCAGTGAGACATGGGCGATATCAGCGATGGTCACCGGCCTATGGTCCCGTACGGTAACCACCGTCCCTTCCAGATCCTCGAGGGACGCTATCTGACCGACTCCCCTGACGATGTACTCAACCCGGTTGATTTCAATGGTACGGGCACCGACATCCTGGTTCGACTGCCGCACGGCTGTATACACCTGTGGCAGGGTTACGCCGTGTTCCTTCATGGCGGCCGGATTGACATCGATCTGATATTCCTTGATATACCCGCCGATGGAGGCGACCTCGGCTACTCCTTCGGCCGATTGAAGCGCATATCGCACATACCAGTCCTGAATGGAGCGAAGCTCTTCCGGCCCCCATCCTCCCGCGGGCTGACCGTTCTCATCCCTCCCTTCAAGCGTGTACCAGAATACCTGCCCCAGGGCGGTGGCGTCCGGGCCCAGCGTCGGCCTGGCATCGTCGGGAAGCACCCCCGGCGGCAGTGAATTCAATTTTTCGAGAATGCGGGTGCGGGACCAGTAAAAATCGACTTTTTCCTGAAAGATCACATAAATAGAGGAAAAACCGAACATGGAATAGGAACGGATGTCCTTTACACCGGGGATGCCGAGAAGAGCCACGGTGAGGGGATAAGTGATTTGATCCTCCACATCCTGGGGTGACCTGCCCATCCACTCGGTGAAGAC
The DNA here is from genome assembly GCA_016934955.1 of bacterium. Lineage (GTDB taxonomy): Bacteria > Zhuqueibacterota > QNDG01 > QNDG01 > JAGLOF01 > JAFGRY01. Next base: position 73,779 of record JAFGRY010000015.1, on the reverse strand, counting down.
GATCTGCTGATTTTCCCCGATATCCGGAATGGCGTCGACGGGTACCGGATCCCTGGGAAAACCGGGAAGGCGCCAGTCAAAGGGGGCGACGAGAATTCCCTGAACAATGACTGCTCCCAGAACGAGAAACACGACGAGCCTGTTATCGAGGCATGCCGCTATCAGCCGCTGCAGCGGTGAAGGTGAGGACCGCATCTGATCAGGCATTTCTGAATGTCCTTTCATGAAAGTGACACGTACGGGAAGATCACCGCCCGGTTCCTTCATAGGTGTTCCGGATTTCTCCGCAGCGCAGCATCATGCTGCCGTAATAGGGATTACTGACCGCCGTGCTGTCCTGAATCCAGAAAGCGCCGCTGTTATCGAATGCCATGGGACAGAACGCCTTATACAGATCCTTTGTCCCGCCGTGTCCAAACCGTTCCTCCATAGTGATCACCGCGTCGCTGATGGATCGAAACGCTTCCCTGGCTGCGGCGATGTCAGGCCAGTTATCGGCCCGCTGCGTATGGCCGAGCACCTTCCCCTGTATCTCGTTCCAGGCGGCAGCGTCTTCAGCGGCGAGGCCCTCACTCCGAACATGCACCACCGCTTCACGGAGAGAGCCGGCCGCTGCACGGGCGTCCTGCAGCGCTGTACCCACCAGGGCCTTCTGCATCTTCAGATAGGATGCGTATACCGGTTCAGTCGACCCGAGGAACGAGGCGGGGCTCGCTCTCTTTTCAGAAAGAGGCTGCCGCGCGCTCCCGGTGCCGTCGGTGCCGCTGCGTTTCTCCGGCGGATTCATCATGCTGGGTTTTGCCTCGATCTGCATGGCGCTGTCGATGACGAAATTGCCCCGGACGACAACCTGCTCACCCTCATGCAGTCCGGAGAGCACGGTGTAAACGCTGTCGGCTCTCACGCCAACGACAACCTCCCTGCCGCTGAACACCGGCTCACCTTCCCGCTCGGTGCGCACATAGACAACCGCCCGGTCCCCGGTGCGAAGCACGGCAGGTGCGGGAACGAGAAGCAACTCGCCGCCGCTGCTCACTTCGGCGAGCGCTTCAGCGGACACGAACATGCCCGGTTTAAGGAGGCCCTCGCTGTTATCCGCAACCACCCGGACGGAGGCGGTGCGTGTTTTTTCGTCCACCACCGGACTGATGAATGTTATTGTCGCGGTGCGAGGGATTCCCGGAAGCGCCGCTGCTGAGAACTCGACCCTGTCTCCTTCCTTCAGCCACGGAATATCACGCTCATAGGCATCGAGACTTACCCAGACGACAGACAGGTCCGCCAGCGTGTATACCGGGTCCCCCTGTCTCACATAGAGGCCTTCAAACGCGTTTTTATGGATGACAATCCCGCTGAGGGGACTGAAAATCGTCACTCTGTCGGTGGGGGTGCCCCGCGTCTCGACAGCGGCTATCTGTTTTCGGGTCATTCCCAGCTGAACGAGCCGTTCCGCGGACGCCCGCACCAGCATTTCCGCGCTGCCTGACGCTCCGGTGTCACGACGGCGCAGGGCCTGCAGGTACTCTTCCTGGGCGCTGTAGAGGTCGGGGCTGAACAGTTCAAAGAGAGCGTCGCCCTCCCTGATGGAAATGCCGGTCTCCGCGGCTACGAGGCGTTCGATCCGTCCCCCTGTCCAGGCCGTGATTATACGAAAGCGGGTTTCATCAGGCACGACCTTGCCGGACAACCGCACCCGTTTCCAGGCCGGCCCCTTTCGCACCGGGGCTGTGACGATCCCGGCCAGGGCCTCGGCTGCCGGTGAAAGATGCAGTTCAGCCGCAGGACCGGACGCCTGATCAACGGATAGTGGAATGAGATCCATAAAACAGATAGGACACTTGCCCGGTTCAGGCAGTTTGATCTGCGGATGCATTGAACAGGTCCAGATCGTCCCGTCCGCCGGCTGTTCGCCATGCACGTGGACTCCGGCCGCGGGAGCGTCTCCCCTGCTGCAGCCGCCTCTCAGGAGAAATCCTCCGGTGAAGGAGACGACAAGCAGGACCCAGAACAGCGCGGGGAACGGCGCACGCCGGCTGAAATGAGTGAGAACATCACTGATCTTCATAAACGCCTCCCGGTCAGGGCAGCCATCGCGGCTCTGGCCTTGTGATAGGCGGCAATGGAGCCCGCCACATCCAGTTCGATACGCAGTTTCAGCCGCAGCGCGTCGATGAGGCTGAGGAAATCCGCCGCACCCGCGGCGTAGGCTTTTTCAGTAGCCTGCACCGATTCGATGCTCTTGGGCAGAAGCGTATCACGATACAGTGCGATCCTGCGTACGCTCTCTTCCCATTCATTCAGCGTTTTCTCGGCAGCTGATATTTCTCTGTTGACCACCGCCGTCACGGTGCGGGAAGCGCTGATTTCCGCAAATTGTTCGGAACGCCGGCGGCTGCTGTTCTTACCGATCCAGAGGGGAATGCTCACAGAGCCGCTGAGGAGCACCGGGTTGGTACCGCTGCCGGGCACCGGAGCCCCGGCATCGTCAAGACGGGAACCGGTTTCAATGATATCTATTCCCGCGCTGAAATCGGGAAAGGACTCCAGGCGGGCAAGGGCGGTTCGCCGCAGGGACCGGCGGGCCAGACTGCTCGCGATGAGAATTTCGGGATTGTGCAGCCTCACGCTCTCAAGCAGCGCTTCCCGCCCGGGGATCCCCCGAGTCGGGGAGAGAGTGTCGGCAATGATAATGTCCGTATCCTCGGCAGCGTTGAGAAGCAGCCGCATCTCGGCCTGCAGGGTTCTCCGCTTCGTTTGCAGCGAGGCGAGATCATCTTCAATCCGTATGCGCTCGATTTCAGTCTTGATGAGATCGGCATGAACGGCGGCATCAGACCGGTAACGGACGGTTATCACCTCCTCCTGATTCTCCAGGAGGGAAAGGTGCTTCGCGGTCGATTCAAGAATGCGCTCAAGATACCAGGCGTCGTAGTAGAGCAGGCGAAACCGCAGGAGAAGCGCCTCCACGCTGCTGCGGAATTCGTTGAAAGCGGCCTCCGCAGTCTGTTTCTGGATGTCACCGCTCACCACCAGCTTGCCGGGCCAGGGCACCATCTGACGCAGCCCGTAGCGGTACCGCTGAGGGCCGACCGCGGTCTGAACCGGTTCCAGAAAATGACCGAACGTTAGCTGCGGATCAGGCAGACTCTGCACAGACGCGATTTTCTTGCGGGACGACTCCCACATGGCCCATTGCGACTGCAGTTCCGGATTACGTTCCAGCAGGATTCGCTCATATCCCTGCAGCTCCTTCCCGGTCTCCTGCGGGAATGAACTTTCAGTGAAAAAGGAAGCCGATTCGAGAAATGCGGCATAGCCCTTCTCCTGGCAGTATACAGCGGTGTCGAACGCGAACAGCAGGCAGAAAACGGCTACCGCAGCCCTGTTATTGGTACTCATAACGCTGCCTCTCATGATGCATGTGCTGAGCGTGGAACAGCCGCAGGAATGGCCGCCGCCTGCACTATCAGTGCGATGACGGCGTCCCTGCGGCCGTGGTCAGTCACTGCTTGTTCAGTGGATATATTTCCGGATCCTTAAGATACGTTTCGACACACCCCTGACAGCAGAAATAAATTCGAGTGCCGTTGTAATCGGCAAATACCTTCTCATCGACGGGATTGCCGGTAACCGGACAGTTTTTCTGCGTCACGGGCGCTTTTTCCGGAATCACTCCCGCTTCCTTCATCTTCGTGAGATACGGTTCCGCATCATTCCTGAATGTCTCGATGCATCCTGCGCAGCAGAAATAGATCCGCATGCCGTTGTAATCAGTGTATATCTCTTTATTGATCGCGCCGCCCATGACCGGACAGGTTGTCTGCGCTGAATCGACACTCTGGGCGGAAAGGGAGGCCGCTGCCAGCAGCAGCAGAGCGGTGACTATCACAACTGTTTTCTTCATAATACAACTCCTTGGTAAAATACACTATTTCACGACCGTCATCAGTACCGTTCCCGAATCTCCGCCGGATCTCACCCGGCACAGGTATCGTCCGGACGCCAGACGATCGGACGACAGGGTCAGCCGGTGACTCCCTCGCGGCAGATAGTCCGCGAGCGGGTTTAAAACGGATCTGCCCAGGCAATCATAAATGTCCACCGACACGTCCGCGGCTGCCGGCAGATAGAATTCCAGAATGGTGGAGGCATTGAACGGATTCGGGTAGTTCTGATAGAGAGTGAACCGTTCGGGACGTGGCGACGCCGGCTCTTCACCCACATCCGTTGATGCAAGAAGATGGGAAAGATATCGCTGAAGCAGGTTCGCCTTGGTGTTACTGCCGTCACCATCCTTGAGCGCTCCGAAGACGAGGGTGCTGCTGATCACCCGATACCCCGAAGGCGCCTGCCACATGGACACCCTTCCCTGGTCATTCTGATCACGAAAGAGCAGGACCGCAGCGCCTTCTTTCATGATATCGAGCGAATAGTCGGCTTTGCCGTAACTGGTGTACGTGAACGCATAATCCTCCCACTCCGACCCGGCGGTTCCGAACACCGAATAGACATTGCCGTAATCCAGCCCGTCATCCCCGTATTCGCATCCGATAAATGCGGAGAGCGCGGTCCCCTGAAGATCCTTGAGCAGATCCGCACCTTCCATGTAAAGTGCCTTGCCGTCATTCAGAAAATCGATCAGTCTTGCCTGTTCAGCGGAGCCTACAGTACCTGCAGGCACTCCGCCGCCTCAGCCAGGGCAGAAAAAGCCGAGAATGACGAATACCGCATCGTAGGCAGAGAGGTCATCCGGCAGCCGCGAGCTCACCGTCACCTGATGTCCCTTTTGCTGCAGCAGCCGTTCAAACGGCTGATAGCAGTACTCATAGGTCTGCAGTTCAGTGGAATAGTACGGGACATTGTTATCATTATCCCAGACAAGTATGTGCGCGCCGAGAGCGAACCCGTTCAGCACACAGAGCGCAATGATTGCCGGGACCCGTATTCTGATTGCCATCTATTCTCCCCGTTGTTTGTTTGTATCGAGGGCAGGAGCGGAATCGGGAGCGTCGCGTGATTCATCCGGCTGCCGGGCAAACCCCTCCCGCGCCATGAGGTGCGCCAGGGAATATGACCGCAGCACCCCGAGAACCGTATCTTCCACTTCCCGCCAGATATCCCTGGTAACACAGACAGCGCTGCGGCCGCAGAGAGAGGCATCGGTAACACACGATACCGGCGCCATATCGCCTTCCACGGTTTTCACGATTTCATCGAGGGTTATCTTCGCCGCCGGCCGTGCCAGCAGATACCCGCCGGATTTGCCGCGGACGCTGATTACCAGTCCCTCTCCGGCCAGCGATGTCATGATCCTCTCAAGGTACTTGAGCGAGATGCGCTGGGATGAAGCTATCGTTTTAAGCGGTACGGGCTCCGGAGAATTCCGCATGGCCAGTTCGAGCATCGCCCGGGAGGCGTATCTGCCTTTTGTCGAAATATTCATGTGATGCTTCCGTCCATTATTTAAATCCTACCATTATTGTAGGAATATAGCAAACATATGTGCCATCCGCAATAATTTTTTCATACCAGGGAGAAAAGGCGGTATCGGACAGCCGAAGCGGTGAACGGCGTACGGATCAGCGGCAGGAACAGCGGTCGCCGCAGGGGTGATGCTGCGGAGAGCCGGGCCGGGGCGCGCTGCAGCAGGCGCTTCCCCGTTTTTTATAGCGTGCCGCCTGCAGAACGGCCATGAGAAATCCGAAGAGCAGGACAGTCGCGGCAAGGGCAATGATCATTCCCCTATCCTCATCTTTCTACCCGCCGAAGTCATCAAAAAGAATGTTTTCCTGCTCAACACCGAGATCGTCCAGCATGCGGGTAACGGCGGCGATCATGAGAGGCGGTCCGCAGAGGTAGTATTCACAGTCTTCGGGCGCGGGATGGTCTTTCAGGTATTCGTCGTACAGCACCTGATGGATGAATCCGGTGGCTCCCTTCCAGTTGTCTTCCGGCAGCGGATCCGAAAGGGCGAGACGGAAGCTGAAGTTGTCGTGCGCTTTCGCCAGCGCCTCGAACTCGTCGAGATAAAACCCCTCTCTCAGACTGCGGGCCCCGTACCAGAAGGAAATTTTCCGGGAGGAATGAAGCCGCTTCAGCTGATCGAAAATGTGCGAACGCATGGGAGCCATGCCCGCGCCTCCGCCGATAAAAATCATCTCGTTGCCCGTTTCCCGGGCGAAAAATTCTCCATAGGGTCCCGAGATGGTGACGGTGTCCCCCGGCTTGAGGGTGAATATGTAGGATGACATCAATCCGGGCGGCGCCTCGGGAGCCGACGGCGGCGGAGATGCGATCCGTACATTGAGCGTGATGATCCCCTTCTCCTCCGGATAATTGGCCATGGAATAGGCGCGGCTCACCGGTTCGTCGGTTTTTGAGGTGTAGCGCCAGAGGTCAAAATGATCCCAGTCGGGACGGTATTTTTCGGGAATATCGAATTCCCGGTACGAGAGCTCATGCGGCGGCGCCTCGATCTGAATATAGCCTCCGGCTCTGAAATCAACGCTCTCCCCTTCCGGCAGCTCCAGCACCAGCTCCTTGATGAAGGTGGCCACATTTTCGTTTGACCGGACGGTGCACTCCCATTTCCGGATATCGAAGACTTCTGGCGGCACTTCCAGCTTCATATCGTCTTTGACCGCCACCTGGCAGGCGAGCCGGTATCCCATACGGGACTCACTGCGGCTGAGCACTGAAGTTTCCGTGGGCAGAATACTGCCGCCCCCTTCGCTGATCACCACCTTGCACTGCCCGCAGGTGCCGCCGCCGCCGCAGGCGGAGGGCAGAAATATTTCCCTTCCCCCGAGGCTGGAAAGCAGCTTGCCCCCGATGGGGAGCTCATAGGTATGTTCATCACTGTCATTGATCACCACCCTGACCGTTCCCTCGGGAACGAGCCGGGAACGGGCCGCCAGGATAATTCCGACGAGCATAAGGACAATAGCGGTGAAAAAAACGACTCCAAGAAGAATGAGTGAAACCCCTGTCATTACATCGACCCCGTTATAACTGAATTCCGGAAAACAGCATAAAGGCGATGGCCATGAGGCCGGCGGTGATGAAGGTGATGCCGAGGCCGCGCAGTCCCCTGGGAACATTGCTGTATCTCATTTTCTCCCTGATACCGGCCAGGGCCGTGATCGCAAGGAGAAAGCCGATGCCCGATCCCAGTCCGAAGACAGCGCTCTCGCCCAGGGTGTAGTTGCGCTCCACCATGAAGAGAGATCCGCCGAGAATGGCGCAGTTGACGGTAATCAGGGGCAGGAAAATACCCAGGGCGTTATAGAGCGCGGGTACATATCTGTCCAGCACCATCTCGAGGATCTGAACCATGGCGGCGATGACGCCGATATAGGTAATGAGACCGAGAAAGGAAAGATCCACGTTTTCCAGACCGGCCCAGGCAAGGGCGTTATCGGCGAGCACATAGCGGTAGATGAGATTGTTGACAGGCACGGTTATCGCCTGTACGACAACCACCGCGATTCCCAGGCCTGCGGCGGTTTCCACCCGCTTGGAAACCGCCAGAAATGTGCACATCCCCAGGAAAAAGGCGAGCGCCATGTTCTCCATGAAGATGGACCGGACAAACAATCCCAGATAATGTTCCAGCATAGGTCTGTTCCTGTTTTTCTGCTATCGATGGATGATCACTCTTCCTCGATCTGTTCCGGATTGAGTGTACGCATGATCCAGATAATCATGCCGATAAGAAAAAAGGCGCTGGGGGCGAGCAGGAACAGGCCGTTCGGCACATACCAGCCGCCCCCGGTCCGCAGCGGCAGCACGGTCATGCCCAGGAGCGTCCCGGACCCGAACAGTTCCCGCACCGTCCCGACAGTAATCAGGATAATGGTGTACCCCAGCCCGTTTCCGATGCCGTCCAGCAGACTCGCCAGAGGCGGATTTTTGAGCGCGTATGCCTCTGTTCTGCCGAGAATGATGCAGTTGGTGATGATCAGTCCGACATAGACCGAGAGCTGTTTGCTTATATCGTAGGCAAAGGCCTTTATCACCTGATCGGCGATGATCACCAGCGAGGCAATGATGGTCATCTCGACGATGATCCTGATGTTTTCCGGTATGTGTCTGCGGATGAGACTCACGGATACATTGGAAAATGCCAGCACGAAGGTGACGGCGATTGACATCACGATCGATGTCTCAAGTTTGGATGTAACCGCAAGGGCCGAACAGATGCCGAGTATGTGAAACGTGATGGGATTCTGCTTGAATACCGGCACCGACAGAACACTCTTCAATGAACTCATGGCGCTGTCACCTCATCTTTTAACCGCCGGATATATGGACCGTAGCCGTTGTCGCCGAGCCAGAAGCGCACGAGATTATCCACCCCTCTGGTGGTGAGGGTAGCCCCGGAAAGGCCGTCTATCTTCCTCCCGGCCGCGGGATCATCGGGCTGTACCGTTCCCTTGACAACCGTGATCACCGGGTTCCCCCGTTCGTCATAGGCCCGCTTGCCGATCCACTCCCGTTTCCAGGCCGGATTGTCCACCTCTCCCCCCAGGCCGGGGGTTTCGCCGTGTTCGTAAAACGTGAACCCCCGCACTGTCTGCAGATCACGGTCGAGGGCGATAAAACCGAACATCGTTGACCATAGTCCTTTTCCGTATACCGGCAATATCAGCATGCTGATGCCTGAATCGGCTTTCACCGTATAGATCTGCATATAGCGCGGTATGCGCTGTATCTGCGCCGGATCCTCCCCGTCGGGCAGTCTTCTCCCCAGTGTTTCACTTCCGGCAACCGCGAGGATATCGAACGATTCCGGGGAGAGCCCGGAAGGGTACTTGGTTCCGGCAAGGGCGCGTCCCGCGCTGAGATCGACGATTTCGGGCTGAATCCGGTCGCGGTACACCGTTTCCATGTCGATGCCCTTTTCATAGAGACCGCCCGCGTCCAGAATATTACGAATTTTTTCCAAACGCCTGTTTTCATCCTGTCTGTCCTTTAGCAGGACGGCGGTTCCCGACACGAGGACTGAACAGACGAGACAGACGCCGAGAGCGACAGAGACCGTTTTCTTCACGCTGTTATCGGGCATAGCGGGACTGTCTCCTTTTTATATTCGCATTGATGAATCCTCTGTCGATGATGGGGGCGAAAGCGTTGGCGAAAAGGATTGCCAGCATCATCCCTTCGGGAAAAGCGGGATTGACCACCCGTACCATAACGACGAGAAATCCGATGAGAGCGCCGTAGATGTATTTGCCGCCGGTGGTCATGGCCCCGCTGACCGGATCGGTGGCCATGTACACTGCGCCGAAAGCGAATCCTCCCAGCACGAGGTGCCAGAGGGGCGTCACCGCGAACATGGGGTTTGTGGCCGATCCGATGAGGTTGAAAAGCAGCGCGGTTCCGGTCATACCCGCCAGCACGCTGAACATAATGCGCCATGAACCGATGCCGGTGATAATCAGCACCGCGGCACCGATGAGACAGGCAAGAGTCGAGGTCTCTCCCATCGACCCCGGAATGAATCCCAGAAAGGCATCCAGCCAGCTGACACCGGTATGCATCCCCGATTCCGCGATGGCGGCGAGCGGAGTGGCGGTGCTGACCGCGTCGACGGCAACCCAAACCCGGTCCCCGCTTATCTGGGCCGGATAGGCGAAGAAAAGAAAGGCGCGACCCACAAGGGCCGGATTGAAAATATTCATACCGACACCGCCGAAGACTTCCTTGCCGATAACCACGCCGAAACTGATACCGAGAACGACCTGCCAGTAGGGTATTGTCGGCGGAAGGATGAGGGGAAAGAGCAGGCTGGTAACGAAAAAACCCTCATTGATCTCGTGCCTGCGGACAGTGGCGAACACGATCTCCCAGAAAAATCCCGCGGCGAAGGTCAGTATATACACCGGCAGAAAATAGAGAGCGCCGTGCAGCATGTTCGCACCGATGGCAGCGGGATTGAAACCGACGTTGAGCGACTGGAGCACCGACTGCTGCCAGGTCGCGGGGACCGACGCCCCGGACCGGGAAAGAATCAAGTTTGCCTGCAAACCGGTATTGTAAAAGGCCATAAGCACCGTGGGCACCAGGGCGGCCATAACGGTCACCATCACCCGCTTTGTATCGATTCCGTCACGGATATGAGCGCCTGAACGGGTTTTCCTGTCCATGAAGAAGAACACCTCCAGAACCTCGAACACATAATAGAACCGGTGGAGCCTCCCCCCCTTCAGGAAATGCTTTTTCTGGCGGTCGAAAAGTGTTCTGACAAATTTCACGGCTCTCAGCCTTCCTTTTCCAAAATGGTTAAATTGCGCCGGAGGTTCGCCCCGTGATCGATCTTTGAGGGACAAACGAACGTACAGAGCGCCAGATCCTCTTCCTCCAGTTCGAGACATCCGAGCTTTTCGGCCTCGTCGAGGTCGTCGGCAGCCAGCGCCCGCAGCAGGTAGGTGGGCAGCATGTCCAGCGGCATCACTTTCTCGTAACTTTCAATGGGAACGATCGCCCGGAGTCCGCCGTTCGCGGCAGTGGTGAAATCAACGCGTTTGCCGGCAAACAGACGTGAGAGGTAGATATTTTTGAGTGAAAACCGGTGTAGCCCGGGGCTCAGCCACCTGAATGTGCCCAGACCCTCGAATTCGGGGATCACCGACACGTGTTGGTGGAATCTTCCGAGATATGCTTCGCTTCCCGATGCCGTGCGGCCCGTGAGCACCGACCCGCTGATCACCCGGTGTGTTCCGGGCAGGAGCCGGTCCTGCAGAAGATCGTCCAGGGAGGCTCCGGTCCTTGTCCGTACGAGGCCTGGTTCCCTGACCGACGGACCTGCGATGGAGATGATCCGTTCGACATCCAGTGTTCCGTGAGTGAACAGGCGGCCGATGGCGGCGGTGTCCCGGGCGCTGATATACCAGACGGTTCTATCCCGCGCAGCGGGATCGAGAAAATGGATATGCGTACCGGTGTTGCCTGCCGGGTGAGGCCCCGAAAACTCGCTGACCGCCAGAGAGGGAATATCAAACCCGGGAAGAGCAAGGTCCGGGCCTTTGCAGAGATGAACGGGTCCGCCGCTGAGCCGGGCAAGTACCATCAGACCGTGGCCCAGATCCTCAATGCGGTCCTGCAGAACCAGTGACACAGCGGGAGCCAGAGGATTTGTGTCCATGGCATTGACAAAGATTGAACGGGGCTGTGAGTCCGGCGCGGGAATCATGCCGAAGGGCCGTGTGCGCAGCGCGGTCCAGAGTCCCGAGACAAGCAGCCTCTCGACCGCCCTGTCTCTGCTGAGCAGTTTCAGCTCAGCCGGAGCACGGGGCGGAAATGAGACGGCGTCATCACCGGAAAGGCCGATGACGATCGACTGGAACCTGCGTTTTTCGCCGCGGTTGATTGAAAGCACCGTCCCTGCTCCCGGCGACGTGAATACGACATCAGGATGTCTTTTATCCCTGAAGAGCTCCTGCCCGAGCTGTACCCTGTCCCCCTCGGAGACGGTAATGGCAGGTTTCAGACCGATGTAATCATCGCCGAGAAGCGCGACGCTGCCGCAGGCGGGAGCGGTCCCGATCTCCTGCCGCGGAGCGCCCGCAAGCGGAATATCCAGACCCTTTTTGATTGCAATACGTTTCATCGCTGCCCTGTTTTCTTCCGGTTAGATACTGAGGCGTCCCGCTGCTTCCCCCTGTACGCCGCCCCCCTTGCAGAAACCGCGGCGTACGCGGAAATATAGTGTCCCCGCGGCAGGAATGCAAACAGGATAATTGCTCATGTGAAAATGATTTCCGCGCCCGCGGACATCTCATAGAACTCTCCCACGGTGAGGACTTTTTCAACCTGCGGGCAGAAATCCTCCATTGCCAGGCCGAACATATCCACCGAGGCTTTGCAGGCAAAGAGCCTGCCGCCGGCATCGTGAATCATCTCGATGAATTCCGGAATGGGCGGAATATCCAGTGAGTCCATCTTTTTCATCATCATTTTCGTCGCCATGGCGGACATGCCGGGAATGGCGCCGATGAAGGTCGGAATACCCATGGCCGGGTTGCCCACTGTTGCAACTTTCACTTTGCTCCACTTTTTCTTCGTGATCGCGTCCATGCCGAAGAACGTAAAAAACAGGTTAACCTCAATCCCTTCCATTCTCGCGCCGTTGGCCATGATCAGGGCGGGATAAATGCCCTCCAGCGAGCCTTTGGAGCAGATGATGGACAATTTTTTTATGCCCTCTTTTTTCGCTGACATGAATACCTCCGTTTCTCTAGATACAGCTGGCCGGTTTGGGCAGACCAGCGATTTTCGTGGCTTTTTTGAGGGGACCGCCGGGGAAGAGCTCATAAAGCAGTTTTGTGTCTATACCCCCCGCTTTTTTCAGTCTTCTGATCGTGGGTGACCCCCCTTTCTCTTCAGCGTCCCTGCGCAGAAAGTCGATCACTTTCCAGTGGTCATCGGTCAATTCCTGAATGTCGACCTCTCTGGCGATTTCAGTCGCCATATCCCGGTTCCACTGAGAGGCATCGACCAGGTATCCCTCTTCGTTTACTTCCACGGGCGTTCCCGCGATTACTTTTGCAGCCATGATACGCTCCTTTCTATAATTTCTTGCCGATCTTTGTCATGTGGGTGGTGATTCCGGGCATGGGCAGCCCCCGCAGCAGAATGTGCCAGTACATATGCCTGAACGCCAGTTTCCCGAGATGATTGATCCTGGTTTCCCTGAGAAGCGTGAAAGGGCCGATTCCCGGCAGCGGAAAAGTGCCCTCCACCGGTTCATACTCGTAGTTGAAGTCAATGAGAAAGGCCTTTCCGAACCCGGACTCGATGAAACAGTTGGCGTGACCGTCGAAGCTCGCGGTCATCTCTTTGCCCTGTATGTAGCTGAGGATATTATGCGTAAGCACGTCGGCCTGAAAATGGGCGACCGATCCCGCTTTGGAACTGGGCAGGTCGGTGGCATCGCCGATGACGAAGATATTCTCCTGCGCTTTGGACTGGAGGGTGTGTATATCGGTGGGAACGAAATTGAGATCGTCTCCCAGTCCGGACCGCTCTATCACCGCATCGCCCATATTGGTCGGCACGGTTACGAGAAGGTCGTAAGGGACTTCTTCGTCTTCATAGGACCTGATGACATTATTTTCCTCATCGACACGTTCGACATCAAAATCGGGAACAAGGGTAATCCCTTTTTCATCGAGCAGATAGCCGAGTACGGTTGAGCAGTTCTGTTTGGTGAAAGCGCCCGACAGGGGTGTTACATAGGTCATCTGCACGTTGTCCCGAATACCCCGCTTATGGAAAAACGCCTCGGCGAGAAAGGTGAATTCCAGGGGTGCGACCGGGCATTTGATCGGCATCTCGCTCAGGTGGACAACGAAGCGTCCGCCCTCCCAGCCGGCCAGTCTGTCCCGCAGGGCGGCGGCGCCTTCAATGGTGTAGAAATCAAATACGTTGGAACGCCATCCCGGCCCGTTGAGCCCTTCTATCTCATCCGGCACTATCCTGGACCCGGTGGCGATGATGAGAATATCGTAGGCCAGGGAATCGCCGTTGGCGAGCGAAACCTGGTTGTTCTCATGGTCGATGATATCGATCCTTTCCTGAATGTAAGTCACTCCCTTGGGGATAAATTCCGTTTTTGCCTTGATCACATCTTTTTCTTTGTACAGGTCAAAGGGGATGAACAGGAACCCCGGCTGATAGTAGTGCGTCTTGTGCTGATCGACAATGGTGATCCGCCACTCTTTCTTATCGAGTTTCCGGTTCAGATGCGTCGCCATCATGGTGCCGGCGGTACCGGCTCCGAGTATGAGAAGATTTTTCATAGTGACCGCCTTCTTTTTCGTGGTGAGAACAGGGCGCCTACATGACGCTGGCCAGTTTCGTGAGTGCGCTTTTTATATCACGCACATCTTCCCGGCTGAGCTGCGAGGTTATCCTCGTTTCACAGTCAGTCATCTTCGAGAAGATAATCGCCCTCATGTGTACTCCCCCGGGCGTGAGAGAGGCCTCGATGCTCCGGCGATCGCTCCGGCCGGGATTGAGGACCATGTACTTCTTGGTGACGAGCCGGTTGAGAATCCGGCTCCCCCTGGACGGCGAAAAATCCATGCGTTCGGAAAACGCCAGACCCGGGACCTTCTCTCCCTCCTCAATCGCGAGAAGGCCGTGAAATTCACCCGGCGTGAGTTTCAGCTCCGTGCGGATCTTTTCCTCTGTGCGGAGACATTTCTTTTTTACCATCATGATCAATTCAAAGAGTTGCTTTTCCATTGTCTGTTCCCGGGTTAGCCCGTTCAATTTTACTTTCTGACAGCAATTATTGCTGATAGCATTAATTGCTGATAGCATGATACAACATGCAGCGAAAAAAGTCAAGTGTTTTTTATAAAAAAAACCGGAAGGGCGAACCCTCCCGGTTTATTCCTTACCGTGCGGCGGCAGAAGTGAAAGCGGTCAGTCTCCAGAAACCGGAGCAAGGGAATCGATGACCTCGATATAGGCCGATTTCGGTCTGAGCCCGAGAAGTGACTGCACCATCTCACCGTTTTTAATGAACACCACATAGGGGATGCTCCTCACCTGGTACCGCTGCGCCAGGGGACGATTGTCGTCGACATTTACCTTGAAGACGAGGACCCGGTTATTCTTCTCCTTTGCCACTTCTTCGAGCACAGGCGCGAGAGCGCGGCAGGGGGCGCACCAGTCGGCGTAAAGATCGACCATAACCAGCGTGTCGCCTGCCGCGGCAATGGCGGCGTCGAATACATTCGTTCCGGAAAGACTCCGAACATATTTTTTATCGGCTGCCGCGGATGCCTGCTGCTGTTCCTGCACATCCGTACGGGAAACGATCGGTGATTTACGGGTTTCGGCCGGCGCTTTTTCTTCCTGCGTGCAGGCCAGGTGGACCGACAGCGGCAGCAGCACGGCGGCGGTAACGATGAGAGCGGGTAGCGTGTGAAGCTTTTTCATTATTCCTCCTTACTCTTCAGGATAGGTTCCTGCGATGTAGTCCTGAAGACGTTTTGTTTCGAGCTGACTCTGTTCCAGTAGAGACTTGACGGCATCCCCGATGGAGATGATCCCGACAAGTGTTTTATTTTTCATGACCGGTATATGCTTTATTCGCTGATGGGTCATGATCGACATGGCGTACTGCACGGTATCATCGGGACTGGCGATGAGCAGTTTATCGGCCGGTGTCATAATTGCTGAAACCGGTTTATCCAGCAGCGGATCCGTGTCCGGGTAGCAGCGAATAACATCCTTCTCGGTAACGATGCCGGCAATGGACTCGTCGGCGGCGGTGACGATGAGCGCGCCGACCCGTTTGTCGAGAAACATGTGAATCACTTCGCACACGGTGCTCTCCAGTCCTATTGTATACACCTGATGCCCCTTGTCCTTCAGGATTTCATGTATCTTCATGTTTTCCCCTTCCCTGTTAATACGTATGCATCGATTGAACGCGCGGCCCGGTAACCGTCGGCAATAGCGGCGATTGCGTCTCCAATGGAATTGACAACATCGCCGCCCGCAAATATCTTCACGTTTTCGGTACGGCCGTGGTAATCGGCCAGCACTTTGTTCCCGTCAATGCCGACGGAGGCTGTTTTTGATTCGGCGATATAGGAAAGATCGGCGGTCTGTCCGATAGCCGAAATCACGGTATCCACTTCGGCGGTATAGGTTTCACCTACGATGAGGACCGGCCTCGGCCGTTTGCCGGGACCCTGATCTTCCATCCGGGCCCTGCCCCAGACAAGCCCGGTTTTACCGCGGGCGGCTTTCTCCAGCTGAATGGGGATCGATTGCGTGATGATCTCGACCCCCTCCAGTTTCGCGTCGTGAATCTCCTCCCAGTCCGCGGGCATATCCTCTTCGCGTCTGCGGTAGTAAATGGTTGTCTCGGCCCCGAAACGCCGGGCGGTTCTGGCCGCGTCGATGGCGACGTTCCCGCCGCCTATCACCGCCACCGTACGGCCGAGGGTGATCGTTTCACCCCTGGCGACCCGTTCGAGAAATTCGACGCCCGACAGCACACCGGGAAGATCCTCTCCGGTGAGACGGAGCGAGGAGGCGTCCGGCAGTCCCGTGGAAATAAACACCGCGTCGAAGGAAGCCGCGAGCTCGTCAAGTGATTTGTCCACGCCGATGGTGACACCGTATGTAATGGTCACCCCCTGCTCTGTGATATGGGCGATTTCATCATCGAGCCGGTCATAGGGCATGCGGTATTCGGGAACGCCGTATCTGATCATACCTCCCGCTTTCTTGCTCGATTCGAACACGGTGACATGGTGCCCCATGCGCGCCAGATAGTAGGCACAGCTCAGACCGCCGGGTCCGGCACCGATCACGGCCACCGTTTTACCGCTGTCGCTGAACTCCTTTCCCAGCGCCGCAGTGATATCGGACGGGTCCACCGCATCGATGATATAGCGCTTCAGCCAGCGGATGGCCACCGGGTCGCCCTTGACGCCGATTGCGCATGCGGATTCACAGTTCCGGGTGCAGATCCGTCCACAGGTAGCGGGCATGGGATTCGTCCGGTAAAGAATCTTGACCGCCTCTTCCAGATCATCATCGCGGATCGCCCTGATATAATCGGGAATGTCCATATGGGCGGGACAGCTGGCGATACAGAGGCCGCAGTCGACGCATCGCCTGGCCTCCTGTCTGGCGGCATCGGCCGAATAGCCCTTGACCATTTCGATAAAAGAGGTTACCCCTTTTTTCGGATCCTCGAGGATCATGGGGACCCGTTCGGGATCGAGCAGCGAATAGCCGCCGCTTCTTCTGTAGCCCTTTTCGGAATTGTCCCACGGTTTTCCCTCGGCTCCGGCAATGAACCTGAACACCTCGGGATCCTCGTCGATCCAGACGTATTCATTGGACATTGCCAGCGAGTCGGTTGTGCAGATATCCACGCAGAGGGCGCACCAGCAGCAGCGGCCGTAATCGATACGCGGCCGCAGTCCGCTGTCGGTAAGCGTCGTTTCGACACCCGCCACCTCGACCATATCGATGGCCCCGTTCTGACAGATCGCTTCACAGCTGCCGCATCCGATGCATTTTTCCTGGTCATTGATGTGGAATCCGCGGTAGCGGTCCGCACCGGGCCGTTCGCTCAGCGGTTTCATGGCCGTATAGGGTTTTTCAGTGGCGCGCTTCCAGACGGAAAAGGGCGCGATCAGATCCTTCAGCTTCATTCACTACCTCTCTATTTCAGGGGGATAGGTGTGCAGCGACACCATCAGCCCCGGTAAATCCGCGATGTTGGTGTTGAGCGCCAGATGTTCCAGGAGCACGACGGCGTGCGTATAGCTCGGTCCCCGTACATGCACCCGCCGCGGGTAGGCCGTGCCGTCCGAAACGAGATAGTACCCGTATTCCCCCCTGGTGGACTCTGCTTTCACATAGGTCTCCCCCGCCGGAATTTTCCAGTGCAGCACATTGGGCGGGCGTACATGGATGGCCCCTTTCTCAGGTATGCCCGCCATGATCTGCCTGATGAGATCGATCGACTGCTCCATCTCCCGGTACCGCACCAGGGTGCGCGTGTAGGCATCCGAGAAATCAGCGGTCACCGGTTCGAAACTGAGCTTGTCGTAAATCAGATACGGCTGATCCTTGCGCAGATCCCTGGCAATACCCGCGGCCCGGGCGTTGGGGCCGACAATGCCGTACTCATCGATCATATCCCTTGTGATAATCCCCAGTCCCACGGCACGGCGCTTGAATACGGCATTGCTGAACAGTGCCAGTTCTATATCGCTCATTACCTGTTCTATTTTCTGCAGCACATCCTCGAGCCGCCGCGCGAATCCCCGTGGCAGATCGTCCCGTACGCCGCCGGGAACGATATACATATGGTAGACGCGGCCGCCGCTGAGTTCTTCAAACAGGTCGAGCATGTAATCCCGGTGTGCCAGACACCACTGCGGGATGGTTCCGAGACCGAAGGCGCCCGCCTGCCCGCCGAGCCACATCAGAAAGCTGGTCAGGCGGGACATCTCGAGAGTGAGTGTCCGCAGCCAGGCGGCCTTTTCCGGAATCTGAATGCCGGCAAGCTCCTCCACGGCGGCGGCGTAGCCGTATTCGTTGGTATCGGGTTCGGGCACACAAATTCTGCAGACAAGGGGAAAACTCTGTATATACAATCGCCGTTCGATCAGCTTTTCAAACGCGCGGTGCAGGTATCCCACATGGGTTGTAAGGTCCACGACC
Source organism: bacterium (assembly GCA_016934955.1). Taxonomy (GTDB): domain Bacteria; phylum Zhuqueibacterota; class QNDG01; order QNDG01; family JAGLOF01; genus JAFGRY01. The sequence goes on along the minus strand of JAFGRY010000015.1, from coordinate 55,569 downwards.
TCATCACCGCTGATGATTACTTCCAGGCTCATGTTGCCGGTAACACCCGGATGCTGGGGACCCTGCCATAATTTGACGAATTTTCCTGAATCGAGATCGATCACGTTCCCGTTTTCAGTCCGTTCCGGAAATTTACCTCTGTCGCTGTATGGTTTCATTACGTCTCTTCCTCGAAAGGTGTGTAATCGGGATAAAGCCTGGACTGCATGTGACGTCTCGGATCACTGGTTTTCCGCCCCGGTCTGGGGAAATATGTCTTTTCAGAATAGGCGCGCGTATCGAAATCGCGCCGCATGGGGGGCGGCCCCTGCCAGCCCTCGAGTATGAATGGATCATCCACACCGGGACTGCCGGGAAAATCGATCCCGTACATCTCTTTGAGTTCCCGCTGGTAGGTTTTCGCCTGTTTCCAGAGATGGTGCACACTTTCCATCAGAGCGGTATCCCTGCTGATCACCGTCCGCACTCCCAGTGAATGGGCGCTCTCGAAATTGTGAACCATGTAGGTAAGCTGGAAGGTCCCGGTTTCGGGATAATCAACCGCGGTAATAAATGACAGATGCGTATACCCCCTGACCTGCTGCAATTCAGCAAGCAGGGCCGCGAGCCTGCCGGGATCAACGGTGATGAATCCGAGGTCCGGACGCTGGTCGCGGGAGTCGCTGATGGAATAGCGGGCTTTCAATTCATTAATCTGTTCCATAATATCCTACCAGTTGTAATCGGGCATGTTCCAGTCGGTAATTATCTTTTTCTGATTTGCTTTATACCAGTCGAATTGTTCGGCGTACTGGTTGGCGCCTTCCGCCCTTCCGTCTTTGATCCGTTTCTTGAGCTGCTCAAATCCTGCGATAATCGCTTCCGGTCTCGGCATACAGCCGGTGATGTAGACGTCCACCGGCAGATAATGGTCGAGCCGGTTGATGGTGTTATAGCTGTCCCAGTACATACCGCCGTTGACCGTACAGCTGCCGAGCCCGATCACGAATTTGGGATTCTGCATCTGTTCATAACTGCGGATAACCCGTTTGAGTGTTTTCACGGACAGGTATCCGCCGATCATCAGCAGCGACGCCTGCCTGGGCGTCGGGCGAGGCGCCATGCCGTAACGGGAGATGTCGAACCGGGCCGTAAACAGCGGCCGCAGCTCGATGGCGCCGCAGCCGGTGCCGTAGGCAAGAATCCAGAGGGAATTTGCCCGGGACCAGTTGAGAAATTTCTCGATATAGGAGGCAAGCGGTTTTGACACCCGGGGCCTGGCGTCACAGAACAGGTCCCGTTCATGTTCCGGTAATCCCAGATTTGGAAGTGTCTCTTTGTTATGCATAGCAGGCCTTTCTTTTTCCGCGACGCGGTATCATAGCCAATAAAGAATAACAGCCGCCACACCGATCAGTGTGGGGATTCCCAGAAAAAATCTGATCGACTGATCAGTCCGGAATCGGGGGAAGGAAACGCCGACAAAGACCGAGATCATGTAGATGCAGAAGGTCTTGACGATCATTTCCGGTATGGTGGTGGCCCCGCCGAAATAGAGATTCATGAAGAGTATCAGTTTCGCGCCATTGAAAATGCCCCGGTTCGTGTGAAGCATACCGAGAAAACTCCCCTGATACTCGGTGGGGGGACCGATGGGAATCTCCTGGGGGGCGATCACGACATCGAAGGGAGAATGCATGTTCATGCCCAGCATGGCGATGATCGCCGCGATGGTGGCAAGGGGGTTGGTGAACATGGTCCAGGAGAAGATCGATCCCTGCTGCGCCGCCACGATACTCGAAACGCTGAAGGTGTCGTACTGCACTGCCAGCGAGATGACCGAGAGTGCGAAGGGCACCTCAAAGGCGCTCATCTGCGCCAGGCCCCTGGCAACGGCGATGGCGCTGTAGGGATGGCCGCCTTCTCCCGAGCCGAGCGCCATGCCCAGCTGTCCGAAAAAGATGAAATACATCACGAGGAACACATCGCCGGCGAAACTGAAATTGGAAAACATGTCGGATCCGAACAGCACCGGAATGAACAGAAAGGTGCCCATGCCCCCGGCGATCCTGAATACGGGACCGAGGTAGAACATGACGCCGTGGGAGATACCGGTCCGCTTGGCGTTATTCTTGATAATATCCACGAACGGCTGCCAGACAGGCGGGCCGATCCGTCCATGCACTCTGGCCACGATTTTTCTCACAATACCGGTGAGGGTGAGCCCCCAGACGGTCACCAGGGCAACGGAGAGAACAATATAAAGTGCTTTGACAATCATTTGGTCATTATCTCCAGAGTCTAAACGCCGGTCAGCGCATGAACAGATAGAGCACGGTAATATAGAGCATCACCTGCAGCGCGTAGGTCTGGCCGTTTCCGGAATACAGATGCCGGAGCGCGGCGGCGATGCTGCTGATCCATTCTCCTGCTCCCTCCCAGAACCGCCGCACCAGCGGCAGGGAAAGGAATCCAAGAGCCTTCGTGTAATGGGCGAAAAAGTTATGGGCATAATGCGTGGTTTCCGGCCGGTCGGGCCGCTCCGCGGCATACACGATGTTGAACTGTTTCACTTTCTGAATCGAGCGAACGCGGCTGAGCAGCCAGACGAGCGGTACCATGAACACGCCCATGGTCACCATCATCACCGTGGTGCCGTTCCAGTAGCCGAGGGCATGGGAAACCGTATTCCCCTGCCAGAGGAGGTCCGGTCCGGCAAGCTTCCCGACAGCGGCCGATATGGGCTCGATGAGCAGTCTCGGAACCATGGAAAAGATCATAATGAGCATCACGAATATGAACTGGGGAATCAGGTACCATACAGACGCCTCTTTCACGGCACGGAATCCGGTCTTAAGCTGGCCGAGGAACACCGAATGAATGATCCGGTAGCAGTAGAGAAACGCCACCGCGCTGGAAAACAGCGCCAGGGCGGTGAGCATGTACCAGCCCTTGCCGACGAGCGCGGAATAGAGCAGCCATTTGCCCCCGAATCCGGTAAGGGGCGGCACACCCGAAAGAGCGATGAGTCCTATAAGAAAGGTCATGAACGACAGGGGCATGCGTTTGATCATGCCGCCCATTTCATACATGTTCGTGGTATTGAGGCGGGAAACGACACCTCCCACCGATAAAAACATTATACCTTTGAAGAGAAGATGGGTAACGGCGATATATATGGCGGCGGTCCAGCCGATGGTGCTCATCAGTGAGGCCGCGAGAATGATATACCCCATCTGTCCCATGCTGGAAAACGCCAGGAGCCGCTTGGCATCCTCCTGATAGATGGCCATAAGGGTGCCGAAAAACGCGGTAAGGCCGCCGATCCAGCCGAGTATTACGGAGAACATATCGGAACCCGGAACCGTTCCATTTGCGAGGGACATGAAAATGAAGAGGCCGGCAACAGCGGCTTTGCTCAAGGCAGAGGATAAAATGGGAGAAACGTCATGGTCCGCCTCGCTGTAGAATCCGGGCAGCCAGAGATGCACCCCGACGACCCCGGCCTTGACGAGAAATCCGGCGATTATCAAATAGAAGGCGGTGCCGCCGCTGAACACGAGATCGCCCAGTCCCGCACTGGAAAGCGAACCTGCGGGCAGGGCCGTGATCAAGCCCGCGAGAATCAGGAATGCGCCGCCCGTGGAAAATATCATATAGAGAAGGGGCGTCCGCGCGCTGCGGGAGCCGCGCAGAATAAGAAGATAGGACGCCAGCGTCATCATTTCCCAGGCGAAAAAGAAGCCCAGCGCTGTTTCGGTCACCAGAAGACCGGCAAAAGAATAGACCATCATCACCATGCCGGGGTAGATACCGCGCCGTCGGCCGCCGCTGCCGAGTCCGGCAATCATCTGTACAAGCGAGCCTCCGAGCAGCATAATACCGAAAACAAGGTGAAGCCCGGAAAGCCCCGGCAGCACAATGACCGCGGCGCTGCCCGATGCAGCCAGGGCAAGCACGGTCTTCACTCTGCCGGGCAGCGGTTCGAGCAGATAAAAAAGAATGCCGGCTGCGGGAATCAGCCGCAGCAGCGGCTCCCGGACCGACAGCGAACCGGAGAAGAAAACCGAGGCGGCCAGCAGCAGAATAGCGGCGGCGACCATGGGCAGCGTCACTGCCGGCGCCGGGGAAATGGTATCGTGATCCTCCTTTACGGCCGCGTACCCGAGCCAGCGGAAAAGATAGAATACCTCTATCAGTGATCCCGCAAGAATGAATCCGAGTACGGGGTAATATCCGTTTGCGGCGAGGAGCTTGAGAAATTCCCATTTTGCCCAGAAACCGGGGAACGGAGGCAGCCCGCTGAGAGCGACGACCGCAAGTCCGAAAAGAAAGAGCAGCAGGGGCTTGCCGGCCAGCACGCCCCATTCCCTTATCGGGCGGGGGCCGACACGCTCGGAAAGCCAGAACATCAGGCCTTTGACGAAGAGGTGATTCAGGAAGAGGCCCCCGGCAACCGCCGCGTAGACCGCGATCTCCCTGATACCGAACAGTCTCAGGAAAACCATGCCCGCGATGACAAGCCCCGTCTGCGATATGGACGAGTAGCCGAGCAGCCTTCCCGGATTTTCCTGCTTGATGGCGACGAGATTGGAGAAAACAAACGTGACTATTCCCGCGCCTCCCAGCACCTGAAGCATACGGACACTCATCAGGGGCAGGAGTTTGTAGAGTACGAACAGGACGGCTCCGGTCCCCGCAGTGGTGATGATTGAAACGACACCCGGATGACCCGCCTGGTAGACGTCCAGCGCCCAGCCGTTCGCCGGAAAGGGTTTCAGCTCGATAAGCAGGGCGGCGATGACCAGGAAGAGAGCGGCGAAGCCGACACCGCCGTGCAGCAGTTCGGGTGAACGCAGCAGGTAGTCAAGATGCAGGGTGCCCGCGGTCCGGTAAACGAAAGCGGTTCCGATCAGAAAAAAGGTGGAAGCCAGCCCGCCGGCGATCATGTATTTGAATCCGGCCGAGAACGCCTGCCCGTTTCGGGGCATCGCCACCAGAGCGTAGGTTGAAATTGAGAGCAGCTCCATGAACACGAACATGTTGAAAAGGTCCCGGGACAGCACCAGGCCGTTGATACCGGTGAGCATCAGCAGCATGAGGGTGAGGGCGTAAGCTTTCTCCTTGATGAGGGCCCCGCCCAGGACAATGGATGCCAGCAGAAACACCGTGTTGACGAGCACGATAACGAATGACTCGGCGATGCCGAGCTGCAGCTGGATTGCATAGGGGCCGGTAAATCCGGCGATAAACACGTTCTGCGCCGGCGCCCCTCCCCGTAACGACAGGAACCAGAACAGGCCCAGTCCGGCCGCCGCGGCGATCGCGGCATAGAAAACACTCATCCCGTACGATCTGCCGATTCTGTCCGCGAGGGGTACCAGAAATACAGCGGCGATGGTCACGACCAGGAGATAGACAGGGCTTACCATTTTAACTCCGCGTAATTATTGATGTCAAGAGTTCGTTTTCTGCGGTAGAGTTTGACCGCATAACTGAGCATGAGGGCCGTGACCGCGAGTCCGATGACAATGGCCGTGAGCACCAGCGCCGAAGGCACCGGGTCAACCACTTTATCGGCCGCTCCCTGCAGCCCCACTGCGTGGTCGAGAATAGGTGCGGTACGGTTTCTGATATAGCCCGTGGATACGATCATTATGTGAATACCGGTATCGATAATCGAGAATCCGATGATAATCCGGATGATATGTTTCCTGGTCAGCATGCACCAGAGGCCGGTCAGGATCAGAATGATTCCGGTTGCCGTGACTGCGTGTATCATTGATTGCTCCGTAGTTTATCGAGAATCGATACCAGTTCGGTACCGACTTTCAATCCGATGAATGTGTAAATCAGGGGTATCGTGCCGCTGCTCAGGAGCGAGCCGTACCTGCCCGCGGGCAGCAGTCTGCTGTCGAGAAAGCCGCCGGCCAGAACAAGGCCCAGAACGCCCACGGCCAGATACGCGAATCCCGAAACCGACTCGATCCAGGTGAGAAGCCCGGAATAGATGGGGAGCCGCCTGGCGGAAAGCATCGCCAGAAGGAATGCGGTGGCGATGATCACGCCACCCTGGAACCCGCCTCCAGGCGTCAGGTGGCCGTGACTGAATACGTAAATGCCGAACAGCACGATAAGCGGCATCAGGATCATACCGCCGGTACTGAGGATTTCAGACGGCGGCTGCACCGGGTCTCCCTCCCTGCGTTTTTTCAGGAGGAACCCCACACCCGCGGTGGCGATGAACAGCACCAGGACTTCACCCAGGGTGTCGAGACCGCGGTAGGTAACGATCACCGCGGTGACGATATTCATCGTTCCCAAATCCCGGGGGGCATCCTCTACATAGGTGGCGGCGACGTTGTTGAGCGCGTCTCCCGCTCCGTTACCGCTGACGAACGGAATGAGAATCACGGCCATACCTGCGACCGCGAGCAGGACAAATAGACGTTTAATCATCATCGCCCTCATCTATCTTCTTTATCAGGTGCAGTGTGTAGAGGAAAACGACCGAGGTCAGGCCGGAGCCGATCGCCGCTTCAGTCATGGCCACGTCAGGCGCCGCAAGCAGCAGGTAGAGCAGGCTGGCGGCAAGACTGATGGCGCCCGCCGCGATCACCGCCGAAGTCAAATTTTTGACATACACCGCTCCGAAAGCGGCGATGATCATCATGAGACAGAGGCTGTAACACAATAGTATTGGAAACACGATGCTGTTTTCTCCCTCTTATGCATGGGTGTCGAGGTCGTCTTTGACCGAGCCCTCGGTAAGCCTGATGCCGGCCCGATGAGCGGCCCGCGCCAGCGCATGTGATGAAACCGGATTGGTGAGGATGATAAAGAGGATCAGGATCAGGACCCGGAATATACAGGGTTCAGGAAGCCGGCCGATACCGATCCCCGTGAGAAAGAGAATGGTGCCGAGCGTCGTCGCCTTGGTTCCGGCCTGCATCCTGTTGTATACATCGGGCATTCTCAGCACCCCGAGAGCGCCGAGAAAGAGCAGTAACGAACCGGCAAGCGTCAGCAGCGAACCAGCAAGCGCCATCAGAGCCCCCTTTCCAGAAATCGCGCGAAGGCAACAACCCCGACAAAACTGATCAGGGCGTAGACCATGGCCACATCGACATAGATAATCCTGCCGCTCATCCGGGCGATGTACACGATGAGAGAAACGGTGATAATGGTCAGCACGTCAAGCGCAATCACCCGGTCCGCGACCGTGGGGCCGGCAATGAGCCGCACACCAGCGGTGATCACGGCCGCCAGGGCGATAAAGGCGCTGATTGTGTAAATAGTATCAGCCAAACATCACCTCCAGATATTTTTCGAAGGTACGGACGATCTCCCTGCTCGCCTCTTCTATGTCGGGAGAGGTTACGTCTATCCAGTGAATGTAGAAGAATTCCCCCTCCGTTTCCACGGTCAGCGTCCCGGGCGTGAGGGTAATGGAATTGGCGAGAATGATCCGGCCCAGCCTGGAACGCAGCGAAGTTTTTACTTTCACGATTCCGGGACTGATGGGAATACGGGGACGGACAACCCGGGAAGCGACATCGAGATTGGCCAGAACCAGTTCCCTGAGAAACACGATAGGATAGACGAGCCCGTACCCGATTCCCCGCCAGGACGGCCGGATTTCAGAGAGTATATCGAGTCCGGGCGCAAATATGGCCGCTACCACAAGGGAGAAGACCGCCCCGGGAAGCAGCCGGTCGGCGAGATTGAAATCTGTCAGCGCCAGCCAGACAAGAAGCAGTATGGCAAACAGCAGCAGCGTGTTGGATAGTCGTTTCATTTTCGGCACGGCCTTTCATTAAACACGGTAATTATTGCCTTCCATGATTTCAAGGATGTATTCGAGATTGTCGAATACCTGAACTCGCATCTGGGCGGGAAGATGCTCGAGAAACGAATTTTCACAGCTGAGTATGCGGTCGTTGATACGTGCCTGAACCGCTTCGCCGCTGCGGGTCAGGGATATCTCGTGGCAGCGTCGGTTCTGCGGGACCGGCTTGATGACCACAAAGCCCTTTTTTCGAAGCTGGTTGATGACCCGGCTCCCCCTGGAAACCGAGAGGCCCATTTTATCGGAGAAAACACCGTTTTGCAGAGATTCTCCCGGCTGGATAAGGCGGAGGGCGCCGAATTCAGCCTGGGTGAGATTCAGTTCGTCCTGGATCTGCCTTTCAGTCACGGTACACTTTTTTTTAATCTGCTGAACAAGATCGAAAAAGCTTCTCTGCATCGCGAATCCAATATTGTCAATAACAACATTTGTTAGTGACAAGTATAAAAAAATATCCGGGAAATGTCAAGATATTTATTATCCGGACAGAAAAAAACTATTGACAAACTTGATATTACATTTTATATTGTAATCATTACAATCTTGAAAAGGGATGTACGGTCATGGAGAATCTTTTCAGAATCCTGAAAAAGGCGAATGTGCCCCCTTCCATGCAGCGTATCAAAATTCTCGAGTACCTGCAAACGGGCCATAATCATCCGACAGCCGACATGATCTATCAGGCGCTGAAAGGCCAGATGCCGACGCTTTCCAAGACCACTGTATACAACACGCTGCGCATTCTGGTCGAGCACAATCTCATCTCCGAATTTCGCATGTTCGAGAATGAAGTCAGGTACGAGTATGACCCTCTTCCCCATATCCACTTCAAGTGTGACCGTTGCGGCGCCATCTACGATCTCCATACGGGTGCCGGCATGCTCGAGAGCGGTATGATAGACGGCCACCGGATCACCTGCAGGCAGATCAACCTGAAGGGTGTCTGCCGAGCCTGTCTGAAAGGGAGCGCCGATGCCTGAATTGCCGGAAGTGGAAACGGTAGTCAGAGGATTGCGGCGTTCGGTGCTCGGTAAAACCGTCACGGACATTGTCGAACACCGTCCGGGAACCGTCCGTTCATCCTATACCGACGCCGAACACGGTGCGATCACCGCTGTTTCCCGCAGAGGGAAATACATCTTGATTATGACTTCGAAAAGGCGTAAATTTATTATACATTTACGAATGACAGGCAAGCTCATTTATACCGATGACCGGAACAGCACCTCCAGTCACTGTCGGGCTGCCGTGATATTTGCCGATAACAGTGCGCTCATATTCGATGATGTCAGGACGTTCGGCAGCATTCGAATCATACCTGAAGAGAGTCTCTCACCGCAGATCGAGGCCCTCGGACCGGAACCGCTGTCCCGGCGGTTCACCGCGGACTATCTGAAGGAACAGGCGCAGCAACGCAAGATAGCGATCAAAACATTACTGCTGGACCAGCGGGTCATCGCCGGACTCGGCAATATATATGCAATTGAAATACTGCATGCATCGGGAATCGATCCCCGGCAGCGGGCAGACACGCTGAATGAGGCCCGGTTCGCAGCGATCGTGTCCAATACAAAAACAATCCTTAAAAAAGCGATCAGGCTCAACGGCACGACAATTTCCGATTTCAGACGAATTGACGAGAAGAGCGGATCATTTCAGGAATTTCTTGCGGTGTACCAGAAAAAGACCTGCCGCTGCGGGAACCCGGTAGAAAAAACCACCATAAGCGGCAGATCGACCTATTTTTGCGCCGTTTGTCAGCGGTAAACGATTCAGCACTGATTGTGCGCATCTTGGGAGGCTACATGAAAGCAGTGGAAGTGAAAAAGGGCATTTACTGGGTTGGAAGCGTAGACTGGGATCTGCGTAACTTTCACGGGTACCTCACCCAGAGAGGATCCAGTTACAACGCATATTTGATCCTGGATGAGAAAGTGACCCTGATCGATAACGTCAAGAGTCACCTGGCGGAAGATCTGATCGCGAGAATTTCCGACATCATCGACCCGGCAAAAATCGATTATATCGTTCAGAATCATATTGAAATGGATCACTCGGGGTCCCTGCCGGCACTTGTCGAACGCTGCCCGAACGCTGAGCTCTTCGCCTCTCCCAAAGGTGTGGAAGGAATAGAAAAACAGTACGGCATCACCCGTAAAACCACAGCCGTGAAGTCCGGGGATACGCTTGCCCTGGGAAAACGGACACTGCATTTCGTACAAACCCCCATGGTACACTGGCCGGACAACATGGTCAGTTACTGTCCGGAGGAAAAAATTCTCTTTTCCAATGACGCATTCGGTCAGCATATCGCATCATCCGAGCGGTTCGACGATGAGTATTCTCTGGGGATCACCATGCTGGAGGCGGCAAAATACTATGCCAATATCGTTCTCCCCTACAGCGCCCAGGTGCAGAAAGCGCTCGCCGTCGCTGAAACGCTCGACATTTCCATCATCTGCCCCAGTCACGGGCTCATCTGGAGAACGCACATACCTGAAATCATGGCGGCTTACCGGAAATGGAGCGCCAACACCACCGATCGCAAGGCACTCATCATCTATGATACCATGTGGAAATCGACGGAAATGCTGGCTGTCGCCGTGAAGAACGCGTTTGAGCGCAAAGGATATTCCATTCAGCTGATCAATCTGCAAAAGAACCATATCTCCGACATCATGACTGACATCCTCACGGCGAGCCACATCTGCATCGGTTCGCCGACGCTGAACAACAATATACTTCCCACCGTTGCCGCCTTTCTCACCTATCTCACGGGGCTGGCACCCAGGGGCCGCACGGGCATGGCCTTCGGCTCATACGGCTGGAGCGGGCAGAGTGTCGGGATGGTGGAAGAGAGCCTGAAAAAGTGCGGATTTGACATGCTGGAACAGGTGCGCATTCAGTACATCCCCGATGAGCAGACGCTGCTATCGGTGACAAAACAGGTTGAAGATCAGATTTAAGCGGAGGCGGCATGGCACAGGTAAGCCTTAAAGGAAACACGGTGCGTCTCAGCGGTGAACTGCCCGCTGTGGGAGGCCCTCCCCCGGATTTTACTCTGACGGGGACCGATTTGAAAGATGTGCACCTTGCGGATTTCGAAGGGAAAACGGTCGTGCTTAACATTTTCCCCAGCCTCGACACCGCAGTCTGCGCCGCCTCGGTGCGCCGTTTCAATGAAGAAGCGAAGCGGTTTCAGGATGCGGTGGTCCTCAGCGTCTCCCGGGACCTGCCGTTCGCGCATAAACGGTTCTGCACTCTTGAAGGGCTCGAGCATATCATTCCCCTCAGTGAAATGCGGGACCGGCGATTTTCAGACGCGTACGGAGTCCGCCTCACCGAGGGACCCATGGCGGGCCTCCTCGCCCGCTCATTGATCATTATCGGTAAAAACGGTCTCATCACCTATACACAGCTGGTTCCCGATATCGGACAGGAACCCGATTATGAAGCGGCTGTCCGTATGTTGGAACAAGAAAAGGAGTAACCATATGATATCCAAAAAACTTGAAGAAGCGATCAACGAACAGATCAACAAGGAACTCTATTCGGAATACCTCTACCTCTCCATGGCAGCATATTTCGCCGATCAGGGCCTGGCCGGGTTTGAAAACTTCTTTCTGGTACAGGTCCAGGAAGAGCGCTTCCATGCGATGAAAATGTACCATTTTCTCAATGAACGCGGCGGGCGCGCGCGGATGAAACAGATCGACGGGCCGGGAACAGACTTCGCGTCGCCCCTGGCCGTATTTGAAAAAGCGTATGAGCATGAACAGTATGTAACCAGCCTGATCAACGGACTCATGGATCTGGCCATCAAGGAAAACGATCATGCATCGAAAAGTTTTCTCAACTGGTTCATCGACGAGCAGGTGGAGGAAGAGGCGTCCATGGAGAGTATTGTCAGCAAACTGAAAATGATCGGCGGTAAAGGGAACGGCATGCTCATGCTCGACAAAGAGCTTGCTGCCAGGACCTTTGTTCCTGCTGCGGAATAACATTCATCATATAGAAGGAGGTCTGCCATGACGAAACTGCGCGAATTGTACTATTGTGAGAAATGCGGCAATCTTGTCGAAATTACCAGCGAAGGCGCTCCCGCGCTGGTCTGCTGCGGGATAAAAATGAAGCGTCTCGAGGCAAAGACCGAGGACGCGGCCAATGAAAAGCATGTCCCCTATCTCGAGGAAAAAGACGGCGGCATTCTCGTGAAAATCGGACAGAACATGGCGCATCCCATGGAAGAGAAACATCACATCAAATTCATCGAAGTGCTGACGAAGGATAAAGTCTGCCGCGCCGAATTGCGTCCCGGCGACGCCCCGGAAGCGTGGTTCCCGGTAAAAAAGGCCGATGTCGTCGAGTCCCGCGAGTGGTGCAATGTCCATGGTCTCTGGAAATCATAGAGGGACGGCTATGGACAGCAGAGAAAAAATACTCGCCACCATGCGAAAAGCGGGCAAACCGCTGAAGGCCGGCGAGATAGCCGAGCTGAGCGGCCTGGATACATCGGCAGTCAACGCAGCGATGACCATTCTGAAAAAAGAAGAAATGATCATCTCACCAAAGCGCTGCTACTGGCAGCCGAAGTAGGAGGCTCCTATGAACAAACAGTTCCTCATAATCGTCGTCGACAAAAGAAAAAAGGAAGCGGTCAAGGTGCAGCAGATTCTGACTGAATGGGGCTGTCTCATCAAGACACGCCTGGGCATTCATGAGGGGGTACTCGATAACTGCACCGAGTCGGGCACCATCTTTCTCGAACTCGTCGGCGAACCGGAAAAACTGGATGAGCTCAACAGAAAGCTCAATCTGCTTGCCGGAGTTACCTCAAAACTGGTCACTATGTAAAAGGATTGGATCACATGGCATCAATGAAAGGCACAAAAACCGCGGAAAACCTCATGAAATCATTTGCCGGCGAATCTCAGGCCCGCATGCGGTACACCTACTACGCATCAGTGGCCCGCAAGGATGGGTTCCGGCAGATTGAGGCGATATTTATCGAGACCGCGGAAAACGAAAAAGAGCACGCGAAACTGTTCATGAAGCATCTTATCGCAAACGGCATCAATGAAGAGATGATCGAAATCACCGCTGGATACCCGGTCTGCTATGCGGATACGGTGACGAATCTGACCTGCGCGGCCAACGGGGAAAACGAGGAATGGCGCGATCTCTATCCCGGTTTCGCGAAAACCGCCGAGGAGGAGGGGTTCCCGGAAGTGGCGAAAACATTCAGAAATATCGCCGAAGTCGAAAAAAGACATGAAGACCGCTACCGGAAACTGCTCGTGAATGTGAAAAACCATACATTTTTTAAAAAAGACGGGAAAGTGTTCTGGAAATGCAGAAATTGCGGTCATATCGTGCAATCGATCGAGGCCCCGGATAAATGCCCGGTGTGCGACCATCCCCGGGAGCATTTTGAGCTCTGGGTGGAAAATTACTGATAGCAACAAAGGGAGAATACCATGCAGAAATATGTATGTGATGTGTGCGGCTATGTGTATGATCCGGCTGAAAACGACAACGTGGCGTTTGACGACCTTCCCGATGACTGGGTCTGTCCCGAATGCGGTGTCGGGAAGGACATGTTCAGCCCGGAATCGTAAACGCACCCGTTCATGACCATGAAGGCCTGCTGAAATATCCATATTCAGTCAGGCCTTTCATGCTTACATCGGATTCAGTCGTTATGCGGGGTATGGACATCCTGTGACCTGCGCCTGGAAAGATGCATCTGTACAGGTATCGGGTGATTATCATACCGATTTCCGGCACTCGGTGTAGCAAGGGAGGGTTCTCCATGGATGAAAAAATGATCCTGGTGGTCGAGGACGAGTCGATTACCGCGGAAGACATCGTTCAGCGGCTTGAAAAGATGGGCTACGCCGTCACCGGCATCTCCTCAACCGGAGAGGAGGCGGTGGCGCTTGCGGACGCATCTCCTCCCGATCTGGTGCTGATGGATGTAAAGATCAAGGGCGCGATCGACGGCATTGAAACCGCCAACATCATTCGCGGGAAACACGATGTGCCCGTCGTCTATCTCACTGCGTATAGTGATGCCATAACACGATCGAAAATTGAAACATCCGAGCCCTACGGACTGATGATGAAACCGTTTCAGGATTCGGAACTGCAGGGGGTGATCGAGACAGCACTGTATCGGCACGATATGGAGAAGTAACTTCGCCTCAGTGAAAAAAAATACCGCGAAACGACCATCCTCCTCGAGGCACTGTTCGATACCATACCGGACATCATCGGCATTCTGGACACCCAATTGAATGTTATCCGCTACAACAGGGCTGGGTACACATTCCTGAATGTCACCCCGGATGATGTCAGGGGAAAAAAGTGTTATCAACTGATTGACCGGACGACCCCCTGTGATATCTGCGCCACCCGGGAATGCCTGCAAACGAAGAAACCGGCGCGAAGAATTAAATTTAATGAAGAGCTGAATATCTGGCTCGACTGCCGCTCCTACCCCCTGCTCGGAGATCAGGGGCAGGTGAACGGCGTTATCGAACATTTGCGGGAAATCGGCGGTCCTGAGGCTGATCAAACAGCAGGATCGTAATCGTCCGCCGACAATCATATTCCCGGCTGCAGACAGACACGGGAGAGGGAACATTTCCGAACGTAGCCAATGAGACTGCAGCAAGAAAGGACCAGGCGATGACAGCGACTCCTGCTCACATCCTCGTAGTAGAAGATGAACGCATCACCGCTGAAGATGTTAAATACCGGCTGACCGCTCTCGGATACACGGTTACGGAAACCGTTGTCAGCGGTGAAGATGCTCTGAAGACACTGGAACACACGCTGCCCGATCTCATCCTCATGGATATCGAGCTGAAGGGTTCCCTCAACGGTGTGGCGACAGCGGAAATCATCCTGCGCGATTACTCGGTCCCCGTCGTTTTTCTTACCGCCTATGCCGATAAAACGACCATAGAAAAAGCGAAAAAAACCGAACCGTACGGATTCATACTCAAACCCTTTGAGGACAGCGAGCTGCAGGGGGTAATCGAAACCGCACTCTATAAACACGGCATGGAGAAACAGATCCAGGAACATCAGGCCTGGCTCTCCACGATCCTGCACAGTATCGGTGATGCGGTAATCGCCACTGACAGCGGGGGAAGGATCAGGCTGGTCAACCCCGTCGCCGAGAAACTGACCGGCTGGTCCGAGGCCGAATGCCTGAATCGTCCGGTTACCGACGTTCTGAAAATCAAGGATGAAACGTCCGGCAAGCTTGTCGAAAATCCGATTCAGCGGGTGCTCGCATCCGGAAAACCACTCGCCCTTTCCAACAGCTCGCTGCTGCTGCGCAAAGACGGCAGCGAGCTCCCCATCGACGACAGCGCCGCTCCGATCATCAACGCGGCGAATGAAGTAATCGGCGCCGTCGTGAATTTCAAAGATGTTTCCGAACGCAAACAGGCACGAGACACGCTGATCAAGAGCGAGGAAAAATTCAAGAAATTTTTCAGAAATCAATCTTCCTTCGCGTTTATGGTATCGGGTGACGGCGTAATCCTCGATGTCAACGATGCGGCCTTGCGACATCTTGAATATGACCGGGAGTCGCTGCTCGGTGCTCCCATTGATTCGCTGTACGCAGCCGGGCCGGCGGCGGGAAAAACAAAGAAGACCGCAGGGGCACATACGTGGAAGCAATCAGCGGATGCGGAAGTCACCCTTCTGACCCGTTCCGGGCGCGAACGGACCGTGCTGCAGAACAGCAACGAGGTCACTGATGACGGCGGCCGTCTGTTGTATTCTCTGGTCGTGCAGCAGGATATCACCGAACTGAAACAGATAGAACAGCAGCTGAAATTCACTCAATTCGCCGTTGACCACACCGCCGAAGCGGCATTCTGGATGAAAGACGATGCATCGATAATATATGTAAACGACGCAGCGTGTTCATCACTGGGATACACACGTAAAGAGCTGCTCTCGATGACGATTCATGATATAGATCCGCTTTTTCTCAGGGAAGATTGGCAGGCGCACTGGAAACAGGTGAAAAAGGAAAAGGCGTTCAGGCTCGAATCACGGCACAGAACCAAGGACGGAAGCACCTTTCCGGTAGAGGTCACGGTCAACTACCTCGAATTTGAGGGCAACCAGTACAACTGCGCGTTTGCCAAAAATATTACTCTCCGGAAGGAACGGGAACAGCTGATCGCCTCCATCCACCGCATTATCAATCACAGCCCGGTTATCGCCATCACCTGGACCGACGCCAGGACCTGGAGGATCAGCTATGTATCCGAGAATATACGGGATGTGTTCGGCTGGGATCCTGAATCACTCGTATCCGGTGAACGGACATTCATGGACCTGGTGCACCCGGATGACCGGAAACGGGTGCTGCAGGAAGCGGCGGTGCAGGCAACAAAGGGACGAAACCACCATTTTATCCATACGCCCTACAGAGTATCCCATAAAAACGGAGAGTATCGCTGGATTGAAGACCGTACCATGATGCGCTATGATGCGGAGGGACATCTCGTTTCTCTCGAGGGAATCCTCGTTGATGTCACCGAAAAACAGCGCATGACCGAAGCCCTCAAACAATCGAGGCAGGAATGGAAAGAAATTTTCCAGGCGATCGGTCATCCTGTCCTTATCCTTTCTCCCGATCATGACATCCTCTCGGTAAACAAGGCGGTGGTGACGCTCACCGGTATCGATGAGGAGGAATTGATCGGTAAAAAGTGTTACGATGTCTTTCACAATCACCATGCACCGCCGGGTCAATGCCCGATGGAAAGAATGCTGAAATCAGGTCACATGGAGTCGGTGGTGATGGAGATGGAGGCCCTGGGCCTCAATTTCAATATCTCCTGCACACCCGTGTGGGGAGAAGACGGAACGCTGCAGAAAATCATTCACATCGCGACCGATATCACCGCATTGAAGAAAGCCGAGAATGCACTCGTCGAGAGTGAGCGGCTCTACAGAAAATTGTTCACCACCTCTTCCGAGGGGATACTGGTCGCTGAGGTTGATTCAGGGCGGTTTCGATTTGCGAACCCGGCCATCTGCCGTATGCTCGGATATGAAGAGCAGGAAATGCTGCGGATGCGTATGCCCGATATTCATCCTGCGGATCAGCTTGCCCGTGTCGTCGGTGAATTCAACAGCAAGGTGCGGGGTGAAAAAATAGTATCATACGCCATTCCCTGTCTGAAAAAGAGCGGGGAGACCATCTACGTCAACATCAGTGCGAGTATCGTCGAAATCGAAGGAGTAACCTGCAATCTGGGATTTTTCTCGGATATCACCGACTCTATCGACGCGGACCAGGCGCTCAAGGAGAGTGAACAGCGATACCGCAAATTGTATGAATCGTCCATCGATGCCATTTTTACCATGCAGGAGGACAGATTTATCGACTGCAATGAGCGGACCCTGGAGCTGTTCGACTGCACCAGAGAGCAGATTATCAGCCAGCCGCCCTATAAATTTTCACCGCAAAAACAGCCGGACGGCATGGACTCCAAAACGAAGGCGCTCATGTACATCAGGAACGCCTACGACGGCACGCCTCAGCTCTTTGAGTGGACACACATCCGACATGACGGGACTCCGTTTAAAGCTGAAGTAAGTCTGATCGCCATAGAGATGGGGACTGGAAAATTCCTCTTTGCCACCGTGCGGGACATCAGCGAACGCAAGAGAACCGAAGCGGCCCTGGTTGAAAGCGAGAAAAAATACAAGGAACTGGCAAATCTTCTTCCCCAGGTCGTCTATGAAACGGACGCTTTCGGCAGGATCAGCTTCATCAATAGAAAGGCGCTCACTCTCTTCGGATATACGCGGGATGATTTTGACAGCGGCATGAAATTCATCTCTCTTCTGGCTCCCAAGGACAGAAAACGGGCCGTTGCCCATTTTCACAAAGTTATGCGGGAAGGTGGAAGCGGCGGGTATGAATACACCGCAAGCCGGAAGGACGGTTCATCCTTCGCGGTGATGGTATACGCCAACCCGGTTATGCAGCACGGAATCGCCTCAGGGCTGCGGGGTATCATTGTCGACATCTCCAGGGAAATCGAAACGCGGGAATCACTTATCAAGTCGGAACAGTTCTATCGGCAGGTGATTGAAAACTCGTCGGGTATACCCTTCCGCCTCATCTTCGGCAAAAACCTGGGTGAGGGGACCTACGATCTTATCGGAGAAGGCATTAAACGGCTCGCCGGTGTGCCGCCGGAGGCATTCACGGAGGCCCGCTTCACCTCCATGATCAGGCATGTGGAGCCGATGCTGCCCAATATTCCGGAGGACCCGGAAATATGCAGAAAACAGATGATCAAGGGGAAAATCAGTTCCTACAAAGCGGATATCTGTCTCGAAACCGACGCAGGAGACATTAAATGGCTGAGCGACAGTTCGATCCCCTTACGGGATACGGCCACCGGCAAAGTGATAGGTGCCTTTGGGATTCTTCAGGACATCACCCGCAGAAAACTTGCCGAAGAGGCCCTTCGGAAATCGGAAAAGCAGTACCGAACCCTCATCGATCAGTCAAACGACGCGATCTATCTGCTGTACAAGGACCGGTTTCTCATCGTTAATGAAAAATTTACCGAAATATTCGGTTATACCCTTGACGACATGAATTCTCCCACATTCAATTTCAACGATCTCATCGCCCCGGACAGCCTGCAGATTATTGAAGATCGGAAAAGACGGGTCAGGGAAGGCAAACCGATCGATCCGGTCTATGAATTCACCGCCATAAGCAAATCCGGAAAACCGATCGAGTGTGAGACCAGCACCAGTTATCTGGATTACGGCGACAGCGTTGCCACGCAGGGAATTATCCGCGATATCACCGACCGCAAGCAGAATGAAGAAAAAATAAAAACATCCCTGCGGGAAAAGGAAGTGCTGCTGAAAGAGATTCATCACCGGGTGAAAAACAACCTCCAGATTATCGCGAGCCTCATCAATCTGCAAAGTCGTCAAATCAGCGATCCGGAAATGAAGGCCATCTACAACGACATCAAGCACCGTGTCCATACCATGGCGCTTATTCACGAAGGGCTCTATCGTTCAGGCAATTTCGCCAAAATCAATTTCGATGAATATCTCGGCAACCTCACCCGTCATCTCTATCAGGCCTACCACACTGAATCCGCGGGTGCGGAAATCACCCTGAACATCGATGATATCGCCCTGGACATTGAACAGGCCATCCCCTGCGGCCTTATCGTGAACGAACTGCTGACAAACGCCTTCAAGCATGCCTTCACCAACCGGAAAAAACGGGGAAGAATCGAAGTGTCGTTCCGGAAAAAAGCGGCCTCTCTCCTTCTCTCGGTCAGGGATAACGGGACCGGCATTCCGGAAGATATCGATATCGCCACAACTGATTCGCTGGGACTGAGGCTGGTGCATATCCTGGCTGTTGATCAGTTAAACGGGAAACTGCAGGTAAACAGGAGCGGGGGAACAGCGATAACAGTGATATTTAAACCGGGAAAAAGCTGATCCGGCCGGTCACCGTAACAGGGAAAGGCCGATACTTGTAATCCGGTTCGTATAGCGGTAATACGGATCGTTCGAACCATTGTCGAGCATCATGAATGTAAGCGAGAGCGTGATGCTTGTAAGCACCCGGCGCAGCGGAATCGTCTTTTGCAGTGTCCCCCAGTACATCCATACCTCATCAAAACGGGTCACCCCTTCCTCCAATACACCGGTGAGGTCATAGACCGGTCTCTTGTACTCTTTTTCACTGTACGCAGCGGCAAACTGCAGGCGCGCGGAGAACGGCAGGATCCTGGTCAGCTCTGCAGAAAGTTCATCCAGATCGTAACTGTAGGGATCATCGAAGAGATCATCATTGGTTTCATAGCCGGCATCCTGCCCGCTCAGCACTCTGCCGGCCCCCGCCTGATTGCGCTGCAGACGGTATACAATCGCCATGCCGGTGCGCGATCCGATTGACTGGGAAAGACGGAATGAGCCCGCAAGCTGAAACACACTATTTCCGGGGCTGATGACCCGTACATCACTCGCTGCCGATTCGGTCCCCGAGGTCCCGGCATTGGGACCCTTACCCCTGCCCGGGCCCCGTGAGGACCAGTCCATCTCTTCAACGGCCACCGCGTCTATCTGCTCTTCGACAAACGATTTGTATCCGGCTTGTGCCTGGACGATAATGGTGGAAGAGGTTTTGAGATACAATCCGGCCTTGAGATGCGCCGACCATTCATTATTGCTGAACTCCGGAAGGTACCGGTATTCCCGCATCCGGAACCTGGTTCCGATGGTGAAGGTGTACGATTCGTGATTGTCGAACTGGGCGTCACAGTGAGCGTCCAGATGCTGATAGTCATAGTAGTTGTATTCGATTCTGTTGAACCGCCTGCCTGCCTGAATACCGTAATTCAGTCGCGGCGCGACCGGACTGAAGAGTGTGGAACCCGTTAGCCCGAAGGAGTGGTGATAGTATTGCCTCACGGAATAATCCCGAAAGATCGAGGCGCTCCCGTTGTAAAAGAGATTCAATGAACCGTATCTGTTCGGCAGTATGTGGTAGAGAATGACGTCGGGCTGACTGATAATGTCGGGGAGCTGTTCATAATTGCGGAATGCGTTCTGGTCGAACACCGTCTGCATCGAGACGGAAACGCCGGTCTGCGAAAACACTGAACCAGCTTCCCCCAAAAAAAGGGCCGCAATCGCGGCTGCCACCAGGTATGTCACCCTGTTGTCGATTGCTCTTCTTTTCATGTATCCGCCACTTTTCTTGTCATTTTCTTCCCCGCTGTGCGCCCCGTCCCCGCATCATGCGCAGAGAGCGGTCATCCGCGATACCGTCGCCGTCCGCGTCGATAAAGATATCGATTCCCTGCCGTCTCAGCTGCATGCTGCGCTGGGCATCAAGGAACCCGTCATTGATACCGTCTCCGTTGCTGTCGGAAAACTGCCGGGCGGTAATTCCCTTCTCCTCGTCCACGTTACCGTACCGGTATCCAAACAGATCGCTTCCGGCATAGGCGATACCGGTGATATCATTTCTTCCATCACCGTCTTCGTCAAGCACATAGGCGAACAGTCTCTTGCCCCGCAGCCCGCTTCGCGCCTGGTCGGGAATGCCGTCTCCGTCGGTGTCCACCATGCGCGACTCTTCGGCCATTGCCGTGCCCAGTCTGTCATTGACACCATCGCCGTCGGCATCGGTCCAGATATCGTTGACACCGTCACCGTTTTTGTCTTCAAAAGAAAAGGAGTGCCTGTAGGCGACATTGGTCAGATCGTTGACACCGTCACCGTCGGCATCTCTGAACAGATCGTTGACACCGTCGTGATTCCGGTCGATGAATCCGGCGGTTTCATCGCCGGACTGACCGCGAAGAACGCCTGAGACGGCCCAGGTCAGCAAAAACGCTATGGTGATCGATCTGTTCATGGCTATAATATACTCGTCGTTCGGTCCAAAGTCAACCCGTTTGCAGACGGTGATATGCGGGGCCGGCGAAGCGATCTGTGCACCGGCCCCGCGCGAACATCAGTTAAGCAGCAGCATGCGGCGGCTCATCACCTCTTCACCAGCGGTAAAACGGTAGATAAAAACACCTGAAGAGAGCAGCCGTCCCGCGTCATCGCGTCCGTCCCAGGTGACGGAATAGCTGCCGGGTGTCCGGTTTCCGTTGACCAGGGTTCTCACTTTCTGTCCCAGCAGATTATACACGGTCAGGGTCACCGGCTGCACAGCATCTCCGCCGACGACAAAGCCGATTGTCGTTGCCGGATTGAACGGATTGGGATAGTTGCCGAGCAGGGTATGAGACACGGGGACCGTTTTCCCGTTTTCAGTGACGTGCGTACTCCCGCGGTCGCTCGCAGCGATAACGAGGTCGGAAAAATGAATGACATCCGCATATATCTTATTGAATGATGTATCGATAACCACATTCGTGATGCCGTCTCCATCATAGTCGCCCTCTGAATCGTAGAAGAATATCCAGAGATCCTCTTCACTGAGCCCGAGGGAATCAATCAGCGTCTCTTTGAAAGGAAGAATCAGCTGAACCGGCTGATCGAAGTAGTAAGGGCTGACCAGCACGCCGTCAACATAGACGTCGAATCTGATACCGTTGAGAATTTGATCCGCAAAGGAAACCGTTCCATCGCCTTCCACGGTGGCGGCATCGGAGAGCGTAATGTCGAGCTGGATATTGTCACCGAGGCTTCCCGGCTGAAAAAGAAGTTCGCCTCCATTGAGTACATTGTACGGATACGGAAGACCATTGATGACATATACCGAACTGTCCTGCACCCGGCAGCTGTCACCCAGCATGATTCCGTCTTTATCTCTCAATCGTATCCGCACCGTGTCCCGGGAGGCTGTATCAGCGACAGTCGCCACAAGCACCCGGGTGGTCGCGGTGAAGCGGTCGAGTGACGCCATGACGAGACCGACCCCCCGGTCTTCGGCGGTGAAAAAGCCGTCGTCGGACAGGGTCCCGACGGTGCCGCCCCGCAGGATCCAGGTGACGGTGGTATCATGGGCAACACCCGCACTGTCGATCAATGACGCCGCGTATTGCACCGTCTCCCCTAGTATAAGCAGCGTATCCGCGGGGATGATTTCAAGATGCGACCATAATGACCGTGCCGCATCACCCCGATTCGTATCGATCACCGCGACATGGGCCGAGGCGCTCAAGTCTCCCGCTGCTGCGTACACATATCCTCTCCCCCGGTCGAGAGCCGTAAACAGGCCATCTTCACCAATCTCTCCGAATCCGGTTGCATCCACGCTCCAGGTGATCACCGTGTCCTTTTGCGCCTGATTCCGTTCCATGATGGTTGCGGTAAACTGGAGCGTCTCTCCCGCCTGAACCCGTGCTGAACGCGGGGCAATGACCAGTTTTCTGGTTCTTCCGTACCCTTGCGCCAGAGCCTCGCTGCTCATGATGCAAAGGAAAAGCGCGACGAGAAAAAGGCCCGCTGCTGATTGAAGCAATCGTTTCATCTGTTCCCTCCCTGGAGTAATGTGTTGAAAAAGGCGCCGGGGAGTCCGTTACTCCCCGGCCCGCTGTTGTCCTATCTTCCGCCTCGACGCCCTCCCGCTCCCCGGGCGGCGACTGAACCGGTGCCCCGGCAGGTGCCGGTACAATTCTGCAGCTGATTGATGTTCTTGAGGGCATTGGCACCGCCTCTGGCGCTCATCAGCCTGCGGCCGCTGCCGTCCCGGGGACGTACATAGTCGGGATCTTTCCCGTTGGGAATCCCGTCACCGTCGAAGTCCTGCAGGCGATCGTTGATGCCGTCCCCGTCCGTATCGATGAATCCCCTGGCCGCGCCTGCTCCAATCCGCACGTAATCAGGATCCTGGCCGTTGGGAATCCCGTCACCGTCGTGATCCCGGGCATTGTCGTTCTTGCCGTCGCCGTCGGCATCGATAAAACCGCGCCCCTGCCCGCCGGTTTTAACGCCGGTCGAGTCACAGGTCTGGGCCTGCAGTACGCTGCTGCCGAGTATCAGCAGTGCGAGAATGAGTAGTGCGCTCAGCGGCGCTGTGGTAAACCGTTTCATTGTGTGCTCCTTATCTCTATGTTTCATTTCCATTGCTGACTTCTTGGTTCCATAATGCAACTGGCGTGCCATTAAATATAGAATGATTACAATCTATTGTTATTATTTAGGTTAATAGTACAGAAAGAGAGGTGGGCTGTCAATGACTTTCGACGATATCGTCGAGAGAGTACGACGGTTTCGTCGAGGATGGCAGGGTGGAAAGCATGCGGCAGACCGGACGGACTAAGACTTCAGCTGATACTTATCCATTTTATAGCGGAGGTTGCGCTCACTGATACCGAGCAGGCCGGCGGCCCTGCTCTGATTGCCCGCCGAGGCTTCCAGCGCGTCCTGAATCATGCGGATCTCCAGCGACCGGACCCGTTCCGGCAGGGTGTTCCCCTCTTCCGCTGTGGCCGTGCGTTCACTTTTCAACGTGCGCAGATTGGGAGGAAGGTCCTCCATGGTCACCATATCGGTACGGGCGAGCACTACTCCCCGCTGGATAATATTCTCCAGTTCCCGAACATTGCCGGGAAAGTCATGATTCATGATAATCTGCATCGCTTCCCGGGACAGGGAAGTGACCTTTTTCCCCTCCTGATCGCTGAATGAACGCAGGAAATGATCCGCCAGCAGGGGGATATCGCCCTTCCGTTTTCTCAGCGGCGGTATGCAGATGGATATCACGTTCAGCCGGTAAAACAGATCTTCCCGGAAACGGCCGTCCGCGATCATACTCTCAAGGGACTGATTGGTGGCCGCGATGATGCGCACATCCACATCGATCAGGTCCGACCCTCCGACCCGTTCGAACGACCGCTCCTGCAGCACCCGCAGCAGCTTCACCTGGCTCGAAACCGGAATGTCGCCGATCTCATCGATAAAAAGAGTCCCCTTATCGGCCTGTTCAAAACGGCCCCGCCGCTGCCGGTCCGCGCCGGTGAACGCTCCTTTTTCGTGCCCGAAAAATTCGCTCTCGATGAGATTTTCGGGAACGGCGGCAACGTTTACCGCGACAAAGGGGCCGCTCTGACGGGGACTGCTCAGATGGATCGCCCGGGCGATAATCTCTTTTCCGGTTCCGCTTTCTCCCCGGATCAGCAATGACGCCCGGCTGGCTGCGGCTCTTCCGGCAAGATTCAGCACTTTTTCCATCTTCTCATTGGCGGTGATGACCTGTTTGAAGTCGAATGTACTGCGCAGCGCGGCCTTGAGCTCGCGGTTCTCCGCGAGCATATGCTTTCGATCAATGTTCTTTTCCAGGACAATGTCGAGATAGTCGAGATCGAGCGGCTTTTGAATGTAATCGGAAGCTCCTGCTTTCATGGCGGTGACCGCATCCTCCACCCTCCCGAACGCCGTAATCATGATCACGAGTATCTCCGGATTGATCTCTTTTACACCCGCCAGCAGTTCGAGCCCGCTCATCCCCGGCATGCGCATATCCGTCAAGACCATGTCGACCACCTGTTCCCGCATGGCGGAAAGGGCCTCTTCGCCTCCCGCCGCAGTCAGCACGGTATACGCTTTCTTCTTCAGGTAACCGGACAGCGTGTCCCGCTGCGCCGCTTCATCGTCGACGACAAGTATGGTCGGTTTATCCATGGTGATTCCTCCGGGGCAGTGTAATGGTGAATTCCGCACCGCCTGACTCCCTGTTCCCCACGACAATCGACCCGCGGTGGCGGGATATGATCTGGTGCACGATAGCCAGTCCCATGCCGAGGCCGTCCGCCCTGGTGCTGAAATAGAGATCGAAAATAGCATCGATGTTTTCGTCAGCGATGCCCGGACCCGTATCGCTGACCGTGAACCGGTAAGCGTCATCACTGAGTGCGCCGCTGATTTCCACGGTACCGCCCGGGGGAACAGCCTGAAAGCTGTTCTGCAGAAGATTGATAAACACCTGTTTCATCTGGCCGCCGTCAATTTCGAGAATCGCCTCGGCGACCGCATCCGTCTTCAGTGTTATATCGCCGCTTTCCGCGGTGGACTGCATAATTGATCGTATCTCACTGATCAAGGTATGGGTTGAAACCGGTTCGATGGACAATTCAGGTGGGCGGGCGAATTCGAGAAACCGTCTGATTATCTCATTGCTTCTCCTGGATTCGCTGACGATTGTTTGTGCGAGCGAGAAATACTCTTCACGGTCTTTCACCGGGGTAAACTCACGCAGGAACCGCTGGGCGATCATACTGATGGCATTGATAGGATTCCGGATCTCGTGGGCGACGCCTGCCGCGAGTTTGCCCATGGCGCTCAGTTTTTCCTGCTGCCGCAGTTCCCGTTCCAGCGCCTTCTGATCGGTGAGATCGGTGATGACCAGAATAACCGTATCGATCGCCCCTTCCTCGTTCTTCAGCACCGACGTCCTCAGTGAAAGGATACGTTCCTTTCCCTGAATCTCCATCGGTTCCCCGCCGCGGAGAACGGGTGAACCCGTTGACAGTGATTCCAGGAGCACGGCCCGCACCGCCGGATTCAGATCCGCTGTCTCTCCCCGGCCCGTGATTTCGGGATCAAGACCGAGCATGGCGCAGGCCGCTTCGTTGCAGACACTGATTGCGGCCCTGGAATCGACGGCAATGATGCCGTCCCGCATCTTTTGCAGGATCTCGTCGGTATGGGTGGTCACCCGCCGATAGGCCCGCGACATCAAGCGCAGATTCTGGCGGGAGATGAGCAGGACGATCCCGGCGGCGCCGGCAAGCACATAGAGCAGCACGATGACGGTCAGGCGATACCGGGTGTTTCGCAGCAGCCTGCGGTACTGGGAAAGGTCGAGGCCGATACGGAAAAGACCGATATTGTCACCCTCTACGAGAAAATCACCGGCAATCTCATAGACGTCGCCGTTCAGCCAGGGGTGAAAACGGCCGTCCTGCGTGTTGCGTGCATACAGACCGCCAAGAAAGGGATCGGACTGGATACGGCTCAGGGAGGTAACACCGGTGCTGGCCATGAGAATGCCCACGGTATCCTGCAGGGCGACATAGGCGATCCCCGGCTGTTCGCCGATTTCCTGGATAAGGCGTCCCGGACCGAGCTCCTTTCTGAAATCCGCAAGCCTTCCGGCATCACTGACAACAACGACGGCCCCCCCCCTTCTGCGCCGGACCATCACGGCGTACCGCTGTTTCAGGGAGGTCCCGCTCTCATCGAATCCGATGGCCAGGGAATCGGTTTCGCTGTCTGCCAGAAACAAGACAACAGTCTGCCGCAGCCTGAAGATCCCGGATGTGTCGGCACCCTCCCCATCATGGATGTCGGCGTGACACCCGCCCCGGGCATCGAACAGCAGTATTCGAGACAGAGCCGTCTCTTCCGCCAGGTGACGAAGCGATGAATCGGGCAGAGTGCGTTCATAGTCGTTCGCTTCGATCCAGCGGGCATTATCGAAGAGTCGTGCCTGCATGAGCCGTTCAGACTCCTCATAGGCAAGCAGTGACCGTTCTCCGCTGGCAGTCAGTACATCCAGCAGGGTGAATCCCTCGTCCCGGATCATGGAGATGAAATCGGATCTGGTTCGGGCATACTCCAGCAGCGAAAAGGTGACGAAAAGAACCAGAAGCAGTCCGGCGGCAATCAGTATGGTGGCAGTCCGGGGAATATTTTTCATGGCAAACGATTATCGCTTGTGAAGGGGTAAGAGAATAATAGTGTAATTTGCCGTCATATGCAAGGCAATTATGGACCTGGGGCAGCCCGGATTTGCGACTGTCCGGACTGCCCCTGCCTGCTGCGACGCTCCCTGTGAACAGGTATGGTCAGTGCCCGGAGATCATGGCCTCGATATCCGTTTTTACATCGCCGGTCGGTTTGATGCTGAACGTTTCCACGAGGATCCTGGCAACCCCGGGGCTGAGAAACGCCGGCAGGGTGGGACCCAGACGGATCCCTTTCACGCCCAGCGAGAGCAGTGCCAGAAGCACCGCTACCGCTTTCTGCTCGTACCAGGCGATATCGTATGAAATCGGAAGATCGTTGATATCATCCAGACCGAACACCTCTTTCAGTTTCAGGGCGATGACAGCCAGTGAATAGCTGTCATTGCACTGTCCGGCATCCAGTACCCGGGGAATACCGCCGATATCACCGAGCCCCAGTTTATTGTAGCGGTACTTGGCACAGCCCGCCGTGAGAATCACCGTATCATCAGGAAGTTCACCGGCAACCCGGGTGAAGTAGTCCCGTTCCTTGTGGCGCCCGTCGCATCCCGCCATGACGACAAACCGTTTGACGGCCCCGCTTTTTACTGCTTCCACCACCCTGTCGGCCAGCGCGAGCACCTGATGGTGGGCAAACCCGCCCACAAGGGTTCCGCTCTCGAGCTCAACGGGCGGATCGCATGTTTTAGCCAGGGATATTACCTCGGAAAAATCTTTCTCACCACCCTCTTCCGGTTCCGGAATGTGCCGAAGCCCTTCGAAGCCGACAACACCGGTGGTAAACACCCGGTCCCTGTAGGAATCCGCCGGGGGCACCAGACAGTTGGTGGTCATGAGCACCGGGCCGTTGAAGGAGGCAAACTCATTTTTCTGCAGCCACCACGCATTGCCGTAGTTACCGGCGAAATGACCGTACCGTTTGAACGCCGGGTAGTAATGCGCCGGCAGCATCTCGCCATGAGTGTAAACGTCGACTCCCGTACCTTCCGTCTGCCTGAGCAGGGCTTCCATATCCCGGAGATCATGACCCGAGACAAGAATACCGGGATTGCCGCGCACCCCGAGGTTCACTTCCGTCAATTCCGGATTTCCGTACGTTTCCGTGTTCGCTCTGTCAAGCAGCGCCATGGTTTTCACCGCCGTCTCACCGGTGTGCATGACCATGGCGATCATCTCCTCCCTGGGGAGCGTTTTCGTGGTTGAAGCCAGACCGGTGACTACGAACGCGTATATCTCATCGTCCTCGTACCCGAGCACCCGGGCGTGGTCAGCGTAGGCGGCGATCCCCTTGAGCCCGTAAACAAGCAGCTCCTTCAGAGACCGGACATCCTGGTTCTCTTCGTTCAAAATACCGACAAGGGCCGCCTTTCCCCGCATATCATCCGGATTATCGGCGCTCCAGACCGCGGCGTCATGAAGTTCGCCGGAGATGCCGTACTGTTTTTTCAGCCGGTCACGCAGCGAGAGCGCCTCGGAGATCAGATTGACAAAATCGCCGCTGTTGAAATTGGCATTGGTAATGGTGGCGAACAGTCCCCTGATCAGGAACCGAACCGCTTCCCGGTCGGTCACAGCGGCTTTTTCGAGGACCAGAGCAATGCCTTTAAGGGTGTAGATGAGCAGATCCTGCAGATTGGCGGTATCGGCTTTTTTTCCGCACATACCGTTTACCGTGCAGCCGCTGTTTTTCATTGTTTCCTGACACTGATAACAGAACATTGACATGATATATCCTTTCAATTTATTCGGCAGATAATGATTTTACCGCCAGCAGACGCCCCTGCAGACCATCGCCGGTTTCCAGTTCGGGCGCCGTATCCCAATTGACCATTTCCATTGTATGTCTCCTCTCACGGAATGAAGAGCCGATTACAGCAGGCGGGTCTTTCCCGCCGGCCTCGGAGCTTTCACGACCAGCACCCGAAAGACTTCATTGCTCTCATTGTACCAGCAGTGGACGATTCCCTTCGGACTCTCAATAAGGGTATCCGCTGATACGATGCGTTTCTCCTCCCCGATCTCGACAACGCCGTTTCCCTCGAGCACGTAAAAAAACACGTCGACAGGCGTGATATGCCGTTTGAGCGCCTGGCCGGGGGCGAGCGTAATGTGCATCGCCTGGGCGTCCTCTGTGTCATAGAGTTTCCGGACATCCACACCGTGGGGATTTTCCCGCGGCTCGGCATTGGCGACAGTGATTATATTCATCGATGCCCTCCTTTCGGACTACAGCCACTCATCTCTGATGATGTCGCCCTTTATACCGACGACAATGACCTTTACGGGAATCCTGCGCGTCGCTCTTTGCAGCGCCGTCTGAGCCAGACGAACAAGCCCGCCGCAGCAGGGCACCTCCATGATAAGGACGGTGAGGGTGTTGATGCGGGCCGTGTCGATGAGCGCCTGCAGTTTTTCCAGGTAGACCTCCTGCCCGTCGTCCAGTTTCGGACAGGCGATGGCCAGCGTCTTGCCTTTGAGAAATGTGCTGTGAAACAATCCGGTGCTGAAAGCGGTACAATCGGCTGCAAGAAGCAGGTCGGAATCCCGGTAATGGGGCGAAGAGGGAGACAGGAGGTGCAGCTGCACGGGCCAGTGGGTAAGCCCTGACGCATGTTCACGGCCCTCACCGATGTCGGTGCTCTCAGAGCCGGAAAAAGAGACGGTTTTCGATCCCGGGCAGGCCGAGAACATGTTTTTGCAGCCGGCCGCTTCTTGATCTTCCGGAACGGGAATACC
This sequence comes from bacterium, assembly GCA_016934955.1. GTDB lineage: Bacteria > Zhuqueibacterota > QNDG01 > QNDG01 > JAGLOF01 > JAFGRY01. The sequence continues at coordinate 25,761 of JAFGRY010000015.1, read as the reverse complement.
CTGTTTGTTCAGATAATCGACGGCCTGGGCATGGAACTCGTCCTGTCCATGGTCCTTCAGATGCTTGAGGTGCGCTTTAATCGTGTTTTCGCCCTGGGGGACGACATGTTCCATGACCGCGTACTCGTCATAAGGCACGGCTTCCCGCTGTTCGACCGAGATGGCGCCCTCCGGGCATTCACCGATACACGCGCCCAGGCCGTCGCACATGAGATCGCTGACAAGCCGCGCCTTGCCGTCGATAACCTGCAGCGCCCCTTCAGGGCAGCCCGGAATGCAGAGGCCGCAGCCGGTGCATTTTTCTTCATCAATGGTGATAATATCGCGCTTCATATATGTCCTTTCACACAGTACATGACAGTTACGCTTATAACATAATGCCGGCACGGGGAAAGAACCTTGATGCGGATCAATAAAATGATTTTTTTTCAAAAAGCGGGGAGATGTCCCGAAGAGGCGGTGTGAACCGTTACGGATGCTTAATCATCCATATATTCACTATAATATTTCTTCAGACAGTCGGGGCAGATGCCGTGGGAAAAAGTGGCCTCTGAACGATTTTCGATATAGTGTTCGACTCTGGTCCAGAACCCCTTATCGTCACGGATATTGTGGCAGTGCATGCAGATGGGAAGAAGACCGCGGAGCTCTCTGATCTCAGCAAGCTGACGGGCGATCTCTTTATTGCGGGCCCAGAGCTGCTCCAGGCTGTCGCTGACAAGCTCGAAGAGGGGGGTCGCGCGCTGACGCTGTTTCAGTGCTTTGATCAATCCGTTGATGTGGGCGTCATACACCCTGGAGGGAGAGGTTTCTCCCGTCTCGCGCTCCATGAGGATGAAAAATGCGGCGAAAGCCGGATGCATGAGCATGAATTCGAGCCTGTATGCGAGAAGAAATGACGCATCGCAGTCATCACTGATTGCAGCGCTGTCGACAACAGCGGAGACGCCGGCGTTCAGCTGCTTCAGTTCGGCAATGAGCCCTTCCGGGTCATCGACAATATTTCTGATCTTGCCGGTTTCAGCCAGGTGAAGCAGTGCCTTCCAGTAAACGATATGGGCCTGTTCCTGAGAGGCCATATGCTTCCAGAACGATGCGGTCTCCGGATCGGAACAGACGCCGTGCAGAGCGAAGTAGGTTCGCTCGGCCTGTTCCTCCAGTCCGATACACAATTGAATTATGTCGGTGAGCATAGCCGTCTCCTGAAACAGAAGAGTGGCAGGGGGAGGCCGCGTTCCGTAACCACGGTTCCGGCCTTTATTCCGGGCCGCGGCTTACCCCTGGATGATTACACTATTTCCGTGAACCTGTTTTTCGGGGCGCCGCATACGGCACAGGGATCTTCAGCTTCATCGTAGACAGTGTTGCCGCAAACATCGCAGATGAAGACCTTTCGTTCCGGGAGATCTCCACCCTGTTTGAGCGATTCAAGTGCATCGCTGTACATCGTATAATGCACCTGTTCAACCGCCAGGGCATTCCTGAAGGAATAGAGCGCTTTTGTGTCGCCATCATTTTCAGCCTCTTCCACATAGGGCGGGTACATGTTCATATATTCAAATCCTTCGCCCTCGATCGCATCGGCCAAATTTTCAGCCGTGCTTTTAATTCCGCCCATGGCTTTGAGGTGCGCGTGAGCATGAACCGTCTCGGCAGCCGCGGCGGCACGGAACAGTTTCGCTATCTGGGGGTACCCCTCGCTCTCGGCTTTGCGGGCGTAGGCAAGATATTTACGGTTGGCCTGGCTTTCTCCTGCAAATGCCTCTTTCAGATTATCCATTGTCGCCATTGTTTTCTCCTTGATTGATTCGGAATTATTTTCTAAGTTGAGACTGAATTCGCGCGATGTCGCGGCAGCGGCCATTTCGGAGTGTCACGCCGATCGCAGTCGGTCTCTAGAAAGTAACCAATTTGCGGTAATGATGCAAGCGGAATGACCCCGGACTCCCGGTCACGCTCACCACCGTCAAACCGGCTCCGCAAATGACGGAATAATGCGTCCCGGTACCCGCCGGCGGGGAGATAGCCGATCATGAATACGATTTTCATACTCAAAAAAACGCTTTTTTCCGGTGATGTCTCCGAAACGGAACTGTCCAGGATCGCTGAGATCTGCCTGGAAAAAACCGTCCGGAAAAAAGAGGTACTGTTTCTCGAAGGCGACCGGGGATTCTCATTCTATATTCTCGCCGCCGGCAGCATCAAGCTGTTCAAGACAGCCGAAGGGGGCGAAGAGACGGTCATCAAACTGATCAAACCGGGCGAAATGTTCGGAGAAGTGATCCTGTTTGAAGCGGACAGGTATCCGGTGAGCGCTGTCGCCCTTACCGGCAGCAGACTGCTGATGATCCCAAAACATCAATTCATCTGCCTGCTGAACAGCGAAGGGTTCCGCAATGAATTCATCGGGGGGCTGATGCGCAAAATGCGGTATCTCACGAATCAGCTGAAATACCTTACCAATTTCGATGTCGAGGAGCGGCTCTTTCAGTTTCTGCGCGACCAGTACGGCACGAACAGCGAACAGAAAATAGACATATCAAAAAAAGAAATCGCAGCCGCGATCATGACGACGCCCGAGACATTGTCACGGCTGCTGCAGCGGCTCAAGCATGAGGGAAAGATAACCTGGGACGGAAACATGCTCATTAGGCATACACTCTTACCCTGATGCGCCCCCGGTGTCCGGGGAGCGTTGTCACCTGTTTTCAGCCGGCCTGATGCGCATGGCTTCATACTGCGCTTTTAACAGCGCCTTCTCCTTTTCCAGTTCGGCCATCCTGTTTTTAAACGCCTTGAAATCAGATTGAAATTCGTACTTGTCGGCGGTTTCCGGATCAGGCCGGTCTCCGTATTCCCGGGTGAGCATACTGATAGTTACTTCGATGCTCCCCTTCAGGGTCAGCATGCTGTTTCTCAGTTTCATCACTTTATCGCCGCTGCGGTCTATCACGGAACGAATACCGATGAGCGTCGTCGCCACCGCGGCGACAGGCACCGCTTTTTCCCGCAGTTCCGCGGTGGCGGCCGATGAACTGGCATATCCGGTAAAAGCGCCGACGAGGATACCGGTAATGTCGAATGCGTTATCCCAGAAACGCTTGCGGTCGATCGTATGCTGCAGGCTGCGATCCATGACACGCACCTCCTGCAGCATCTCCCCGGACCGCTGCAGCTGCAGCCGGTATGCGGCAATAATCTCGGCGGGATCGACACGGTCGTACACGGTCACCTTGAGATCCATGTCATCGCTGTACTCCCGGTCAGCGGCCCGGAACCGGAACAGAACAGTGCGTTTCCCCGGTTCGTCGACAAAACCGAAGCCCGGCGTCCACCGGAAACTGCGCGTCGCCTTATCGAAGACGTAATCGTCGGCATCGGCGTAAACAACGCTGACATCGACCTGTTCATCACCGTTCTTGTCCGTGACATGCAGCCGCAGTGACAGGGTCTCCCCCTCTTTTATTTCCCGCGGCGGAATATCTTCAATGTGGGGCGGATAGTTTTTCGGATCGACCTTGATCATCACGGTGTCATATACAGTCGTCTCCCGGTCACTGGCCGAGAATATCAGCCGGTATTCGGTTTTGGTGCTTGCATAGGCGAATACAGGCGTCCACTGAAATTTGCCTGTTTCCTGATCGAAAAGAAAATCGTTCTGCTTGATGTCGGGTGAATATACCTGATAATCGATGTCGTCGCCATCCTGATCGAGGATCCGCATGCTGAATGTGAGTTTTTCGCCTTCATCGATAAAATATTCATGGGTTGTATTCAGAAAAACCGGTGCGTGGCTGATATCCCTGACCATGGTACGCACGGTTTCTTCGGTTCTGAGACCCGTTTGATCTTCAGCGTAAAAGGTGATATTGAATATGCGCTTTTTCGCGTGGCGGTCCTGCGGCACCCAGAAGAACGTGGCGCTGCGCCCGTTGACCTTGAATTCGGCGTTTTCCAGCTGATATCCCCTGTCGCCGTTTACAAAATATCCGATCGAGAGCCGATCCTGATCATTGGCGTCATCCGCCTGAAGGACGAGGGCGAGCTCCTCCCCCTCATCAATTTCCAGAAACCCGGATGGGATATCGACCGTTGATTTTATTGTCAGAACCGGTGGATAGCGAATCGGTGTTACCGTAATGATGACGGCCTGATTGACGCGCATTCGTGCCGTTGTGTCCTCGACGGAAAAAATAATGGGATGGATCCCGATATCTTCCGTGGCCGCCCTCCAGATAAAAAGATTGCGGGCGGGATCGATACGGCCGCCCCTGTCCCAGGTGAAACTGTATACGAGGCCGTGTCCCTCGGGGCTGAATGCGGTCAGGGGGACCGTCAGTGTCTGTTCAGGGAACACCGACTGTTCCGGTATCTGCTGAAACACCGGACGCAGATCCCTGAGCACGGTTTCCGTGACGGTACTGTCCGTCTGCGCCGCGAGCATCCGGGCGGCAAAGAGAGCACCGGTGATTATCATGCGTGAATGGTTCATTCTCCTACTCCATTGCGTATGTTCGATTCAGGGAGTTACCGTCCATTGCCACTCCCACTGATGAGCAGTTCGCCGCAGACAGACGATCTGCGCCGTGCGGAGTTGGACGGACCGGTAATCGCCGGCCTGGTGCAGCAGGTACATGGAAAGTTCAGCCATGAAGGGCATATGCCCTACCAGGGCGATATCGTCGGCAGCCGCTTCAAGACGGGAAGCCCAGACCGTGACATCATCAAGGGGCAGCAAAAAATCGCTCTCCCGGCAGGGCGGTTCCGGTGACATGGCCGCTGCCAGCAGCCCGGCGGTCTGGGCGGCCCGTAATTTCACGCTGTGATAGACGGCGGACACTCCTGCTCCGTGAACGGCGGTCACGATTCCGGCAGCCCGGGCGGATTCTTGCCGGCCTTTTTCCGAGAGCGGTCTTCCCCCGGGGCCGGTTCGTTCCTCGGCCTGGCCGTGACGCATCAGCAGCAGGTACATACGGTTCACCTCCCTCTGAAGACACTGAATCGACTGTTCAGATAATCGGCCAGTTCCCAGAGACGGCGGCTCTTTTCCTCCATCTCCCGAACCGGAAGTGTCGCGTCAAGCCGCCGTCTCAAATACACGCCCTGGGCTTCAACGACACCTCCGGGGCCGACATAGAGCCCCGGCAGTATGCGCAGGGTGCACGGGTCCCCGGACCCGCCCTGTCCGAAAACGAGGGCGTACCCGAATCCCTTCCGCCACCAGTCCTGCTGATTGGCCGTCAACGCGGACCTTTCCCGAATGGCCCGGTACATATACGCAAAAAGGTCCCGGGGGAATCCACCTGAAGCAAAGGCCTCGGCAGCGGCGGCTTCCGGTCGGAGAACCGGGGGGGATCTCAGCTCTGCAAGCAGCTCTTTTCCGGCAGGCTTCTCTTCGATGGTTTTCAACAGCATGTCCAAACGGCCGCAGTCCAGCGTTGTGAACATTTCCGTCAGCTCCCGCATGACGCCGTCGAGTATACCCGCGGCCGGCTTGAGCAGTCGGCTGAAAAACGCTTCTACTCCGAGCAGATCAGGGAGGGTTCGCTGCAATGAACAGACAGGCCCCTGGGGCCCGGTCCGGCATCCCTCGAGCAGCATGCGCCGAATATCCGTGTTATGCAGAAGCCGGGCGGCGATCACCTCCGAAAAGGGCCGGATGTAGGCTCCTCCGCCGAAAATACGGCGGGCCTGATCACTGATCGTCTCCCGGTCAATCCAGTCGGCGAAGGCGGTCTTTTCACCTGGGGGAGGAAACGCGGGCCACCCCCAGATCATTGCATGCCATTTTGTGGGAATGCTCTGAAAACCGCCCTGTTCTTCCACCGCTCCCCAGGAGCGGGGCGACCAGTTGTATCCGAAATAGACCGATTCGGTATCCGGGCGCTGTTGAATGAAGCCGATCACGGCGGCGATGACCGCGGCAACGGCTTCTCCCTCCTCATCCGGTATGGCGTCGGGTGCCGGCAGATACCGATCGGTGCTCGTCTCCATCAGCATAACGTGCATACCGGGGCTGTAGGGACTGTACACGGCGATGATCGACCAGGGATATCCGCCGAGATCGAGGGTAGTCAGGATTGCCGGAGACAGTTCCCTGACCGTGCCGGCAAGGTCGAGGGAATCAGCGGGCCGCAGCCGTTTTGACATCAGCGGCTCGGTCTCGCCCTTTTTCAGCAGGGGCGTCAGGGGCAGCGTCAACCGCGGTATCTTGCCGTTAGCGCAGGGAACATTCACAAAATTATGGCTCCTCCCGTTTTATCCACGGCTGTACCTCAGCGGATTTCCCTGATCGTGATATTCCAGAACATGGCCCTGCTGTTCTCGAACCCTTCACCGCCGGGGTGAACCTGCAGGGCGATGCCGCCTTCTGCCGGGACACCCGCTGTTGATTCGGGTGTATGCTGAAAGTCGGTGATCAGCTGTCCGTTGAGCCAGACCCTGATCAGCGCCGGTTCGCCCAGACAGACGATGCGAAGCGAGTTCCATTCGGCGCGCGCAAACAGAGAGGCTGCATCGCTGTTGTGATGGACGAATCCGCGCACCCACGGCAGATAGATACCGCCGATCTCGCCGCCTTCCCGGTAATCGAGCGTTACCTGATGACTCTTTCCATCAGGGCCCACGCGCAGAAACACACCGCTGTCAAAGGGCCAGTCGATCTTGACCTCCATGCGAAGATCAAAATCACGGAACGCTTCTTCGGTCACGAGAAAACCGCCCTGTCCCGGGGGGTCCTGCATTCCGACAATGACACCCTCCTCTACGAACCAGCGACCGGCAAGACCGTGACCGGGAAGATGTTCATGGCGTTTCCAGCCGGAGAGATCCTCGCCGTTGAACAGCGGCCTATAGGCAAGTCGTGACGGGGCATGGGCCTCAAGAAAAGCGGCGATCTGCTCATGTACGTAGGGATCCCGGCAGCGATAGAGGGCGCGCAGCATCACAGCGGTGACCGTATCCGTTACCGGAAATGCATCGGTGGAGACAATGCGCGCGGCAGCCACCGCTGCTTCAGCGGCGACAACGGGATCTTCGAGGTAGCTGCCGACAAGATCCAGGGCCGCGCTGCTATGGACTTCAGCGAAGGTCTTCAGCAGGATTTTCTTTCGGGCCTCCGTGGTGCAACAGGGTGCAATGGCGGCGAGCCGGCTGAACAGTGTCTCCGGCTCTCCCGGATCGGCGGAAGCGATACGGAGAAACCCGTCCACTGCCGCCTCTTTCTCCTCAGTGCCGCTGTTGCCGTATGCAATAGCGGACAATACAGGCAGGGCCGCCGGCGACGGCCACGCGGCCAGCGCCCTTACCGCGGCTCTCCGGAGCGGGAGATTGCCGCTCCTCGCATCTCTCGTTACAGCGGCCAGGCACGCCTCATCCCCCAGGCGGGCGAGTACCGGCAGAAAATTGATTCGTTCATCCTCTGACATGGAGGCGACAGCGGCAAGGATACCGTTGGATGATCCGCCGGATGACATGACAAGCGCCTCCTGCAGCGCCGCGATCTCATCCGGACTTTCATTGTATCTGAGCAGGGAGATGATTCGTTCACTGTAGCCAGTATCGGCAAGCCGGGAAAGCGCCCGCATGGCGGCGAGCCGCACCTCAGGCACATCGGATGCGGTTCCGGCGTACACCGCGGCGGTCTCCTCGTAGAGACGTCGCACACCCAGGGCCTGGATGACGGCGACCTGCGACGGCGGCGGCAGCAGCGGCAGCGCGGAAGCGAGTTCGGAAAAGGCCTCCGGTGAGAATGCAGAGAGGATCAGTGTCTTAAGATATGCTGCCTGGGATGAATCCGCATGCTTGAACAGATGCAGCAGTTCGGGAAGGAAATCGTCACCTGCAAGCCGGGCGCCGGCTGTCGCGGCAGCCAGTCGGACACCGGCATCGGCCGACTGTACCGATTGGATCAGGAGCGGAAGCGCGGTTCTGTCTCCCCTTCGGCCGAGCATGGTGATGATCCGCACCTGCAGTGACGGATCCGCCGATCCCATCTTCTCGATCCACCGGGCGGTTACCGCGCTACCCGCCAATCGTTCGGCGTGGTTCAGTGCGGCGGCCTGCAGATCGCGATGGGGGGAATCAGCGGCGGCCAGAAGGTCAGACTGAACGGAGGGTCCCCCGATGCGAACAAGCAGCGAGAGTGCCGCACATTGCGGTGATGCATCATCACTGCCGGCGGCGAGTATGTCGCGGCATATAGTCTCAGCAAGGGGACTGTACCCCTGATCGACCGCACGTTCGGCGAATGTCAGCAGCCGGAATACGGCATCGGTCAGTTCTGAACGGGAAGCGGTGACCGGTATCTTCTTCAGCAGATCATAGGCAGGCGGGTAACCGGTGGCCGCAAGCGCGTCCAGTGCGGCTTCCCTCACATCAGTGTCGCTGCTCGAGGCAAAGGGAGCCAGGGGTTTGAATATGTCCGGATCATGAAACCCGCCCAGCGCCCGAATCAGCGTGACGGTACAATCAGCGCCGCTCCTGTTGAGGGCGGCGATCAGTGCATCCATGGCCGATGGGCCGCCGAGCGTGGCCAGAACCTGTGACGCGGGATCGCACAGGAGAGGGTGCGTGAGAAAAGGCCGGACACCTCTGATCACCCGCTCGGTGGCGCAGAGCCGCAGCTGTCTGAGAATAAAGGCCTTGACCGGAACACTGCAATCAGAAGCGAGACACGTGAGGAGTGCATCGGTGACCAGGCGCCTCTCCTTCTCCCTTCCCGGAAGGCTGACGGTGTGGACCACCCCGTGAAGCGCATACTGGGGCGCCGGATCACCACCTTCCCCGGTGCCGGGCAGGATGCGGCAGAGAATGGCGATCGCTTCCGGGCCGAGCCCGATGAGTGAGTCCGCCTGGGCCTGCATGCGGGTGCCGTCTTCCGCGGGCCAGCGGGAAACAAGTGTTCTCACCTGCTGTTCCATGCCGGTGCCGATCTGGGCGGTGAGCTGAGCCGCACTCCCGGTTATCAGCAGGCCGATGCACAGGGATCTGTATCTCATGATCTGTCCTCTCTCACGTTGGGGTTCAGGCGGTGCCGGATCAGAGACGCCAGGGCGCGCGCAAGGGCTGACAGGCGAGCCTGTTGGCCTCGGCATCATCGATAAATGTCTGTGATACGGGATCAAACCGCAGGGGTCTGTTCAGCTGCACCGCTGTCTTGGCAAGGTTGACGATGGTGCAGGAACGGTGCCCGTTCTGCTCGTTCAGGGCGAATTTCTCCCTGGTGCGTACGGCTTCATGAAAATCGATACACCGGGGCTCCGGATCGGGCAGTCGGGCTAATTTCTCCTCCAGATGTGAAATATCGGAGCGAAGGCCGGGCCAGAGACTGCCCTCGGGTCCGCTGATAAACGGCGCCGCCGTATCCGTATTGTCTCCGTCGAGGATGATCTTGCAGCCGTCTTCGTAGGTCAGTTCGATCCGCCTCCAGCTGCCGCAGGCGTCGGGATGCTGCTGGGGGGCGTCGGCAGCGATCCGCACCGGACTCGTATCGTCTTTCTCCAGAATGTACTGGACAGGATCGAGATAGTGCATGCCCATATCGCCGAGACCACCGCCGTCATAATCCCAGTAGCCCCGGAAACTGCTGTGCACCCGGTGGGGATGGTAGGGCTTGACCGGAGCTGGTCCGAGCCAGAAATCGTAATCGAGTTCCGCGGGTACGCGCTGCGGGGTAAGATCGGTCCTTCCGCTCCAAAAGAACTTCCAGTTGAATCCTGTAGCCGCGTTCACGGTAACGGTGAGCGGCCATCCGAGCAGACGATGTTCCACCGCCTTCCTAACCGGTTTTACGGTGGTTCCAAACCCGTAGAACGTGTCCGTAAAACGGAACCAGGTATTGAGCCTGAATATGCGGCCGGTCTTCCCGACGGTTTCAGCCAGTGCCTTCCCTTCCCCGATAGTGCGGGTCATCGGCTTCTCGCACCAGATATCCTTACCCGCTTTTGCGGCGGCAATGGCAATAAGCGCGTGCCAGTGCGGGGGTGTGGGGATGTGAACGATGTCGATATCCTTTCGCTCCAGCAGCTCCCGAAAATCCCTGTACCCGGCGACATGGGATTGACAGCGCGAGAGCGCGTTTTTGAGGTGCCCCTCATCGACATCGCAGACAGCGAGTGTCCTGCCCGGATAATTGAGATGTCCCAGTCCCATGGATCCCACGCCGATTACCGCTTTGGTCAATTCATCGCTGGGCGGCGTGTATCCGGGTCCCCCGAGCAGCCGCCGGGGAATAATCGTGAACCCCGTACCGGTCAGTGCGGCTCCTTTGAGAAAGCTCCGTCTGCTGATCGTTCCCTGCTGCATTGATTTCATATACCACCCCTGTCTGGTTACACGTCATCATGAAGCCGTTTACTGAAATACATGATATCATCATGGCGGATATAGCCGAGTTTCCCGAAAAAGGCCATGGACGGGTCATTATACGTTTCGATGAGACAGGTGAAGATTTCGATACCCCGGGAAGCGAGCCACGCTTCCGCCTCCTCCACAAGCAGACGTCCGATACCGCTTCTGCGCCGGCGGGGCAGTACGGCGAGCCGGTTTATCCAGCCTTTTCTGCCGTCGTGGGTGGCCAGAACCGCTCCGACAAGAACCCCCTGCGATTCGGCGAGTATGATGCGTCCGACGCCGTGAAGCAGTTCCTGTTCAATGCGATCTTTACGGTCCCGTCCGGCAGATTTGTAGGGCAGACCCGCTTCCTCCCAGAGGCGGATCAACTGATCATAATCGTGAGGTACGTACGTTCGGAATGAGACTGAAACGGGGGATACACCTGTCATAGACGTAAATTCCCGGCAAGAGATACAATGGCGCTGCGCTGAAGATGACACTGATATAAAATACGGGATCGACCGCTGGAAGTCAAGGGCATTATCCCGGTACATGAAGCATTGCGGGTATCAGTGCTCGGAAATATGCTCAACCGTCCAGCGCGCCCCGCAGTGCGGGCAGCGTTTCCCGGCCCGTGCGTCATTCCCAACCGGTTCGCCGCAGCCGCCGCACGTTTTTTCCACAATAGCATACTCACCCAATGCAACCGCCTGTTCCCCGGCCCCCATGCGCTCACGCACCGCCAGTACCCTTCCCGTGAAGAGGAGAATTCCCAGCAGGGAGAGAAAAACCAGGCGCGGTTCATGCAGCAGCCAGGCAAGCACTGTGCCTGCAGCGATGAGCAGCCAGTACAGCCGGCCGCTGCCGTCCCTATGGCCGCGGCGGTATACATCGTGATCGCGGATCAGGGGTTCACCGTTTCAAGCCAGGCGGTGATAATGTCCGGGACCCGGTTGAAATAGTCTCCGTGTCCGGCGCCTTCAATACGATGGTAATCGATCGTGTACCCGGCGGCGACCAGCCTGTTCACAAAATGATCGGTATCAGCGATTTCAAGAGACCGGTCCTCTGTGCCGTGAATGACAAGAAAATGGATATGGCGCCCTTTTCCGATATGCGTGTTCATATCATTTTGCGGTGTATTCACCCGCGGATTATAGGGAAAGCCAGAGAGCACGATTGCCGCATCGAACAGATCAGGATGCAGGAGAGTCATCCGCCAGGTCCCGTAGCCGCCCATGGAGAATCCGTAGCAGATGGTTCTATCAACGATACATATCCGCTGGATCATCTCAATCAGGGCCACCGCGTCTTTTTCCGTCTGTCCCGTCCACCAGTCGCTCAGTCCGCGTCCTCTGGGCGCGATGACAATGACACTGTCTGCCGCGAAAAGCCTCGAGGCTGAACGAATGAATCCCGTCTCGTCCACTCCGCTTCCATGCAGCCCCACGGCAAGCGTATAGGGTTCGGAAGGATCGAAATTCCCGGGCAGGATAATGGAGAAGGGCTGCAGGCTGGCGTCGTCAGGGGATCGGAACGCCGAGAGATAATACCCCTCTTCGCTGTAGACCGTTCCGGTTTCCTTCCAGGCGGTGTATGCATTTTTCAGACGGTCGATTTCCCGACCGGTCTCCTGAAGATCGTCTCTGGATGTAAATCGGGATATGCGGGATATCAGATCCCTGAAACGGTACTGCAGTCCTTCCACCCCGGCGAGCGTGTTGGGGCTCCCGGCGGCGGACGCCTGCTCCACATCCGTCTGCATGGAGTACAGTGCGTCGCGATCCCATGCATAGATCTCGTCCTGCCATAAGAGACTGTCACCGGCGGAAACCCGCAGTGCATAGAACCCGTCTGAATCGGAGAGATCCATCTCCCAGGGGATGACATTGGGCCCGGGACTCACGCCTGCCGTCAGCCTCTTTGCCAGACGGTTCCCTGCACTGTTCTCAACCGTGCATTCAAGGGTCAGCTGTCGTGCATCCGGGGACCAGACCGTGAGATTCGAAACCACTCTTCCGGTATGGACGAGCCTGTCCTCCACACTGCCCTGCAGCTGAAACACGCTTTTTTCAGAGCGGTGAAAATAGACCGGCGCGAAGCTGCGAAAAGGAGTGTCCTCCGAATCGTAGGTGCCCGGCACATACCGCAGCTGTTTTCTGCTGTGATCATCGTTCTGGCTGGTATAGACGATGTTTATCCCTCCCCTGGAGTCAATCAGCGGATGAAACGGATAGAGATGACGCCAGGGTATGGTTATATCGTAATCAGCGGTCATTGTCCGTGGATCGACGGTGATGTTCGGAGTGACCTCCTCGACATTACGCAGGAAGTAGGTGCCGTCACGATTCACCAGACAGGCTGCGGGTTTGCCCTTTTCAACGCTGAACCCATATGCGTAATACCGGTCTGTTTCGGTATCCTGATCATCGGCGGGTGCGGCGATAGTAATAAAGAATCCGTCTCCGTACCGCCAGGATCTGTCGCCGTCCCTGAAATGGGCATCGTGCACCCGGGCCCGGATATAGAGCGCTTTCTCATCAAATGAGAGCGATATGTCCGTATCGGGAATCGTATAGTCGCCCGACATGTCGATATCCGTCCAGACACCTTCATAGAGGTGAATCGTTTTATCCCGGCCCGAAGCGTCGCACACGGATGTGCGCCATGGAAAAGCGGCGGTCACGCCCAGGAAGATGGCGGCAGGAACAAGGCACCGTGTTTGTTTCATAAATTACTCCCCGATCATCTCTGTATCGATTCACTCCCTGCCCGCGGTGCGGCCCGATATACGTATTCCCGCCGGCGGAGTTCGGGTTCGCGAACGCTTCCGTCTATTTCACCAGCGCGTTGAAGAGCAGCTTGAACGTTCCATGCGTCTGGGCCCGGTGCTGCGCTCTGAACCCGATGAGGATGATGTCCCCTTTGCCGTATTCTGCCCGGATCATCGCCGGCTTCCCCGCGATATATTTTTCCCCGATGAGCCAGCCGCTCTTGAGAAGATCACTGTCGGCGTATCGGACAATGGTCGTATAATCCTCGTTGTGCATGCCGGGGACGATTTCGAATACGGGGCTGTCCGTAAACAGCACGACACCCTGGTCCGGCATTCCCCGGGCCAGCGGGTCGGCCGCGGCAAAGGAGGCGTTAAGTGTCGACCCGGAACAGAAAAACGCATTCCGGTCGATCCCTTCCAGTACATTTTTTATCTTGAGGTCGAATGCTTCCACAGCGAGCTTCCAGGAGTCTCCCAGGGTGATTACCCGTCCCCCGTCACGGACGAATTGTTTCAGCTGTTCCACTCCCTCGTCGCCGATCCCGCTGCGATACTTTTCAGGGAGTTCGTTGTCGATCCAGCGGGCCGCATCTTCCGGCAGTTTCCCGGTGATCAGATAGTCACGGTCACTGGCAAAAATAACAGCGTCAAAATCCCCCAGGCGGCCTTTTTTCCGGAAAACATCATCCCGGACAATTTCAAAGGGAAAATCGAACTGTTCCAGCAGAAACCGGGTCCAGCCTTCATCTATATTGCCGCCGTAATACCGCTGGTATATACCGGTTCTGAGCCGTTTCAGCGGTGTTCCCGCTCTCTTCGGAACGGTGTCGGTGCCGCTCATGGGCAGCCCTGTCTCAGCGGCGACCGCGCGCAGGTCCTCCCGTCTGCCGGCATCCACGAGAAAGGCGCCCGCCGGAACCGTTCCGGAGGCAGCACCGGCGCGGTAGATGTCCACCCCCCGGTTCAGGAGCAGATTTACCGCCCGGTAGCTGTCATTGAACCGGCAGTCGAGTACAGCCGCACCGGCGATCCGTTCGGGCAGGGAACCTGACGGACTGACCTGTTCGGTCAGCACCGGGAAAGAGCGTTCCGGAGGCAGTTTGACGGGCAGAACGGAAACGCCCATGAATTCATGCATGGTGTGGGTTGAAAGATCGTACGGCTCGAGGACGGAGCCGTCATCGCCACGGGTCCACTCATTATCCGCGTAATGGGTCTCCATGAGAAGATTTCTGATCAATCCCGTTTTCGGCTGCGCCAGGGGGATGAGAAAAGAACCCTCGCCGAACAGCCGGTCTCCCGCCTGAAAGGGACCATCGGCGCGCTGAATCTCGATGCCGGACCGAAGAAGAATGTTGATCATCTTCAGGGCGGTGAGCGGATCGTGCTGGTCCGCGGGCACAATTACTGCATTGACATCCCCGGTTCGTCCCCGTTCGATCTGATGGAGCGCCTTCTGCCAGGCATTGTACAGTACCGTCTCCCTGTTGCGTGCGGCGAGATCGAGAAGCGCGACTGCCGCTATTTCTTTCTGCCGTACGATATCCGACAGCCGCCACCAGCCGCCCGGCCAGGGACTGGGAAACGTCGACTGGGCCTCATATTCGGGAAACTGTCTGCTCCCCGCCTTCAACTGGTCAGGGTGAATGTAGAGGGGCGATGCGAGTCTGGCGCTGGCCGATTCGGTCAGCATACCGGCGATGTTGTGAAAGGGGGTGATCCAGTGCCAGCCGAAATGCCCCCACCCTGGAAACATGGCTCCGTTTATCACGCCCTGCACCCCGTTTTCTTCGAGTTTATAAGCGATATGCGACCCGTACCAGCTGATTTCCCGCCAGATCAGGGGATCCGCCCAGGGGCGGATGGGATCACAGTAGGGAGGCACGAAAAAACGCGGCCCGTAGCTCCCCATCTGATGGTGGTCGATATAGGCCTGGGGAGGCCAGTCCACATACAGTATGGAAGCGGCGTAGCGCGATTCGACCATATTGAGGAAATCACCATCACGGTTCGTGTCGTGGCCGATGTACTTGTGATAGAGCCAGGGCATGCCCGCACCCTCGAAGGGAGTACCCAGTGTCTCGTAGTACCAGTCGTGGATCATGATATCTCCGTCCGGGTTGAAGCAGGGAATCATGAAAAAGAGGACGTTATCGAGAATTCTCAGGGTGGTTTCATCATTCTGTGAGAGCAGACGGTAGGTGATATTAGGCGTGCTCTGGGTTCCGCCGACTTCACTTGAGTGCAGACCCATCGACTGGCAGATCACCGCCTTTCCCTCACGGATATACTCGCGGATCGTGAGACTGTCAACGCCCCGGGGATCGCCGATCTTCCGGTTGATCCGCTGCAGCCGTTCGAGGTCCGCGAGATTTCCGGGAGCGGAGATCAGCAGCACGATAAATGGGTTGCCCATGGTTGAGGGGCCCATGTCCAGGACCCTCAGCCGGTCGCTCTCCCGCTCAAGCAGCCGGAAATAGTCTACAGCGCGGTCCCACCGGACCAGCTGTCTGTCCGCGCCGGGGGTGAATCCGAAAAACATTTCGGGAGAGGTAATCTGGGAAAAGGACCGGCCGGTCAGCCCCGTAAGCACAACAAGCAGGAGCACCGGCCTTCTGATACTGCAGCACACACGCGTCATCATGGGGACCTCCGGTAACAGTGAACGATATGAAATCACTGGTTGCATCGATATGCTAATGTAAAAATACCTGCTTTCAATTGCAAGCGGATGTATGGGTTTTATTCACCCGGGTTCACCCCATTCGGGCCACCGGAAAATGCCCCCTGCAAAGCGGCAATATTTGCCGCTTTTTCATTGAACCCTGCCACTTATTTAATTTTTTAAATCTATTAAAATTAATGCCTTATATAATTAACAGAAGTACGGTATATGCTTTGCCCTACCTGCAGGCAGGTGAGAATAGACATAATAGGATGGCCGGCACCCACGGTGTACATGAAAACCAATACACACAAAACGGGGATAGTACTGATCCTCTTCGCCCTTCCGGCGGCAGCGCTGATGAGCCAGACGCTCACGGAGAGGATAACGGCCGGCCGCTATTCGGTAACCGAAACGGCAAGCGGCGCCTGCTCGATAACAATGGCGCACTTCGGATCCCTCACCGAGCCGGGGGTTCCGGCACTGCCGACAAAAATATTCTACATTCCGCTTCCGGTCAATGCGGTGCTGACGAACGTGTCCCTCTCCACCAGTGATCCGATAACGATCCGTACCGATATCGACGTCGAAGCCGCAGCTCCCCTGCTCCCGACCGAATCGGGCACATCGGAAAGCAGTATGTTTGCCGATTTTTCGGCACGGCGGACATCGATATATACCGCTGATTCTCCTTTTCCGGCAGCGCCGCTGGTAAACCACGGACTGACCCGGGCGGGCAGCCGGCCGCTGCTGAAAATTCAGTTCAGCCCGCTCTCCTGGAATCCCCGCAGCCGGGAACTGCAGGTATACGAAACAGCCGATATTACCGTCACCTACACCCTGGAGAGTGATGGCCGGGCCGAGAAACCGCCCGCTCTTCCCGGAGCGGCCAACGCCTTCTCTGCCGAATCCGCGGCAGCGGGATCCCCCGTGATGCTGGTGGTTTCATCCCCGGAGCTGCTCGAGACACTTGCGCCGCTTGTCTACTGGAGAGAATGGAACCAGTTCAAGGTGGAATGTGTTTCGGTGGATGAGGTCTGTGCCTCCGCTTCCGGGCGCGACAAAGCGGAACAGATATACAATTACCTGAAAAGCCGCTATTTCAACACCGGCGCATTCGACTATCTGCTGCTGGTCGGGCACAGTGACATCGTTCCGATCAGGAAACTCTATCCCAACCCCGCCAATCACGGATACAGCGGCGAAATACCATCCGACATCTACTATTCCGATCTCACCTGCAGCTGGGACGGTGACGGAGACGGATTCTTTGGCGAGTACGGCGACGACCAGATCAACTGGATGCCGGAGATCAGCGTCGGACGCATTCCCTGGAGCGAGCCCGACATCGTTGCGGACATTCTCGAAAAAATCATCGCCTTTGAGAAAGACAACACTGCCTGGAAAAACAGCAGCCTCCTCGTGGGGGCGATGAGCAGTTTCCAGAATGAGAACAACTACAGCTACTACTATCGTGATACCGACGGCGCCGCCTTGATGGAACTGATGAAGAAAAACGTCTTCACCATGATGCAGACCACGACCCTCTATGAAAAAGCAGGCGTCTCACCGTCCGAATTTCCCTGCGATTATCCTCTCAGCGGCGCAAACCTGCAGTCTGCATGGCACAGCAGTAACCCGGCCTGCCTGACCTGGTGGGCCCACGGCAACTCCAAATCCGCATTCAGAAAATACTGGCGCAGCGACAACGGCAACAACATTCCGGAAAACACGGAACTTATGCTCGAGACGTTTCTTTCATCCAGCGATTACAGCGGTGATGCGGATCATCAGCCGGTTATCTTCGCGAACGCCTGTGACAACGGCTGGCCCGAGAAAGTGAGTCTCGCCCGAGGCCTCATCCGGAACGGCAGCAGCGGCATCGTCGCTTCTTCACGGGTGAGCTATGGCACTATCGGCTGGGACGACGTAAATGATGGAGGCAATGCCTCACTCACCTATTATTTCTGGAAGGAATTCATCACCAATGCCCGCAGATCGGGATCGTCGCTTACCCAGGCGCGGCTTACCTACCTTTCCAGTCACAGCACGACATTTTACGATCTGCAGAACGTCTACACCTATAACTATTATGGTGATCCCGCGACCGCTCTGAAGCCCTCCGCTCCGGTCTTTGGAGGCATTTCAGGCAGGGTAACGACAGCTGACGGATCACCGGCCGCAGAGATTCGGGTTCTGCTTGCCAGCGACGGCACCGTATGTGAGACCGACAATGAAGGCCGTTTCCTTCTGGAGATCGCACCAGCCGGGCAGCAAAAATTGACAGTGAGTGAAAACGGATCCGTACTGACGGAGCAGACGGTGAACGTCACTGCCGGAAGAATGAATGAAACCGCACTGACGCTTCCCGTACACAATTCCGTGGCGGTAAGCGCCGGTGTCACCCGGCTCGACACAGAAATCCACGAAAACGACAAGAAGACAAAAACAGTACACGTTTCCAATACCGGCACGGTTGCCGTTTCCGTCAGTATGGCGGGATCGGCCGGCAGCGCCGGCTGGCTCGTCCCCGATTCGGCGGCGGTCTCCCTGCAGCCCGGACAGCAAAAGTCCATTTCACTGATCCTGGACGCGACCCGCCTGCAGGCCGGATCATTTGCGGGAAAGCTTCGCTTCACCACGGATCCGGTACTCGATTCTCCCCTGGAGATCCCCGTACACTGCTCTGTCATTGACACGATGCCCCCGTCCCCCATCAGCGATCTGCAGCTGGTACAGCAGCAGGCCGACACGCTCACGCTCCAGTGGACGGCTCCGGGAGACAATTACGCCGTGGGCCGGATCGACCATTATGAAATCTGGTCCGGCGCCGCACCGGCGGCGGGACACACCACTCTGACCGGACAGAAACTGCTGGACATCCCGACACCTGGCATGGCCGGTGACACGGAAACCGCGGTCATCTGTCCGAATCCGTTCGACCATCCGGTGTATATCTATGTGAAAGCGTTTGATGAAACGGGAAAATCATCACTATCCAATACAATCGAAGCCGAACCTGAATTCAGGGAACACCGGAGCTGGGCTCTCGGCAGCAGCTCCATCCGGCAGACGCTGCCTGAACATCAGACAGCCTCTTCCCGTCTGACCTTCTCCAATACCGGTAATGTATCAATCGATTACCACCTGAGCGGTGAAAAGCCGCGACCGGACTGGCTGATCTACGACACAGCCTCACGGCGTCTTGCCCCGGATCAAACAGATACACTTGTCATTCGTTTCGACAGTGAGGGCCTGGATTCCGGACTGTTCAGCGCCTCCCTGAAACTGCACACCGCACCGGATCCCGATTCCACTGTTACCATTCCCGTAACGATACAGGTCATCGATACAACAGCACCCGGACCGATTACCGATGCAGTCATCGTGAACCTGACCGTCTACACACTCTCTCTCGCCTGGACAGCTCCAGGTGACAACGGATACGCCGGTATCGCGGAACGCTATGAAATATGGGGCGGGTATGCATACGCGGAGAACGGCCTGCCGGAAGACGCGGTTAAAATGATGGATATCGAAGCGGTACAGGCCTCCGGAGCAAGGGAATATATCGATCTCCTCACCGGAGAACGCGCGGACACGCTGTATGTGCTGGTGCTCACCTGTGACGAAACCGGCAGGTCATCCCTTTCCAATACCGTTGCCGCTGAACCGGTGTTGCGGGCGCGAAAAAGCTGGTCCCTGGACAGACGGGTGGTGGAACATTCAATAACGGAAATGAGCAGGGATACGGTCTTCCTCAGCTTCGCCAACACCGGCACCACCCCCATCGACTACCGTCTGTGCTGCGACGATGATCGTCCGGACTGGATTGCCGTGGATGAAACGCAGCGTCACAGCGAGCCGGGCTCTCTTGATACTCTTGGTATCTGTTTTGACGGCGGTCTGCTGGATTCCGGAGTGTATACCAGCTCTCTGACGCTGCACACCGATCACGATCCAGACTCATCCGTTTCCATTCCGGTAACGATCCATATTGTCGACTCCGTTCCTCCCGGGCCGGTTACCGATTTCCGGGTGCAGACACAGACATGCGACTCCCTGTGCGTTGCCTGGACGGCCCCCGGCGACAACGGCATGCTCGGGACCGCCGAACGGTATGAACTATGGACGGGATATGACGGTTCAGGCGAAGGGCTTCCCGATGATGCAGTTAAATTGGCCGAGACCGTAGCGGTGCATGCCCCCGGGACCGCCGAGCTCGTCAGCGTGTATACCGGAGCACGGGATCAGACGCTCTACCTGTGGCTCCTCACCTTCGATGAGACCGGCGCGTCGTCACTTTCCAACCGGACCGAAGCGGAACCTGTTCTGCAGGAAGTCAGAAGCTGGACGTTGAACACGGCAAGGATAACGGCGACCGTTCCCGAAGCATCCGCGGGGTTCGTTCCCCTGGTTGTCACCAACACAGGAACCGTGTCGATTGGTTACCGGTTCGGCGTCGAAACGGGCGATTCATGGCTCTCGCTGGAACAGCCCGCACAGGATCTCCTCCCGTCGGCCGCCGACACCGTCCTGATCCGTTTAAGCGCGGAAACGCTTAATCAGGGCGTGTACAGTGGATTGATATCGCTGATAATTGACACACTTTTATCGATTCCCGTCTCGATGCAGGTTGTAGACGAAATCGACCCGGGGGAGATAACGGATTTGCAGATTCTCACGCGAACACAGGATTCGCTGCTGATCACCTGGACGGCTCCGGGAGACAACGGCATGGACAGACAGGTGCAGCGATATGAAATACGGTCCGGGACGCTGTCAATGACAGGTGTATCGGGGCATCAGGGAAGAGTCGTCATGACCATCGGTGATCCGCTCCCGCCTGGAGGCAGAGAACAGCGATCCATCTCAGCAGCCCTGTTATCGGGAGACGCATACCTGATCATCCGGGCACTGGACGAAGCCGGCAATGGTGCATATTCAAATGAACTGAGCCTGCAGACAACCGGTGTCGGCGGCGGATTCCAGCCGTCCCTGTCTCTGCGGCAGAACTACCCTAATCCCTTCAACTGCGAAACGACCATCGAGTTCAGCATCGCAGAACCGGGCCAGGTGCTGCTTTCCGTGCACAATGAACTGGGGCAGACCATCGCGGTCCTGGCCGATCGCGTGATGCAGTCCGGGGAACAGAGCGTCGCCTGGAACGGACGGGACAGAAACGGGACACTGGTCCCCAGCGGCATCTACTTCTACCGCATCCGTACATCCCGCGGGTCGATGATCAAAAAAATGCTGCTGCTCAAATAGCGTTGAAGCATAGCAAAAAACCCGTTTCTCGGCTTGGAGAAACGGGTTTTTTTGCTACAGAAATATATTACCAGGCGCCGAATCCCGCATTGATCGGTGATTTATACACGAGACCATGCTCACCGGTGCCCTGGTCATTGCTGACCTCTTGAACAATCGCGAACTCTCCCCAGATCGGCTGACCGATATTTACGCCTGCTGACGGCAGAGCGACTATTTTACAAAAATAGTTCCACTTGCAGGTTTCCCCATCTTCACCGACATACTCACCGTATTGATGATTTGTTTCCCAGGCGCCGGACCCGATATAGGAAGGATACCCGTAATGGCGATCGAGTTTGCCGTCCCCATCCTGATCCCTGTTCGAGATCCAGGCGTCGTTCCATTTCATGATGAGCTTCACATCCCTGTAGGGCCAGTACCAGGTTGAGACAACGGAAGGATTGGCCGCGACATAGGCGTCATCGTTCCCTTCGTAAGGCGGATACCCGTTGCCGCCAAGATAGACATTGGCATATGAACCTTTGAATTCATGTGCCTGGTAGTTATAACCGTACGCATCGAAGCCGGGTCGGATCGGGCTTCCGGCAAAATAATGCGAATCGCTGTAATAGATATTTCCGTCAACAATACGATCCCCGCCCGGTTTTGCGAGACTCACGGGTGTATCGGTCCGGTTCTCCACCGCCGTGGGACTTATGGCCTGCTGACAACCGGTGAAAACGAACATCAGACCGATAAAAAGCACGAGGATGAATGACAGTTTCTTCATCGGTACCTCCTTTACGAAATGAGAATTGGAAGGGAAGGAAATGCCCCACCCGCAGATCCATCCGGACCGGCGGGCGGGGCATGCATGTTCTGAAAAACGTTACTTCATCAGCAGCATTCGCTGCACCGCTTTGAACTCATCGGTAACGATCTGGAAGAAGTAGACACCGGTGGACAGCTCCGCCCCGCTGAACTGAACGGAGTGGAATCCGGCGTCACGGTTGTCATCGACAAGCACCGCCACCTGTCGACCGGTCACATCGAGCACTCTCAGGAGCACATGCTGCGCTCTGGGAAGATCATAGGTGATCGTCGTTGTCGGGTTGAACGGGTTCGGGTAATTGTTGTGCAGCGCGAATTTATCGGGCAGCGCCGAGGCTACTCCGGTGCTCAGGCCGGGACGCGCCGGCAACGCGGCACTGACAACTCCTGCACCCGTATACGAACTGCTGAACCAGCTCTCGGTGAATTCTCCGATCGACGTATCAACAGCGGTCACCGCCACAAAGTATTGCACACCGGGTTCGAGTCCTTCGATGGTATATGTGGTCACGTCATCCAGACGGATCCGCACCGGCCGCTCGTAGGCACCGGGCAGGAAGGCCTCGGGATGCTGCGAATAGTAGACATTATAACTGTTCGCATATTTCGTCGTATCCCATGCCAGCGTCATGGTCGTGTTCGTGACTCCGGTGATCGATACCGGTTTGGGTGCGATACCGGCGGCGAAGTCCGCCAGCCAGGTCGCTTCATAAAACTTGCGCTCGAAGAAAAGATCCAGAGCCTCGTCGGCCCGGGCGTTGATCCAGTCCGCCGCCTCAGGATGGAGCAGGGCCTCTCTGCGGGCCTGCAGAATATGCTGCGGCACGATCAATCCCGGGTTCTCGACACCAACCGAATCCGGCGGCAGGGATCCCTTGAAAATCCGGGCGTTGTTACGGGTCATCACGTTGAAGTAGTAGTCATGATCCACACTGGGCTCGATCTCCGATGCCTGGTTGAAATCGTTCCAGGTTTCGATGTAACACCAGGGCATGTTCAGCGGGTAGGGATACTCATGCACTTTCTCCCAGGTCCAGTGATAGACAAGCGTATCCTGACGATCCATAAAGTGATCCTCACTGAAGCTCCACTCCCTGTCATTCAGTCCCGGCCAGACAGCGCCGAGCGCGAACCAGAGCTCACCCGGATTCGGCAGGTAGTTCATCCTCCAGTAGGTGGTGTCGAGGTAGGTCTCTCCCCACTCCATTCCTGCCGGATCCCACTCATCGTGGAGCGGCTGGATCCACGGGTAGCACACATCCATCGGTTTGAACACTTCCAGTTCCGTTCCATCCCAGAGCAGGAATTTGTCGGCCGGCAGCAGCGAGTCAGCGACCACCCGGTATGCATCTGCCGTGATCAGAGTATCCTGCTTGTCGTCAAAGATGAAAAGCGGCCGTGGTTCTCCCCGTCTGTGGCCCCAGTAGGCGATATGGGTCATCAGCGAATCACCGATGTATTCCATGTTTTTATCCAGTTCCTCTTCCGCATGCTCGTTGTAGGAAACGGCGATCTCGAAATTGAACCCGCGGTCCGCGTACTGGCGGTAGAGCTTGTCCGCGGCATTCAGCAGACCCAGGACCGGAGGATTCTCGTAACTGTCCTTTCCGTACCAGTCAACGGCGAATCCGTCGATCCCTGACGCCCAGGCGGCAAGAATATGGTAGGTCCAGATGTCTGCGTCGTAGGAATCATACCCGTGGAAAATACTGGTATCCGCTTCACCGCCGTGGTTGCTCCAATCCCAGTGACGCATGGGGTCACCGGCATCAGTATCGCTGAACCAGGGCTGATAGCGGGCGATCACCCACCTCCGTCCGATACCGGTTGCCTCAGGCACATAGTATCCGAAGTCAGCCTGACGGTGATGCTCGTTTGGAGATAGACCGTAGGTGTAGGGTTCGTTGCCCGTGGTCAGCTGAATCGGCAGAGGTGTAGATGGCAGAGTTGACTCGACGACGTCGACCGTATAGGCGCCGGGACGCAGGTTCATGAAGTAGTAGAATCCGTTCTCATCAGTGACCTGAGTGGCGATTACGGGTCCGTTCGCATGACCCAGATGGAGATATAACGTGACATTGGCAATACCTGAGCCGGGTCCCTCATCCTGGAGGCCGTTCTGATTCAGATCCCACCAGACAAAATCGCCAATAGAACAGTTGGGTTCGCGCAAGTACATGCCGCAGTCCCAAGAAAGATCGATCTCTCCGTCGACCAGAATGGTCAGGTCACAGGTGCCGTCTACCTGATCGGCATCACTGTCTTTTTCATCATCACTCCCCTGATCCCTGGCTGATATAAACCAGTCACTTCCCGGAAGATCGAATTTCAAATAATACGTGCCGGCACCGGTGAATACCCGCTCGAAAAGGTACTTGCCGTCTGCGTCCGTAATATCAGTACCGACCTCGACTGCCAAGGACACCTCACTATTCGGCGCGGCCGCACCTGCATCGGCGCCATCCGGAGCCACGGTTGATGGAAGGGTCACACCGGGAGTATTCGGAACGAGGAAGAGATGAACAGTTACGTTTTCAATACCAACTTCGTTCTCATCCTGGATGCCGTCTTCATTAAGATCATGCCATACATAATCGCCGATACTTACAAACGGATCGGATATCTCGATCATGTAGTCTTCAACTTCTCCATCCGGCGCATCACCGCTGACACCCAGCTGCTGCAGAGAACTGAACCTGAAGCGAGCATAAGTGGTGTCTCCGATAACCGCACTCACGGGTGTGGTGATGTAAAGGAGATTGACGCCGGCATTCAATGCCTGACCGGCGAATATCTGTTCCCCGGCATCATCCCAGTCACCGTCATGGTTGAAATCGAGCCAGGCGTTAAGGAAACCCTGACCGGATGCAGTGACCCAGATAGCCGATGTCACACCTCTCATCAGCGGCATGACACTGAATACGACACCATCTTCATCATCGGTGCCGTCTTCATCGTCACCAACGGTTCCTGCTGTCGGCTGTCCGTCGCTGTCGCTATCGACGCCGTTTCCGAGATAGAGGCCGCTGCCTAGCTGATGCCGAGCACCATTGCTTGCATAAAGAGTCGGATAGGAAGCTGGCGCATCACCGTAATCCCATTCTGCCTCGATGATACCGGCATCGTTGGTCAGATCATCCTGCCCGGCCGCGAGAGGGATGGTTCCTGTTTTGCCTGTGAGCACATTGGCATCAGAATCAAACGCATCGTCGGTGCCTGCGTTTGCAGTGGTAAAGGCATAGTCTGCAGGAAGATTCGAGAATTCGACATAGTATGAACCAGCAGGAAGATTATCAAAGAGATATTCCCCTGATGCGTTTGTCGTCTGCGTACTTCCGACTTGAGTATTATCCGATGATTTGAAGAGTTTCACGGTGACGCCTTCAACACCGGGTTCACCCTGATCCTGAATGCCGTTTTTATTGAGATCGTCCCAGACGAAATTTCCGATCGAGCCGTACTGTTCACGAATACCGGCATCGTTGGTCAGATCGTTTTGACCGGCAGCCAGGGTGATCGTACCTGTCTTGCCTGTTGTCTGATCGGCATCAGAGTCCTTTTCATCGTCTCCGCCCTGATTCGAATCGGTAAACTCATAGCCGGACGGAATATTGCTGAACTCCACATAGTAGCTTCCGGCGGGGACATTGGTAAAGAGATACCCGCCATTGGCATCCGTGGTCTGGGTCGAACCGACCTGAACACCCCCGGTGGTGAACAGTTTTACGGTCACGCCTTCGACACCGGGCTCGCCCGCGTCCTGGATGCCGTTGCGGTTCGTGTCGTCCCAGACAAAGTCACCGATGCTGCCTACTTTATGCGTGTTGGTAATGGATGCTTCGGCGGTCTGACCATACACTACGGTGGCAGGTTCGCCATCGGTGACCTTGACTGTCCACTC
>JAFGRY010000014.1 GCA_016934955.1 bacterium | reverse complement strand
TTTAGGTGCACTAGAATATAACAATTTTTGAGGTAAGTTGGGCCATATTTTTTATTTTTTATACCTTTAACCGGACACTAGTGATTTTAGGTAGTATATTGATATAACGTCTTTCCGTAATCAACTCAGCAATCATGCATATACGTTTTATTCTCGGGGGAAAGAGCCTGCTGTGCGCTCTCCGGACCGGAATAAAACAGGCGCAATGTATAGTACAGAGGAGGAATTCATGAAAGAGGCTGCCGGATCAAAAGACAAAAAAGGTCTTTCGGTGAGCGACCTGACTATCCGCACCTCGGACGGAATGGGGAAGTGGTTCATCATTCTCCTGTTTTTCGGTGTGGTCATCGTGGCTATGATTGTTTCGGTCTTCGGTTTGAAGGAGGCGAGCAAAACATTCGCGAAAAACGAGAATCAGACCGCGTATATCTCGATAGCGATGGACATATTGAAAGACGAGCCGCAGAAACAGGATTCTTCGGATGTGATCAAACGCGCCTGGGCCGTTGATATATTCAACAGGTATGCTCCGATCAAACTCGACAGTATCGTTCAGCGGGCATTGATTCATCAGAAACCGCTGGTGTCAGGAAAAGAGTATCAGGAAATCGTGAAAGCGCCTTCCGGGAAAGCCACGCCCGAACTTGAAAGATACCCGACCAAAGAGAGTGTGGTGTTCCTGAAAGTGATCGATGACTCGACAAGGGGCGATCTGTCCTACGTTGAAGTAGGGATCGATGAGATCAACCTGGTGAATTTGAGTTCACAGGCCAGAGAGATAAGCACCGACAGGTACGGTACGGCAAAAATCGCGGTCAATAACACATCAATATATGATTTTACCATCAACAGGCCGGGATACAAGCTGGAAAGAACGCAGATCACCGGAGCCCACCTGTTCAGGATGGATACACTGTTTATTCAGCTGTGCAGGAACAGGGAGCTGTTTTAACGCCCGGCGGAGAAGCGGGCATCACCCCATCCTCCCCGCGATCGTCCTGTTCCGGGCGTTGTCCGGATCCTTGCCTTCGGGGGTGTACATGAACTCGATCCGCGTCTGGTAGTGCCGGCTGATACGCCAGCGCACCATTTTCATGGTGGAGTTGATCATACGGTTGCCCTCCGTGAACTCTTCGCCCAGGAGCGCGAAAGTCGAGGGGATCCACTTGCCGGGAAAGGTCTTCTTCACGTGGGGATCGCGGCGGTAGTGGGTGAGGGCGTCGGAGAACAGGCCGATCACGGCTTTCTGTCCCGCATCATCATGGGGTGAGAGGCGCATTTCCTTCAGCTTCGCCAGCACCGCGCCTTTGTCCGGCACGATCAGGGCCGTCGTATACGGGCTCTGGTTATTGTGAAGCATTATCTGGCTGATATAGGGGCAGGAGCCGATAAGGCTCTCCTCGATGCCTTCCGGGCTGTATTTTTCACCGTCGTTGCTGATCAGCAGCGATTTGAAACGGCCCAGCACCATAAGGAACCCATCCTCATCCAGATACCCCATATCCCCGGTGTAGAGCCATCCCTCCTGTAATGTCTTTGCCGTCGCCTCCGGATTTTTCCAATACGAGTGCATAACGTTCTCTCCCCTGACGACGATCTCTCCCCTTTCGCCATGGGGCAGGAGATTTCCCATGTCATCGATGATTTTCACCTCCAGATCCGGCACGACCGGTCCCGATGTCCCCATTTTCTGCCGTCCGGGGTGGTTGGCGGAGATCACGGGCGCCGCTTCGGTGAGACCGTACCCCTGATACACGGGGATGCCGATGGCGGCGAAAAATTTCTGGTATTTGATATCCAGCAGGGCCCCGCCGCCCACGAAAAACATGAGACGGCCGCCGAACTCCCGGCGGATCTTGCTGAAGAGGATGGTGTCGAAAAGGGAGTAGAGCGGCTTGAGCAGCCGGCAGCCCTGCCAGCGGCCGTCACGAAAGCCGTCCCCATGGTAGGCGTAGGCCACCGCGAGACCGGCTTTGAACAGGCCCTCGGCCGCCTTGCCCTTGGCGGCGATACCCCGTTCAATGGTGCGTTTGAAACTGTCTGACAGCGCCGGTACGGAAAGGAGGAAGTGGGGCTGAATCTCCTTGATGTTTTTGCCGATGTTTTTCGTTGTCTCGATGGGAGTTTTCCCGATTTCGATGGCGGCCATGCCGGCGCCCGATTTCATGAGCGTATAGATGCCGCAGGTATGGGCAAAGCTGTGATCCCAGGGCAAAATGAGCAGGGAGCGGTACTCTTCGGGCACATGGTAGTACGCGCGGCCCTGATCCACGTTGGCGGTGTAGTTCCGGTGGGTCAGCACGATGCCCTTGGGATCGGCGGTAGTGCCGGATGTGTAACAGATATTGGCCGGGTCGCTTTCTTTCACCGACTCGAGGCGGGCGGTATATTCTTCCAGGTGCTCCTGAAGATAGAGCGCGCCCCGCTGACGCAGAGATTCGAGGGAAATGAGGTCCGGATCACTGATATCCGTCTCGTCCAGAACGATGACCTTCTCCACCTGGGAGAGGTTTGCCTTGATCTCGAGGATCTTGCCGAGCTGGCTGACGGAGACAATGACAAAGCGGGAACCGGAGTGGGATATCCTGAATTCGAGTTCGGACGGTTCCTTGAGCTTGATGGAAAGGGGGACGTTTATTGCGCCGCAGAAGAGCACCCCCAGCTCCGAGAATACCCAGTCGTTACGGCCCTCGGCGAAGAGGGTGACGCGATCGCCGTGTTTGAGACCCAGGGACATGAGTCCCGCGGCGGTGAGACGGACGAGTTCGTGGGCACGGGAGTAGGTGGTTGCCTCGAACGTGTCTCCGTGTTTTTCAAACATCATGGGGTTGTCGGCGTACCGGCTGACACTGGCGAGAAAGAGATTGACGAGTGTGCGTTCCATGAGGGATCCTCATCGCTGAAATGATTGTCTGTCGGGAAGGTCGTATGGAATAATGTACGAAGATGCGGGGAACGGTGCAATGGAAATCCCCCTCAGTCCCCCTTTGGAAAAGGGGGAAGTCAGCATGTGCGGAATGGTCTCTGCCTTACCTTGTGACAAGTCAATTGACTTGTCACAAGGTAAGGGGAGTCTCGACGGAACTGCGATATCGACGAGCGAGAGGGATGAGCGAGGAGCGATCAGCGAGCCAGCATAACGATATCCTGTTTCTGAGAATTAATCACCGGTCGTCGATTATCCGGTACTCATACACACACATGTCCACCCAGCTGGTGAAGAACATCCTGTCACCGTGAATGTGCACCAGCTGGCGGCCGGTGCCGTACTCCCAGGGAATGCGCTGCAGCAGGATACCATCCCGGTTGTATACTTCCAGCATAATAAATTCCGGGTCTTCCAGGGTGTTGAATTCCTTGAGGCGTTCATGCTCGGTGAACTGACGCTTGTGGGTGGGGATCCAGAGACGGCCCTGACCGTCGATTTCGATTGCCCGGGAAAAGCGGTTGTACATGGGAGCGATGGCGGCACTGCCCAGTCTGTTGGATGTCCGCACCTTTTTGATCTCCGTGGATTCTTCGTAGGGAAGCTTCCTGTCGGCCCGCCAGATAAGAGATCCGTCCGGTCCGTATTTTTCTATTCTGTTCTGGGATTCGAATGCCATGTAGTAGTGATCGTTTCTATCTGCGACCAGGGAAAAGGCGTTGAAATTCAGAACATCGACCATTTCGTCATACACACGTTTGGTTCCAAATTCGCAGAGCAGGGTTCCGAGTGAGTCGCATATGGAGACCATCGGCAGTTTCGCCGTATTTTGTATCGTTTTCTGGTAATCTTCCCGGGTTCTGATGACCATTCGCATGCCGTTGTCGATAAAACGGTCGGGAGTGAGCGGCCGGTAGCGGGTCGACCCCTTTATTTCGAGAATGCGCAGAAATTCACCCTCTGCACTAAACACTTTGGTCCGGTCGAACTCCGTAACCATCACCTGGTTTTCATCGTTTATCAGCAGTCCCCGGGGATACATAAAATCGTCAGGGCCCTGGCCGCGTCTGCCCAGGGTATAAAGCAGATGTCCACTGCTGTCGAATTTTTTCAGCTGGTGATTATTTTTGTCGGTGATAAAGACATTGCCGTCGCGGTCTACGGCGGCATCCGAGGGTTGATTCAGCAGCAGGTCGGGATCATCGGTTTCCAGTGCGCCGTATCGCTGTATAAATGCCAGGCGAATGCCGGTCCTCCCGGCAGGCAGGGACGGTTCCAGGTTATGAATATGGGTGATGCCGTCGATGACGCCGGTTGTATAGGTCTGGGGTTTCTTTTTACCGCAGGCGGTGATGACCATAATAGACAGACAGGTGAGAAAGAGCTGTTTCATCAGACATTCCTTTCGGCCGGGATCACATACACAGGGTATAGGATACAGGTATTCGACTAAGTATACCGGCCTTTGTCTTCCCGTGTTTCATGCTGTTTAGAAAAAGTGGGAAGGGCTGAAGGACAATTCCCCTGGATTCCGTTTTGGAACAGGGGGATCCTTACCCTGTGACAGGTCCATTGACGTGTCACAGGGTAAGGGGAGTCTCTACGGAACGGTGATATTGAAGCGCGAGAGGGATGAGCGATGAGCGATCAGCGAACCCTGTGGAAAATATTATTCTTTGTTCTTGATAGTATATTCCCGCACCACCCCCCTGGCCCGGGGGTCATTGAAAAACATACGGTCACCGATAATCTGGAAGGTGTCGAACGACTCGGGCGGGAACTCAAGAGAGAAGAGATGGATGCCGTTCTCATCGAACACGTCAAAAACAAAAAATGCCGCGATTTCTTCTTCGGTGTAGTCTTTTTTTGCAGGATCGGGCTGTCCGGTGAAGGAGATGATCCAGATGCGGTTTTTATCATCGACCTGCAGGCTGCGGGTGATGCGGCTGACATCCCAGTTCATAAAGCCGTAATCCGGATCCGCGCCGGCTTCCCGTATGAACTCTTCAATCGGGGTACGCCTGTCCATTTTCCAAAGCAGCCTTCCCTCGGCGTTATACTTTTCCACCCGGTTCTGTGCGATGAAGGCGACAATGATATTGCCTTGCTGGTCCGGAACGACATGGAGCTGATTGAAGGACGTCGCAGCCCCGGGATCTGCATGCGGTGCGAGGGGGCAGAAGGAGCTGATCAGGCCGCCGTCTTTTGTGTAGAGATGGAGGAGGGTGCCGTCCCCCTCCATGGCGCCGCGGGCCAGTACATTGACGATGATCGTGGCGGAATCACGCATGGTAAGCATGCTCAGGGGTGACGGGCTGGCAATGCGGCCGAGGTATGCGCCGTCGGGGGTGAAGCGGTGCACCATGCCGGCAAAGTCGGGGACGTATATCGTTCCGTCGATGAGTGCGGGACGGTACGGATACATCATCTCTCCGGGGCCCTGTCCTTTCTTTCCGAACCGGAGGATCTCTTCGCCGTCCGGGGAGCATGTGATGATCTCGCAGCTGCCGCGGTCGAGAATGGAGACACGTTCCGCGTTGTCCACCATCACGCCCATGGGCTCGCCCAGGAGCAGGCCGCCGGCGCCGGGATCTTCGCTGCCGTACTGGCGGATGAATTCGAGGGAGACGGGGCTCGTTTTGAAAAGCGGACCAGTGTTGTGGACGAGTGAGTGTCCGTCCATCTCTTCAATGGTATAGGTTTTCTGTGACTGACAGGCAAGGAAAAGGGTCAGGCCTGTAAGAACGGAGAGCAGTGGTGTTGTCCGCATTGGTCCTCCATATGGTGAGTAATTATCCTGTTATTTTGAAAGATCCCCCCGGTCCCCCTTTGCAAAAGGGGGAAGCGGGGCTCTGCTGAACGGTCCCGCGTGACTCCGGCGGTCAGGGACCGCCGGCTGGCCATGGTTGGATGGGGTTTTATTCCCTATCCTTTTTCCTTGTCACTGCCGGCCTGCTTGACCGATAGGACAAATATCGACACACTCAACGCCGGCACTCTCACTCCCGATGATACGTCCCGGATCGTCTTCTCTTTAATCGCCACCCGCGGCGGTTTTCCGGGTTCGTTGTAAGCCCGGGGATCGCTGCCGGCGATGCAGTGACAGATCGCCGATCCGTCCAGAGCGGTCCCTTCGATCGTCAGGGGCAGATCCACCTCGTCCCGGGTGGGGTTGACCACGGCGATGGTGAGGGTGTCACGGCCCGCTTTCCAGGCGGCGGCCACGTCGAGAGGGGCGGGGTCGCCGTCCACTGCGACGGGGATCTCACCGTAATGAGCCCGGTAGAGCTTCAGCACCTGCCCGGTGGCTGCAAGGGAGGCAGCGGTGCGGCTGGTTTTAATGCAGCCGATCACGTTCACCGTCTGGGCGTAATTGGCCATGAAGTAGAGGTCGCTGTTGCGGAAATACTCATGCAGGCCGATGGCCACGCCCAGCCCGTCCTTGAGGAAGTAGCGGGTGCCCAGCTCCCCGAAGATGTAGGGGCCGTACCAGTAGTTCCACTCGTCCATGGCGATGCGGATGTCCTTTTCGGCCAGGCCGGGAATTTCCTCGCGGTACCGCCGATGCGCGTCCGCCTTGGCCTTGATGTACTCCGCCAGCCAGGCGGTGTGGCCCAGCAGGCCCGGCCGTTCCTGGCAGTAGATGTGCTCGCTGATCAGGTCCATGTGGTCGCCGCACTCCCGCAGCATGGTGCGGCTCCACCTGCCCGCCTCGCCCACGGCAACCAGTTTGACGGAGGGATCGACGGCGCGCATGGCATCGGCGGTGCGGTTGTGTTTTTTCACGTACTCGCTGAGGGGCATGTGACCCAGCTGCCATGATCCGTACATCTCGTTGCCCACGGCCCACCAGGTGACGCCCCAGGGCTCGGGGCGGCCGTTTGCGGCCCGCAGCCTGCCCATGGGGGTTTCGGCGGGACTGTTGCAGTAGGCGACCTCTTCGGCCACTTCTTCCACGGTGCCCAGGCCGGTGTTGACCGCGATGAAGGGCTCCGCGCCGATGAGCTCCATGAGATCCATGTATTCATGAATGCCCACGTCGTTATGCTCCACACCGGTCCAGGCGGGATTTCTGCGGGGCGGCCGCCGGTCCCGGTCGCCGATACCGTCGCGCCAGTCATAGCCGCTGACGAAGTTGCCGCCGGGCCAGCGGTAGACGGGGGAGTGCAGCTCTTCGAGCAGGGCGATCACCTCGGGACGCCAGCCCCTGATATTGTCAGCGGGCATGAGCGACACGGTCCCGATCCTGAACCAGCCGCTGCCCGGGGCGGTGATCTCCAGGACAGCGTTCTCGGAAGAGGCCGGTGCGGTGAGTGTAAAGGGAAATGTCGTCCAGTCCTCCCCCGGGGTCGGGATCGTGTGCTCAACGGCCGCGCCCCTGTCCGTGACGAGCCTGACAGTCACGGGACCCGCGTCCGGGGATGCGGAGAGGACGATGCGACCCGTATATTGTTTATTTTTAATAAGGGCGAGCCCCTCCTGGCTTAGTCCGGCGGGGCTGCCGTCACCCGGCAGCTGTACGCAGGGCGAGTGGCTGCCGGTGAAGGGATCGGTACTGTCCATATTCACTGTCCCTTCCGGGCCGGCCGCCTTCCAGGGAGAGGCGACAACCGGCGGATACTCGCCGGATATCCAGACCGGTTCTTTTTCGCCCCAGGGCGCATACAGATCGGTAACCGGATAGCAGAATTTTCGATCCTCCAGCATCTCGGCCCAGATGCCGCCGTAGATGCAGCGGCCCAGGTGTTCGATGAACTGGCCGTAGATAAAGGGCGAGATGGGCTCGGTTTCCCGCGCGGTCCGCACCGTCACCTGCGGATGCATCTCCCGGGATTCCAGGAGCTGGAGGGAGAGGCCGTCGAACCAGGCGGTGCCCGTGGCCCGGCCCCAGCCGCCGAACAGGCAGTTGATGATGACCGCATCGTTCCGGCCGGTTTCAAACTCCATGGTCAGTTCGGTCCAGTCGTTCGTCCCCTTGATCGCTGCAGTCTCGGCACCGCTGATGCCGTGAAGGTTGAAGAGGGCGCCTTTGCTTTCGCCGGCCTCGAGGCTGTCCGTCCGGATCCAGCCGCTGAACCGGTAGGTGGAGAACGGTGTTACCGGAACCGTTGCGGACCAGGAGGCGTCGGCACCGTCCTGCGAGCTGATCCGGACGCTGTAACGTCCGGCATGGGCGAGGCTGTCCGAGTGAAAGTCGGCGTCGCCGCTCCAGGTGCGGGGGTGCCAGCCGTCCGGGCGGGCGCCGGTCACGGTTTCGAAGGAACCGTTGGCAATGATACCCGCAGGCGGCTGTTGCGGCTGCCGCGTACAGGCAAGGGCGGTGAGTGCGGCCAGGATAAGGGCCGTTCGCGCATGAATGGCATTGATTTTCATGATGTCCTCGGCACTATGGTGAACGCTGAATCGGATGATTCTATCAATCTTTTCAGGGCCGCATCGGGGATGATGCCGGTGTTGCCCTTCCGCAGCAGGGGCAGGAGTTTTTGTACGATATCCGGATGCTCCGGGGCGATATTGACGGTTTCGTACGGATCGGCGGCATGGTCGAAGAGCGCGATGGTCCAGGTGCCGCCGCGGTACTGCACCACCAGCCGGTAGCGGCCGGTGCGCATGGAGATGCGTCCGGGCTGGCAGGTATAGGCTGCCTGTTTCCCCGGGCCCTCCGGGCGGCGGATCAGGGGTGTCAACGGTTTTCCGTCCAGTTCCGGCGGCGGGGCTATGCCGCAAAGCCCGCACAGGGTCGGGTAGATATCTATGGTTTCGATGATCGCGTCCGAGGCCGTTCCGGGATGGCGCATTCCGGGCACCCGGATCATGAGCGGACTGTTTGCCGAGCGTTCGAAGGGGCTGTGCTTTCCCCAGAGAGTGTGATCCCCCAGGTGCCAGCCGTGGTCTCCCCAGACGATGACGATCGTGTCATTCTCCCGTCCTGACTCTTTCAGGGCGGTGAGCACCCTGCCGATCTGGGCATCCACGTAGCTGACCGCCGCGAAATAGGCGTGGCGGATCTTGCGGGCGTAGGCATCGCCGATGCGGATGCCGGCGCCGCCGCGTTCGTCGTGTATGCGGTAGTTATTGAAAAATTCATCGCTGTTATGCAGCAGTCCGGGTGGCGTCTGCCGCGGCGCTTCCGGATTGGGCGAGAGGGGAATCTCGTCCCGTTTGTACAGGTCCCAGTATTTTTTCGGGGAATTAAAGGGAAGGTGCGGTTTGAAAAATCCCGCCGAGAGCAGGAACGGCTGTTCCCGCCCTGCCAGCTCTTTGAGTTTGGCTGCGGCGAGAGCGGCGTTGCGTCCATCCGGGTACCCCTCATCATCGACATCCGCACATTCGAGAGGTTCCACCTGATGATTCATCGAGGCCCGGCTGGAGCCGTCTGCATAGGCGAAGAACGCGTCGAACCCGTCGCCCCATTTTTCCTTTTCACAGAGCATCTCGTCCCAGCTGTAGGGCAGCTCCCTGGTCCTGCCGTCCCCGCGAATAATGCCGTCGGGCATGTGGCTGACCTTGCCGATCCCGACGGTGTAATAGCCGTTTCGGCGGAAGTGGTGAACGAATGTTTCGGGCACCGCCCCTTCAGGCCGGGTGTGAAAGGTCCGCTCCATGAACTCGTTGTTCAGTTCGGAAACGGTCCGGGGCCGCAGACCGGTGAGCAGGCTGTAGCGGGACGGGCCGCAGGTGGGGGCCTGAATGTAGTGGTGTGTAAAGCGGACGGCCGTTTCCGCAAACCCATCGAGATTGGGTGATTTGACAGACGCGGCGCCGTAGCAGCCCAGCTCCGGGCGAAGGTCGTCTACGCAGATGAGAAGGATGTTGGGGCTGCTGCCGCCGCCGCAGCTTACAAGCGGCAGCGAGGGCAGCAGCGACGCGGCGGTCAGGCCTCCCGCGGTACGAAGAAAGTCCCGACGGCGCATCTCAGCGGTCCAGGGTTATCTGAAAGGTCCAGACATGGCGTCCCTTCTCCCGCAGCCCCCCGGGCAGAAGGATTACCATGCCCCTCTCCGAAGCATCCCATTGCAGCGGGTTCCCGTCTCCCAGCATAACGACCTTTTTGACCTGCCCGGGCTGCACATCCGTGAGCAGCAGGCGCGATCCCGGCCACTCCATCGCGAACACGTTGAGCGTCCCGCCGTCCTTTGAGCGGGTAAAGCGGATCGCCTCACCCTGTCCGTAGGTGTTCCACATGCGGGTGGCGTAGATAGCGCTGCCGTTGACCTTCATCCAGGCGCCTATCTCCCTGAGCCGCTGGTAAGCGGCCGGTTCCAGCGTGCCCCGCGGTGTCGGTCCGATGTTGAGCAGGTAGTTGCCGCCCTTGGCGACGATATCCACCAGGTGTTTGACGATTTGTTCCGCTGACTTGTAGCGTGCGCCGGGCACGTAGCCCCAGTTGGCGGTCATGGTCATGCAGGTTTCCCAGGGATAGGGAAGCCCGTCGGCGGGGACGTGCTGTTCGGGAGTGCGGTAGTCTTCATAGGGGCCGTGCACGCTGCGGTTTACCACGATCAGGCCGGGCTGACGGCCGCGGGCCATGGTAACGATCCGCGGCATGTCGATGTCCTGCTCCCAGTCGGGAATACGGTAGCCCCAGGAGCGCACCTCGTCGGTGATGGTGGAGTCGGGCCGCACCCAGCCGCCGTCCAGCCAGAGAATGTCCACCGGGCCCAGGGTGGTCATCAGCTCTTCGATCTGATTGCAGGTGAAGTCTTTGAACCGCTGCCACATCCCGGGGTACTTGCACACGTCGTAGTTGTTGCAGCGGTCGGGAGTGGCCCAGAGGGGCGACCAGTAGTCGGGGCTGTGCCAGTCGGGTTTGGAAAAATAGGTGCCGATCATGAATCCCTTTTTCCGGAAGGCGGCGAAGATCTCCTTCGCGATATTGGCCCGGGGATTGTCCCTGAAGGGGGATGCGGGACCGGTGATGCGAAAATCGGTCTCTTTCGTGTCCCACATGCAGAAGCCGTCGTGGTGCTTGGTGGTGAAGACCACGTAGCGCATGCCCGCGTCCTGCACCGCCTGGGCCCAGGGTTCCGGATCGAAGTCGACGGGATTGAAGTGCTCGATCTGGCTGAAGTACATCTCCTTGAATTCGGTGTAGGGGACGCCCTTGCGGTCCTGGAAGGGCTGGTCCTCCGAGCAGAGGGCCCAGGATTCCACGATGCCCAGCTGAGCGTAGAGGCCCCAGTGCATCATGAATCCGAATTTCAGGTCCCGCCACTGATCCAGCTTTTCAATAACGAGCGGATCGGTCGGAGGCATATAAGCCTGGCGTGTATCCGGGTGTTCCTGGGCCTGGGCAAAGAGAGCGCCGGCTGTTGCCAGGAGGAAAAGAGTGCATGTCAGTTTCTTCATTATGCATTCTCCAAAAATACGAGAGCGATAGCGGAAACGAAGAGCGAGAGCGGGATCAGGTGCCGCCCGTTGTCTGCACGGGAGGTGTTTTGTATACCTCGATGGTCGAAATCAGGGGACACGCCTTTGCTGTAATGGTGATCCTGAGGGTGCGCGTGGTGACCGGGTCGAAACGAACGATGCGCCGGTTGCCCACGGTGGTGCCCTGCGAGACCGGGGTCAGCCGCCCCTCCGCCTCGGCTTCGATGGTGAACGCCTTTACCCGCTGGCCCAGGGCGATGTATTCCCGCAGCGTCACGGTGTTGCATTCCACCGGCTCGGGAAATGTAAGGGTGATGGAAGCGTTCGTGATCCCGTCGTTGACCGCCCAGCAGGTGGCGGGGTCGCCGTCCACGGCGGAGGCCGGTTCGTATTTCCGTGATCCCTCCCTGACCGACGAAGCGGTGACTGTCGCCCTTCGGGCCAGGTCGTCGGCAAATGCACGGTCCAGCCAGGCCCGGAGCTCCTTCAGCCGCTGCACATCGATTTCATGGAACAGTCCACGCCGGTCCGGCGGCACATTGAGAATGAAGTTGCCGTTCATACCCACCGAGTGGAACCAGATATCAATCAGTTTTTCCAGGGATTTTACCTGATCGTCCTGGGATGCGTGGTAGAACCAGCCGGGGCGGATGGAGGTGTTCACCTCCGCAGGCAGCCAGTGCGAGCCGTCCTCCTGTCCGTGCTGCAGCACCTCGTTGACGCCGCCGACACCGGGGTAGAAGTGGTCGCGGTTCATGGTGCACCAGTTGGTTTCGGCCGCGTAGCCCTGTTCGTTGCCCACCCAGCGCACATCGGGGCCGCCGTCGCTGAACATGCAGGCGCCCGGCTGCAGTTCCCGGACGATGGGAATGGTGTTGGCCCAGTCGTAGTAGGTCCTGTTGTCGATGCGGCGGGTTTCGCGGGCGCCGCCGTAGTAGCCGTCGCCGCCCATGGCGCCGTCGAACCAGACCTCGAAAACCTCGCCGTAATTGGTGAGCAGCTCCCGCAGCTGGCTGCGGTAGTAGTCCAGATAGGCGGGGGTGCCGTAAGCGGCGTGGTTGCGGTCCCAGGGGGAGAGGTAGACGCCCAGTTTGAGCCCGTACTCATCGCAGGCGTCACGCAGCTCCCGAATGACATCGCCCCTGCCGTCCCGCCAGGGCGAGTTTTTCACCGAGTGTTCCGTGTAGGCGGAGGGCCAGAGGCAGAAGCCGTCGTGGTGCTTGGCGGTGATGATGATGCCGTTCATGCCGGCGTCTTTTGCGGCCCGGGCCCACTGGCGGCAGTCCAGTTCGCCTGGATTGAACACGGATTCGTCTTCGTCGCCGTAGCCCCATTCACGGTCGGTGAAGGTGTTGGGTCCGAAGTGGACGAAGGCGTAGTACTGCATGTCGTGCCAGGCGAGCTGGCGGGGGTGGGGTACGGCGCCGTAGGGGGCGGGCTGGTTTTTGGGGGTGCAGGAGGTGAGGATGCTCATTAGTGCCAGTGTGATCGTTAAACGTTTCATATGAAAATCTCCAGCGAAATCCACGAAAAATACGAAATAATCATCTTAAAGTAAGACACATAAAACGAGCGCAGAGTCATGAGTCAATGCTGACACCATCGATCTCCGAAAGCAGCTTCATCGCTGAAGGAGAACGAAACGAAAGATAAACAAGCAACCCTTGTGACAAGTCCTTCGGTAAAAACCTGTCCGAAGAGGGACAATTCGTTCGGACGTTGCGGACCGACTTGTCACAAGGTGAGTTATCGGTCGCCCTCGCAGTTCGCTTGTCGCTCTTCGGATGACCGATAGCGATGACCGAAAGGGACCTGTTTATTACAACATATTGCTATCGCGCGACAGCCGGCAGGTCTTTTCTGCAGGCGACGGCGGCGTAGTAGGTGATCACCAGGAAACAGACCAGCGGCACCCAGTAGGCCAGGTTGATGCTGCCGGTGGTGTCCGACACCCAGCCCTGCAGCTGGGTGAGCACGGCGCCGCCGAGAATTGCCATGATCAGGCCCGATCCGCCCAGTTTGGTGTCCTCTCCCAGGCCCCTCACCGCCAGACCGAAGATCGTGGGGAACATGAGCGACATGCAGGCGGAGATGAAGATCAGGGCGTACACGCCGACGATGCCGCCGGCGTAGATAACCAGCAGAGTTGAGCCGATGCCTGTCACCGCCAGGATAGTCAGCAGCGTCGACGGCTTCATGAACTTCATCAGCCAGGTGCAGATGAAGCGGGAACCGCCGAAGAGCACCAGCGACGCCAGGTAGTATCCGGACGCGTCCGCTTCATTGAGGGTCAGTTCCTTCATCACGTAGCGGATGGTGAAGGACCAGACGCCGATCTGGGCGCCTACGTAGAAGAACTGGGCCACCACCCCCCAGACGTAGTGCCGGTTGCGGATAAGACGCCGGAACGTCGGTCCCAGGTTGAGGGGGCCGCCCGCGTCGGATGATTTCGGCATCTTCCTGTTGACGGCGATGAGCACCCAGACGAGGATGAGGAGGAACGCCACCGCCACATAGGGACCCATGACCGCGTTCAGCTCCTGTGACTGGATACGCTGCAGTTCGGCCGGGGCCATGGCCGCCCGCTCCTCCGCGGAAGCCGGGTGTAGATGCGAGAGAATGAAGAGTTTGCTGAGGAGGATGCCGACCATGGAGCCGATGGGGTTGAAGGACTGGGAGAAATTCAGCCGCCTGGTGCCCGTCTCTTCCGGGCCCATGGCGATGATATAGGGATTGGCCGATGTCTCGAGCACTGAGAGACCTCCGGCGAGAATGTAGAGCGCGATCAGGAAGTGGAAATAGTTCATGGTCAGACTTGCGGGGTAAAAAAGGAGGGCGCCGGCTGCGAAAAGGCCCAGTCCCAGGAGGACGCCCGATTTATAGGTGAATTTTTTTATATAGATGGCCGCGGGCAGGGCCCAGCAGAAATAGGATCCATAGAAGGCCATCTGGATCCAGGCCGTGCGGGCATCGGTCATGCTCATAATTTTCTTGAAGGCGGCAAGAAGGGTGTCGGTCATGTTGTTGGCCAGTCCCCACCAGGCGAAACAGCTCGTTAACAGAATGAACGGCCAGAGGATCTTCTTCGGAATTACCGGTACGCTGTCTTTCATCGGCGAGTCCTTTCGCGTGTGTGTACAAGCTCGGGAACGGGTGGACTGTGTGTAGCGTGCTGAACGAAAATATACGTATCACATGGGAATATATCAATAGAGACTTTCCGGCGTTGACTGCGATGGAGGCCGGAGGCCGGGCCGCCACCCTCCCCCGGGGAATACCAACGAAAGGCACGGAAGCACACGAAAAGAGAAAGATAATAAGGCCCCTATTATATTTTCGTGTATTTCGTGTTTTTCGCTGGCGGCTCAGGGGCGGCCGGGCCGGGTCCCGCCTCCGGTCTCCGGCCGCCTGCTTCTGTTTATTTAAAATCCCACATGGGCATCCCGTCCTTTTTCAGTTCGATCCCGAGCAGCTGCGCCCTGAGCATGGCGATGGGCATGGAGTTTTCCCGCATGACCGCATCGTGGAACTCCCGGGGTGTGTACGCGCCGGAGGTGGTGCACTCTTCATAGAGCGACCGCATCTGGAGGCCGCCGATGAGGTAGGCCGCCTGGTAGAGCGGCGGGTAATCCTCTTCGAAGCTGCGCCGCACCTCCGCTTCGGCGTTGGCCGGTTCGTGCCCCACTTTTTGCACGAGAAAATCGATGCACTCCTGCGGCGTCATTTCTCCCAGGTGGAAACCGAGGGAGAAGATGATCCGGGCGGCCCGGTGGGTGCGCCAGAAGAGCATGCCCATGCGGTCCTCGGGACTCCGGGGGAAATCGAGATCCCAGAGCAGCATCTCCCAGTGCAGGGGCCAGCCCTCGAGCCAGAAGGGGGTGGCGAAGATGCGCCGGTAGGGTTTGCAGCGGCCGGTCATGAATCCCTGCAGGTGATGCCCGGGTATCAGTTCGTGGTGCACGGTGGCCCGGCAGAAATGGGGGTTGTTCCCCCGCATGCTCATGATCTTCTGGCCGTGCTCCATGCTGTTGGCGGGGAACGAGACGCTGATGTACTCGCCGCCCGTAAAGAAGGGATTGACCAGCTGCCTGCGGGGCGACATCATCTCCACTTTCCAGGTCTCTTTGGCAAGCTGCGGGACGGTGATGAGGTCATGATCTTCGACGAAAGCGGTCGCTTCCAGTGCCTGCCGCCGAATGAGAGCCGGCTGCTCTCCGGGATCGAGATGGAGGGATTTGACATGCTCCAGCGCCTTCAGCCAGTCGTCGCCGAAGCCCATTTCCCGGGAGGCCCTGATCAGCTCGCGCTCGCACCAGGCGTACTCCCGTTTCCCGATCTCGATCAGCTCCCGGGGGGAATCGGCGATGAGGGAGAGCCGCAGCTCCCGCTCCAGGCCCTGCTCGCCGATGGGATTACCGACGATGGGGCGCTGCCCCCTGGCGTCGGTTCGTCCGATCCGCCGGTCCAATTCCTCAAAAAGCGTGGTGAATGCCCGCTCCGAGGCGGCCCAGGGGCGCTCCATCCACCAGGTAAAGAGAGGGTCATACCCGTTGGAGAATTCATACCACTCCTCGAGCAGTGAGTGAAGGCGCCGGCAGTAGATGCGCAGCTCCCGGAGCACGGGAAGCGGGAGGGATGGAGCATCCAGACCCGCCGTCATCTCCCCGATCGCCGCGGTGATGCCGGTCAGTGAGTCGGCCATGGTCCGTGCATCCAGGGTCCGGCCGGCGCGGCGGCTCTCCTCCAGGAAAACGACGCCGGTGGCGAACGGGAGCAGCGGCTGCATATCGGCATCCCTGCGGTTCCGGTCCTGAAGCGCCCGTTTTTCGTAGGTCAGGAGGTTTTCAAAGAGCAGCCAGTCGACACGGCCGTCACGATCGAGGCTGTCGAATGTGACCGTGTGCAGCGTCTTTTCCCAATCGTCATAGAACTGCTTCCATCGCTCCTGATGCGGCCGGTAAAACGGAAGGTCGTAGGTGCGGCGCATGATGGCGCGGTCCTCGGTGTAGCGGATGAGCAGGGGCTCCAATGCGGACTGGGCGGCGGCCCCGGCTGTCCAGATGATACAGAGGATGACCGTGAGTTTGCTGATACGGGAATGCATGGTGAGTCTCCTTGGGTTTTATACCACCGATTGTCTCCTTGAGCGGTTTCTCGGCGAGAGGTCTTAAAAACGTAACAATCAGGCACATACGTGAGCTTTTAAGATGTCTCCCCGGCTGCCGCCGGGTCGAAATGACAATGCAGTAAGAATCTGCTATTTTTCTTTTATCCAGACCGTCATGCTGCCCGCGCCCCGGTTTGCCCAGGCGTAATAGGGGACCGCGGTCAGGGCGCCGGCCTCGATGGTCATCACTCCCTGCAGCAGATCGGGCCTGAACACCCCCCGCAGCACCGCGTCCGGCGGCAGAACAGCGGACAGCACATCCGGCCCGTTGTCCGCCTCTTCCAGGCAAAATACGAGAGGGCCGCGCTGGAGCGCCGCTCTGCCCCGGTTGGGGACGACATCGGGATGGGAGCGGACCCTTCTCACCGGCATGGGCAGAACCAGTTCAATACGATCTCCCGCCTGCCAGACCCGGGTGATACGGAGATATCCGTCCCCTGATTCAGCCGCGGTCTCTTTTCCATTGACGGTGAGCAGGGGAGCGTCCTCTATGGATGTTTCATACCTGTAGAGATCTCCGGGCACCGGCTCGTTCCGGGCCCACCCGGGCACGCGCAGGGCGACGGTCGATTTCAGGGGCCGCTCCGGATCGATGGTGAGGTGTATCCATCCCTGCCAGGGATAATCGGTCTCCTGGGTGAGTGTCACCGGCACGCCGTCCACTTTCAGAGAAGCCGTACTGCCGATGAACAGATTGACAAAGATCTCCGTGTCCCGCTGCCCGTACATATAACCGGACAGCGAGGGGAGAAAACGGGCGATATTGGGGGGACAGCAGGCACAGTCGAACCAGGCGCTGCGCGCGTACCCTCCTGTTGATTCAAGGGGATTCTGATAGAAGAACCGGTCCCCGCTGAAAGA
Organism: bacterium; assembly: GCA_016934955.1. Taxonomy (GTDB): domain Bacteria; phylum Zhuqueibacterota; class QNDG01; order QNDG01; family JAGLOF01; genus JAFGRY01. The sequence continues at coordinate 25,716 of JAFGRY010000014.1, read as the reverse complement.
GACGCCGGAGATAAGGCCGTTGTACAGCGTCCTTTCCAGAACGTCAATATATTCGGATTCGCCCTTCATGAGGAACATGCGGTGGTTCCAGAGAACGTTGCCCACCGAGGCGCAGGTTTCCGTGTAGGCTTCGCGGTTGGGGAGTTCATAGGCGTCCCCGAAGGCTTCGCTGGTATGGCGGGCGCCGATGCCGCCGGTGATATAGAGCTTTCCGCGGACCACATCCTCCCAGAGCCGGTCGATGGCCTTCACGTAGGACGGATCCCCGGCCAGAGCGGCGATATCGGCCATGCCTGAATACATGTAGACGGCCCGCACCGCATGCCCCACGGCCTCGCTCTGCTCCAGAACGGGAAGATGGTCCTGCTTATAGGGGCGGCCGTTGTAGATGGCGTAGACCGACGAATCAGGGTAGGGTGCGCTGTCATGTTCGCGCCCCCGCTGATCGAGGAAAAATTTCGCCAGGTCGAGATATCTTTTCTCCCCGGTCACCCGGAACAGCTTGCCCAGCCCGATCTCGATCTCCTGGTGACCGGGAGTGTCCATGCGTTTGCCGGGTCCGAACACGGAATCGATGAGATCGGCGTTTTTCAGGGCGATATCGAGAAAGGCCCGCTTACCGGTTGCCTGATAGTAGGCGACCGCGGCCTCGTACATGTGCCCGACGTTGTAGAGTTCATGGCTGCCCTGCAGGTGGATCCAGCGTTCGCTTCCGGCCCCCGGGGCGGGGTTGTCCGGATCAACAGTCCGTGCTGAATAGAGGTAGCCGTCTTCCTCCCGGGCCTGACCGATAAGGGTGACCAGAGAATCCATGAGCACTTCCAGTCCGGCATCCGGATGCTGGATCAGAGAGTAGGATGCGGCCTCCATGGCCTTGAACACATCGGAATCGTTGAACCGCCGTCCCAGGTAGGGGCCGTCCATCAATCCCGCCGCCTTGCGCAGGTTGTCGATGCGCCCGGTCTCTTCGCACATCCGGAATTCGTAGGGAATGGTGACCACACGGTTGGTCTCGATGCGGGGCCGCCAGAAGGAATCGGTGATTGTCACGGCGTTGAACGGGATGGGCGTGATGGGATACTCCCCTCCCCGCCGGGAACTGCAGCCGGCATGAATGACAGCGGTGACGATGAGGAGGCTCACGGCCTTCCCGAAATTGTGTGTCATGGATACGCTCCTTGTCGTTATGGTGCCGTCGGTTTCTCCTCCCGGTCTCCTGCCGTGGCCTTGAGTTCGAGCGTCCGTCTGCCCAGGCGGCGGCCGATGAGCAGCAGCACCGAGATCACCAGGCCCCACTGCAGCAGAATGTTCATGACGCTGGTGGGGTCCAGCGGGTTGTACCAGCGTCCGGGAACCGCGTCCTGGACCAGCCACCAGACGAGGAGGACAATCGCGCCGACGGGGATGAAGAAGGTCAGTACATAGTTCCACCAGCGGCCCAGGTTCCAGTCTCCTTTCATCCCGGTCATTTCTTCTCTGCGGAGCCGGTCGGTCCCGTACCGGTGCACGGCGACGGCCACCAGGGCGCCGGCGATGATCAGGGCATACCCCCAGACAAAATCCTGATTTTTCAGGATGTTCAGATGTACCGCGGACGGGATGCCCAGGAGAAAGGTGACACCGATGATGGTGATAATCGCGTTCTTCCGTTTCATGCCGGCGTCGATGAACACCCGCACCGGCAGTTCCAGCTGGGCAATGAGGGAGGAGAATCCCGCGAACATCAGTCCGAGAAAGAACAGCATGGCCAGCGGACGGCCCAGCAGCATGCGGGCAAAGAGCTGGGGCATCCAGATGAACGTCAGTCCCGTGGAAGCCGGTCCGCTCGTTTTCATGATGTCGAGGATTGCGGGCCGTGTCATTCCCAGATCCGTCTGCAGCACCGCGAAGACGGTCCCGAACACCATCATGGCGGCAAGCAGCGAGACCGCGTTATTGGCGACCGGGGTCAGAAAGGCGTTTTTGACCAGGCCGTGCTCCCGTTTGAGATAGGCCGCATAGGTGAGGAAGAGCCCCCAGCCGGCCCCCACGTCCCAGGCGTTCTGGGTCAGCGCTTCCATCCAGATTCGGGGGTACGCGAGCTGGCTCCAGTCAACCCTGAAGAGAAATGCAACCCCCTCCCAGGCGCCTTTCATGGTGAGGGCCCGAATAACGGAGAGGATGACAATGATGAACAGTACGGGGATGAGAATCCGGTTTAATTTTTCTATGGAAGAGACCCCCCGCCAGATCGCCCATCCTCCCACCAGCATGACAATCCCGTGGGTCACCAGGGGCCAGCCTCCGGCCTGGTAGCTGTTCCAGACGGCCATGGCCGTGTCGGTGTCCATGGGCAGGGGGCGGGTGAGCATCTGGACGAAATAGTAGATACACCAGCCCACGACCACCGAGTAGAAGAAGGTGATGGCCGTGGTGACAAAGGTCATGAAGGCGCCCATCCAGGCGAATTTTTCTCCGGCCGCTCCGGCGATGGTGCCAACGACGCCCATCCTGTTTTTCCGTCCCAGCGCATACTCCGCCAGCACCAGGGGAATGCTCCAGAGACAGAGGAATATCACCCAGGCGATGAGGAATGCACCGGATCCCGTGTCGGATCCGTTCTGGGCGGCGATACGGGGGAATCGCCAGATGTTCCCCGTTCCGACCGCGATCCCGATCACGCTGAGCAGAAATCCGATCCTGGTTGAAAACCGCTGGTGGGTGCTGTTATCGGTTGTGTTTGTCATTGTCGTTTGTCCCAAAGGTCAATTGCCGGAGATCTGTTTTATCGCCGCTTCCGCGGCGATGTTGACGATATCGCGGTATGATGCGAGAGATGCCGCCTGCTCGAGGAAGGGCATGTCCGCTTCGCCGCCGCAGGCGCCGATAGCCCGCAGGGCCGCCGCCTGGGCCCGATAGCTGTCGTCCGACTGAAACCGGGATTTCAGGAACGGCACCAGGTCCCGTCTGCCAGTGGCGCCCAGCAGGGTCAGGGCCGAGGCCCGTACCTGTGAGCTGGGATCGGCCGCCAGTCTCCTGAACAGGGATACCGTTTCCCGGGATGCAATGGTGCCCAGAGATTCCGCCGCCTGCTTCCGGACCGCCCAGAAGGGATCCTGTTGCGCCGCCCGGCTGAGCGCCTTGATTGCCGTCCGGTCAGCGGTGCATTCCCCCAGTCGGGCCACCGCCCACTGGCGTCCGATCACATCATCGTGCTGCAGCTGATAGATCAGTTCCTGCATGGATTTCCTGAAGGTCCACTCCTTGAGAAGATAATTGCCTTCGTCGAACCTGACCAGCAGGGGCGCGTCCGCGGCGGGAAGCGTGAAGATCTCTTCGGCTTTGGAAAGCCAGATGTCATGGACTTCTTTCCCCCGGGCGGTGACGACGCCGATCCGCACCGGCATCCGGTACACCGGAATGCCCAGCGATGTGTCCTGAACCTGCCGCACCTTCAGCGCGATCAGTCCGTTGCCGGGATCATACGCATACGAGATGTCGAGGACAGGGTGTCCCGGCTTGTAGATCCATTGTTCAAAGAACCAGTCGAGGTTGCGCCCGGTCACATTCTTGACCGCGCTCATGAAATCATGGGTGTCAACGGCCATGAAGGCGTGGCGGTGCAGGAACCGGCTGAGTGTCTCGAAGAAGGGTTTGTCTCCCAGCACGAACCGCAGCATATGCAGCACCGCCGCCGCTTTCGGGTAGGTGTGGCTGTCAAAATTGTCCTGGGGCTTGTTGTAACGGGTGCAGACGATGGGACGCATATACCGGGTGTGAGCCTCGTTGAGATACTGATTCTTTTTCCCGAGGAGGTCCATGGCGCCTTCATCATCGCCCCGGGCAAACCGGGTATAGAGATAATCTGAATAGGTGCCGAATCCCTCGTTCATCCAGGTGTGCTCCCAGGAGCGCAGGGTGATCAGATCACCCCACCACTGATGGGCGATTTCATGGGCGATGATCCGTTCCCAGGAAAAATCCTGTTCCGCCCGCCGGTCATATATAACCCCTTCGCCGAGGATGGTGGCGGAGGTCGCTTCCGCGCCGCCGCCCTGGCGGGGGCTGACCACCTGGTCATACTTATCCCAGGGGTAGGGATAGTTGTAGATGCGATTGAAAAAGGCGATCATGTTCGGGGTGTCTTTGAAAATTCGTTTCGCGTTTTCAGCGTCACCGGGATAGACCCAGTAACTGATCGGCAGCGGTCCCAGGGAATCGGCGATCACCGTATAGGGGCCGATGGCGAGCATGGAGAGGTAGGTGGAATGGGGATGTCTCTGGAAGTAATGCCAGGTCGCCGTGCCGGCTTCACCGTCCGCCCTCACCCCTATGAGTGCGCCGTTGGAAAGGACCTTGAGTGTGTCCGGCACCGTGATGATCATCTCCTGGACCGCCTTGTCATGGGGGTAATCGTAACAGGGAAACCAGCAGCGGGCCTCGTCCGGCCAGGAATCGGTGGTCACCACCCGGGGATGGCGGCTGGTGCTGTCATCGAAGTAGAGTCCTTTTGCAGGATAGGATCCGTGGTACCATATGGTCATCCGCAGCGTGTCGCCGAACGTCGCCGGATGCGGCAGAACGATACGCAGCGTGTCGTCCCGATATGAGAACGCGAGATTCCTGTCCCCGGCGCCGGTGATCTTCTCGACCGTGAGATCGACCGCATTCAGCGGGATGCTGCCGAGACCGTCCCGAAGCGAGATCATGGTGACCGTGTTGCTGCCGTGGAACTCTCTTTTGTCGAGATCGAACGTCAATCGCACCGTGTATTGCAGTGCGTCAATACGGCGGGACGGTTCATGCTGAACCGGCCGTGCCTGGATATCGATTGTTTGGGAGTACCCCGGCTGCCGCAGAAACAGGCAGATGAGTATTCCGGTCCATATTCCGTGATGGTTCATTACGGATCCTTTCTTCGATTTATTTGACCGTCCACTCGAGAATACCGCCGGCCCATTCGGGCTGCGAGGCGATCTCGAGACGCAGGGCGTCGGCGGTCACCGGCCTGAAGGTGACGGTGTTGAACCGGTCTCTGTCGACGGTATAGGGAGTGCTGTTGGCCACCCGCTCCCAGACGCCGTCGACACGGCAGAGCAGGTGCCAGGATGCGGGCACCCGGCACTCACCGATGCCGGTGTCGTCGAACCAGTACACGGATGACTGTGAAATCGTCTGCGGTTTCTTGAAATCATACTGCATCCACTGCACCTGTCCCTTGCGGGGCCACCAGTGAAACCGGGGAATATCGTGATCGATGGAGGAGGCCGGTTCGATCTGGTCATTGAGCGCCTCCTCGCCGCGGCCGTGGGAAACGGAGACTGCCGCGGTGCTGGCGATGGTGGGCGGTTTGATCGGGTCGGCGGTCTCCGTGTCAGCCGCCAGCCAGACGGCCATGGGGGTCAGGCCGCGGTGGGCCCAGCTGTAATAGGGGACAAGGGTGACCGTCACCGGATCACAGGCGAGGACCTGTTCACTGTTCCGGCGCAGCAGCTCCCCTTCCATGCGAATTTCCTGGATGCCGTTGAGCTTGCCGGCTCTGAAGCTGGTGGAGATCGGTGCATCGGGGTTGACGATCAGGTGCCGTACCTGGTCATCCGCGTTGTCTATGCCTTCCGCGCAGTAGACCAGCGGACCCCGTTCAACCGCCAGTCTGCCGCGGTCGGCGGCAACGCTGTCATGGGCGGTGACGAACCGTACCGGCATGGGAAGCGTGAGGCGTATCTCGTCACCAACCTGCCAGAGCCGGGTGATGCGGACGTACCCGTTTTTAACGGAGACCGGCACATCCGCTTCGTTGATGCTGAGGGCCAGCGGTTCAGAACCGGTTTCCATGTACGCGTAAAGATCGGAAGGCACCGGTTTTCCCTGTGCCCATCCCGGAATGCGCAGATTGATCGTGAATTTTTCAATGTCTTTGGGATTCACTTTTATCAGGATTCTGCCGTCCCACGGATAGAGGCTCTCCTGAATGAGATGCACAGTGGTGCCGGCGAGATCGACGCTGGTGCTGCTGCTCAGGTAGAGGTTTACATAGAGATCGTTCCCCCGTTTTGCATAGGCGTATCCGGGAATCGAGGGCAGAAAGCGGACGATGTTCGAGGGGCAGCAGGCGCATCCGAACCAGGGGGAGCGTTCCGCGCCGCTGAATGACGCCAGGCGGTTGGGGTAGAAGAAACGGTCGCCGTTCATGGAGATGCCGGAGAGGACGTTGTTGTAAATGGTCCGCTCGGCCACATCCATGTATTTCGCGTCGCCGGTCATGAGAAAGAGACGGTGGTTCCACATGGCGTTGGCGATGGCGGCGCAGGTTTCGCAGTAGGCACTCGCGTTGGGGAGGTGATAATCGCCGCCGAACCCCTCGTTGCCGCCGGATGCGCCGATGCCGCCGGTGAGGTAGAGCTTGTTTCCGGCAACATCGTTCCAGATGGTCTTGATCGCCTTGATATAGGCGGTGTTGCCGGTAAGCGCCGCGATGTCCGCCATGCCGGTGAATAGATAGCCTGCCCGGACCGCGTGTCCGACCGCTTTTTTCTGCAGGGTAACCGGCATATGGTCCTGGGCGTATTCCCCGTACAGCTCATGCCCGGTGGAGTCGCCCCGCTGGTCAAGAAAAAACTTGGCGAGATCCAGGTACCGTTTTTCACCGGTCTCCCGGTACAGGCGGGCGAGACCGATCTCGATCTCTTCATGGCCGGGCGGGTAGCGGAGGCCCTCCCTGCTGAACACGCTGTCGATGAGGTCCGCGTTTTTCACCGCTGCATCGAGCAGGGTGCGTTTGCCGGTGGCCTGATAGTATGCGACCGCGGCCTCGTACATGTGGCCGACGCAGTAGAGCTCATGGTCATCGCGAATATTGTCCCAGCGGTCTTTCACCCGCACAGAGGGGTTGTCCGGATCAAAGGCCGTTTTTGCCGTGAAGAGGTACCCGTCCTCTTCCTGGGCGGCTGCGATGAGATCGATCACTCCGTCCACGTAGGCCTCCAGTTCCGGGTCCGGATGCAGGCGCAGGGCATAGGCGGCGCCTTCGATGATCTTGTAGACATCGGAATCGTTGAAGCGGTAGCCGCGATGGAACCCTTTCGTGACGCCCGCGGCGACTGCGAAATTGTCGATGCGGTGCGTTTCTTCGCATTGTTCAAATGCGTAGGGAATGGTCACCAGCCGGTTCGTCTCCAGCCGGGGTGTCCAGAAGGCATCGGCTACCGTGACGTCGGTGAACGGGACGGGGGTAATGTAATAGTCGCCTTTCGGACTGCGGCCGCAGCTGAGCAGCAGCAGTCCCAGCGCCGCGGTACACAAGCGTTTCATGGGTCTCTCCCTTCGGTGTATGTAATTGTCAAAAGGTCAATTGACTCCAGTCGTCGAGCCGGCGCAGCGTCTCGAGCCTGAAGGCCCCGGGCCAGGCCACCAGCCAGTCATTGATCATGCCGGGGCCCGCGCTCCAGGCCGCCTGGAAATAGGCTTCGTTCTGGGATCCGGCGGGCCGCACCTTGCCCCTGATGAGGTCGTTTCCTTCGGAGATCAGCTGGTTGCCGTTTTGCCAGACCGCCAGGGCCTTCTCGCGCCATTGCGGATTGCCGGTTTTTTCAGCCAGGTCCAGCCAGTCCTTGACCCAGAAGAGAGCATAGGGATCAAGATGATGGTGCTGGGTCGAGACCGCCGTTCCGCCGAAGGTGTCGTAGCCGTAGGTTTGAAAATCGCTGGCCGGGCCGTAGAATGCCGAGTAGTGCCACAGCCAGGTCGACAGATACCAGGAAATATGTTCAGCTGCCGTGAGATAGCGGTCAAATCCGGTGATCTCCGAGAGCATGAGGGCCGAGCGCAGCAGCGGCATGGAGCTCTCCTTGTCGATGCACCAGGTGTCCAGGGCGCCGGCGGAAGTGAATCCGTTGGCAAGCAGTTCCCCGTAGTAGAAATTGAACGCGGCGACGGCGGACGAGAGATACCGCTGGTCGCCGGTGACGCGGTGGGCGGCAAGCATGGGAGGAATGAGAAAGGCGCCGATGGTCCCGTCCCGGTAGACGCATTCTCCGTCGGCGGTCCAGCCTTTGCCGTAGCGGCCGGCCGAGTCCTGGGCGGATTCCATGAAATCACAGATGGCCAGCGCCAGTTCCCGGTACTGCGGCCGGGAGATACCGCAGGCCGCGGCCCGGTCCCCGGCTTCGAAGTAATTGAGTGCGGCGGTGCCGAGATTGCAGGCGTCCAGCACTTCCTGTCCGCCGGCAATTCCCAGAATGTAATCGAAATGGGTGCGGAAAAGCCCGTTGGGCAGCACGGCATACCGTGCCCAGGTGTCCAGGCAGAGAATGGCCATGTCCCGGGACTCCTCGTCACCGGTTTTCTGATAATCCGCCAGCAGGGAATTGGCCAGGGAGGCATTCTGGCCGCACCAGCCGATCTCATACTTCCAGGACGGACGCTGGATCCAGCGTCCGTCGGTACGGGGCACCAGACCGATGCTGAATCCCCGGAACACTCCTTCTTCGGCCCAGAGGCTGTTTTTCGCGTAACGCACCGCCAGATCCCAGATCTCCTGCGGCGGTCTGCAGGATTCGGGAAGGCGACGATTCAGCCGCCATGCGTAGTTCAGGAAGGAGGCGATGTTTCGATGATTCGGTCTGAGAGCATCGGCCGTGAGAAAAGCGGTGAGTTTTACGCTTTCTCCCGGCGCGAGAAGCAGCGGCGCCCGGAACCCGGGAGTGTACTGATCCCGGTTACTGTAGCGCAGGGGCATCTCCTCCTCGGGCCAGATAAGCCGGTGGACGGTGCTGTCCGGCGCAGGGATGAGAGAGCAGGAAAAGGGAGCTCCCGCCTGCACCGGTTCCCCCCAGAGAGCGATGGAAACCGTATGCCCCTCGCTGTACGTGGCGCCGGGTACGGCGGTGCGGAGGCTGGAAAAGGACCAGGGAGTCCCGTCATGGATGAAGCCCTTCGGTTCGTTCCCCTCTCCCCAATGATTCCCGTTGTAGCTCACCGCCGGTATCATACAGTAGCCGGCGGGACCGAGGTGAATGAAATCGATGCAGAGCCGGAGTGAATCCAGGGGACCGTCACTGCTGTTGGTGCAGATGCGGGTGATGAGAAAGAGCTTTTCATCCAGGCGGGTGATGATGTCTTTGCTCGTGATTCCCGGTACAGTGCAGGCCGCCAGTTTTCCGACCGCCCGGCCCTCGTGCAGCAGGGTCCAGGCGCCGTTTACATGCTTCCAGCGGAACGGCAGCTGTCTGCCGCAGCAGAAAAGCAGCAGCAGTATCAGCGGCAGAATGCGGCGGGCGTGTCGGAACGTCATACGCTCACTCCTTCTCTGGTAATGAACTCTCTTTACCGGACCTTCCATTCATGAATACCCCCGGCCCATCCCTCGCGGGAGGTGACGGAAAGGCGCAGGGATCCCGTCCGGACGGTTTCGAAGACAATTTTGTTGAAAGAGTCCATCTCGACCGGATAGGGGTCGGGGCTCCAGACGGGTTTCCACTGTCCGTTTTCCATATACATGACCCGCCAGGAGGCAGGCAGCCGGCATTCCCCCCGGCCGGTATCGTCGAACCAGTAGACTTCCACGGTCGAAACCTCTTCCACCCGCGGGAAATCATACTGGATCCACTCCCGGGTACCCTTATGCGGCCACCAGTGGAAAAAGGGCACATTATGATCGCCGGAGGAGGACGGCTCAAGCAGATCATTGACCGCTTCCGGATTTTTGCCGAAGGAGGCAGTCACGGTGCTTTCGGAGGCAAGTGTCGCCGTCCCTGCCGGTGTAACGGCCGATTCGCCGGCCGCCAGCCAGACCGCCATCTCGCCTCTGCCCCGGTGGGACCAGCCGTAGTAGGGGATCATGGTCAGGTCCTGGCTGACGCTGCTGAGCGCCCCCGCGGCATCCCGGTGATACGCTTCAGCGGTGCCCCGCAGCACGGTGACGCCGTTGAGCAGACCGGGTACGAATTCGGATGCAATCTCACCGTCCGTGAGCAGCAGGTTTCTCACGCGGCCCCCGGGGTTGTCGGGGAATTCCGCGCAGAAGACGATGGGGCCCCGCTCCAGGGCAACCCGGTCCCTGTCCGCTTCCACGCTGTCGATGGCGGTCACGCGCCGGATCTCCATGGGAAGCTCCAGCCTCACGGTGTCTCCGGCTTTCCAGCCTCTGCGGATACGGGCATAGCCGTCCCTGATCTGCAGCCGCCGGGGCTGTCCATTCACGAAAAGAGCGATGTCCGCGGGATCGCTGTTGACATAGGAGTAGAGATCGGTGTCCAGGGGACGGCCCCTGGCCCAGCCGGGAATTCGCAGACAGAGGGTAAACGGTTTCCCGTCCTTCCCGGGGTTCAGGGCGAGATCGACGGTCCCCTCCCAGGGGTAGTCCGTCTTCTGGCTGATTACAACTTGCTGGTCCTTCAGGTCCAGCGTCGCGGTGTTGGATGCATAGAGATTGACATAGAGGTCGTTGTCCCTGAGCGCGTAGACATATCCGGGAACCGATGCCATGAAGCGGGTCACGTTGCCCGGGCAGCAGGCGCAGCCGAACCACTCGGCCCGCTGGTGCTGTCCCACCGACTCCAGGGGATTGGGGTAGAAAAAGTGAGTGCCGTCAAGCGAGATGCCGGAAAGCAGGGCATTGTAGAGCGTGCGCTCCATGACGTCGATGTAGCGGGCGTCACCGTGGAGGAGAAAAAGACGGTGGTTCCAGTAGATGTTGCCGATGGAGGCGCAGGTTTCGTTATAGGCGCTCATGTTGGGGAGATCGTAGTTGCCGGCGAAGCCTTCATTGGAGCCGGTTGCGCCGATGCCGCCGGTGAGGTAGAGTTTTTTCCCCGCGACGTTTTCCCAGAGGCGGTCTATGGCGTCGATATAGGATCGATCGCCGGTCATGGCGGCCACATCGGCCATCCCTGCGTACATGTACCCGGCCCGCACCGCGTGCCCGACCGCCTCGTCCTGCTCCACGACCGGTTTGTGATCCTGGTTGTATTCTCCGCCAAGCTCCCGGCCGTTCACGGAGCGGCCCCGGGCGTCGAGAAAGAATTTTGCCAGATTGAGATACCGTTCGTCCCCGGTAACACGGTAGAGTTTGACCAGCCCCATTTCAATAACCTGGTGGCCTGGCGGTTTCTCCAGCTTCCCCGGGCCGAACGTGTCGTCGATCAGGTCCGCGAACTTCAGGGCGACATTCAGGAGGCTGCGCTTGCCGGTGGCCTGGTAGTGGGCGGCCGCCGCTTCAAAAAGGTGTCCGGCGTTGTAGAGCTCGTGGCTTCCCGACAGCCGCGCCCAGCGTTCGTCTCCGAACCAGCCCTTCAGCCGCCGGGCGTTCAGGGTGCGCACGGTGTAGAGGTAGCCGTCATCTTCCTGGGCCGCGGCGATGAGGGTGATGACGCTGTCGAGGTAGGCGTCCAGGGCCGGATCGGGTTTCACCATCAATGCGTAGGAAGCCCCTTCCAGCGTTTTATAGACATCGGTGTCGTCAAAAGGATAGATTCCCTGGTATTCACTGTCCAACAGTCCCCCGGCGGCGGCGAAATTGTCCAGGCGCCCGTTTTCCTCGCATTTGTGAAAGGCGTGGGGAATGGTGACAGCCCGGTTGGTTTCGATCCTGGGCGCCCAGAAAGCATCATCGATGTGCACCTGCGTGAAGGGAACAGGCTGAATGGGGTAGTCGCCCGACGGGGTGGTGGAACAGACGGTGAAGAGGAGGACGGCAAGCAGCGCCGCCTGCAATACGTATAGCGTTTGTTTCATCTCGGTAACTCCTTACAATATGGAGACGGGAGGCCGGAGACAGCAGACGGGAGACAGGAGGCCGGAGGCTCCTGAATCGTCATTTGCTGTGCGTCATCCGCTCATATTGTCCTTTTCATCCATTTGTAACATCCTGTTTTCAGAGCGATGTTAATTCATGTCTCCGCGTATCCTGATTTGCTTTTTGTGTCTTCCGTGCTTTTCGTTGGAAAATTCGGGTGCGGGGGCAGTGGGGCCGGCCTCCCGCTTCCGGTCTCCGGTTTCCGTGTTTTTTACTTCAGCCAGAAACTGAAATAGAGATAGAGCGTCAGCACGATGCCCAGCACACCGGCGGTGGCGATTACGTCCCACTTGTTCCAGCTGGCCCGGTTCTCCGCTTTGTGTTTTGCCGAAATGGTGCTGAATGTGAGTCCCTCGATTTTCTTTGCATCCGGCGCGGCCGTCAGCAGGGATACCGTTACGATGGTGACGACACTGATCCCCAGCAGCCAGCCGGACGCGAAGAGGAAGTTGTAGTCGCCGACAGCGACCAGCCATTCCGGACCGGTGATGGTGCCGCCTCCGACCAGCGCCTGAATGACCAGTTTGGTCATGCCGAGAATGAATCCGGTGACGAGCCCGGCAACGGCTCCATGGGCGTTGATCCGCTTCGAGAACAGGCCCAGCAGAAACACCGCGGTGAGGGGAGGCGCGAGGTAACTCTGCACACTCTGCAGATATTTGTACAATCCTCCCCGGGAAATCAGCGGCATCACCGGAATCCAGATGATGCCCAGGGCCACAACCACGCCGGTCGCTATCCGCCCCACGGTCACCAGATGCCGTTCCGAGGTTCCGGGGCGGATTTTTTCATAGATATCCACGGTAAAGAGCGAGGCGCAGGAGTTGAACAGGGACGAGAGCGAGCTCATGAGCGCGGCGATAAGCCCGCCCACCACCAGTCCCCGCAGTCCCACGGGCAGCAGCGTCGCCACCATGGTCGGAAACACTTTGTCGCCGTTGAGCACCGATTGGCCGTTTACTGTCTGCATGGGAATTTCCAGAAGCCCCTTCTGGTGCAGCGCCCAGCCGATCATACCGGGGATCAGGAAGATGAGCACCGGCGTGACTTTCAGGAAGGCGCCCCAGATGGCGCCCCGGCGGGCGTGGGTCAGGTTTTTGGCTGCCAGCGTCCGCTGCACGATATATTGATCCGTGCACCAGTACCAGATGCCGACGATGGGAGAGGCAATGAGTATGCCCAGCCAGGGGAAATCGGGGTCTGTGTTTGGGCGCCAGAGAGCGAAATTGGCGGCGTTCGCCTTGCAGGTGGCCACCATCTCTTTCCAGCCGTCAACGACGCCGATGAGGGAGGAATCGCCGGCCAGCGCCTGCAGCCCGAACACCGTGATGAAAATAGAACCGATGACCAGGATGAACGCCTGGGCCGTGTCCGTGTAGACGACGGCCCGCAATCCGCCCAGAACCGTGTAGATCCCGGTGAGGATGACCGTGAGGAGCGCCCCGATCCAGAAGGCGTTTTCAGGAGTGCCGAAGGTGTCAGGCAGAAGCACACCGAACACCATCCCGCCCGCATAGACGGTGACCGAAACTTTCGTAAACACATAGGCGATCAGGGAAACGATCGACAGGATCCAGCGGGATTTTGAATTGAACCGCTTCTCCAGAAACTCGGGCATGGTGAACACGCCGGACCGCTGGTAGAAGGGCACGAAGACCCAGGCGAGCATGATCAGCACCCAGGCGTGCAGCTCCCAGTGGGCCATGCCCACGCCGCTGGTGGCGCCGTTGCCCGACAGGCCGACAATGTGCTCCGATCCGATATTCGAGGCGAAGAGAGACGCGCCGACCACGAACCAGGGGATGTTTCTGCCCGCGAGAAAGTAGTCGGACGTGGTATCCTGCTTTTTCGATGACCACCAGACGAGGAGGACCATGCCGGCGAAGTAGGCCGCTATCACCGCCCAGTCCCAGAAGAAGAGGGATGTTCCCATGGGGGCTCCTTTCAGAAAAGATCAATATCCAATATCCAATATCCAATAACCAATAACCAATAACCAATAACCAATGTCCAATAACCAATGTCCAATAACCAATGTCCAATAACCAATGTCCAATAACCAATAACCAATAACCAATAACCAATGTCCAATAACCCATGTCCAATAACCAATAACCAATGTCCAATACTCAAGTGTTTTGCTTGTTTTTCTGTGCTGTTGTGATGCTTTTATATATGATCGCGATCAATTCATCGGTTTCAGCAATCAGGGCTATCACATGTGTCTGATCTTCTAATACATTCGCCCTGACAATAATTTTCAGCCAGATTTCAGTTTCTCGCAGCTCTTTAAGGGCGATTTTTAATTTGTGAATGAAATCAGCCCTTGATTCAGCTGCCTGTGCTTCACCATAATTCGGTGCCGGGGATGTCCCGCTTTTTAATATCTGTTTGCCAATATGCTTTCCAACAACGGAAGCCGGAAGAGATGCCGCCAGTGTAATTATTCTCACAGAATAGTCGATAAGGCGTTCCTGTAAATCGTAACGATTTTTTACTGCCATTGCACACTCCTTGTGCTGTCAGCACCTTTTTACATGATAATATCATCCTGATAGTGTCTATGCCCCCTCTGGTTAAAACCCCTTCCTTTGTCCATTGTGAGTTGGACATTGGTTATTGGACATTGGATATTGGATATTGGATATTGGATATTTATTTTTTAACAAACGGATTCTCCGACCCGTATCTCTCTTCCTTCGGCTGATTGTAGAATATCTCCTCGACCCCCAGCATCTTCACCGCCTCATAGAGCGCCCTGCCGGCGTGGGCGAAGGCCACGGCCGTGTGATGCGGGAAGCGTTTCTCGATGAGCACGTGCCGGTAGAAGCGTCCCATTTCGGCGATGCCGAAGACGCCGATGCCGCCGAACGATCTGGGGTCGATGTCGAGGATCTCTCCCTGGGCCATGTAGGAGCGCAGGGTCGTGTCCGCGGTGGACTGAAGCCGGAAGATGGTGATCTCCGACGGTTTCAGCCTCCCCTCGAGGGTGCCCCGGGTGATATCCGGATCCTTTCCGGGCTCCATGAGCCGGTGCATGATCAGCTGGTGCTTCATGGCCGGGTTCACGAGGCAGGATGAGGCGGTGTTGCCGCAGTGAAACCCCATGAAGAGGTCGGTCTGCCGGTAGCCTTTCATGCCGCTTCCGGCCGCTTTTACCATATCCGCGGGTACGGTGTTGTTGATATCCAGGAGCGTCGGTGCGGTGAGGGTAGCACAGGCCGCCATGTACTCGCTGAGCGTCCCGTAGATGTCCACCTCGCAGGAGACCGGCATGCCCCGGGCCGTGAGCCGGGAGTTGACGAAACAGGGGACGAATTTAAAGTACTTTTCAAACGAGGGCCAGCATTTATTGGCAAAGATGCCGTACTCAGAGGCGCCGAGGTTGGCTTCCAGAAATGCAAGCAGGCAGGATTCGTACCGGGCCAGATGGTTCAAAAGCGGCGGGTAGGTGTTGCCTGCGCCCAGCTCTTTTGCCATGTCTCTGGCAATGGCGTCGATATCCTTATTGCCGGCGGCTGAAAGGTAGAGATCGTAGAGGTCCAGCTCGCTGTTTTCCATGATCTCCACGCCCAGGTCGTAGAGGGGCTTGACGGGCGCGTTGCAGGCGAGAAAGTCCTGGGGCCGGGGACCGAAGGAGAAGATTTTCAGTTTTTTGAGGCCGAGGATGATGCGGGCGACCGGGTGAAAATCCCTGATCATCTCCGCGATCTCTATCGCGGTCCCCACCGGGTATTCGGGAAGGCAGGGGCGCAGCCCGCGCAGGCCGGTGTTGTAGGAGGCATTGAGCATACCGCAGTAGGCATCCCCCCGGCCGCCGATGAGATTGTCACCGCTTTCTTCCGCCGCCGCGGTCAGCAAGACCGGGCCGCCGAATTTCTGCATCAGCAGGGTCGTGGGGCCTTCGGGGCCGAAATTGCCGAGAAAGACGGCGAGGGCGTTGATCTTCTTTGCCGCGATCTCCTCCAGGGCTTTGAGCACATCCCCTTCATTTTCGATGACGGTGTCGAGTTCGATCAGATCGATTTTTTTCCCGGCCGCTGCCGCGGCGACCTTCTGCCTGCGGGTACGGGAGAGCTCCACGGGAAAACAGTCGCGGCTGACCGCGATGAGACCCATGGTGACGGTGGGGATGTTGTTCATTTTGTATCTCCGTTGATTAACGTATAAATCATTTTTTTTACTTCTCGTGTGTTTTCTGTATTTCTTTCGTGCCTTTCGTTGGAAACATTGGGTGAGGAGAGACGGGGTTCTGTCTGCTGTCTCCTGTCTGCTTTATTTCTCCTGCCCGTAATACGCCTCCTTCCCGTGCTTCCGCCGGTAGTGCCTGTCGATGAGCGTCTGTTTCAGCGGTTTCGCCTCGGGGTCGATCCGCAGGGTCAGCAGGGCGGTTTTACAGAGCTCTTCCAGCATAACGGCGTTTTTCACGGCCGCGGCTGCGTCCGCTCCCCAGGTGAAGGGGCCGTGACCGGCCACCAGAACCATCTCTGTGTCCCGGTATGATCTTTCTTTAAACGCTTCCAGGATCTGATTGCCCGTCTCTTCTTCGTAGTCGCCCGAGATCCGGGCGTCTGTCATGATCGCGGTGCAGGGGATCTCTCCGGGGACAGCATCCGCGTGGGTGGTCCCGAGAATCGGAACGGGCCGGCAGGCCTGGGCCCAGGCGGTGGCCCAGGTGGAGTGAGTGTGGGCCACGCCGCCGATTTCCGGGAACGCCCGGTAGAGCACCAGGTGGGTTTTGGTGTCGGATGAGGGGCGCAGCGATCCTTCCACGATCCGGTTTTCCAGATCCACGATCACCATGTCTGACGCCTTCAGGTCTTCGTAGGGAACGCCGCTGGGCTTTATGGCGATAATGCCGGCGTCTCTGTCCGCGGCGCTGACATTGCCGAATGTGTAGAGCACGACGCCCCGGTCCCGCAGCTCCAGGTTGGCTTCGAACACCTGCTGTTTCAGTTCTTTGAATGATGCCATTATGTCATCTCGTTTTCGATGAATGATCCCAGCCGTTTATAGCCTTCATACAGGCCGTTGTAGATGTCCGCCCTCTCAGGGTCGGGCATATACTCGGTCTCGAAGCCGCTTCCCATGGCAGTCTGGGCGGCGGCCATATCCCTGTGAATACCGGCTGCCGCGGCCGCTGCCATGGCGCTGCCCAGGGCGACCGCCTGTTCCGACCGGACCACGCGTATTTTTGTGTTCAGCACATCCGCCATGATCTGCATGACGAAGGGCGATTTTTTGGGGACGCCGCCGGAGGCGATCACGCCCCGGATGGGCACTCCTTCTTCGCTGAATCTGTCCACGATCATCCTGGCGCCGAAGGCGGTGGATTCCACCAGGGCCCGGAAGATGCGGGGTGCGTCGGACCCGAGACTGAGCCCGGTGATCGATCCCTTGAGCAGCTGGTTGGCGTCGGGAGTGCGGCGGCCGTTCATCCAGTCGAGGGCGAGAAGGGACGATGCCTGCGGCGGGATCGTTTTCGCCTGCTCCGCGAGTTCAGGAATGATCCTTTTCCGGATATCGTGCCTGATCCGGTCCAGGTCCGCGGGATCCAGTCCCTCGAAGAGATGGACGACCGGCCACATGAGCAGGTCCCGGAACCAGGCGTAGATGTCGCCGAACGCCGACTGGCCGGCCTCCATGCCCAGCATGCCGGGAAGAATGGACCCGTCCACCTGGCCGCAGATCCCCTTCACCAGGGTGTCTTCCATCTCTTCCATGGGGGCCACCAGCATGTCGCAGGTGGATGTGCCCATCACTTTGCAGAGATGGTAGGGTTCGATCTGGGCGCCCACCGCTCCCAGGTGGGCGTCAAAGGCGCCCACGCAGACAACGACCGTGTCGCAGAGCCCGAGCCGTTTCGCCCATTCAGGGGACAGGGTGCCGGCCGGCACGTCCGCGGTGAACGTGTCGGTGAAGAGCCGGTCCCGCAGGCCCGCAAGCAGCGGGTCAACGGCGGTGAGGAACGCTTCCGGCGGCAGTCCGCCCCAGGACGCGTGCCACATGGCCTTGTGCCCGGCGGCGCAGCGGCTGCGCTTGAGCGTCAGGGGATCAGTGTTTCCGGTGAGCAGGGCGGTGATCCAGTCGCAGTGCTCCACCCAGGAAAAGGCCTCTTTCCGGACCGCTGTGTCCTCTCTGAGCACGTGGAGGATCTTGGACCAGAACCATTCCGACGAGTAGACGCCGCCCTCGTATTTCGTGTAGTCCTCTCCGCCCCAGGTGCGGGCGGCGGCGTTGATCTCTTCCGCTTCCCGCACGGCGGTATGGTCCTTCCAGAGTACGAACATGGCGTTGGGATTGTCCGCGAAACCCTTTTTTAACGAGAGCGGCACGCCGTCCCGGTCGACGGCGACAGGCGTGGAACCGGTGGTGTCGATGCCGATGCCCCTGACCTTTTGCCGGGTTCCGGCCGGCGCCGCGTCCAGGGCCTCGTTTACCGACCGATCCAGGCTTTCGGTATAATCCGAAGGGTGCTGGCGGAAGCGGTTCGCCGCCGCGTCACAGTACAGCCCCTCACGCCAGCGGGGATAGTGGGTGACCGCGGCGGCGATCTCTTCGCCGCTGCCGGCGTCGGTGACGATGGTCCTGACGCTGTCGGTGCCGAAATCGATGCCGAGAACATAGTGTCCGTCAGACATGTGCGCTCCACTGCTGCTGGTAATAATCGATGTTTTCCCTGGTGATGATCTCTATGGGCATGAAGATCTCCTTTTCAACCGCTTCATTGAGCACGACTCTGCGGAAGAGGGTGTACAGCCCCTGGTAGCCCTGGTTGTCGGACTGCTGGCTGATGAGAAAATCGATGGACCCGTTTTTCAGGCAGTCGATGTTTTCCTGGATGAGATCGTACCCGATGACATGGATCGCGCCGGCCAGGCCTTCTTCCTCGAGAAAGCGTGCGAACAGGAATGTCTGGGCATTGGTGATGAATATACCCCGGAGTCCGCTATGCTCTTCGATAATGGTTCGGAACAGCCTTTTCAGTGATTTCCGATCCCGGGCGTTATCAGTTTCGTAAATGACAAAGCCGCTGCTGAGACCGCCCGAGAAATAGTGCTGGAACCCCCGCACCCGTTCGTTGATGTGGTAGTCGTCCGGAGCCATGCGCAGGGCCGCCAGGGTGCCGATGCCGCCGCAGAGCAGATTGAGCAGCCGGGCCGAGAGCATGCCGCTCTGGTAGGAATCCTGGATCGTGCAGGAGAGGCACGCCGAGCCGGGAATGGTGGAATCGAAAAAGACGTAGGGACGCTCCGGCGGGATGCGGGCGGTGAGCTTCGCGCTTAGGGAAGCGAGAACCGGGGCGATGAGCAGTCCGTCGAGATCGGTCTCGAGCATGGCTTCAAAAGCCCTGGAAAATGAGGCGGGCCGGTAGCGGTCGAAGTGAAAAAAACGTACGTCCACCTGGTGGCAGGCGAGTTCGGTTTTCGCCTTTTTTATGCCGGCGGCCGGCAGCCGCCAGTAACCGCTGTCCTGGTCCATGGTTGGCATGAGCACGCCGAAGGTGACGGGTTTCGCGAGTTTGAGCCTGCGGGCGAAGATGTTCGGTGTGTAATTGAGGTCCCGGATCGCCTTTTCAACGGCGCGGATCGTCTCTTCCGACACCCGTCCCCGTTTGTGGATAACGCGGTCGACGGTGCCGATGGAAACGCCGGCTTTTTCGGCGATATCTTTGATCGTGGTCATGGCGTGCGCAGTCCGGAATGGATTCAATAGGGTGGTGCGTTAACGTTAACGCAAAATACGAAAACTATTGTTTGAAGTCAATGCAAATTTTTTTACATTGGATGTTGGAGACCGGCCCTCAGCCGCGAATATTTCCAACGAAGGGCACGAAAAAAACGAAAAAGAGATATTGCGGATCACATCCGGCATTTGTCAGGAATGTGTTGCGCCAGGGGTTGATGATCCCTAAGGGATGGGTTATGGAAGGAAACAGGTGCTTTTCCCTTGTTCCGATGCTCCTGCGTCGGAACGTCCATGATCGCCTTCGGGTTTGGTTTTTTTCGTTTGTTTCGTGTATTTCGTTGGAGCCTGACAGCGGGCTGTCCCTCCCGCTGCGTCGGAACGGCTGATATACATATGGAGCATACATGAAATCCGACATTGTCTGTCTGCACTGTCTGATGAAGCAGGCGGTGAACACCGTCCGCATTACCACCGATGATCCCGGACTGCACCGGCAGGTGTGCGACCGGACCGCTGATCTGATTAAAACGACGGATCTGTCCATGACGCCGGCGGCGATCTCGACGCCGGTCTACCGGATTGTGTCCGAGGTGACGGGTAACCCGGATCCCTACGCCGAATTCCGGAAACGGACGAACGCGGAGGCGCTCTCGCTGCTGCCGGTCATGCGGCGGGCGATTGATGCGTCGGAGGATCCCCTGACAACGGGACTGCACGTGGCCGTGGCCGGGAACATCATCGACCTGGGCATCGGGGTTGAGTTCGATCTGGTAAAGGATCTGGAGCGAGCCCTGGCCACTCCTTTTGCCGTGGACGACAGCGAGGCGTTCCGGCCCTGGATAAGGCCCGGCACATCACTGCTCTACCTCACGGACAACAGCGGCGAGATCGTATTCGACCGGGCGCTTACGGAGCTGTTTCTCTCACTGGGGGTGAAGGTCACCCTGGCGGTGAAGTCTGGGCCGGTGATCAACGATGTGATGCGGGCGGACGCCGAAGAGGTGGGTCTCGCTGACCTGGCCCCGGTGATCGAGACGGGGTCCGATGATATCGGGGTAGATTTCAGCCGTATCAGTGAAGAGTTTCTGGAGGCGTTCACGAGTGCGGATGTGATCCTGGCCAAGGGACACGGCAATTTCGAATCGTGCAACCAGCGGCCGGAGAACATCTTTTTCCTGCTGCGGGCCAAGTGCGAGGTGGTTGCCCGGGAACTGGGGGTGCGGGTCGGGGATATCGTTTGCAAGACGTACAGATAAAAGCAGACAGGAGGCCGGAGGCAGGAGGCAGGAAGGAAAAAGGATGAAGGAAAAAGGATAAAATCCCCGCCGCCCCCACAAGGATGTCATGCCCGCGTGCTTTAGGCGGGCATCCAGGGATGGGGCGGATGATTCGTCCTGATGCGTACTGAATTCCGGATTCGTTTTCCACCATCATTTACGCTGTTCCATAAAAAACGGCCCGCGATTTACATCCGCGGGCCGTTCTGTATTTACCTGCTGCCGTGAAGCCGGTTATTTAGGGGCTCCCGCGTTTTTCAGCGGATAGTAGATCAGCACCCAGCCGAGGAGCAGGATCACCGGAATGCTGATGAGGAACGACGGATTCTGGAAGAACGAGAAATACTCGAACAGGAAAATGTTGAAGATAGCCAGCGCGGCGAACACAAGTCCCATGAGCGCCTCACCGGCGATGAAGCCTGAGGCCAGGAGCACGCCGGTGTTCTCGGATCTCGCTTTCTGGATTCCGGTATGGCCTTTACGGGCGGCGATTTGTTCCTGGATGCCCTTGATAATGCCGCCCATGAAGATGGCGAAGGTGGTGGTGAAGGGCAGGTACATGCCGACGCTGATCAGCATGGGGCTCTTGATGCCGGCGAGAATGAAGCCGATACCCATGAAGATACCCACGATGATCAGGGGCCAGGCCATTTCGCCGCCGACAATGCCTTTGGCGAGCAGAGCCATGAGACCGGCCTGGGGGGCGGGCAGCTGGCTGCTGCCGAATCCGCCGGCATAGCCTTCGATGGCGCCCCGGGCCACATCACCCTGGTGCAGCACCGCCAGGACGGCGAACATGACCGCACCGGAGGCGATGACGCCGATGATATTGCCGATCTCCATTTTCCAGGGCGTGCCGCCGAGAATGTGGCCTGACTTGAGATCCTGCAGCATCTCGCCGGCCACGGCCGCGGCAACACAGACGATTGCCGCCACACCCAGGACGGCCATGATCGCTCCGTCACCCTTGCCGATGCCGAGCAGTACCAGCACCAGGGCGGTAATCACCAGGGTAGTGAGGGTCAGGCCGCTGATCGGATTGTTGGAGGAGCCGATGATGCCCACCAGGTATCCCGATACGGCAGCGAAGAAAAAGGCAAGAATGGTCATGAGCGCGGAGGCGACAAGCGATGTCAGCACCGGCGCTTTGAAGAGGAATGTCATAATCAGAAAAGTAGCCACGGCCACACCGGCGATTCCCATGAGCACGACGGGGAATTTCAGGTCCCGTTCGATGCGTTCCACCTCCTCGCCGCTGCCCGCTGCCGCCTTCTTTACGTCCGCTACCGAGCGGGCGATGCCCTCGGTCAGGCTCTTGCGCATGCGGAAGAGGGTGTAGACGGCGCCGACCAGCATGCCGCCGATGGCGATGGGTTTGACGATGCTCTGAAAGACATCCTTGGCCACGGCCAGCCACTCCGCTGCGGTGGCGGGGCTGAGTCCGGTTTCAGGCACGATGACATTGGGGCCCATGAAATAGAGAATGATGGGGGTGAGCAGACCCCAGGATATCAGGCCTCCGGAAAAGGTCAGGGAGCCGAGTTTCGGGCCGATGATGTACCCGACGCCGAAATAGGCGGGCTTGACCCCGAAGGATCCAAGGAAGAGACCACCCTGACCGCTGAAACGGGAACCGGTGATGGTCTGCTTGCCCCAGACGATGAATTTTTCCCAGGAAACGGCAAAGAGCCTCAGTTCAGCCAGCAGCTGGACGGCGGCGCCGACGCCCATGGCGCTGAAGAGCCATTTCGAACCGCCGCTGGTGGAACGGCCGGCCTTGTGGATTTCGGCCGCCGCCACGCTTTCGGGGAAGCCCAGGTCGGGATCGCGCACCATGACGCGGCGCAGCATCGCCACGAACATGATGCCGAGTATGCCGCCGACGATCATGATGATAGTCGAGGTTATGTAGTTGCCGGGAGTGAAGAATGGATCCCAGAATCCGGCGATGAAGAAAGCCGGAATGGTGAAGATGGCCCCGGCCGCCACGGACTCACCGATGGCGCCCACGGTACGGGCCAGGTTTTCTTCGAGGATGCTGCCCTTGACGATGCGCAGCAGGGCCATGCCGACCACGGCTGCCGGATACACGGCGGCGATGGTCATGCCCGCCCCGAGTCCGAGATAGGCGTTGGCCGCGCCGAGAATGACGGACATGACCAGACCGATCAGCAGCGCTCTGATCGTGAACTCCTTCATGGATGTGTCGGAAGAAGGCACGACAGGGACGAATTTTTTCTCTTCTGCCATAACAGAACTCCCTTGCAGGTTTGAATGAATAGATACTATCCTGAATAAGGTATATGGTCTGAAATCATACGGTAAAAGTCAAGGGAAAAGGGGCGTTTGATTATAGATTATGAAGTATGGATTATGAATTATGAATTCCCCGCTGCCCGGTCCCGGGTGTGGCTGCAAAAAATGATCGGGAGACATTGTGGAATACATCCTGGTCGGTCCGGATATGTAAATAATCTTGAGTTGTTATTTATCTGTTTTGATTTTATACTATTCTGATTCTTTATGCAGTCCTGCAGGGCATTGCACATTTCTCTTGCGCCGGATTGTCTGCTTTCATATATTGACTTCATGTTGATATCATGGAATGACTGCGACAGGGGTCCGATATGAAGACAATCACGGTTCGCGGGATCGATGATGCGCTTGCCGAGGCGCTGAAATCAATTGCCGAAAGAGAAAAGGAGAGTATGAACAAAACGATTCTCAGGCTTCTTGAACAGGGGGCGGGCGTGTCGGGGAAAGTTACCTTTCCGACCCATGATGATCTAGACGCCCTCGCCGGCACCTGGTCAAAGGAGCAGGCTGACGCTTTCATGCGCAATACCCAACAGTTCAGCCGAATTGATGAGGAGATGTGGAATGCGCAAGATATTGATTGACACAAATGTCTATGCCGCATTCAAGCGGGGGAACAAGGACGTGTGCGATGTCTTCAGGCATGCTGACTATATCGGTGTCGATGTCTGCGTGCTGGCTGAACTTTTCAGCGGGTTCAGGCTCGGGGATGCGGAACAGAAAAACATCCGTGAACTGGAGGTCTTTCTCAATAACGACAGGGTGCACATGCTGACGCATACACTGGAAACCGCGGAATATTATTCCTTGATTTTCAGTAATCTCCGGAAGAAGGGCAGGCCGCTCCCCACGAACGATATCTGGATCGCGGCGGCAGCGATGCAGAACGGTCTTGCGCTGTACACATTCGACAGGCATTTCCATGAGATTGAAGGGGTGATGATTTTGTCGTGAAGAGTGAAAGCCCCGCCGCCCGGCCCCGGGAAACGCCACCTAAAGACACGGAAGAAACGAAAAGTGATTTTGATGTCCCCACCACCCGGCCCCGGGGGTTTACTGAATGGGTAAACACAATACAAATTTGGAATAAACAATTGAGATACAAATTAGAGGGCTAACGGCAATAATAACCGGTTGAAAAACCTCAAGATATTCTCATTGAAAATGTGATTCCACAAAACCAAAATCATTAAAAAGAGGTAGCGTTTTTCAATCCGTGTTCATTATTTTGTTATACAGCAGCTTACAAAAATAGAACTACTCACTTGGTTTTTCAAATATATCCCAATAAGTCATATGATCTAAGAAAGAGTTTACAGCATCAAATCTTGCATCAAGATCTGTAAATTCTGGTGCATCACCCATAACACTAAGCATGGTTAATTCTGGAAAAACAGCGTCAGGATGTCTTGCAGCATACGCAGCATGCTGTTTACCATGGTCATATGCCTGACCATAAGCATCAACACCCCCATTTTTATCAATTTTAGTAGTACCGTGTTTTGTTCTTCCATCATCAAAAGTAGCATCTACATAAGAATCATCAACAGCTCCTCCTATTTTATTAACAACAGCCATTCCAACTTCAGGATCTTCTGTTACACCATCATAAGTGTACATCTCTGGTATTTGTGGATTATATTGAGCAACCATCTGATTTGTTCTGTCTATTCTACGTTTTAATTCTTCAACATGTTCCGCAGATGGAGCATTTGTTGAATCTAAAAATACCTTAAATGGATATTCACCTACATGGATTGCTGCATAAGGCCTCGCAGCCTTACAATACTCTAAAAAGTCAACAGTTGTTCCAGGAATTGTGTAGACTTCAAATGTTTTCAATGTTCCAAGATCAATTGAAGAACCATTATAATTGAAACTCTCTTTCTCAGTTCTATTGTAATATTTGCCGTCTGTGCTAACTAATTGTAACCTTAATTCCTCATTCATTGCTTTTTTCAAACCAATAGGTCTGATTGATCCAGAAATATCATGGCCCCCGCCATCAATTGAAATTCCGGTTCCATAACCGCTTCCATCAGATAATTGCATTTTTTCTGCAAAAACCAAATTGCCTAAACTAACCCTGGCAATATAATTTCCAGCAGCGCAATTATTTGGACTCCAGTTAATTGTATAATTCCCTGCACCGAATTTTCCTTCAGAATGGTCAACTAACCTTCCAAGGACATCGAAAATCTCAACTTTAACATCGCCTTGCTTTTTCATCTCAAATAAAAGTCTTGTTGATGGATTAAAAGGATTAGGAAAATTATGACTTAATTTATAATCAAGAGGAACTAATATGTCATCAGCAACAGCTGTAGCAGAAAAATCAAATTGATTATTAACAACAGGAACAGCAGCAACCACATTTCCAGATATGTCTAATAATCTAGCTTTAAGACTATCAGCAATTGCACCTGATGGGATTGCAACACTTCCAGTAATATTATAGTTTTCTGCGGCCGCCAGATTGTGCATGAACAATAGAGCAATACTTAGAAGAAACATCTTCAGAGACTTCATAATTCAAATTTTCCTGTTAATGATATTAAGTTTTCATTTTACCTGTATAACGTGCATGCTCACGGGCGCGCGCCAAGAGTGACTGTCCAATAACCCGTTTTTAGGCTTTCCAGTCCGACGGGAGATCCTGGA
>JAFGRY010000013.1 GCA_016934955.1 bacterium | reverse complement strand
GATTTCAGTTGACCAAAGATGAGTATGATCATGTTTTGAGGTCACAATTTGTTACCTCAAAAGGAAGAGGCGGTCGGAGATATTTGCCATACGCATTCACCGAGCAGGGTGTTGCCATGCTCTCAGCAGTTCTCAAGAGTGAAACTGCGGTCAGGGTGAGCGTTGAGATCATGCAGGCGTTTGTGACTATGCGTCGTTTTCTCGTGACAAACGCCCGTATGTTTGAACGGCTTGATGCTTTGGAAGTAAAGCAGCTAAAGACCGATGAGCGAATCGCCCGAATACTGGACGCCATGGAGACAAGGCAGATCCCGCCCAAACAGGGGGTGTTCTTTGACGGCCAGGTGTTCGACGCGTATACATTTATGGCTGATCTGATCAGGTCCGCGAATAGATCTATTGTTTTGATCGATAATTATGTGGACGATTCTGTGTTGACGCTGTTTGCCAAAAGAAGGAAGGGAGTGAAGCTGACAATTCTCACCAGGAAGATATCCAAACAACTTGCGCTGGATGTGCGGAAATGTAATGCCCAGTATCCGCCTGTTGATATAAAAGAATTCTCGCGGTCTCATGACCGGTTTATGATTATTGATGATAATACGGTGTACCATTTCGGCGCCTCGCTCAAGGATATAGGGAAGAAGTGGTTTGCGTTCTCCCGCATGGAGGCCGGGTCTTTGGAGGTGCTGAAAGAGCTGAAGGCAGGGGATAATCGGCATTAATGAAGATGAAGTGTCAATCAGGAGATTGGCGGTCCGGGCGGGGCATCATGATTTTCCTCTGCGTGCTTTGCGTTGGCTCTGCGCTCTCTGCGTTTCCGCTTTTTGGCGGGGCAGGGCAGGGAACCCTGATTCACCCTTGCGTGCTTTGCGGTCCTTTGCGTCCTTTGCGTTTCTCCGTCAGCAGTACTGATGCTGCCGGAGTTTTAGTGTTTTTACTGTGTCTCAAGACCCTGCGATCGTTTTACACAAGCTTCGTTGAGATTGATCTTTTAATTCATCCGCTTTTGGGGGGAAGGGGGGAAAAGAAGCCAATCAGGAGATTAGTGATCCCGGGAGGATGGAATTATGGCAAAGAGCGGTGTTGTTTCTTTGATGCTTTCATTTTCGGCGGTGATGGTGAATGCCCAGGGTGAGCTGCAGCATTTTCAGCCGGTGGAGAAAACGGGCATTCAGCGCGCGATTGTCATCGACGCGTTCGCTATCGCCGGGTACGATGTTGGCGAGGGCGATGAGGTGGCGGTGTATGACGGCGGGCTGTGTGCCGGGGCTGTTCGTGTCGCGCGCAGCGATTCCGGAGCATTCGTGCCGTTGACCATCTCGAGTATACTCAGGGTCGTGCTGCCAAGCGGGCAAACCCTTCCGGGCGCGACGGTGGGGAATGCGATACGGTACCGGGTCTGGGACTGCGATGCCGATGGTGAATGTGAGGTGTTCGCTGCGGGGTACGCGAGCGGTGACGGCACATTCGGGCAGAACTATACGGTAGTCGATTCGCTGACCGGGGATTTTTCTCTTCCGGTGCAGATTTCTTCTGTGTCGGCTGAGTTCGTTGATGGTAAGGTGATTATTCGCTGGACCGCGGAGCGTGAAGGCGCTGTCTCGGGGTATGCTGTCTACAGGTCGGCGTCTCGGGATAGTGACGGGACGAGGCTGAATGACGGATTGATTGCGGCATCGGGGCGTGGTTCCGGGAGGACGGTCTACGAGTACGTGGATGCGGATGTTGCGGCTGAACAGTGGTTTAGGTATGTTGTTGAGGTGGTTGGGCGTGATGGTGGGAGGTTCAGGGTGGGGGCTGTGGGGGTGGAGGGGATGGGGGAGTCGAAAAATAGATAGGCATTCCTTCAGAATTATTACGCTTGAGCTGTTATGGTCTTCGGTGGGCAAGTAAAGGCTTGTTCGGATAAGGTGGTCAGGGGGTTGGGGGAGATTGTGGGGATTTGTGTGGAGTGGTTGGAAAAAAATATAGTCATGAACTCATAAAATTGTTCGGTAAAGCAGTTACCGTAGTCATATAGATTTGATCAAAATAGCTTTTAGCTAACTATAAATTCTATCATTTGCCGAATAGCAATGACACTATTTGTAATTGTATGTATAATATGTGTTTGTCAATTGCATAAATAGTCGTGAATAATTAAAAAAGTTGAGTAACTTTATTAATGGAATATAGCGGCCGAAGAAAGAAGGGGTAATAAAAATGCTTGATTTAAAATTACGAGAAGAATTTCGAGGCAAGAAATTAAAAGGCACAATGGTTGATTTTACCAACCGTCAGGGTACCGGTGCGTTGGATAAAAGTGCTGAAGAGTTTTTGAATATTACATATCCCTCTGTCGACCTGCTAAAACTGATTGAAGCGTTGCAACCAGGAAAAGCTCGACCAGTTGTAATCATTGGCTCTAGAGGCCAAGGTAAATCACATTTGATGGCTGCGTTGGCTCATATGTATAAAGATCCTGTTGCTACAGAAAAATGGTTGAAATCATGGGCGGGACATCTTAATCGTGATGGTCTCACAAATCTTGTTCTTAAGCGAGACGTGGAAGTAATCACCGAAAGCCTGCATCAGCACAACTATACATTTCTTTGGGATCTTTTATTTGATAAACATCCTGAAGGAAAATATATTAGAGGCAAATGGGAAGGGCAGGGAAAAAGCAAGTCAGAAGTGCCTGGAACAGCGCTTTTCTTGGAAATGTTTCAGAAAAAACCTGCTGTTCTTATTCTTGACGAATTTCAAACTTGGTATGAAGGCTTAACAAATACAAAACAGCATCCTCGAAGAAACTGGGCCTTTAATTTTATCCAAATCCTTTCAGAGATTGCAGAAGAAAATCCGACACTATTAACTTTAGTTCTTTCTGTGCGTGATGGTGACTCTGATGCAGCACAACAGGTGTATCGCATCAACCCTGTGCGTATTGATTTCAAAGGACCGCAAGCAAAACGTGACCGGCAAAAACTCCTTCTTTATCGTATTTTTGAAAATAGAATTCAGATACCGGGAGCCGATATTGAAAAACTAATTTCGACTCATCTCAACGAATTTTACCGACTCCACCACGTTCCGGGTTCAGAACAAGAGCGTCAAAAAGAAGAATATGTGCAGAGCTGGCCTTTTTCACCCTTATTGATGAAACTTCTTGAGGATCAAGTGTTGATTGCAACTCAAACGCAGGAGACAAGAGATCTGATTAGAATCCTGGTAGATGTGTTTAAGGATGCTGGTGACACCAGCCCGGTTTTAACTGCAGCTGATTTCTCAATCGCTGAAGAAAAAAGTAGTGTTGCTTCACTTCTTGATTCTGTTGCGAATCAGCTTCATCGTGATCTTCGTCAGAAAGCTTTGAGAAATTATGAGGCAGTAGAGGAAGCAGTCGAAGGTACTACGCAAAACGTACCAAACCTTATAGCAATTCTTAGTTCTTTATGGTTACGATCATTATCTCTGGAAAAGATGGCGGGAGCAAGACCGGCAGAAATTCAGTTGGATATCACAAAAAATAAGCCCATTGATGACAATCTTTTTGCTGTTGAGTTGGAATCGATCAAAGAGAACAGCTTCAACATTCATCAGAAAGGTGATCGTCTGGTTTTTCTGAATGAAGAGAATCCTCAGGCGAAACTGATGGCACATGCCAAAAATGACAAGCTGTTCAATGAAGGGCAGGATGTTGAACATTTAGCCCAGGAAATTCGATACGTTCTTGGTGGTAGTGAAACCAGCAGCACCATTGGTCGAGTGATCGTGCTAAAGAAAAATTGGCAGAGCGATCCTTGGTGTGATGTTAATGAAAAAGACCATCCTGAAAATTGGGACAACCGAATTCCGTACATTGTAATACCAAAGGGAAGTGTGAAGGCCAAAGAACTGGGGATTTGGTTGAGAGAGAAGGTCTCTAAACACCGAAATACAATTCGGTTCATCCTGGCGAAAGAAAGTTTAGAGTCTGTTTTTTATGACAAGGAATTACTTATACTCGCTCGTGCTGTCTATCTGGCAAAACAATGGAAGAATGAAGATGCTCATTTTTCAGCTCTACATGTGAAATATCAAAAGGAGCTTCGTGATCAATTAAAAGTACGTTTTGACCGCTTTGCGGTTCTTGATACATGGAATTTCGGCAATCCCGACCAATGTGAATTTGAGATCAATAGCCACAAGGCTGAAGGCGATCGCATTGTTCCGGCTATTCATGAAAAAATTAAGACGGACCTGTTTCTCGCGGAAGATTTTAAAGACCTCGTACTGGAAGCGGCAAAGCGGAATGATTCCTTTGCCACCGTATTAGACCAGCTGAAAGAGCCCATGGGCGGAGGGAATCCCTGTATTCCATGGTTGGGTGAAAACGAAGCCAAGGAGCACATCGTCCGGCTTTGTGCCCGTGGCAAAATCGAGATCAATATTAGCGGACGGGAACTGCTGAGCAGTCGCCCCGGCGAAACCGAAGATGCTGCATGGAACCGCATGAAAGGCAAAATTGGAACCGGCAGAACACTCGAAGAAACCTTGATTCACGAGCCTGACAGCACGGTAAGTTCCGGAGGTGGGAAAACTATAGAAGAACCTGTGCCAAACACTTCTGGCAATGACACAAGTTCAACAACAGCCATTAAAGGAGAAACCGATGGAATAACTCCGGGCGGCTTGTTCGGTGGAGGCCCAGGTACAAAATCAAAAACATCTTTCAGCTCCGATACAACTTCATCTCTGTCACTTCTCGGAAAACTTGAGTCTTGGGGTATTACTCCCGGTGCGAAGGTGACGAATGTAAAAATCTCTATCGAAAGCATGACCGGTGCTCAGCTGCAGGATCTTATTAAAAAACTGCCGGACGGTATTTCCTACGGCCTTAATCTTGAGAAGGAGGACTAATGGAAAAGCCGTTTCTCAACACGATTATGAATTCAAGCCCGCAGGCCGGATGGGAACAAATTCTTGCTGAGGTCTGGAAGATTTTTGCTGATCAACTTAATCCCGCCAAGGCAGATGCCCTTACAACCGAAAGGGATAAAAAGGCAGGAGCATTGGATACGCTTCTGAGCGGCGCTGCGTGGGATCTCTGGTATAAAATTAATAACTCACCGTTGCGCACCTCACAGCATCTTCAGAATTTCTGGAAACAGGAAGCCAAGGGTAAGGCCATACTTATTCTGGATGCGCTTTCTCTTCGGGAAGCATGCTGGATTCTTGAGCAGGCCGATTCACGCGGCTACGCCGTAAATAAAAGCTATGCCACCCTTGCTGAATTTCCGGGCGATACCACACCGTTTGCCAAGGCGCTCGGATTTGGACAACGCTCCTCTTTGACAGATAACGGCGGAAAAAGTGAATTTTTCCCCGGTGCCTACACCGAGTCTGTTGATATGCCCTTTGCTGATTGCGGCAGTTTGGTGAAACCGGAAACCGAGGTGATCTTCTGGCATCACTGGCCGGACAGTAATATGCATGACCTCGCAGATGATGGCAGCGGCGCACAGAAATTGACCAAAACGGCCGTCGAGACCCTTACGGGAGAAGACTTCTGGCGTTTTATAGATCGTCTTGCCACCGGCCGCAAGCTGGTGATTACCGGCGATCATGGATATGCAAATGCCGGGCTGTTCAGAGATCTGGTGGACAAAGAACAGATTGACTACATGAAGAAATTGTTCAAGAGCGGCCGCTCGACAACTAACTCACCTGAAACCAATCACAACTGGGTGCCCCCCTTAACGATTGAAATGGAAGGCCACACACTCGCCCTTGGCCGTCGCAAATGGAAAAGCCAGGGCGGCTATCCCACGCTGACACATGGCGGGCTCTCTTTATTGGAGATGGCGGTTCCGTTTATAGAAATTAAAAAAAGGCAAAGATAACAATAATGGCTGGCGCAAGACTTACAAAAGCAGAAGAAATAGAAAGAATGGTGGCGGCGGCAGTGGATGCCGGAGAAGAACGCCATCTTGAAACAGTAGACTTCAATGATCCCAACAGACCGAAGACCTGTCTCGAGGTCGATTTCCCGATCCTCCCCATAAACCAGATTGCACAGATTGAAGGCAACGCCGGAAAGCCGATCTACCAAATGTCAAAATGGTGGGCTCGTCGTCGCTCATCTGTGTTCCGTTCAACGCTGATTGCTGCCGCTGCGAAAGCACCGGACGATCAGGCCGAAGCGGCAAAGCTGGTTTGGGAAAACTACTACTGCAACCACCAGAAGAATGCTTCATTCAAAGACCTGAAGGTGGCCGACATCTTCATGGGCGGCGGAACGACACTGGTTGAAGGTGCTCGCCTTGGCATGCAGATGTATGGCAATGACCTGAATCCGGTGGCGTGGCTGGTGGTAAAGAATGAGCTGGCCGATGTGGATATCGAGGAGGTCAAACGCCTCTTTGCCTATATCGAATCTGAAGTGAAGCCCCAGATTATGCCTTTTTATGCCTGCGAAGGCCCCAACGGTGAAAAAGGGATCTGGTACAGTGTGGATACCGGAAAGCCCATGCCAGAAGATTTTGATCCACTGGCCGTGGCTCCTGAAGATCGCAAGAAATACCGCTATGAAGGCCCGGAAATTATCTACACTTTCTGGGCGAAACATGGGCCGTGCAGCGCTCCCGGATGTAACCATCGGACACCGCTTTTCAGTTCACCGGTCATTGCGGTGAAGGAGTTGTCTGTAAAAACATGGCCCAAACAGAAATGCGAAGCCTGCAAGGAGCTCTTTGATATTGAAGCGGGTGAAGTACGCATGGCACCTGATGAGCCTTTGATCATCACAGAGGATGAAAAACCTTTCGCAACCCTTAAATCCAACGGGTCGTTCGATTGTCCTCACTGCGGTAAAAATCAGTACAGCGCTGCGATTAATGGAAAAGGCAAAAACAAGAAGGTGTCACTCTCGCTGTTGATCCATCCCGACTGGATGAAAGGCGCTCCCGGAAGTGATGATCAAGGAGATCTGGGCGGAACCGTGACCAGTACGGTTGAAGAAACCAAACGTTGGAATGAAGTGCGCCAGAGCACCCTCAAGCTGATTGAGGTGCGTGGAAAACTGCCGGAGGAGATCACCTTGCCGGATACCGGTGAAGTGATGTCTACAAAAAACGGGACGATTCCTAAAAGATCTACCTTCACCTGTCAGGAAGAAACCTGTGGAAGGGAGCAGGATGTTTTAGATGCGGTTAAGGCGACAAAAACCAATGGCCCATTTGCAGAGTATACGTTGCAATGTTACTCACCTCGTAGGTCCAACAGCTCTGCCGCTTATAATGGTCGATATTTCAAAAAAGTATTGGCTGAAAATGTAACACAATACAATGCAGCTCTTCAGGAATGGGAATCGAGGAAAGCTTCGGAACTATCAGGTTATTGGCCAGATTCTGAAGTTCCATTTGGTTTCATGACAGGCATGGCAAATGGAGATATTCGAAACGGCCACGGATTTACCCATTGGCATACATTATTCAACCCTCGTCAATTACTCGTTAATACTTTGCTGCTTAAAGCAATCGACACTGCTGTAGGGTTTTCCGCTACAACGAAAGAAATCGCTTTTGGAGCCTTTCAGTCATATTTGCGAAATCAAAATATGTTCTGTTTTTGGGATATATCGAGAGATTGCATGGCCCCATTCATGAGCAACAATAACTATCACCCCAAGAATAATGTTGTGGAAAATTGTGTTTTCCCTGATTTAGGGAGAGGCAATGCATCATCATGTTTTGCAAACACCCTTAAGGGTTTAGAATGGAATGTATCCACCTGGGAGATGATCTCCAACAGTGATTTTGATACAGACCCTGCGTTTACAAACCCAATCACTGGCAAGTCAGTTCTCACAGGTAAAAGTACAAAAATATCAACGGGTGATAATGTTATACCGGGAACCTCGGTCACCTGTGGATCTTCAACAGAACTAACTCATATTGAATCCGGCTCATACGATCTTGTTATAACCGATCCTCCATTCGGAGGGCTTTTGCATTACTCGGAGCTTGCCGACTTTTTCTATGTCTGGCTGCGTTTGGTGCTGAAGGATAAATACCCAGAATATTTTACCGGGGAATACACACCAAAAACCCTTGAAGCGGTTGCCAACAAGGCCCGAAATCCGGAAGATGCCGATGACTTTTACAAACGGGTTCTGACCGACTGCTGGCGTGAAGCTCATCGCATCCTGAAGCCCGGCGGCATTCTATCCTTCACCTTCCACCACAGTGAAGATGAACCGTGGGTGGATGTTCTGGAGAGTCTGTTCAATTCCGGTTATTTCCTTGAAGCAACTTATCCCATCCGTTCCGATGAGACCAAGGGCAAGGGTGAGTTTGGGTCAAAGACCATTGAATACGACATCATCCACGTCTGCCGGAAGCGGACCGAAGAACCCTCGGAAATCAGCTGGCCGAAACTGCGCCGCCAGATTCTGCGGGATGTCCGCCAGCTGCAGAATCTGCTGGAGCACCACCAGCAAGCCGGTCTGCCGGAAGCGGATATCGAGGTTATCAAGCGCGGTAAGGCGCTGGAATACTTCTCCCGCCACTACGGCAAGGTCTACGTGGAAGAAGGTCGCGAATTTACCGTTAAAGAAGCTTTGGCCGGTATCAACGAGATCATTCAGGACCAGTCCGGAAGTGATGCCGTAAAAGCGCCGGACAAGGCGGAACCGTTGACCCGTCAGTTCCTGCGCATCTTTGCCGACAAGGAACAGATCGAACGGGATCAGATGCAGAAATTCCTGCGCGGCTCCGGTGTCGGTCCGAGTGACTTTATCGTGCGCAACTGGTGTAAGGAGATTAGTCGACCTAAAGCGTTCATTTGGATTAACCCTCTTGAGTTCGTTCAAGAGAAAAGGTCGATAAAAAATTTGCGTCGGGACCTCGATCAAGCGATCTATCTTATTGGGGCATGCTATATTGGTAGTGGTATCAATGTCAAGAAAGAGATGAATGATAATGATTTCAAACCACACCCGGCGCTGGGCGAATTGTTCAACTGGCTTGGTTTGCATGGGCCGACTATTGAATTCAGAAATGCCAGCTGCACAGCTCGCCAGCTGTTCAACAGTTGGTCTGCAGAAAATCAGGCTGTAATGCAGAGACAACGCTCGTTGTTTGATCTTGAGGAGGAGTAACCTATGAATCCTGTTTTACTTGATGATGTCTGGCTGCGTAAAGGGATTTCTGTAATTTGGGATAATTCCATGCTTACAAAATTAGTTAGAAATAATCGAGCTGTTTCACTGCGAGAATTCTTTTCCTATTATAAAAGTAACTGGCCTGAAGAAAATATGCATTTTATCAATGAGGAGATGCTTTTAGTAGCTGGTTTGGATGCTGCTTTGGACACCCTGGATGCGCAAAGTGCAGAGGAATGGGTAACTTCGGAAGTGTATGAACGAATCTATGATTTTCAAAATTGGGCTGAAGGCCAATATGCGCTTGTATTCTGGATGAGCCAAAAGGGGCGATGGAAGGAACAAATTGAAAGCAGCAGATATACATGGTTATGTGACGGTAAGGACCGTGGTAAAGAAATTGA
The DNA here is from genome assembly GCA_016934955.1 of bacterium. GTDB lineage: Bacteria > Zhuqueibacterota > QNDG01 > QNDG01 > JAGLOF01 > JAFGRY01. The sequence goes on along the minus strand of JAFGRY010000013.1, from coordinate 55,748 downwards.
GCTGGGGCGAGGTATATGGAACGGTGCACAGCTCAGTGTAAGCAGAATTGAATCTGAAAGCCGATGGATTGGGTTATTTCTAGCCAGGATCAGTTGACCATGAGTATTACTATTCTTCCAGGTACAAGAATACAGCACCGTGAGTTTGGACAAGGGGCCGTCCTTTCGGTCTCTGAAGAGTTTGCGACCGTATTCTTTTCAATTGGTGAAAAGCAGATACCATTAGCAGAGTTGCTCCCTGCATTGAGCAGAAACGAAACGGTAGTTCTAAACGTTGGTACAGGAGAAGAGCGTCTTAAAAAAGCATGGCTATGCTATAAAGCGCATGAGCTGCCACTTTTGGATAACGCGACATCGATGACTGCTGCTCGAATAGATTTGCTCCCTCATCAGGTTGTTCTCACTCATAAGATTGCAATTGCCAGCCCTAGAAGATTTCTTATTGCCGATGAAGTTGGTTTGGGAAAAACTATAGAAACAGCTCTTGTTTTAAGAGAATTGGCCAGCAGAGGTGAGCTGAACAGAGCCTTGATGGTTGTTCCTGCCGGTCTAGTAAATAACTGGCATCGGGAGCTTAATGAAGTCTTCAACCTGAATTTTGAGGTTTTCGGGAGTGAAGGAGATGTTAGTGATCGCAAAACGAATGCGTTTAAGAAGCATGATTTACTTATTGCCAGCATTGACACACTAAAAAGACCAGAGCGGTTAAAAAAAATATTAGCGGCCCCTAAATGGGATCTTGTAGTATTTGATGAGGCCCATCACTGTTCGGCATATCGGCAGGGGGGTAAGACCAAAAGGACACAAAACTATAAGCTTGCAGAGGCTCTACGCGATCACACCCGAGATCTTATACTTCTTTCGGCCACCCCACATCAGGGTGATCACTACCGTTTCTGGAAATTGATTCAGTTGCTTGATCCTTCACTATTTAAAAATGAATTGGAAATGGTTGAAGAACGCCACCGGTTAAATCCAATTGTTTTTCGACGAACAAAAGCAGATGCCTGCCGATCTGATGGTTCGACACTTTTTGCCCGTCGATGGGTGAATACTGAAGCCTTTATTATGTCAGACTCCGAAAGGCAATTCTATCAACAATTGAATGAGTATCTGCGTGACGGCTTTGCATTGGCGAAAAAACAAGGGAGTAAAGGCGCCGCCCTGGGATTTGTAATGACCATTTTTCAGAAGATTGCCGCATCGAGTTTTGCGGCTGTTCACCGAACCCTTCGCCGCCGTTTGATCGCACTTACTGTCCATGAAGGTTTGGTGCATGATGAAAATTTGGATATTGACAAACGAGATGAAGCATTTAATTTGGCTAAAAGTTATATCTGTCAAGAATTTCAGCTTGGCAATGATCAAATGAGCATGCTGGAGGCAGAACGAATCCTTAATGAATTAAAAAGAAAACAGCTAAAGAAAATCAATGAAGAAGAGCTCCGATATGCCTCAGGGACTTTTGCTGATGAGCTAACAACACAGGCAGCTGAAGATGCAGCGATGAATGCAGTTGAGTACGCGCTTCCTGAAGAACGACAACGTATTATGCAATTGCTGGAACAGTTCCCTGATGAGCAAGAGACAAAAGTAGGAAATCTTATCAACGCCCTTGGTATATTGTGGGAACAGAATCCGAAAGAACGGGTAGTTATTTTTGCTACGTATCTAGGTACTGTGGAGCTTCTTGGAAAAGAGATTGAGCATGCCTATCCCGGCCAAGGGGTCGTTGTTCTGAAAGGTGGTGATCACGGTAGTAAGACTTCAGCAGAAAAACGGTTCAAACAGCCCGCAGGGCCAAGAGTAATGATTTGTACTGCTGCCGGGCGCGAGGGTATTAATCTGCAACATTCCAGAATTCTGTTTAATTTTGATTTGCCATGGAATCCAATGGATATGGAGCAGCGCATCGGGCGAATTCATCGTTATGGTCAAAAAGATACTGCACAAGTTTACAATCTTGTCCTCGGCGATACAATTGAAGGCAAGATTTTCTTATTACTTGACAAGAAACTGAAAGATATCGCACTCGCGCTTGGGAAGGTCGATGAACAGGGAAATGTAGCAGAAGACCTTCGATCACAAATTTTGGGTCAGCTCCAGGAGACAATAAATTATCAGAAGCTCTATGCGGAAGCCTTGAGTGATCCATCGTTAAAGCGGACGCAGCTTGAACTTGATGCGGCTATGGCCAATGCTAATGAAGCTCGTGACGCAGTGTCAGAGTTGTTTCAGGAATTGGATCAATTTAGTTTAGATGAATATAAACCTTTGTCTAATGTAGATAAAAGTATGCAGCAGCTGATTAATTTTACTGAAATATGTGCAAAAATGGACAAGGGCAACTTTGTAAAGGACAGGGAAAGATATGTTCTAACTGACACATTGGCGAATAAGATTTATTTCTCTACTGATCGGGAACAAGCATTTGAACACGATAATATTGAAATATTGGGATTAGATCATCCACTGATTGAAAAATGGCTTCGGCTGTATCGTAATCTCCCCGCAGAAGAGATTGCATGTGCTGTATCAGGGAAAGATCTACCGAAAGGTTTTCTTACTATTTGGGAAATTGAGACGCACAATGATAAAGGTCACATAATACGTACGGTGATCACAATCGGTATGAAGGGCAATGGTGAAAGATTAGCCGCTCTTGAGGGAATTGTTGACGATATTTATTTTGAAAAAAGTAAGGAAGTTACTGGCGGCAACAACTTATTGCAATTTGCAGAAATCCTTCTCGAACGCGAGGTCAAGCATCGTGGGCAAGCCAAGGATGATAAAGCGTATAGTGCTAAACTGATAGGGTGGTTGGAAGTCTCTTAGGTGATAAAAGAAGAATGAGTGGGGTGTGTAAATAGTAAAGCATATAAGGGGTTTAAAATGAATACATGGGTTGCAGTCGGCGATCAAGAGAACTGGGTAAGCGGCTTTGAAAACGGAATTTGGGGGCTGGTGCCGAAGCTTGAAAACCATTGGAAAAGACTGCAAAGCGGTGATATGGTTCTTTTCTATTGTAAAGCCCCGATTAAAGGGTTTATTGGCGCGGGAATAATACGGTCAAAATTCAAACAGACAGCACCATACTGGAAAGAGGAATTAGAAGAGAACAGGATTATTTGGCCTTTTCGGTTTGAATTTGATCTAATTCATCTTATTCCTCATAATCAATGGCAAGCACAGGCAATTTCAAACGGCGAATATAATTTAGCAAAATTAGCTGGCTTAAACCCAGTTGCGGATGAGAAAAAAGCCCTTGCTATATTGGAACAACTGCAAATGGTTACAGAGAAGTCTGTTTCATTCAATAAAAATATTTCCGCTCAGATTGCAGAAATTGGTAAAATTCAACGCATGGTTGTTGAATTAGGGTATCATGTCGATAACCAATTACTTGATGTGATTTGGAAAAGGACAATTCGGAGTGTTCCGACATTTGGATTTGCAGTCAATTTACGCGACGACATTGAAAATTCGCTAATTCCATTGAAACATGCCCATGATTTGTGGAACACAAGACCATTTATAGTTACAACAAAAGAACGGAAAAAAGACGTCATCGATGTGTCTTCGGGTCTTTTCCATGATTTCTCGCCGAGTTTACAAGTTTTAGATACAGTACAGATTGATGAGTTGTATCAATCGAAGAAGAGATATTTTGAGCTTGAAGAGAAATATGGGTTGCGGTGAAATCCCTAAATTTTCAGAAATGCATATAAATGCCTAATCAAGAAAATAATGATCGAATCTGTATCATTTGTGGTTTGACTTGTAATACTGCTCAAGTATTGACAAATGGCAAAGTGTATCACCGTAATTGTTATGAGAAAGTATTACATTGTCTTGATAAGGCAGATAGTAAGATTGCTGAATGTAAACGTGAAATATATAATTTACAGCAGAAAATACGTGCGGAAGAAACTATCAGAGCAAAAATGTCCCAATTTTTCTCAGGTCATCAATCAAAACGGCCAGTCTATGAAAAAAAGATCAAAAGATTACAGCTATATTTAAATGATGTAACAAGGAAACGGGATAGACTTGAAGTAAAACAGAAAAAGAAATTGACTTATATTTATAATTATTACCCAACTCAACCACCGGATTGGGAGATTAGAAGGACATTAATTTTAGAACGGGATAATAATACATGTCAGCGCTGTAGTGCTGATAACTATCAGAGTACACTCCATGTTCATCATAAAATCCCCTTAGGCCGGGGCGGGCATAATACAATTGATAATCTAGTAATCCTTTGTGAAGCATGTCATCAACGTGCCCATGGTGTAAGAAAATTTTCTGAAAGAGAATCAAAAGAAACCTATTTTAGCCAAAATTTAAAAATTCTTAACAAAGCAATAACAGAAGAATTATTAGTCTATTTTCATTATCAAAAATATGAAGGCGAAAAAAGCCTTAGGACGATAGCACCTTATGCTTTTGAGAAAATTGGTAGATCCTTATGCGTAAAAGGTTTTTGTTATCTGCGTGATGAAAATCGTACGTTTGCGATTAGAAGAATGACTGGGTTGAAAATTGTTGATTCTGTGGTTGCTGGTTTTGGTTAATAATAAAAAACATGGCGAAAATATTAGTTATCTTGCAATACAGACATTAGGTTTTCACTTTCCTACGAATGAGGTATGATAATGAGCGAAACAGTATTTAAGGAAGTACGATACGATCTGGCATCTTTAGTAAAATTCATTGAACTCGGCGAAATAGGCTTACCTGACATCCAAAGACCATTTGTCTGGAAAAACGCAAAAGTGCGTGATTTATTTGATTCGATGTACCAGGGGTATCCTGTAGGGTATCTGTTATTTTGGCAAAATGGCTTGACGGATGATTCCAAAGTTATTGGTACTGATACAAAACAAAAACCTCCCCGGCTTCTCATTGTAGACGGACAGCAGCGCATGACATCCCTGTATGCTGTAATCAAAGGGGTGCCGGTAGTCCGGGAAAATTATGATTCTGAGCATATTTATATTGCTTTTAACCCTCTAGAAGAAAAATTTGAGGTTGCCGATGCTGCCATTCGGCGGGACAAGGCATACCTGCCTGATATATCATTACTTTGGGCCAAGGATACTGATCTATTTGAAGTTGTGGATGATTACCTGGAAGGGTTAAAATCAAACCGCGAAGTAACTACTGAGGAAAAAAAGAAAATTAGGAAGTCAATTTCAAAGCTGCAGCAGCTAATGACATTTCCTTTTACTGCACTTGAACTTTCTGCCGGGATTACAGAAGAAGATGTAGCAGATGTTTTCGTGAGAATCAACAGTAAGGGAACACCCCTTAATCAAGCTGATTTTATCTTAACACTCATGTCAGTTTTCTGGGATGAGGGCAGAACCGAATTAGAGAGGTTCTGTGCTGAAGCAAGAAAACCAAGTAAAGACGGTCCTTCCCCATATAATCACTTCATCCACCCGGATCCGGATCAGTTGCTACGAGTCAGTGTTGGGCTGGGCTTTAAACGAGCCAGGTTAAAATATGTGTATTCGATTTTACGCGGCAAAGATCTTGAAACCGAAAAATTCAGCGATGAAAGACGTATCCAGCAGTTTAATGTTCTTAAGAAAGCCCAAAAACGAGCTCTCAATATACAGTATTGGCATGATTTTATGAATTGCATCCGTTTGGCAGGTTTCCGTTCGATGAGAATGTTTAGTTCCCAGAATAACCTGTTATTTTCATATATTCTTTATCTTATTGGCAAGACTGAATATCATATCGATGAATTTAGATTGCGACAGGTAATAGCACGTTGGTTTTTCATGTCAAGTCTTACCGGCCGTTTTACCGGATCCCCTGAATCAGATATGGAGTTCGATCTGGCAAAATTCAGGCAAGTAAAGGATGGTGAACAATTTATCGCAATTCTTGAGAAGGCCTGTGATTTAGCGATGACCGATGATTTCTGGACAATAACTCTTCCCAATGATTTGGCTACATCTTCATCACGAAGCCCTTCACTTTTTGCATTTCATGCTGCTCAAATTTTACTCGATGCAAATGTGCTTTTTTCAAAATTGAAAATTTCCGATCTCGCGGACCCGACAACAAAAGCCTATCGCGGGTCGCTTGAAAGACATCATTTATTTCCAAAGGCGTATTTACGTAAACTTGGTATCAGTGAATTGAGAGATACAAATCAAATTGCAAATTTTGCCCTCGTTGAATGGGGCGATAATGTTGATATTGGCGATAAATCACCAAAAGAATATATGTCAACAATAAAGAAGAGGTTTTCAAAGAGTGAACTGGAAAAGATGTACAAGGCACACGCTCTTCCTGAAAAATGGGAAAAACTTGAATATTCAGAATTTTTAGAAAAAAGACGTGAACTGATTGCTGAAGTTATTCATGAAGGGTATAAAACGCTTGTAGAAGGCTCCTCTTCATCTGCGCACGTTGAATCAGGGGCTGTTGAGGATTTAATACAGATAGGTGAATCAAGTTTTATCGAATTTAAATCAACACTACGGGTCAATTTACACACTGGGAAAAAAGACCCGCGAATGGAACACGCGATTATTCGCACCATTGCCGGATTTTTAAACAGAGATGGTGGTAAACTTGTTGTTGGATTGACCGATGATGGTCGACCGCTTGGACTCGAGGTAGATGGTTTCCCGAATGAAGACAAGATGGCGTTACACCTGGTTAATTTGGTACAATCTCGCATGGGCCCCGTTGCGATGGCGTATATTCATCCTCGGTTTGAAGATTATGACTCTTGTCGGGTGCTTGTGGTAGAGTGCGCCAAGTCAAATGCACCTGTTTGGGTGAAGCATGAGAATGTAGAGAAATTTTATGTACGAAGCGGACCGTCAACCACCGAACTGACGGCAAGTCAGGCGCATGATTATATAACTCAGAAATTTTAGTCTGAGTGTGTCGGTTGTGATTTTTCATATTTTAAAAAAGGATAAAATTTGGCCGATATTCTTAAGAATTTATCATTTAATAAATAGAGATTTAAATTTTGGCATCTAACCATCAGCCTAGTTGGAGTATATAATGAAGAAGATAGTATTGGTTTATATGCCTATGGTTTTGATAAGTTTTTCATGTTCAAATCCAGGCTATTATCTGAAAACAACAACATCACCCAAGAAGTACTATGCAAAAGTTGCAGTTATTCCGGAAAATTTTGATTATTACTGGACTTCCTCATTCGCATATCGGGCTTTAGTGACAGAATTAATGGATGTAGGTTTCAACGTGATTGAAAGAAGCAATTTGCAAACCATTTTTGATGAACAAGATATGTTGAAAAGTGGATTAGTGGCGGAAGATTCTGATAAAAAAATGCTCTCTCTCATCTTAGATAAAATGAAAATTTCAGAGATAGGGAAGATGCTAGGCGTAGATTATTTAATTTTAGTATTTGTGGTTCCATATGACAGGCGAGTTCACTTTGGTACTGTCAGATTTGTTGAAGTAAAAACAGCAAAAGTCATCACGAGTACCACATTTACTACTCAATCATTTGGGGAAGAGACTGATATAATTATGAAATTAGTAGCCATGGATATTCTTGAAGCCATCAAAACGAATAGCACTGTCATCAGAAATGAGCTAAATGAATCAAACAAGACTACAAAAAGAGCGAATGTAGATAAAAAGATGAAGGGTGAAAAATAAGCCGTAATTATTCTACATGTCTAAACAAACTGAAAACAACCTCCGCCTCACCGCCTTTACCTGGCTCACCGAACAGGTGCGCCTGCACGGCCCCATTCTGTCCAGACAGCTTCTGCAGCAAGGTTTTGAGTTTCATGGGACACGCATCCCCTTAGTTTCACCCCAGGGCATCTTCAGGCCAAGACAATTAGAGCGGATTCCTCTCACGATCACCACTACCCCGAACAGCCCTTACGAAGATACGAAAAGTGATGATGGATATATTCTTTACAAATACCGCGGCACTAACAGAAATCACCCTGATAATGTCGGGCTGCGTGAGGCAATGAAGACCGAAATGCCCCTGATCTATTTCCACGGCATCGCCCCCGGGCGTTACGAAGCAGTCTGGCCGGTGTATATCATCGGTGATGATCCGCAAAACCTGGAATTCACGGTGGCGGTAGATACCGCTGAATCGTTTGCCTATGATCAAATAGGCGCGGCCGGGAATCAACAAATTGCCGAACCGGCACTGACCCTTCGCCGGCGATATGCGACAACAGAAGTCAGGCACAGGCTGCACCAGCATCGTTTCCGCCATATCGTGCTCACCGCCTACCGGGAACAGTGCGCGATTTGCCGTCTACGTCATCTGCCCCTCATCGATGCCGCGCACATTCTCGCCGACAGCGATCCTGAAGGCGAACCGATCATCAATAACGGCATCGCTCTCTGCAAGATTCATCATGCCGCCTTTGACAATAATTTTCTCGGTGTCACCCCTGATTATCAGGTCACCGTGCGGGAAGACATCCGTAAAGAAGAAGACGGCCCGATGCTGCGGCATGGTTTGCAGGAGGTGCACGGTTCGAAATTGATATTGCCAAGGCAACGGCGGGATTGGCCTGATCGGGGGTTGCTGGAGCGGAAGTATGAGAAGTTCAGGGAAGCGGGGTAAATCGCGCCTGAAAATTTAACTTAACCTTACAGGAGGTATTATGGAAAGTCTGAATATTAAAGAATATGAGCTGATTCAGAGCGTTCTGACCAATTTGAAGAACTGCATTACCGCCTACCTGGGATTTGTACTGGGGGGGTCAAGCGCTGCGTTTTTTCTCTATGCTAATTTAGGAAAAGACAGCCCGCACAGGCTGTACCTTTCAATGTTAATGTCAATTGTCCTAACATTAATATTATTAATGCTATATTACAAATTCAATTCCCATAACCGTTACGCCGGATATTGCAAGCTGCTTAATCAAGAGTTTCTTACGATTAAAAACAAAAACCTCAAAGTTATCAATCAGCTAATGGCCTGGGAAATTTCGATGGATATGCTGCAGCGGGAAGAAATGCAGAGAAGGAATGACGGGAGTTTAATCGCTGAATCGGCCCGGTTGGCGGTTAATAACTCCAGGCATGATAAAGAAGTAGGGATTATCTTTCTTAAGGCCCAGGATCTGCTTAAGGAATATAGGCAGTTGAACTGTATTGTTTTTTTCTGGAAAGGAATTCAATGTATTTATCGGGCGCTGCGGCAGAAGAATATTGGCAATTCCTGGCATTTTCCACCGGTCGTGACGTCAGTGTTCGTTGTACTAAACTCAATTTATATAGCACTTTGTGTAAAGTGGATCATTGAAAATAGTGAAATTTACCACAATTTTCTGCTGTATATTGTGTGCTATCTGTTTTTTCTGGTAATTATGTGGCCGAGTTTTATTAACAGGCTCGGCAGGTTAATGGAAGGCGATATGACGGTGGATGCATACTGCTGGAAATTCTTGCCAATACGTTTTTGTTTTCTCAATAGAGTGTACCCGGGTGTGAAATATAAAATTCATCATTCAGAATTCTTATTTAAAAAGATGTAATATAAAGAGTAGGATTTGACTCAACCAACAACCGGGAACGCATACACCGACCGGCGGCTCTGTCGCCTGATCAACATCACGCAACGAACAGGACGTCCGCATGAAAAAAATACTATTCCTACTGAACCTCCAGCTCCTCGCAGCCGGAATCGGACTTAGTCAAGTCAACCCCGTCACTTTTATGAAAATCGCCGCCCTCGACTCAGCCGCGGTGCGGGCCGACGCTGGAAGCGCAAAGGGCGTTGAGCGCTTCGCTATCTATTTGATGAAGCACAACGGCACCGTATACGGGAAGGCAGAAGTGACCGCGCTGGAACCCGAAACCAGCACCCTGACCATACTCGAGCTGAAAAAACACTGGCAGCCCCAGGTGTACGACCACCTCACCCTCGACCGGTCCATGGAAGCCCGCTACTCCCAGGCCTGCAGGCTCGATCAGCGGGCCCCCTTCGAAGCCTTCCTGCGAACATGGCCCAAAGGAGAGAAAAGCGACGACGTGCGCGCCCGGCTGGAGCAGCTGCCTCCACCCGCGGCAGGTGAGATCGCCGCGATGGCACCACCGCCGGCACCGCCGCTGACCAGGCGAAACAGCGCGGGGCTGCACATCCTTCCGCAGTGGCTGACGGCCCTGCCGCCCCTGACGTATGAATATGCCTTAAACAACCGCTGGTCCCTGCAGACTGAAATTATCGGTTTTCCCTATCAGTCGCATTCACGGGACCTCACCCTGAGTGTGAAATTGCTGCTCCTTGACAATCATGAAAAGAGCGGCCCGTTCATCGGGCTGGGACCCCTGATCGGCATGCGACACCAGTTCAAGGATCGTATCTTCAGCAGTGACTATATTGAAGAAGACGGGGTGCTCGGGCCGCAGACAGCCTTCTGCTTGGGGGGCGGCCTGACCTCGGGCATGCGGTTTCCGCTGGCAACATCATTCCTTTTTACAATGGGTATCGACTTGAATACTGTGGTCGTGAGCCGTATGAAATATCTTTCCTTCGCCAGATGGAACGGTACGGAACTCGTTTATGAATGGAACGAGACAAGGGGCGGCACCAGTGTGCTCATCAGAATGATGTTCAAGCTCGGGGTGGTGTACAGCTGGTAGGGAAGAGCAGGTCGGAAGAGCGAGAGTCTCTTCTTTTGTTCTTTGTGGGTTATTAGACCGGGTGTGGATATGCAAGTCTGAGTATGAGAATGTACAGAATTATCGTTGGGGAACATACCGCCTATTATGCTGGATACGACCGGGATATATCCAGCAATAGAATGGCCAATATTCACCGGAACATATACACCAAGAGGAAGGAATAGCTAATGCCGGTAAAAAAACCTTTCTGGATCGAAACTCTCATTAGAGCAGAGCTGTACCATGCTCTCGACAATAACATGGCGGCCGAGAAGCTGATAAGTGCGATCAAAGATCCTCAATTTTCATTTTTGAGAAAGGCACTCAGCGGCTTCTATATATTTATGGACCGGCGTTTTTCCTGTAAAGATATACAGTATGATTTTTCAAATAATATTTCAGCGATTAATGAAGAATTTATTCAGAAACTGGACCTGGACGTGGGAAGCGATCCTGAAGCACTGGAAGACCAGATTATACGGGATGTATATCTTCTTTTTGTGGAAGTATTGAAAAAAATTCAATCCAGGCTTGAGCATGAGAGTGTGCCCAACCGTGAGGCATTCGGGAAACTGATAACAGAAGAGTGTGAAGGAAGGTTTAACAGTACTGTTCTGCTTGATGAAATCCGGGAGCGTGTTGAACCATATGTTTCATTTGAAAATGATAGAATAAAGGCGGTAAAAGATAAAACCAGAGAAATATTGACCGCGAAGATCGACCGGTACCTGAACAAATATGACAGAATAAAATTTTATAAATCCAGCAATGTGCTTGATAAAGACGTGCGACGCACCTTTTACACGAAAGACAACCTCGTAATTTTTGTCATCTACCTGCTGACAAAATACCAGATTAACCTGCATGCAATCGTGCATAATAAAAATGCCGAACTTTCTGAAATCTTGACTGATTATTCAGCAAAACAAAAAGATCTGGAAAGATGTCAGTATATCTTTACGTTCACCAGGCTGCTTTCAAAATATATTGTTGTCAACACCGAGAACCGCAGATACGCACTGTACGCCTATCTTTTTCAGGTGCTCAGTCTTCTGCGCAGAGGGTATACGTTTATGCTTCTCAACAAGTATGAACAGGCATTTAATGATTATACATATGCTGAGAAACATCTCAGGATGTTGAAACCGAAATACGAGAAAAAAACCAAAAAGAAAGGCAAAGAAGAAAATAATGAGTTAATCGACCTTTGCAACAAATTTATCTATCCGTTAATATTATGCTATAAGGGCGAGCTCTATCGCCGTGACTATGCATATGCCAACGCTTTTCAATATTACTGCTCTGCTGTGGTGCGGTTCGGCATTACAATAGATAATACACATGACAGCAACCCTGATGAGCAGATGGAATTCCTCCTGGGTGGATATGCTGCGGTAAAGGCGTTGACCAATAAGGGAAAGACCTTCCTGGAAATGGGTGAATTTCGCAGAGCCCTGAAATGGTTTCTTAAATCGCTTGGTGTTGCGATCAGCATCCATAACAACAGAGTAAATAAGGTTGTGCCCTTTGCTCTCGATACGCTGGATGAAATGCTCGCTTTTCTTGAAGACACAAAATTCGATCCGGTTATCGATAAGGAGCAATTGTATGTTGTTCTTAGTCGCCTGACAAAGACATTCAGCAGCTATGTAAGGAAAAAATCCTTCCAGGATCCGGATCATGACCTCTGCATCCTTATCTCGGATCTGACAAACCGCATCGGGCTGGTACTCAATCTGCTGAATATTCCCGATGTACATGAAAGTCGAATGAAAGAGAGGGTAATTAGAAACAGACTTGCTTATGAATGGCTGTGTATGTCGATATGTCTGCACCGGGAAAACGCCCTCGCGCATTTCAACCGAATGATTTTTAATTGCATTGCGCAGTATATCAATTATCAGTTTACGGAATTCGGCAGCATCGACACCAAATACAAGATTGCTGAATTTGCCGTTTCAACCTGTGAATTCGATGCAGGCGAGATTTTCGAACGACTGAACCGGCAATTCGCCATGTGTGTGGTCAACTCGCTTCAGCAGCTCGATCTGGAACAAAATGATGATTATCGCAGAATTGTCCGGAAATTGCTTTTCAAATATTTTTCATATACACATAATTTTGCCACGAAGAATGCAGAAATTTATAAGTATTTAATGAGACCCAAAACAATTGATCTGGCGAATCGTTTTGTCCCGGAAGAATTATATATCTGCTTTCTGCAACGCTGGAGTTCCTTTACTCCTGCAATACCTCGTCCCTCAACATTCAACATTCAGGGCGGCGGATATTTTATAATCTTTAATGGGAAAGGAATTGTTATTGACCCTGGTTTTGATTTCCTGGAAAATTTTTATTCTGAAGGCTTTTCACTCGCTGATATCGACGTGATTATCGTTACCCATGACCATATGGACCATCTGGATGATCTTGATACTATTCTTTCACTGCTTCACAGCCGATTTGCCCTGGACACATCTAAAGAAGACAGAAAACAAATTGATCTTTTTTTTAACCTGAGTGTGCAGAGCCGTTATTCATTTCTGCTGAACCAGGCCGAGAGTTCCGATGCTGATCCTTTCTATAAGCTGCATGTTTTAACGCCGGGTTCAACGGGTTTTTATTGCGATAACGATGGAAAGAAACTGCTGGATATTGATGTGATCCAAACGCATCACTCAGAGCTGGCTGCACAGGATTACAGCATCGGTGTCATATTGTATTTTTATCTTAACGGGAGTAAGAAAGAAAAAGCATTTAAAATCGGCTATACAAGTGATACAGCATACATGGAAGGGGCATCGGGCCAGCTCGATGTATGGGAGAAGATGAAGATCCATGGTATGCCGAATCTGTGTATTATGCATATCAATAGTACACCGTTCCGTGAATTAAAAAATGCTTTGGATCTTGAAATAGAGAACAGTGAAAGTACGAGAAATGTTTTGAAATTGGCGGCTGAAAGCGATAACAAAGACTTGAAATTATTGGCGGACCAATTTTTATATTCATACTGGTACCGCAATGATGAGATACCGAAGATGTCTCATGTAGAAGAAGATCGTGTGAAACTTGGGGATCATCTCTTTTTTAAAGGTGTCTATTCAGTCCTGAAGAATGTTATCAAGAGCAATTCAGCGAGTAAAGAACAAAAATTATTGATCATCAGTGAATTCAGAGAGGAAATGGGTTCCTATCGTAATAAAGTTGCTCATTTTTTAAATGAAGATTTGGTTCGCAATGATGAAATAAAATGTATTTCAGCAGATATCGGGCTTGTAATCAGGTGCCTGCCGAAGACGGGCAAGATGTTCGTACGCTGTTCGCTCTGTAATCTCAATAATGATTATGATGTGAAGGATAAATACTATCATCCTTCAGAGATGAAAGAGGTCTGTCTGAAAGGTGAGGATGAAGGGCTGTTTTATTTCTGTAAATACCATGATCCTGAACCAACTCATCATCAGCCAAATCCCAGAAAACTGCCCAAATCTGAGTTTGCGGAAAAGATCGAGCGCTATCATCTTTTTAAACAGGTGAACATTCGCTGACGAATGAACCCGATATCGAGATCTGTCCATTCTCCGGCGATCAGGTGACGGATGTTACTGCCAGCTTATTCTTGATATCCAAATATTGAGAAAAAAAATTCGGGAATAAATGTGTAATACGATTGTACGCCATCTGGAAGGTTCATCCGTCATAACAATTAACCTGAAAGATACCCGGCACAATGAAGAACAATAACTTTGCATCACGATCCTGTCTGTTACAAACATACATCACCTGTATTTTTCACATTTTTCTGCCTCTCTCCCTCGGCGGCCTGATCTATATCGCCTACCGCCCGAAAACACTGGTTATGTTCACCTGGTTCAACCGCTGCGGTCTGCAGCCCCTGAGTGGAAAAATCGCCGCCGCATGCACAATAGTGCTTCCCGCACCCCCGGAATGGGTTGTTTACAGCCTGCCCGATGCGCTCTGGATCTACAGCCTGGTGATGTTTCTGGGCGCTGTATGGCGACCCCGTTCAGGCAGGCAGTTACTTCTGTGGGCGGGTGTTGCGTTTGTGCTGAGCATCGGAAGCGAACTGCTGCAGTTGTTTCATATCATCGGCGGAACCTTCTGTTTGTTCGATACCTGTAGTTATGTCATTGCGATTATATTGTCCTGTTTCCTCGTAGTATCAAAACCAGAGGTCAGCTATGACTAAAACATATGTGTGGAAATCCGTTATTACCCTGATCGGCCTGGGGATTTTCATTTTTCTCGCAGTGGGAAGTGATGAAACACCCCCGGCCGATACAACCGCACCGGACACATTTATCGTTGATGCCCCGGACACGGTCTATCATACGGTCGGTGGTGACTTCTATTTCAGCGCCGATGAAGATAACTGTACATTTGAATATGCCATCGGAGCGGGAGACTGGAAACCATGTTTATCGCCGCTGCATCTTCGGCCTGATCTGGAAGGGTTGGGGGAACATCGCTACACGTTGAAAGTGAGGGCGGTCGATGCGGCCGGCAACAGGGACGGTTCGCCCGCGGAAGTGGGGTTCGTTACCCGGCTGAAGCCCGCAAACCCATGGCTTCACCAGGTCCTCAGCAGCATCGGGTATGAGCCGAAAAACTGGCTGATCATGATCTATTTTGCAGCTGATAATAATCTTTCTGATTTTGCCGATGGTGATCTGGAGGAGATTAGAAAGGCGGGCGCCCGCAATAACGTGCGGCTCGAGGTATATATCGACCAGGCCGCCTGGGGAGATACAAGGTACTACCGGTTCGCCGGCGACTTCCGTCACGCCGGCAGAGATACCACCGTCCTCGATAAGAATGGCCAGGTGTTATTCAGGAACAGAGAGGCAAACTTCAGCGACGGGGATGAGATGATGCATCTCATATATAATGGCCTGGTGCCGGACTGGACCCTGATCGACCATGTCGCCCTCATCCTCTGGGATCACGGCGGCGGCAGGCAGTTCGGGCTCTGCCAGGACGGTAACAATATGATGAGTATCAGTGAACTGAAACGGACGCTGGGAAAGATCGAACGACAGATGGAACGCAGGGGCATGAAAGAGCCCCGTATCGACCTGTTGATTTTCGATGCCTGTCTCATGGGAAGTTATGATGTCGCGCTTGAGCTAACGGAGTATGATTTCGTCAAAAGAATTATTGCGTCAGAGAATACAGTACCCGCGTACGGGCTTCCCTATGATCAGATATTTGAATATATCAAACGGGCGAAGCCGGGTCCCGGCAGACTGGGAAAATTTATTGTGGACTCCTATTTCACCACCTACTATCCCGCCTGCGGCAATGCATCTCTGAGCATGATCGATCCTTCACAAGTTGACGCTGAAGCCCGGAAAAATCTCTCGCGGGCGTTCCGCGGTCTCGACTTTCTCGAGCGGTTCGCGGTCATGAAAAAATCGGCCGGCGACGGTCCCAATTTTTACCGGGCCCAGACGTTCGCTGAACTCGTTGCTCTCTATGCCGATGATGAAGTGAGCCGCGCCTATGCCCGGGATTTTCTCAGATCATTCAATAAAACAGTGATGTACCGGCGCCCGAATAAGAGAAAGGACGGCTTATGTATAGAAGAATATTGATGTTAATGCGTTCCCGGCCTGTCCGGCTGGTGCTCCTGTTCCTCGTGCTTGGATGTGCCCGCAAACCGCCGGTTATATATGAAACGGTTCAGGTATCCATCGGCAGCACAGCGGAATCGACAACGGTGAATACGGGTGTATGGGAGCCGGAAAAATATAATGGAAAAATCAGACCGGTCGGATATGTCGTATATCTGATCGAGGCAGAAGGAAACAGCTGCAGCCGGCTGGAAGACCGGCAGCTGCAGCACTGTCAGATCGCCATGACCGATTCGAAAGAGACGAATATCCATGACCTTGGATTCAGCATTGATCCCGGCAAGGCATACTGCATGTACTATGTCGCAGTGGGAGAAGACGGGAATGAATATGATATGTCCTATCATGAGACTCCGGTGACTTTTCCCTTCCAGCAAATTAGGGGGAATTATTATTCGGTTGACTCGCTCCTGCGGCAGCTGCCGCTGTGGCAGTCGGTACAGGTGGTCGGAGCTCCGAGACGGGCAACATCACGAGATGGCGCGCCGCCCGCCCGTAAAACAGACTGGATTCTCGAAAGCGGTGGTAGCCGTATATATGTCAGTTCCATTTTTGATGCGCAGTTATTTTCTCATAAGCAAATTCTCATCGTGGGGCTGCTGAAAGAAAATGACGGAGGTGAACGCTATCTCGAAGGTGTGGCGTGGCGGGAATTTTAATTATGAAGGATTCCGGTCCGGTTATTCAAGACAATCTTTGATACACGGCCAGGCAAGCGCCGGTTTGACATGCGAACGGAAGCAAGGGGGAATCAGATGAACATTAAAAAAATGCTTACAGATGCAGGTTCCTTTCTGATTAGCAGGATTATCGGTCTGTTCATGATAATTCTTGTTATCGGCCTGATACACTCCTGCGGAAACGAAGCGCACTACGCAATGTATGGTGAAGCGGCCGAAGGTTCGGTGAAAGAGCTGACGATGGTATATTCACCGGAGGTCGATCTCGATTTCAGGACGATCTGGCTGGGCGAAACAGCATTGCTCTCGGCAATAAAACATGACAATATGCCCGCGGTGAGGTTTTTACTTGAGAACGGGGCCGACCCCGACAAAGCCGACTGGCTCGGAGAAACACCCCTGATGGCTGCAGCCAAACTCGGCCGGCTCGGAATGATGAGGCTGTTAGTTGACAAAGGTGCGGATCCTGCTCCCCGAGCCTGGTTCTCAGGGCATACCGCTCTTTCAAGAGCGATACGGAATAAGCAGCAAAGCATCATCGCCTATATGATCGATGCCTGTGTGGGGGAAAGCCGTGAAAGTGATGTTTTCCTGAACACGCTGGTAAAGCTGGTCTCGGATAGACAATTTGCAGACGCTGATTTAATATTCGCCCGGGGATTCGATGTGAATTGCCGGGATACAGACGGTAAAACAGTGCTGATGCATCTTTTTAGCATGAAGGATGACACTGCAGGTGCGTCATACCTCGCGGGAAAAGGGGCGCGTCTGGATGTGCGTGACAGGGAAGGGAAAACACCACTGCATGTTGCTGCCGGTGAAGGTAACAGCACGCTTGTTGACTTTGCGTTGGCTAAAGGGGCCGATATAGGTGCAACGGACAGGGATGGGAATACAGCAGTCCTGTGGGCCGCCCGGAACGAGCACACCGGGATGCTGCGTCACTTGATCGCCAAAGGCGGTGATATCAACGCCGTGGATAACAATGGGTGGTCAGCCCTGATGTTCGCTTGCTCTCAGGATAATAAAAAGATGGTCCGTTTTCTTCTGGAATCAGGGTGCAGAGTTAATTACCATTCGGTGAAGAGCAGCCATGAATTACTAAACAAAGCGGCACTTATGTCACCATTTTTATTTTCGATGCTCACTGATTTTGATGTGATCTGTGATTTTGATAACACAAAATGTCTGTATAAAATCACCGTAACTAGAGATGATGAACAGAGAAAATATACGCTGAAAATTCCTCACTCCTATCTGACGCAGCGCTATATCGGTATTACACCTTTGATGATTGCCAGCCAACTGGGATACACCGGCATTGCACAAGAGTTGATCAAGCACGGTGCGGCGATTAACAGTACGGATCAGGACGGCATGTCGGCGTTGATGTTTGCCTGCGCCCAGGGCAAGAAAAGAATTGTAAAGGAGCTGCTTGAGAATGCCGCCGATCCTCAATTGCGCACTCGTATTGGTGCCGATGCAATGCTGTTTGCCGTTTATCATGGCCGTTTGGGCTGTGTCACGCTGCTGCACGAGTATGGCGCCGAACTTGAAAGTATCGATACTTTCGGTAATTCGACATTGTCATTTCTCAAGGGGAATTCCGAATCGAACCTGTATACCTATTTTGTAGAACAGGGAGTGGATCCCGGTATATTTACCCCCTCTGAATCGGTGCGGGAAAATCCTGAAAAGGCGCGGTATGATGCGGTGTTGCGGCAAATCGTCGAGGACATGAAAGCAATGGCCCCTGATCAGGATGGCCGGCGCCACGTGATGGATTAGCCGGGAAGGAGTCGATAGTAACGGGCCTTTTTTCACCCTGCCCCTGCCCTGCGAAACAAATGATCAGGGGAAGAGAGCGCCGGGCTGAAGGCCGGTAGGGTGATTACGGAAACACGCAAGGAGAGAATACCCCGGCACCGCAATTGCGCGGTTATCCCCCTGAAACGGTAATCGCGGAGAAAGTGCCGCCACCGGAAGATACATCATGACTCCGGGGATGAAAAAAGTGGAACAAGTCACAGGAGGCTACAGTGAAGAGTAACGTTGTATTGATTATCATCGGTACTGTCTGGCTCACCGGCTGCGTCGGGCCCTACTATTATGATTTGCATGTTGATTCGGCTGTTAATAACCGTTCTTTTCAATCAGATGCCGTGCTTAAAGTGGAAGATGTCGAATCGGTTCAGATCTACTGGAATTCCGGAATCGTGATTCGCTCGACACCCTATAAGATACAGCATGAAACATTCAAATGCTGGGCCAAGACACCGGGTGAGCTGGTCAAGGATGCTATAATTCACTATTATCGGAACAATTCCCTCTTCAGGGGGGTTGTCTCGGATTATTCGTTAATGGTCCCGGATATTATCATGAAAGTGAAAATTGACGCCATCGAGATGTGCCGTATTGAAAAAAAATGGGCCGCCCGCCTCGGATTATATATTGAAATTTCAGATGCTGAAAGTGAAAACGTTATATTTACTCACTCTTTTGACCGGTATGAATTCATCAAAGGAAGAAAAATAGAATACCTTCCCCCGAAAATTTCTGAAATTCTCGAAGAAGAGCTCGTGATCCTGGAAGGAAAATTCAAAACGCTCCTCTTTTCCGAATAACACACGCGCGCCGGCGGCGGAGCGGACGGACAGCCCCGCCCCGCGGCCCGAAGAGGGCCAACGAAAAAAACGAAAATAACGGAAAGGACGAAAGAATAATTATAGAGGAAGATACGTAAAACGAGCGAAGATGCCTGAGTCAATGCTGATACAGTCGAGCTCCGGAAGCAGTTTTTTCGCTGGTGGAGAAAAAAAACAGAGCGAAAAGATACAGAAAATTTCTCTAAAGGAAAGATCATAAAACGAGCGTAAATCCTGAGTCAATGGTCACACAATCAAACTCCGGAAGCTGTTTCATCGCTGACGGAGAGAGAACGAAAGAGCGATGAGAGCGACAAACAGGGCGCACGAGGTCGGGGGTGGCTTGATGCCTCTTTCCCCTGTTGACCCTTCTCTTCCGTTATCGGGTTTTTCATACACACCACTCCATCCTCACCCAAAAATGTAAACAGGAACCACTTGACGCATCATGCCTGTTTCTATTATCTTGTGACAGCGTGATCAGTCCCGGCGCTGAGATATGAATTTCCACTGCAGCCGGCGGAATGAAAACACATTTTCGTTGACGTTAATGCGCACTCCCGCAAAATAATGCAAATAATCCTTGCTTTTCTCCGATAAGTACGATATATTCATACATATTGGAGGAAAGTATGGGTACACCATGGTTGAATACATAGACACATTGTCATTAAAAGAAGAGCTCAAGACCTATGCCTCACCCAGATCGAAGCTCACAACCATGATACAGTCCGGGGAGATCGTCCAGGTCCGCCGCGGGCTCTACCTGCGCGGAGGCATATCCGGGTATTCAGTGAAAACGCTTGCCAATAAAATCTACGGGCCGTCCTACCTCTCGTTCGAATATGCCCTCTCTGTGTACGGCCTCATACCCGAGCGGGTGGAGAATCCCACTTCAGCAGTATTCAGGAAGAACAAACGGAAAGTATTCCGAACCCCGGCAGGTATGTTTACCTATCAGCCGGTACCTGAATCAGTTTATTATAAGGCGATCCGGAGAAGTGAAGAAGAGGGTGGCTCATTTTTGATCGCATCCCCGGAAAAGGCGGTTCTCGACACGCTTTATATGCACCGTTCCATACAGAGCGGACGCCGCATGCTGCAGCTGCTTGAGGAAGATTTGCGGATCGATATGGACGGCCTGCATGCTCTTGACCCGAATGTCGTGGTGGAGCTGGCGCCCTGTTATGGAAAGCGGATTACGCTTGTGTTTGCCGACTGGCTGAAAAAGGAGCTGACGAATGCATAATGCCGTCCATGATATGCTGCAGAAGTACGCGTGCCGGACATCTGATGATTACCGCAATGCCCTGAAAGAGATAATCCAGGAGATTGCCCTGCTGGGACTGTACAGGGGTGGCTTTTTTGACCGAGCCGCTTTTTACGGCGGCACAGCGCTGCGGATTTTTTACGGATTGAACAGGTTCTCGGAAGATCTTGATTTTTCATTGCTGGAACCTGATCCCGGCTTTACTGTTGCGGCCTATCAAAAACCATTACAGGATGAACTGGCTTCGTTCGGATTCACCGTAGAGGTCACCCCGAAAGAAAAGCAGATGGCATCACCGGTGGAATCGGCCTTTATTAAAACCGGGACACGTATGAATTTGATCAAAATCGGCCTGCAGCCTGACCTGGTTCAGGGTGTCATGGAGAATGAATTGCTGAAAGTAAAAATCGAGGTTGATACCGATCCGCCGCCCGGTGCTGAATTTGAGGTGAAATATCACCTGAATCCGATTCCTTTTCATGTTCGGGTTTGCACCCTGCCCGTGTTGTTTGCCGGCAAGCTGCATGCGCTGCTCTGCCGGAACTGGGGGGGTGGACGGGTGAAGGGGAGAGATCTGTATGACTATGTCTGGTATGTGAGCAGGGAAGCCGCTGTCGATCTGGGGCATCTGCAGGCCCGGCTGAAGCAGACGGGGCACCTGCCCCCGGAGAGCGTGCTCGATTTTGAGCGCCTCAAGCAAATGCTGCATGGAAAATTCTCCCTGATCGATTTTACACAGGCAAAGCAGGATGTCCTGCCCTTTATTCCGGATCCGGAAGTTACTGATCTGTGGTCAAAAAACTTTTTTACCGGTATTACTGCTGATAAACTGCGGACGGTGAACTGATGTAATAGCTTATTTCCAGCCCAGCCCCGGATATTCCTTTCACCCTCGTTGCCAGACTTCGGCTGCTGCTGCATAACTTTTTACGTGCACGGTATTGCCAAACTGTGTATATTTACACTATTATAGTGTACACTGTATAGTTGCAGGAGTGCGTATGCTGAAAAACATCACCCTGAGTGCTGAAGAGCAGCTTATTAAAAAAGCGCGGGAAAAAGCACAGCAGGAACATTCAACCCTCAATGCCAGATTCAGACAGTGGCTGCGGCAGTATGCCATGAACAGTTCAAAAACGACTGACTATGAGCAATTCATGAACTCACTGGACTATGCCTCTCCGGGGAAAAAATTCACCAGAGATGAACTCAATGAACGGTAAATACTTCATTGATACCACTATTCTGATCTACTCATTCGATGGCACGGCTCACCGTAAGAGAGAGATTGCCAGGAACATCATCTCTGAAGCGCTGGTCCAGTCGAACGGGATCATCAGCTATCAGGTGATCCAGGAATTTCTGAATGCCGCCCTGCGAAAGTTTCGTGTTCCCCTGACAGCTGCAGACTGCCGGAAATACCTGACCGTGGTCCTTGATCCCCTCTGCGAAGTCTATGCCGGACCCGGTCTCTTTCATCAGGCGCTGGAGATCGCGGAACGGTGGCACTACTCTTTTTACGATTCCCTCATTATTGCAGCCGCGCTCCAGGCTGAATGTACGGTACTCTATTCCGAAGACCTGCAGCGCGGGCAGAAGCTTTTTCAGCTTGAGATTGTGAATCCCTTTGAGACGTAAGAGCGAGAGAGTGGATAGAAAGATTGTGCTCAGTGGTAGGCTCGAGAAACGAGCGCAGGGTCTTGAGTTAATGCTGACACAGTCGAGCTCCGGAAGAGGTGAAACCTCTGACGGAGAACTTAAGAGCGGCAAGAGCGAAAAAATCAGTAAGTATGGAACGGTCTCTTTTTTTTCCTGATTTTTCTTTGCGCTGCTTTGCTCCCTTTGCGCCCTGAACCTGAAGCGAAGGCGCATGCATACATGTGAGTTTGATTCACCCCGCCACTGAAAATGTAAACAATCATCAATTGCACCGAACGTGTGCATTCAGTACATTCTGAATAAAAAGAAAGGCCGATGGATGACCCGGAATGTACTTGCATTTAGGAAAAATTGTAATTACAATGTAATTATGAGGGCTAAAATTGTAAAAATCGGTAATTCCCGGGGGATCCGCATTCCCAAACCCCTGCTCGAGCAGAGTGGGCTGAGCGGAGAAGTGGAACTGACTGCTGCCGAGGGACAGATTACCCTCACAGCCGTTACAAGCATTCGAAACGGATGGGGCGAAGCATTCCGGAAGATGGCCGCTGCTGGTGATGATGCCCTTCTTGAACCCGACAGTCCCATGCCGGCAACCGACTGGGATGACCGTGAGTGGGAATGGGAATAACAGAGTGAAACAGGTGTCCAGATTCGATGTCTGCCTGATCGAGCTCGATCCCACCCGGGGAAGCGAGATCCGCAAAACCAGGCCCTGCTGCATTATCTCTCCCGATGAAATGAACCATGCTGTCTCGACCGTGAGCATCGCTCCAATGGCCACTAGGGGAAAAGACTATCCCACCAGGGTCGCATGCCATTTTCAGGAAAAACAGGGGAAGATCGTCCTCGATCAGCTCAGGACCGTTGATAAACGCAGACTTGTCTGCAGACTGGGCAGACTGAGCAGGGCTGAACAGGAGACGGTGCTGAGTGTGCTGCAGGAGATGTTCGCCTTCTGAAGGATACAGTCCCCTCAGCCCCTCACCCTGCTAAAATGACTGACCACTCAAACGAGGATGTCCGAAATGAACGCAATTGCAGATATATTCAAAGATAAAACGTTTTGTATCAACGCTTTACTCTTTTTTATCTGCTCTTCTATTGTACACTTTTTACTGATGAATGCAGTTTTTGCGAAAGAGTCACTCCTCAGAACTGTCTCGCTTACTATTCCCGCGTCTATTGCCTGGAGCTTTGCCTTCACCAGTCTGAAACAGAACCGGCTGCCGTTGAAAAAGTTGATCCTCTATTCTCTGGCGCTCATAGTCATTTTAAGTGTGGTCAGCAAGCTGATTATGACAATAGTCTTCAATTGAGACAGCAGACAGAACCCCGCCCCACCGCCCGAAGAGTGCCAACGAAAAAAAACGAAAATAACGGAAAGGACGAAAGAATAATTATAAAGGAAGATACGTAAAACGAGCGCAGACTCGTGAGTCACTGCCGATACAGTCGAGCTCCGACAGCAGTTTTTTCGCTGGTGGAGAAAAAAGACAGAACCAGAGAGCGATAAGAGCGATAAGAGCGACAGAGAGGCGGCCGGGAGGCGGGGGGCACCCTGATTTCCTTCGCGTGCTCTGCGGTCCTCTGCGGCCTCTGCGTTGCATTTTTGCTCTGCGATCTCTGCTCCCTCTGCGCCCTTCACTCTTCGATCTTGATGATAACCATGGTCTGATCGTCGAACTGCTGTACCGAACCGGTAAACTGTTCCAGGGCCGTCTGGATATTGCGCAGCTGTGCTTCAGCGTTCAGGCCTGAATGCTGCTCAACCAGTGCGGCCAGGGTCTCTTCACCGAACTCTTCTTCATGCCTGTTCATCGATTCGGTGATGCCGTCGGTATACAACACAAAAACATCACCGCTGGAAATACCGATGGTCTGCTCCTCGATGACCGAATCAAAAATTTTCCCCTGTTCAAGACCGATGGCCAGACCTTTCGGGTTGAGCAATTCAGAACCCGCCTGGTTTTGTTTCCGCAGAATCAGGGGATTGTGCCCGGCCCGGGCAAAGGTGAGCGTTCTCCTGGTAAAATCGAATACCCCGTACATCACACTGATAAAGATGCCTCTCGGCACATTCTCATAGAACACCTGGTTCATTGAGATGAGCAGCTCCCTGGGAGAGCGAATCGTCTTGGCCGCTGTTTTTACAATACCTTTGGCCAGCGTCATATAAAAGGCCGCTGAAACACCTTTCCCGGAGACATCTCCGATAATGATACCCAGCCTGTTGTCATCGATTTCGAGAAAATCATAGTAGTCGCCGCCCACTTCATAGGCCGGATTACACATGCTGGCAATGGAGACGCCGGCGAGTACCGGCTGTGCTGCGGGAAGAAACTGCATCTGGATATGTCTGGCAATTTCAAGTTCCCGCATAAACCGTTCTTTTTCCGCCAGTCTGACCAGGTACTCAGGGTGATAGTCTTCGATTTCCCCGGCATCTTTTCCCTTCACAAGCGCATACAGGGCGGCCAGAAAGAGAAGACCGAACAGTATGAATATGCCATACGCGTTCATGTTGCTGAATTGATCGGGAATTGACACCAGTATTACCGTGCCGGTGATAATCGAAAACGAGATAATCGTCATAAACAGGGTCAGGAACTCCCGCTTCAGCAGGATCAGGGTTGTGAATATCATAAATGCCGCAACCGCGGGGTACAGCAGCGGATCATGCTGCGTCAGCAGGGGAAAATACTGGATGAATAAAGGAGTGACGAGCACAGCGGCAGCCAGAAAAAAGAGAGGCTTTTCCGTTTTGTACCGTAAAAACGGGTACAGGAAAAAGAATATGGAAAAGATGATGAATATCGACGAAAAGAGGTGAGTGCTCACCAGCACGGCCAGGGGGAGAAATCCGCTGACCGGCTCGAGCAGATTTTCGGAGAGGGCAAAATGGAGCAATGGTGTCTTGTCTGCGATATACAGCAGAAAACCGTAATACAGGGCCGCGATGCCTCCGAATCCCAGACCGAACAGCACTTCTCTTCCCACATTCTTGGTGAAGAAATATCCCTGAAACAGCGTGTCGGTGCAGGCGATCTTTGTTTTCCAGACATCGCGATTGATCGATTCCGCCGTGATGAACAGTAAGAAAGCGCCGCCGGCGACAAATATACCGCCGATACCGCCGCCGAACACCAGGGCCTCCCAGTCACTTGTGGCGCTGAAAAGGGTCAGTAAAAAGAGGATCCAGACAATAACGCCGATGAGGATACCCCGCCGGTATTCAAGCTCATCATTTTTCGCTTTTTTGATAAAGATGATCAGGCCGGCGATGATGATAAACAGCATTATCGATGCGGTGAAAAGGGAGATGACCGTGCCCGCTGAGATGCCGGAAGATACTGCTGCGGCATCATCGGTATAGTCTCTGTAGAAATGGATCAGTTCGCCGTCCTCGAATCTGAAATAGAGCCGCTCTTTCAGCCCGGCCCGGTTCGTGTAAGTATATTCCCGCTCCTGGGGGGTCAACTGAGGGTTGTCCGTTTGAGAGATTTCCGGGATCAGATCCGCCGGTATATCGAGGAGTGACTCGAACAGCCGGGCTATATCCCGATCGCCCTCCGGCGCGTGGTCCGGCTTCGGCTCCGATTTTTCAGCCGGTCTTCTGAATTCCAGCAGAAATCCCCGGTAATCGAACAGCATGAAGGTCCCGGGACTGTCATTGTCATCAGATGAGATGACAATATCACCCTCGTCATTGCTCCTGGAGTGACGCCCGTCATTCCAGGTGAATCTCCAGGCGAAAGAGGGCACTTCCGTATAGATGGAATCTCCGGCGGCGGGGTGGCGTTTCAGATAGTTCGCGAGATCATTTCGTTTTCTCAGTGCCGGATTCGCGTCACTGCCTTCGATGCTGATACCAAGGAACGCGGCTTTTTTATAGGCGATCTGCTGAATGGCCTCTTTACTGATGGATCGCTGGAAGGGTTTCAGAACAGGCAGGTTCCGGGCCACGGCAAAAAAAACGATATAGCCGATAATGCCCGCCGCCAACACTATATAGAGCCTGATTTTCATGAGTTTCCCCGCATGGTACGACTGGAAACGGATGCAGCTGCCCGCGCGGCAGGCACCCGCAGTGAAAGGTATACTGTCTATAATCTAGTGTGATGACAGGGAAATCACAAGCTAAATCAGTGTGGGAGACTCGTTTCCCCCGTCCCCTGAGTGCCAACGAAGGAAACGAAAGGCACGAAAAGAACTAAAGGATAAAGGAGGGCCGCGTAGCGACGCTTGCTCCCTTGAAAAAGGGAAAAGTCCCCGCGATCCCGCTCTGTTCGTTTAGTTCGTTTTGTTCGTTGCTATATCCGCGGGGCGGCGGGGGCACCCTGTCTTCCTTTGCGCTCTCTGCGGTCCTCTGCGGCCTCTGCGTTGCCTTTTTGCTCTGCGATCTTCGCTCCCTCTGCGCCCTGATGTAACGGGCATCAAGACTGGAAAAGGATAGAACGAGAGAACGATAAGAGCGAGAAGAGCGAGAAGAGCGACAGGCAGGCCTCCGGGAGGACACCGCGTATTTCGTCCAGGCCACGGGTCAGTCCCGGGTACAGATCGTTCCCGCATCAGACTCGACCTTTGCCCTGAGGCAGCCGCGGGGAGCGGATCGGCACCGCAATACCCGCTCCCATGCGTCACACTGCAGGGGAGTGAAGCCCCCCCCGTTCCCGGACCGAAGGAACCGGATTACCGGATTCCCGCTGCCGCCGGCACACCCATTATTTCCTGACTACTTGCTGCCTGCCCCTCGAATATGCATGCTATTGATTGCAGCCGCAACGGAATCAGTGAAAAGGTATTGCGCAAATCGCGAGCAAAGATTATATTGTAAGCGGCACACATATGTCAGTGATATCGGGCTTTTCACTTACTGTTGCAGTTGACAGGGTAATTCACGCATTGATAGAAGGCTACAGTGAAAAGTGCTCTCTTGTTTTTTCCCCTCATCTATTCTTTCCTGGTTGACGCTGCAACCGGCAGGGCAGTCATGCTGTTCTACGGCGTACAGGCGAATATCGGTGTTGTGCGGTGATCCGTTACAGGTCCAGTGCAGAGGTAATGACAATGAAAACGTGCTCCGGCAAGATGAAAGCCTGTATGACAGCAGGTATAATGGTACTGGGGATGGTTCCTGCGGTGTCATTCGGCCAGGTACAGATGCCGTCATACCTGGGCGGCAGGTATGTGACGATTACCGGACAGTCGACCGCCTTCGGTGAGGTGTACGGCATCCGCGGCGCTCCGCGCCGTCGTCCGCCCTCCACCGCCCGTATCGCCGTCACGCCCACCATGCAGATCGGCCGCCTGATGACCCTGTCCGCGGACATGATCCTCTCCACGGAAGGGTCGGAGATGCGGCAAAACATGAACATTCTCGGGCTGCACCCGGTCTGGGCGTGGGGACGCGCCCATCTGGGGGACTATGCCGACCAGTTCGCCCTGCTCACCCTGAACGGCGTGAACGTCAAAGGCGCCGAGGTCGATCTGTATCCCGCGAACCTGCGCTTCACCCTGGGCGGCGGGCGCACCCGGCGGGCCGTCGAGGGGTATGCCCTTGAGCAGAGTTATGCCCAGTATCTGCTGGCCGGGAGGATCGGCTACGGGAACATGAAAAAGAATTATCTCGACGTTCATTTCGTGAAAGTCAAGGATGATATCGAGTCTTTGCCGGAAGCGCCGCAGGGGTGGGACTATCCCGTGGTCAATCCGGACACGCTGCAAGCCGAAGAAGACACTCTCTGGATCGACCGGACCTTTACCCAGGTCCGAACCGCCCCCCAGGAAAACCTGGTTTTGGGGTGCGTTCTGGCTGTGTCGCTTCCGAGCCGCATGCGTCTCTCTGTGGAAGCCAGCGCCAGCGCCTATACCAAGGACCTGTATGCCGAAGCCGTCCCCCTTGACAGTGTCGATATGCCCGGTCTGGTCCGCGACATGATGGATCTGGCCTTCACGCCGCGCCGCAGTTCATTCGGCGACTATGCCCTGAATTCGAATCTTGAAATGGATTTTTTCGGTGCGAAAACGCAGCTGGGCTACCGGTATATCGGTCCGGGGTATATCTCACTCGGCACACCTTCGACCTTGAATGACCGGCGGGAACTGACCTTCGGCACCTCTTTCACATCGGGTCCGCACCGGATTCAGGTAAGGGTGACACGATTCAGCGATAATTTACTGGGCCAGAGAGAGACCACCAATATGCGGCATCAGATCCGTACCGGGATCAACTCCATGGTCGGCAGGTGGCGCTCGGTCATTCAGGTCAATGGGCTCTTTCTGGGCAACAGGACATCGTCCGATTCACTGGCCTATGATTTTAAAACCTGGATAATCACCACCCAGCAGGGGCTCGTTTTTGCATCCGGTTCCTGGATCCGCCAGGCGGGGCTGCAGTACACGTTTCAGCAGAGCAAAAAAGAGAAGTGGCTGCAGGACACCGATGCCATCTATCACACCGTCACGATCACGGGACAATTCAGGGAAATCTGGAACATCGACGCCAATGTCTCGGTGGGACTCTCTTTCCGGAAGCCCGAGACCGGCGCATCGTTCACGTCGCAGGTCTACTCGCTCCGGCTGACCCGCCGGGCGATGGATAACCGGCTGATGACGTCCCTGTTTTCCACATCCTCTCTGATTCGGGATACGCAGATGATTCAGACCGGCCTGACCGCCGGCTACCGGCTCACGGACAAGATGCAGATCAGTGTGAATGTGGCGAGCAATGTTTTTCGCGGCCCGCGGAATTTCGAGGAGCTCAGAAGCAGCCTGAGGCTGTCTCATCAGTTCTGAGCATCCGGGGTCACGCTTTTTTTAAGGTCGATACGAGATGACAGTACACAGGAGTTTACCATGAGGCGTACAGGGTCTTTTATTCTCTACAGCCTGCTCTTTGTAATGGTGTGGCTGAGCTGCCGGGATATCAACGCACCGGAACTCGGTGATCTGCGGATCGATATGACATGGCCGGCCTCTGAAACCATGAAGACTCTGAACACGTCCGGAGTCGCCGGTTCGCCCCTGCCTGTCACGGCTCCGGCCGGCAACGGCGCTTCCGTGGCGGAGGTGAGAGTGGAGATCGAGCCCGGCGGCATCCGGCAGTCCTTTTCCGGAATACGCGACACCTACGAACTATCGCTGGAGCTGGGATTTTACGACATCTCCGTCAGGGGGTTCTCCGCAGACAGCACTCTTCTTTTCTCCGGAGACACCACACGGGTGCTGGTCCAGCCCGGCGCCCTGACTACAATCACACTCACCCTGTGGCCTTTATTTCCCTGGATCGCCCCGGAGTTCAGGGGGCTTGCCGATCCCCAGGCGAACAACAGCGGCACCTATACGCTCTCGTGGACATCGGTGGAGAAGGCGGACGCCTACCGGCTCGAAGAGAGCGGCGATCCTGCATTCACGGCCTCGGCAGTGCTGTATACCGGCGCCGACACCACCTTTGAGGTAAGCGGCAAACAGGACGGGGATTACTACTATCGTGTCCGGGCCGAAAATAGTGTTTCGACATCCCCCTGGAGCCGAACGGCACATGTCGCAGTCTCTGTCTCGCAGGATCTGGAATTCGTGACCCTGTCACTGCCGGCGGCTCATCTCAACGAATTCTATGAAACGCGGATCCTTTTCAGCGGCGGTGTGCCGCCCTATGTCTGCGAGCCTGCCGGTCTTCTGCCGGAGGGCCTGGAAATGACCCAGCCCCAGGGTACGGACGCATCGGTGCTGCTGTCCGGGACACCCGGGAGGACCGGGCACTACCCCTTCACCATGATCGTGTACGATTCCAGCGTGCCTGTTAAAACGGCCGAAATGGATTACAGCATCACCGTGCTGCCCGACTCCCTGCGCCTTCACCCGATCGCCCTGCCCGAAGGCACCGTTTCCACTATCTACCAGGCAACCCTGACGAGCTCGGGAGGAAGCGGTGATATCAGCTGGTCGATCACACAGGGATCGCTGCCGCCGGGATTGTTCTGGCTGATTTCGGCCATCGGCGCGGACATTACGGGCACGCCCACCGAAACCGGGACCTTCCCCTTCCGGGTCAAGGTGCAGGACACCCTGTTCCCGCAGTTGGCCGATAGCTCGGATTTTGTCATCACCATCAATCCGGCCCCGCTGACCATCACGACGACCGTTCTTGCGGGCGGCCGGGTTGGCGTGTTCTACAGTCAAACCCTTGCCGCTACCGGCGGAACGACGCCCTACGCCTGGTCGGTCCCCTCGGGATCGCTCCCGTCCGGACTCAGCCTGAACACGTCTTCGGGGACCATCAGCGGCAGCCCCGCGTCAGCGGGCACGTTCAATTTCACCGTGCGGGTGGACGATGGAGACGGCCTGTACGACACGCAGTCGTTGTCCGTCACCATCACTTCCGACGCGCTGATCATCACCACGCCCTCTCCGCTGCCTGAAGCCACGGCGGGGCAGCCCTACAGCAAGACCCTGTCGGCAAGCGGCGGAACGCCGCCCTACACCTGGACGGAGCTGTCCCGGACCCCGGAATGGCTTGCCGAGGGGTTGACCCTGAGCGCTGCCGGCGTCCTGTCCGGGGATCCCGGAACCGATCCCGATGCCGGCCAGATCCAGGTCCGGGTGACCGACAGCGGCAGCCCGGCGCAATCGGCGGTCAAAACCTTTGATCTGACCGTGAATCCCGGAGCGCTGGCCAAATATATGGAATATCTGCCGGATGCCGACGTGGGGAGCTCTTACTGGGGATTCATCACCTACCGGTACGGAACCGCGCCCCTGGTCGCTCCCTGGACCCTGACCGGCTCCCTGCCGCCGGGTGTCTCGGTGGAGGGCTATGATGCCGATAATTATCAGATGAACCTGAGCGGGACACCGACCACCGCGGGGACCTACAATTTCCAGGTGACCATTTACGATTCAGACACACCGCCGCAGTCCCGGACCGATAGTTACAGCATTACCATCATCAGTACGGCGTTCACCATTACCACCTCTTCTCTTTCCGCCGGCAAGATCAATCAGGCGTACAGCGGCAGCATCGCCACGGAAAACGGGACACAGCCGCTGAGCTATTCGATCGCAGCCGGCTCCATCCCGCCGGGTCTCAGCATCACCCCCTCCGGCAGTTCCTATCTGATCTCCGGAACGCCGACATCGTCGGGAGAGTACACCTTCACGTTTGAGGCGACGGACAGCAGCTTCCCTCAAAAGAGCGATTCAAAAAGCTTCACCCTCAAAATACATATTCGGATTACAACGACCTCCCTGCCGGACGGGCAGCAGGGCACTGTGTACAACGCGACTCTTTTTGCCGAAGGCGGGTCGTCGGCCTATGACTGGTCCGTGTCCGGGGGCTCTCTGCCGCCGGGGACATCGCTGCTGGCATCCTCGTCCTTTGCCGATGTCACGGGGATACCGACAGCGACCGGCACCTACACCTTCACCATTCTGGCTGTCGATCAGCTGAATCCGGCCCTGTCGGACAGCCGGTCTTTTTCCATTACCATCAATTCGCCATGATCGGGAGAGAAGGGATGAAACAAACAGCATTGAAAGTCGGCATTTGCCGCATCGCCATCATCCTGCTTGTACCTCTGGGGGCGGGAACCGGTGCCCTGGCGCAGAGCTGGCACGCCGGCCTGACCATCGATCCCTATCCTTCGCCCTATCTGACGCACTGGCAGACCGACCCCACGCTGGCGACCCTGGAAATCCAGAATCTTTCCAATAAGGCGGATGTGGTCATCGCCGATCTCACCATTTCCGAGAACGGCGGCGGGCCGGGATTTCAGGGAAACAGCCGGCGCGTGCTGGTCAACCCCGGTGAGACGATCTGGCTGAACAATACGGGACTGACCGACTGGTACACCGGTACCATCAATGAGACCTACCGGCTGCAAGCCGTGCGCACAGGCATGCTCCCCGAAGGAGATTACGAGGTGCATATAACCCTGCGCGACCAGTGGGGGACCGTCCTGGTTGAGGATGTGTACGGCTTTTTCACCATCGTGCATCCCGAGGCGCCGGAACTGATCTATCCGGTGGGGGATGACCCGGTCTATGAAACACATCCGGTTCTCCAGTGGATTCCGCCCACCGTGCCGTCGGATCTTCCGGTGCTCTATTCCCTGCGC
Source organism: bacterium (assembly GCA_016934955.1). GTDB lineage: Bacteria > Zhuqueibacterota > QNDG01 > QNDG01 > JAGLOF01 > JAFGRY01. The sequence continues at coordinate 23,066 of JAFGRY010000013.1, read as the reverse complement.
GTCGTCGAGCTGCTGGATGGACAGAATCCGAGCATGGCCATCGACGCGAATTATCCCCAGGCCGAGTATGACGCGATTTCCGGATCCACCTTCGAGTATCCTTTCGACGCGCTCCCGCTGCAGGAGGGGAAATCCTACGTGTGGCGCATCCGGGCCCTGGACCTGGAGGGAAGACCGCTCACGAAAAACAACGGGTTCAGTGATATCGGAACGTTTACCAGGGTCGATCCGCTGCAGCAGGTCCTGACACTGAATGAACCGGAGAATGGAGCGACCATCACCGATCCCGCCCCGGAGTTCTCCTGGAACCCCCTTTCAAATCCGACGGGAGCCCCTCTTTATTATCATCTGAAAATCGCCGAGATCCCGCCTTCGAGCCGGCTGCTGCCGGAAGAGGCCATGCGTTACGGGTGGCCGCTCTGGCAGACGCAGACCACGGAAACCGTGATCCGGTATCCTTTCAGCGCCCAGCCCCTGCTCCCTGGTCACGACTATGCCTGGCAGGTGCAGGCCGTGGACGGCCTGGGAAATCCCGCGGCTGTCAACAACGGTTTCAGCGAGGCGTTTTCTTTCTCGGCTGATGTAAGCGGCCTGGATGGTGAAGATGAGGCGCCCGAATTGCCGGAAATTCTGGCGCTTCCGGATCAGTCGATCGCGTATCTCCAGCTGAAACGGGGCGGAAAACCCCTCATGGAGTACACGCTGTCCGCCGACGGCCGTCGCATCACCCTGAACTTCAACAGCAGTCATGACGCCGTTTTGTTCATGACGGCCTTTACCGCTTTTCACACCGGGATCGCGCCCGCTGTCGAAGATTTCAAGGGGACCCTTGTTTTTGAAAAAGAGAGCCTTCGCCTCATTTCCGGGACCATTACGGCAAATCCGGTTTCGATTCCTCTCGCAAGCGTGGGCCTGCCGTTCGAAGTGACCCGGCTGTCGTTTTCACCCGCCCGGAATTTTCAGTGTGCCATCTCGCTGGTCCTTTTTGGACAAACCCTTTCATCCCTGACCAATCCGCTGACCGCGACCCTGGATGGCGCCGGCACCTTTCTGGCGGCGGTACCCTCCCAGCGGCTCGACCGCGGGATTCCCCTGGTCGAAAACAGCGACAAACTGTCGCTCTTTATCAGAACCGTCCATGCCGACGGCAACCAGATCCGCGCCGCCCTGCCCGGCGTCCCCGAGCCCCAGCTGATCCTCGACGCCGAGATCCGGGGGGCGGTGATGGGGACCGGCGCGAGCGCGGGAGCCGTCAGGGCCCGGATCACCACGGATGCCGACGGCCGTATCGTTCAGACCGGCCCGGAAATCATGGAAATGGGTGTCTCGACACCGGTTACCCTGAAGACCGACGGGAAAGAGATCGACATCGTGAATGCCGCCGAGCCCCTCAGTTTCAAGCTGACGCCGCCGGACCGGCAGATCAACGTCAACAATCTTCTGCTGACACGTCTCGATTATTATGAAGGGTTTTCCCAGCCCTGGTCCTTTCAGTTCCGCTGCGATGTGAAAATCCGGCTTTCCGGTGTGGTGACGCTGCCGCTTCCCCTCATTCCCGATGTGCTGATGACGGAAAAGGGGGTCGAAATTCCCTTTGTCGATATGGCGGTCCAGGGCGAATGGATGGAGGTCAACGGCGTCCGCGTCCGGCCCTATGCCTACCGTCAGCCGGCATACACATACGACTGGTATCACGAGCCGGCCGCGACGGTCTGGCCGGACCGGTTCGATGTGGAGATCGATCTGAATCTGCCGGAGCGGCTTGCCTCGCTGGACATGCCGTACACGGCAAACGATGTGCAGTGGTCCGACAGCGCCTTCACCGGGGCGTGGAATGAGCGGAATTTCCTGGAGGCCCGATTCGCGCCCTTCGGCGAGGACCGGAACGGCGGATTGCAGGTCCGGAGCCTGGCCGGCTTTTTTGAGGACGGCGGCACGCGGATCCAGGTCCAGGCCGATCTGGAACCGCCCTCGGGAATGTCATTGCCGTCGCGATCCCTGGCGCTGCAGGATGCGCTGACCATGGATGCAGAGGGATGCTTCATCGGACAATCGGCGATGACCGCCTGGACCGATCCCCTGCCCTGGGGACCCAGCGGCCTGTCTCTCGACATGACGAAAAACGTGACCCTGGAACTGGGCAGGAATGACCGGACACAGACCGCCGGGCTCCGGTTTGAGGGCAAGATCATCCTGCCGCCGTACGGGGGGACGGCGGTGACCGCGACAGGCCGGGGCGTTCTTGACATGCTGGACGGCACCCTGGAGTCCGGGACATTTTTGTTCTCCGACGCCTACACGCTCTGCCTTCCCGCATCCCGGCCGGTCTTCCGGTTCGACATGCTGCACGGCGGAACGATCGACGGCGCGGGACTTCATTTCACGGCGGGAGAGAGCGTCTTTATCCCGTCTGACGATGCAAGGAGCTCCTGCACGTTCAGCCGGGATCTGACGCTGACGCTGCCCGGCTGGCAGCCTGCCGGCGGCGACGGTGAATTCAGCGAATCCTTCGCCCTGGAGCTGTCGAATTTTTACGGTGACGCCGGAGGGTACCGCTGGCGCGCTCTGTCGCGTAATTTCCCGGATCAGGCCACGGATGCGGATCGACTGCGCTTCATGCTTCCGGAGAATGCGCGGATCGACAACGGGAGGATTCTGGCAGACGGCCAGACACCATCGGCGCTGTTCGTCTTTCGGGGCCGGCTCTATGAAAGCAGCGCCCGATTTTCAGCGGATTTCGCTTTCGAGATGTCGCCTTCGCGGGTGTCCGCCGGGCGCATCGATTTTGTCATAGAGAATGAAACAATCGCCACCCTTGACCCCGAAGGCCTGCATCTCGGCGCCTATTTCGGCGCCGAACTGGCGGCGGAAAGGATCCTGCTGCCCAATGCGGAAACGGCCTTTATCGATCTGGACGAGCGTGCCCTCCTGAAGCTGGTGCTGGAGAAAGAGGGGGAGTGGGTCAGCATTTCCACCATGGAAGGCGAGACGGTCACCCTCGTGCTTCCCGCGTTTTCATACGGAGGCGAAGCGCCGTCCGTCCACATCGTTTTAAACGGACTGCTGGTCGATCCCCGGACCGGCCTGGCACACGCTTCTTCCGATGTGACATTCAGCCTGGGCGACAACGTCGATTTATCGGGCAAAGGCATCATGCTGGCCATACCATCGCTCACGTTTACCCCGCAGAACCGGCTGGAAGCCGAGGTCCGTCCCCTGCTGCCCATGGCCTTGCGGACCGCCGGTCTGGGCGTTCGCAAGGTGGCGGTCGGTTCCTCGGGGCTGGCGTCCATCAACGACAATTACAGCAGTTTCTCGGCGAGTGGTTCGCCCCGAGACTCGGTCAATCACGGCCCGACACTCAGGACGTCGCTGGACGGCATGTTCTTCAATCAGGAGAATCAGGTGCTCAAGGTCTCCGGCGATTTCAGGAGCCCGCTCTTCGGCGCCGGATCGGTGCATTTCATCATGACGCTGGATCCCCGGGGGGCGGTTTTCGATGCACCCGCCGGAGCCGATGTTACGGTTCAGACCGGATCCGCGGCCCTGACGTTCAATCTCAGAAACAACCGGCTGTTCCAGGTGAGTGCGCCCTTGAACCGGGATGAGATCCTGCTGGAATTCGGCGCATCGCTCGCCTTTTCCAACGGGCTGGCGCTCACCCTCCAGAGGGTCGGCATCGACGGACAGCACATCACCATCGATCCGGGCGCTGATCCTCAGCAGGCGCGTCTCTTCGGCGCGGATCTCACGGTGACGGATATTGTCCCCGAGGTTCTGGCCGGGGGCGCCCTCAGTCTCGGCCTGGACGGAACGATGACGCTGTTCGGCCGGGAGTATCCCTTCACGGGACTCGAACTCGACACCCGGGGCGCCCTGACCGACAAGGTCCTCTATACCCAAAGCGGCTCCGGCCAGGGCGGCACCCTGGCGGTCACGAAACTGGAGATTCAGAACGGCAGGCTGAAGACAACAGGAAATGTCGCCCTGCCGGATCCCTTCGATGCCGGCGCGTCGAAAGCCTTTGTGCTCCTGATCGACCCCCGGGGTGATTGGTACAAAAACGGCGTCCGGGTGACCGAGTCGGTGCTGGTGCAGTCTGAAACGGCAGGTCACGCCGAAGCGAATCTCGGCACAGATGAAGAGGGCGCCATCAGGGTGCCGATGCGTCTGGCGAGACTCGCGCTGGAAAAAGAAGGGGAAGACAACAGCGTGTTCGCCGGCCGCATCCGTTTGTCGGCAAACACCTGGTGGCCGAATCCCGTTGAGGCCCGGCTGTGGCAGGTCGATGCCGCCATCACTCTCACCGATCAGGGCGATCAGGTGGAGTGGTCCATTCCGGCCATGCAGACCGGCGGCACCCAGACCAATCCGGAAACCATCCCCGTCAACAACGTGGCCTTCAACAACATCTACGACCTCAGTGTGGACGGCGGCGACAGCCTGTTCACCGTTATGTTTACCAACTCCGCGGGCCTGCCCGACAACGCCATCATTGTCGGCGGCGAACTGGAATTCAAGGAAAACATTCTCCGCCGGGATTACTTCGAGCAGGGCCGCTTCACGGCCTGTGAATTCGATCTGCTGGTCTTCCGGGTTTCAATCAGCAACATCGAATTCTTCCAGGGCAAAGCGGGCGAGACCCGGGATGTGGAGATCAGCGACATCACCTTTAAGAAAGACGTCACGGAGGTGAAGCCGAAAACGATCAAGGCGAGCACCTATTTCCGGGTCACCAAAGCCGTGCTGGACGGGGAATTCATGTATGCCAGCGGCGGCATCGACGAGTTCCGCTGGATCGACGGAGTCGACCCCGCTGATGGAAAGGAGCGGCAGATTCTCTTCATGAAGAATGCCCGTATCAACATTCCTGACAAATTCGGCGCCCGCATCGATCTTCTCGCGGACATCAAGGATGCCGATGAATTTCGCTTCCTGATCGGCGGGTCGGCCCATTTTGAGTGTATGGGAGAGAGCAGCACGGGCGCCGTTCTGGTGGGCGTGGCCGAAATGAAGGACAACCTGCCCGGTTTCGGCGCGTTCATCTCCATGAACTGGAAGGATTACTACCCCTTCCCGCCTGTCCCCATTTCCGTGGCCGGTCTCGGCGGCGGCATTTTCGTGAACGTCAACAGCGAGGTGGATGAAATCATCCGCGCCCACCTGGGACTGGACACCAATTCTCTCGATCCCGAATTCTCGGAGATGCTCGACAAGATGCGCGACGAAGATCCCCGGACCTTCGGGAAAATCATGCTCTACGGACAGTTCAATATTCCCAGCAGTGAGGGCATCAAACTCAAAGGGCTGATGACCCTGGCCACGGACCGGATCCGCATCGATCTCAAAGTCACGGGCATCACCAATGAAAGCCTGAAAGATTATCTCTCTTTCTACGGCCTCGGATTCGTGGAAGCCGCGTGGCGGCCCAATTTCAGCGGGTTCGATTATCTCGCCGGCAACATCAATATAGCCGCATCACCCGAGGCGGCAGGGTACAAGTCCCTGACCGGGGGTACAAAGGTGACCGTAAGCGGCACTGAGCTGCATGACACCTATGCCGCCAAAAGCCTGGTGTGCCTGCCGGATGTGGGCACATTCAAGATCAAATTCGTCATCGCGCCGGAGGCCTGGGCGGTGCACGGACTGATCAGCAGCAAGACCCCGTTTTTCTATAATGAAATGGAGGCTGAAGCCGCGCTGAGCAATTACGGGTTCTTTGTCCGCGGCAAATACGCGGTCGGGTTCGACATCCTGATCATCAAGGTGGAAGCCGGACTGGAGCTGGCGGTATATGTGTTCAATCCGCCCGGAACCACTACGGCGCAATGGGGCGGGTATGGGAACGCCTATGTGGAAGCCGAGCTCCTGGGAGGCTGGCTGGCTTCGGCCCGGGGTGACCTGTACATCGGCATGTTCGCCGAAAACACCAGTGATTTTTATCTGTTCGGCGCCGCCACCCTGCGGGCCACGGTGCTGGGAATCAGCAAGGAGATGGGCCTCTGGGCCAAATGGGAGTCGGACGGCGGATTCGATGCCGGCACCGGCATTGACGAGGAGATGATGGAGCGCATCGCCGACTGCCAGGACAAGGCCAATCAGATCGTGGCCGCAGCCACGGGCATCGGCGGTCTGAATCTCTCCATCGGCGATGTCGAGATCGCCCAGCTGCAGCAGGAAGTCGAGACCATGGTCGCGGAAGGCCGGGACGGCGACTACATCGAGGGGGTGATCGGGACCATCGAATTGGTCCGGAGGGAGGTGCCCGAAAGCAAACGACAGGAGATCACTTCCATTTTTGTGGTCGAGGACGTCATCGGCGATTTCGTGGGTACCGATTTCAGCCGGTTCCGCAGTTTCAGCAAATCCTGGTTCCAGGATCTGCAGTATGCGGCCGAGGGCTCCTGGGAAAGCATCGCCGAAGAGCTGAATGCCACGTCCATGGATCAGCAGCTTTCGTCCATTGATATGTCTCTCGAGGAGATCGCCGCCGCGGCCCGGGGGGTGAGCATCCAGAAAGCCTATACCGAGACCTCCGAGTCCGTGGGGGGGATGACCATCCCGGTGGCCGAGGTCGATCCGTCGCTGAGTGAAGAGAACCGGCAGAACGTGGAAACGTTTCAGAACAGCTACCAGATCGCCTCCACCGCACTCTGGAAACGAATCAAGGCCATCAAGGCGGGCCGGGAAGCGATTTACGCCGACCTGTCATATGAGAATCAGGGCTCGGTCGGGAAACAGATGGAACAGGCCATCGGAACCATCGACATCACCCGGATGATGGGGGAAAGTCAGACGCAGAGCGAGGCCCTGATCCGGAACTTGGAATATGTGTCACAGGCCCACGGGTATCTCACTGATTTGGTCACGGTTCTCGGCCGCTCATCCAGTTACCTGAGTCTGGAACAGATCAGGACCGCGGTCAACCGGGAATGGAGAGAACTGTCGAACGACCAGCGACGGGAGATCTACACCCTGCGGATGAACGGACTGGGCCGATCCTTCGATTACGAAAGCGGCAGTTTTTCTGAAGAGGAATACAAACGGCTGGCCGTTCAGACCTATTACTATGTTCCGATTTTATTGACGCAGGCCTACAACCTTGAAATCGCAAAGATGTACAACAGCATCGCCAGCGCCTGGCAGAACGGGCAGGCGGCCTTTGACGAGGCCGCTGCCGGACTGACCCGAAAGACCGACGGGCTTTGGGACAAATATCTGGATCTGAGTGAGAATTATCACAGGATCCTGAGTGATTTCAGGGAGATCTACACCGATGCCCACATTTCCCGGGCCGCTTCGGACAGCGCGGAAACCTTCCTCGAAGATATCAGGAACGAATTCATTTTCCCGGACATCTCCGTGACGGCGTCGGTGCTCGAGCCGCAGGAGTCTTCCTATTTCCGGGAGCTCAGCCTGAATATTTCCACGAGTCCGTCGGAGCTGAAATTGGCCGAGACGCAGATCTCGATAGACGATGTCACCTTTTCCATGGGCGGATTGCAGCAGATATCCCGGTATGCCTTCCTCTATCCGCGGGTGTTTTACAAGGATCCGTCTCTGGTGAACCATGTCCTCATCAGGGCCAATGATTCCATGACGCCGGTCATCGGATTCAAACTGCGCAATCAGGCCGGCCGCCTGGCGCCCTGGCCCAGGACCTACACGGCCAATCTGAGTTATTATCGAAAGAGCGTGTTCTATCCAAATCGCAACACCTTTACCGAAAGCACCACTACGGGAACGACGACACAGGTGCCGTTGCGTTTTCCTGGATGCTATCATGACGCCGGCCAGGACCAGTACGTGACCGGTCTCACCGATACGCTCGACATTGCCTGGGAATGGGACACCAGCGCCGGTGCTCCGGCGGCTTCCTACACGATCGAAATCCGGCCTCCCCGCGGCTCGGTGAGAACCCGGGATGTCATCTGGTCGGATTCCGAAAGCGGGTCAGTTTCGAATACCAATATCCTCCTGTGCAGGAGCACGGTACCCGATGTCGGGTTGAACTCCAGCGGACGATATACGCTGACCCTGAAAGGCAGGGATCTGGACGGTTCCCTGGTGATGTCCGGACAGAAGGCGCTCTATGTGAACACCTCGGTTCCTTCCATCACCGGTGAGCCCGCATTGGGGTTCCTGCCCAGCCATTCCTGTTTGCTCCTGCTGCCCTCGGTGAGCGTGCCGCTGCCCTACGGCGGCAGTAAAACGGTCGGCGGTCTCGAGGTGAAAATCGTCGAGTCCGGGCAGGCGGCGGATTCGGTGGCGTGGGCGAAAGCGGGCGATTTTCGTTACATCCCGGGTACGACGGGACTTCCGCAGAGGATATATATCGGCAGTCTGCCCTATCGAAAATCGTTCACAGCCTGTTTCAGGGCACCCAATCCCCTCTGGCAAAGCGGGTATGCAAGCGTGACCTCTTTCAGTTTCCGAAGAATCCCGGAAACCGAACCGCCCCAAAAGGCGATATTCGATTTCGTCTCCATCGATGCATCGGGCAATACCACGCTGCGGGTCCTTCAGGAACCGGCCGATACCCTGTCGGGGCTCAAGGATCTGTTTTACCATGTAGCGCGGGCGCAGAGCCCCGGCGCCGTTTCATGGACCAGTTCCAACGTTTTCTACCCCTTATCGGATGCCCCTCTGCAGACGGATGACCTGGTCACCCTGCCGACCGACCGTATGCGCCAGAATCTTTTCGGGTCGCTGGTCTATACCTTCATCACCCGTGATATGGACGGCAACCAGATTTCCAGTACGGTGACCACAAAAACGGTCCCGCGGCCGCCTCAGGAGATGCAGTTCTATCTCGACGACCGGTATCTCGTCTGTGAGGGACAATTCGACCAGCAGATGGTGCAGGACGCCGTGGAAGCGGTTCGCATTACGATGATGAACGGATCGGACAGCCTGGTCGTGAGCAAAGCATTCCGGGACGGATCGGGCAGTTTCTGGCATCAGACGGGTGCCGTGCAAGCCTTCCAGGCCCGCTGGGATGCGGGCACCCTTCTCTCGGACGGCGAAACGGTGCAGATCGTCTATCAGGCAAGGAATTACAACCCCTATCAAAAGCGCACCCAGTTTTCTGAGATCCGGCGGTCGCAGGTCGGGGGATATGCCCCCATGTTCACCACGGTATCGACCAGCGAGGCGGGGAGACTGGTGATCCCCTTTGTCGCAGAGGGATTCAACGGCGCCCGGCAGGCCGACTATTATGTCGCCCTGGGGGGCGCAGAGAGAAGCGCGGCCGGCAGTCTGCGTCCGTTCCCCGAAGCCCCGGATTTCCGGAGTGTTCAGGTCTCGGCCGGCGCCGAACTGGAAATCCCGTTCAATGCCAACGACTGCGATCCCAGGACAACGGTGACGGTCAAGGCGGTCGCCGCCGACGGGGCGATCCATATCACCCGTCAGCAGGCGGCGATCGTTCCGGTCACACCCTGGCTGACAACGGCCCCGACAATAGAAAAAGAGGGAGGGCAGTATGTTCTGAGCTTGACCCCGGAGCAGCTGCCCAGGATATTCCGGCAGCAAAGCGAGGCGGTCAACGGGAACCTTCGATGCTCACTGCATGAAACCATCGAGGGAGAGGCGCTGGGCACATGGATGGTCAGAATGTGGCCGTGGATGGCGCCGGAGGACCGGCGCAGGGATATCACCTCCCTGGCCCAGGGCCGGGAAACCCTCTATCTGATTGTCAAAGGGGTGACCGCCGCCGGAACCGAGGCCCGTGACAGCAGTGTCTACCGGATTTCCGTGCCGCAGCAATGATGCATGCCGGTCCCGTTGATGTGAAAGAGGCTTATAGACTGGAGAGATCATGAAATCGTACCGGATTCACGTTTTTGCTTTGGTTTTCAGTGTGACCGCCAGTGCCCGGGGCGGGGTTCCCTTCGATTTCTACACAGCGGTCAAAGGCGATTCCGTCTTCATTGTTACCACGCGCACCCTGCGGGCCGGAGAAAATCTTCTGGTGGAGCGGAAGGGGCCGGCGGATGCGGATTTCAGGCTTTTGACGGAAACGCCCATTGAAGCGGATATGAATCCTTTCGCGCTTGGGCAGCTGGGATCCATGTATCCGGTGATCGCCGACGCCGTTCAGGCGAACGATCCCCAGTCGGCCCTGCTGGCGCTGCGTACCGATGACTTTTACGGAATGGTGTTCACGCTGCTTGACCGTCGTGTCGCGGCGCTGCTGGGGCGCTGGTTCGCGGCTCCGGGAAACCGGTCCGGAGTGACGTATACCTACAAGCTGACCCTGCGGGAAAGGGACGGGACCATTCTCGAAACCGTGACCCATGCGGTGACGATTCAGGAAACACCGCCGGCGGTGTCGCCCCGCTTGTCGGGAGAACAGGCCGGGAACCGGATTCATCTGTCTTGGAAATATCCCGACTGGTCCGGTGACCGGTCCGATCTGGCCATCCGGTTCCGCCTCGAACGGAAAGGGCCGACCGGTGATTTCACGCCGGTTCAGAACAAGATTCTTCCCCGCATCGGAGCCGATTTCTATCATTATTATGACGATGCCGTCCGGCAGGGGGGCACCTATACCTACCGGATTCAGACGGTGGACGTGGCCGGGTTATCCGGGCCCTGGTCGAACGGCGTTTCCGTCGCGTTCAACGATATCCTTCCTCCCTCCAAACCCACGGGGATCACGGCGGAAGCCGCCGGCACGTCGGTCCGGCTTTCCTGGCAGCCAAATCCGGAACCAGACCTGTCGCACTACGATGTCTACCGCATGGAACTGGAGAAAGCCGATTCCATCCGAATCAATCCGGCGCCCATTCCCTCGGGGGAAACGGTTTTTACCGATGCCGGCATTGTTTACCGCCACACCTACTATTATACGATTGTGGCGGTCGATTCCGCAGGGAACGAGAGCCAGCCCAGCGAGGTGGTCCACGCCCTGGCCACGGATACCACACCGCCCGACCCGCCCTCGGGGCTGACCGCTGTCGTCAAGGACCGGGCGGTCACCCTCTCGTGGCGACCGGTCGCCGATAGCGACCTGTCGGGATACCGGGTTTCGCGCAGCATGAACGACGAGACGTTTTTCCCGATCCATGAGGGGTGTATCACCGATACCACCTGTTTCGACTCCGGGCCGGAGGGGAAGACCCTCGAACCGGGGCGGCATTACTACTATGCGGTCAAAGCCGTCGACTCACTGGACCACAGCAGCGAAGCGGCGGGGATCTGGGTCGTGGTTCCCGACGATGACCCGCCCCTGCCTCCCGGACAGGTAGTGGCCGAAAATCAGCACGGAAGGCGCCTGATCGTGAGCTGGAGTCCAAGCCCGTCGCGGGACGTGGACCGGTACCGGGTGGTTCGTCTTGCCGGTGAGAGTGAAAGGGAATTGGGGGTTTTATCCGGTGACACGCGTGTTTTTCAGGATGACAGCGTCTCACTGGGTGAAACGGTTCTCTATGGTGTGACGGCCGTCGACACCGCCGGCAATGAAAGTGAACGTAAATGGTCCTATCCGGAGGCCCGGCGCGATTTCGATCCCCCGCCGGCCACCCGTTTTATCGAGGCGGCCTGGATCGACAGCGCCGTCACCGTACAATGGGACCCGGTAGGGGCCGCCGATCTGGCCGGATACAATGTGTATCGCTCCGGTCTGCCGACGGGTGTCGGGGAAAAGCTGAACTCGACGCCGCTGCAGGCGACGGTGTTCACCGATGCGGCGGGGACGGCGGGACAGTGGTACTGGGTAACGTCAGTCGATAATTCCGGAAATGAAAGCGCGAAGAGCGTGCCGGTGGCGGCGCGGGGCGGGCAGTAACGGAACCATTGTGCCGGCAGTCGTTTCAGGCACTACGTTTTCGGCAGGCCGGCCGCAGCCGCTGAGAGAGGTGTATCCCCCTTCCCGGTATGGGGCGGGGAACGCGGGCATCAATGATCGCTTCAGCGGCACACACATTCACACCACCTGTAGTCCAGAGCCGGAAAGGGAAGAATTATGGCCAAGAGAGCGAGTTTTCTGACAGGACCGGCGGCGGCGCTGCTGCTGTCGTTTTCCACTGCCCTGTTTGCGGACGATCCGCCCTTCGGATCATTCGAAACCCCCGTAGCCGGTTCCACCGTGCGCGGCGTGATCCCCGTGACCGGCTGGGCCCTGGACGATCAGGGCGTGGCCTCGGTGGAGATCTTCCGTAATCCCGTCAGCGGCGAAGGAAGCGGTCAGATATTTCTCGGCGACGCCTTCCTCGTCGAAGGAGCCCGTCCCGATGTCGCCGCGGCCTATCCCTATTACCCCGACAACACCCGTGCGGGCTGGCAGTTCACCCTCCTGACCAACGTACTGCCCAACGGCGGCAACGGCAGTTACACTCTCACCGCAATCGTCACCGATACCGGCGGCCACAGCGTCATCCTGGGAACGAAAACGATCACCTGCGACAACGCCAGCGCCGTCAAACCCTTCGGCAATCTCGACACCCCGTCACCGGGGGGCATTGCGTCGGGGGATAATTTTTACGTCTGGGGGTGGGTGCTGACGCCGCAGCCCAATACCATTCCCACCGACGGGTCCACTATCTCGATGTATGTCGACGGTGTCACCATCGGTCATCCCGTCTACAACATCTACAGGGCCGATCTCGCGGCGCTTTTCCCGGGGTACACCAACAGCAACGGCGCCGCTTTCTATATGAACCTCAACACAACCGGGTATGCCGACGGCGTGCACACGATCTTCGCGGTGGTCACGGATGACGCGGGCAACGCCGACGGAATAGGCTCCCGTTATTTCAGCATCGACAACGGTACCCTGGTGCGGGATGATGCCGCGGCATCCCCTGAAATATTCCGCCTGCTGCCGGCCTATCCCAATCCCTTTAACGGAACCGTCACGATCTCCTGGCAGCTGGCGCGGGAAGCCGATATCGTCATGGAGATATTCGACCTGCAGGGAAGGCGGGTGGTGCGGTATGAACCGGGCAGGCAGCAGCCGGGAGAATACACCCGCACCTGGGAAAGCGGGAACAATCCCAGCGGCATCTACCTGTGCCGGCTGCGCGCGGCTGGTGCGGTGAAGACCCAAAAGCTGGTTCTGCAGCAGTAACGCGGTTTGGAGACAGGGACAGATTCTCCATCCTTCAGGCGTTTTCCCGGCAGGTCGGTCTCGGTCTCGGCTATCGCAATCGGTAATTGGAGGCAGGAAAGCCGCGAAGCGACGGTCGTTTTCTTAAAGATAGAGTGAAAGAGCGATAGAGCGATAAGAGCGATATGAGCTAAAAACAGGGGGCAGGAGGTCAGAGGTGCCTTGAAAGGGAAACGACCCTGCGCCGACCCGGAGAATGGCGGTGTGTACAGCCCGCTGGTTAACCCGGTCCGCATGCAGAATTTTCTTGCATTTATCGGCGGTTGTGTCCATTTTAAGCTATTCACTCATAATGCTCGTGTACGTATTCAGTCACCCGTTGTATGACCGCGATGCAGTATATGCTGACGTTTCTGCAACAGCCTGTTCTGGCGATGCTGATCAGAGAGCGGAATCACGCTGCCGTACTGTTGATTGCTGCCTGCATTTTGTTCGGTTTCGCACTGTTCGGGGTTTCGCTTTGGGTCTGTCCCGTATGGACCTGTGCGGGGATTCCCTGTCCCGGATGCGGACTGGGGAGGGCCATGGTTCTCTTTATACGGGGAGAGGTGATAGCCGCGCTGGAACTGCACGCTTTTGCGCCGGTGTTCTGCGCCGGCGGCGTTGTTGTTTTTTTGGGGGCGGTGCTGCCGGCCCGGCAGCGGGAAGGGCTGTACCGGGCGGTAAAAACAGCGGAAATGAAGAGCGGCATTACAATGATTGTGCTGATGCTGTTTCTGCTTTACTGGGGTGTGCGGTTTTTTGTCTGATGCTTTTAACGCATCGGGATTCCAGCTGAGAAATGTAATCGGTGGGCGATGGCGGATTTGAACCGGCGCCCTCCTTTGTGTGAGACGTGTAGCCCGTTCATTACCTAAAAATGAGGAGAGGAATTATGGAAGCAATTCTCTATCTGGCGGGACTGGGTTCGCTGATCTGTTTCATTTTGGTGCTGATCAAACTATTCAAGAAACAGGGAGTGGGTCTGGGAATTCTCGGGATCATCTGTGCGCTCTACACCTTCATCTGGGGCTGGATACATGCCAAGAAACAGGGGATACAGAATATCATGCTGATCTGGACCATACTCATAGTTCTCGGCATAGTTATCAATTATGTGTTCGGAGTCAATCTCTGGGAACAATACAGGTAGTTGTGTATGATGGGTGCAGCCCCCTGCCGCAGGACGGGGGGCTGTTTTTTTCGACTCCTCCGCGCCCGGAACCTGGAAAAACGCAGGCAACCAAAGAGAGAACGGATGTAAAGAAATGTTCCGTCCTCAGTGAAATGGAGGCAGTATGAACCCTTTGATATCACTTATACGCATCTTTCTTGCCGTCAGTATACTGCAGCTCTGTTACAGGGATGCTCCGGCCCAGCAGAATGAAAAAAGAATAGCCAGGGAGACGATCAGCCGCCTGGCCAGTGATTCAGAGTTCGCTTTCTCGGAAGCATATGATGTCATCAATCCCAAAAGCATGCATATCGAGATAGATGCGGACAAATCATCCGCAACGATCTGCTTCAGTTCTCATCCCGTGTACACCTTCGCTGTTGAATATATCGACTATGAGTCTGATGCCGTCTCAATTTCCGGGCGTTACCTTGAGCTCACCGGAAACGGCACAGCCGGTTTTTATATTGACCGCGCCGAGAAAAAAGTATATGTAAAAAGACGCACCCCTGACGGAACCGTCCGCAAACTGCTATACGGCGCCATCACCGTAACAAAAACATCTTCCGGGAAAGAGAGACTCCTGTTCAAGCGAAATTCGAATGTGACATTCAAGCTCCATAAGACCCGGAACCAGGTATGCGCGGATTTTTATTACAGTGATTTTCTTGTCTTCACTCTGCATGCGGTACAGCTGGAAGTAAACGGCGTCGTCAATCCCGATGTCTGGGACCTTACCGGCAATACCGACGATACTCTCAGTTTCAATATATCCAGGAAGATACTGTATTTCAGGCAGGGGGATCCTAAAATCATCTGGGCCGGGGTTGAAAAATCTGCAGCCCGGTGACTTGTCCTGAGAAGGTGAGAGAAGCGGACAGGAGACAGTATTTCATTCCTGCCCCGGGGCGCCGGGGGGGCGTTATCATTTTTCTTTGCGAACTCTGCGCACCTTTGCGCCCTCTGCGTTTTCCGCGTTTCTCTGCGGCCTCTGCTTCCTCCGCGCACCGCTGCACCCCGGAACGATTTCCATGTAATTTTTCGAAACGTTCGCAGGTATTGTACGTAAAATGAATTGACATGAGACGTGCATTCCCGGACATGCGATGGAAAACAGGCACAGTACATACGGCAGGTGCAGCATGAACATCACCCATGCTGTCCACGTCTTCGGCAGCCGGATTGACCCGGATTATCATCAGGATCCCTCATGAGCGACGCAGACAGGAAAAAACCGGAGATTCCATTCACACCGCCCGAAAAAAACGGCGTCTCGGCGAACCGGATTGAACAGGAGCTGCGTGAAAGCGAAGAGAAATACCGGACGCTCACCGAAAATATCACCCTCGGCATATTCAGAAGTTCTCCAAGTCCCAAGGGACGCTTTATCGAAGTGAATTCCGCTTTTGTGAGCATGCTCGGCTACGCCGACAAGCAGGAACTGTTCAATGTCGCCGTCGCCCGGATCTATCAGGATCAACAGGAGCGGGTGAGGTTCAGCGAAAAAATAGCCCAGACCGGATCAGTCAAGAATGAAGAGCTGCATCTGAAGAAAAAGGACGGCACCCCGATCATTGTTTCCGTGACTGCCATCGCGGTGCGGCAGAAAGACGGCGGCATACTCTGCTATGACGGCATTGTCGAAGATATCAGCGAGCGCAAGAAAGCGGAGGAAGAATTCCGCGTTCAGAAAGTCTACCTGGAACGGCTTTTCAACAGCGCGCCCGAAGCGATCGTCCTGCATGATATCGATGATCGGGTGGTCAATGTGAACGCTGAATTCACCCGCATGTTCGGCTATTCCCGGGAGGAGGCCATCGGGAAGTATATCAACGACCTGGTGGCATCGGACCGGTTCCTGGATGAAGCCGGAATGCTCTCGCAAAAGGTCACCCACGGGCAGAGAGTGGAAGCCGATTCACAGCGAAAACGGAAAGACGGAACCGTTGTCGATGTCTGGATTCTGGGCGCGCCCATCATGCACGATGGTGAGCAGATAGGCGTGTACGCCATTTACCGGGATATTACCGAACGGCGAAAAGCGGAAGAGGCGCGTATTCGGTCGAAAGAAGAGGCCCGGATGGCACGAAAGATACAGATGAACTTCCTCCCCAAGTGCAACCCGGTGATTTCGGGGTATGATATTGCCGGCAGGAGTATTCCCGCGTCCAACGTGGGGGGGGATTATTATGATTTTATTTTTCTGGATGATCACCGCCTCGCGATCGGGCTGGGAGACGTCAGCGGGCACGGGCTGCCGGCCGCCCTGGTTATGGCGAACCTGCAGGCGACAATCCGGGGACAGGCACTGTTTGACGCTGATCCGGCGACGGCTCTGGGAAGGGCGAATAAACTGCTGTTTCAGAGTATCAGCGCGCAGATATTCGTGTCTCTTTTTTACGGCATCCTGGATACACGCACGCATACTTTGACCTACGCCAATGCGGGACAGGAGGTGCCTGTTCTTTTCAGCAACGGGAGCGAACCCCTTTCCTTAAAAACCCGCGGCATGGCCCTCGGCATGATTGAAGATGTCGTCTATGAAAACGAAGAGATACCTATCAGTCCCGGAGACCGCCTGTTGATCTGTTCAGACGGCATCAGGGAAGCGATGAATGCGCGGAAAGAAGAGCTCGGTGAAGAACAGATTCGCGCCATCGTTCAGCACGGCGGCGATCTTTCCGCGGACGCGCTCACCCTGCACATCATGGATGCGGTGAAGGCACATTTTGCCGGCGCGCCCCAGAACGATGACATGACCGCGGTTGTGCTGCTGCGGGAAGAGGACAATTAATTATTAGAGCCGCGTAGCGACGTTTTGGCTCTTAATGATGCATTAAAAGCGATAGGAGCGAGGGCGCTGTTTTTTACCCATATCCGGGGCTGCCGGGGCGGGCACCCTGGTTTCTCTTTGTATGCTCTGCGCACCTTCGCGGTTTCTGTTTCTTCAGCGTCCTCTCAGCGAAAATGCTTCTCATGCTCCCAGAAAGCCTTCACATCGGTGACGATGCCCCGGGGACCCCGGCAGATGAATATGGGTTTGTTGTTCTCGAAAGGCATACAGTAGCGGCAGCTGAACGTGGCCGCATATTCGACACTCGCGAAATGGTCAGCCAGATCCCTTCTGCTCATCTCCGGGTCATCGCTGACGCCGAGAATGATGGCTGTCGGTGCCGGCCACGCACGCGGCCCCCAGATCCAGTAGTTGTTGTGGGGGCAGATGGCGGCCGGCAGACCCCACTCCTTTCCAAAGAAATCGATGGCTCCCGCCTCCCCGTAATTGCGCATATAGATAACGCAGTCCGCTTTTTCTTCTGGAGAGAGGGTGCTGTAGACCCCGGCCACGGTTTCGGCCAGCTCTCTCCAGCCGTGCATATCGGCGAAATGCTGGGGCAGCACTCCCTGCTTATGCCGCTCCCCTGATTGATAGTTGATGCCCAGTGTGCCGATCCAGGAGATCAGCGTCTCCTGGGGCAAAATGGGAAGGGCTATGGGACAGAGGAGCAGTCCGGAGATGACCGGAACGGCGGCGAGCGAGGTTCTCAGCACGAGATGGCGCTTCCGGCGCAGCAGTGACTCCCAGAACAGACCGCCGGCGGCGAAAAGCACCGGGTAGGCGCCGGCCAGGTAGTAATCTTTGCCGCTGGTGACCGTCAGCAGGATGTACACGGTCAGGAACATCCAGCCGAAGAGGCGGTAGGGGTGAGCCTTTTTCGCGAAGAAGAGAAAAAACAGCCCCGGCATCCAGATGAGGGCGTTCACGGGATTGGTGAAAAGCAGCTGCCCGGCGAAGAAGCCGAGGGGCGTCACCCGCGTCATTTTGTAGGCCCGGGCGTTGTGCATGAACTCCAGGGTAGGCCAGCCGTGGGCACTGTTCCAGAGAATGTAAGGGAGGAAGAGCAGCAGGGCGATGCCCGCCCCCAGCCAGAGCCGGCGGGAACGGAACTGCCGTCGTTCCGGCGTCAGCACCAGGGCCGCAACGAGGGAGAAACCGAGAAAGAGCACGGAGATCTTGTTCATCAGCCCCAGGCCGGCTGTGAGCCCGAAGAGCAGCCAGAGCTTTTGGTTGCCGCTCTTGATGATCCGCAGCACAATGAGCATAAGCAGCGGCCAGAAGAGGTAATCGATAAAATTCATGGAATAGAAGCTGAAGATAAAGTGGCTGCCCGGCACTGAGAAGGCGGCCGCGGCCGCGAGAAAGGCCGCGAATCTGCCGCCACCCAGCTCCAGTGCCAGCCGGCCCGTCAGGCAGATGACCATGGCGCCGGCCAGGGCGGGCAGCAGGCGCAGGGCGACCAGGGAGTCGCCGAGCAGCAGGCGTACGATCCGCAGCAGAACGAGGGAGAGAGGCGGCTGATCCACATAGCCCAGGGCCAGGCGGTCGCTGCAGGCGATGTAGTAGAGTTCGTCGCGGAACCAGCCGTAGCCCCTGATGGCGATGAGGTGGAGGATCAGGTACGCCAGGGCGAAGAGGACAACCGTGAAATAGTCCGAATCAACTGCTTTTTTCAGGGTCCCGGGTAAAGCAGCGTCCCGGACGTCGGAGGTGAGCGGTGCAGATTTCTGCATAGACGAGGCCTCGCGTGTGAGTGACGGGGTGGCGGTGTATGGAAGGGAATAAAGGGGATTTATTTTAAAAAACAAGGGGAAAAGGATAGAGCGGCAGAGCATTCGCCGGAGAACGAGAGAGCGAGAGTACCGTTTCCCTTTGCACGCGTCTCCCCGTTTTTTTCTCATTTTACATTTGATATTTTCCCGAATTCCCGTTACATTATATCCATACTCCATTTACACCAGATACATGTTATCCTGATCACAGGGCCTGAACCGCGGTAACCGGGCATCGGCCGGACAGCGGCGATTCGCCGCGCAGCAGCGTTTTTTCGATCACTCTACCAGCACTCATCATATAGCGAAAGGAGCATCCTATGGCAAATCTCTTGAAAGTCGTCGACGTGGTCATGATCGGCATTGAAAAGGAAAAAGCACGCAGGGATTTTTACGAACGCGTGGCTCGGCATTTCAGCGACGATGCTGAAATGAAGGACCTGTTCACGAAGCTGCGGGACTGGGAGGCGGCCCATATCCGCACATTTCAGGCGATAGCGGACACCGTGGATGAGACGGCGATGGTGGAGTCATATCCGGGCGAACTGCAGGCATATATGGACGCGCTCGTGGAGGATAAATTATACCGGGATGTCGATTCCGGATCGTTTGCCGGCAATATCCAGTCTCCCGTGGACGCGCTGGAGTACGGCATTGTCTTTGAGAAGGATGCGATCCTGCTGTTTATGGAACTCACGGCAATGGTCCAGACGGAAGAGAAAAAGGCAATCGAAGAGCTGATCGAGGAGGAACGGCAGCATGTCGTTCAGCTGACGAAAATGCTCAGGAAGTATCAATAACCCTGACGGATCGCGACCGGTCTCCCGGCCGTTTGCGGAGGGAGAGGGAACAGAGGAGGTATATGCAGGTATCAACGGAATATCTGGGTCTGACGCTGCGCAATCCGCTCATCGCCGCGAGTTGCAGCCTTTCAAAGGACCTGGACGGCATCAAAAAGCTTGCCGACAGCGGTGTGGGGGCGATTGTCCTTAAATCGCTCTTTGAAGAGCAGATGGATATGGAAACAAGGGATATCGAACAGTATATCGGCCCCGCCTGGCACACCGAAGCCCGCGATTACGTGCGGAACATGGGCATGCAGCTGGGCCCCAGGCAGTATGTCGACCTCGTGAAGAAAGCGAAGAGCGCGGTGTCCATCCCGGTGATCGCCAGTCTCAACTGCATCAGCGAGAACTGGTGGTATGAATACGCCCACAAACTCGAGGTCGCCGGCGCCGACGCCCTGGAACTGAATATCGGGTTTCTCCCGGGCAGTCCCGGGCAGAGCGGGCGGGAGGTGGAAGAAACCTATTTCCGGATCGTGGAGAACGTCAAGGCGACGTGTGCCATTCCCTTTGCCGTCAAGCTGGGGTTCCATTTTTCCGCCCTTCCCTGGTTCGCTTGGCAGCTGGCGGATAAAGGAGCCGGGGCGCTGGTCCTCTTCAACCGCTTTTATCAGGCCGATATCGATATCGATGCCATGAAACTGCGGGCGGGAAACAGGCTCAGCGGTCCTGAAGAATCGCACCTGCCCCTGCGCTGGATTTCTCTGCTTTACGGCAAGATCGGAGCCGGGCTCAGCGCAAGTACCGGCGCCCACAGCGCTGCGGAGGTGATAAAACTGCTTCTGGCCGGTGCATGCACGGTGCAGCTCTGTTCAACCCTCTATAAAAATTCCCTCACCCGGGTGCAGGAAATTATCGACGGCCTGCAGGCCTGGATGTCGGAGCATTCATTCAGCAGTATCAGCGACTTCCGCGGCCTGCTGAGTCATGAAAAGATGGACGACCCGGGGCTGTGGGAACGGCTGCAGTATATCAAGGCGCTGGTGGGAATCGAGTAAGGGAGCAGGGAACAGGTGGAGAAAGAGCGCGAGATCGAGAAGAGCGACAGAGAGACAGAACGAAAAGAACGAAGAGAGCGAAAGAAGAAGAGCTTCAGAGTGGATAGAAAGATTGTACTCAGCGGCAGGCCTTAAAAACGAGCGCAGGATCTTGAGTTAATGCTGATACAATAAAACTCCGACAGCAGTTTTTTCGCTGGCGGAGAACTTGAGACCGGTGTTGTTTTTTCCTGATGTGCCTTTGCGTGCTGCTCTTTGTATGTCAACCGCTATACCAGAGGAGAATTAACGATAATGACGACCCGTATCTACTATTTCACCGGCACCGGCAATGCACTGTATGTCGCCAGAACCCTCGGGGAGAAGATCGGCGATGCGGAGATCATCCCTATCCCCGGCACAGCCGATCAGACGTCGATTGCACACACGGGAGCCGTGGGCATCGTCTGCCCTATCTATATGTTCAACCTGCCCTATATCGTTATCGATTTCATCAAAAAGCTGCAGCAGCCGGACTATTTTTTCATCGTATTCGCCGGTGGCGGGGAAACCGGCAACTGCATAAAAGCAGTGAAAAAACTCGCTGATGCGCAGCAGCTGCGCCTGTCCGCGGTATTCAATCTGGCCATGCCGAGCAACTATGCTCCCTTCGGTGCCACCCCCGGGGAGACACAGAAAGCGTACTTCGCGGCCGCGGGAAAAGAGATCCCGCGTATCGCGCAGGTTGTCAATGACCGGAATCAGTATGTCGAGAAGCGCAGCACCGGGTTCTTTCAGACCTGGATCCACCCCGGCATCCTCTACAGGCTGGGATACCGGTATATCACTTTCATGGACAAGGGATTCAGCGCGGATGAACGGTGTGACGGCTGCGGTGTCTGCGAGCAGGTCTGCCCGGTGGACAACGTCACTCTCAACGACGGCAGGCCCGAGTGGCATTCCCGCTGCCAGCAGTGCTACGCCTGCCTGCAGTGGTGCCCGCAGGAGGCGATCCAGTATCGTGACAAGACGGAAGGAGTGCCTCGCTACCACCATCCCAATGTCACGCTCAAGGAGATCATCAAGGCGTCGCGGAAAGAATTATGAGTTATGAATTATGGATTATGGATTATAAATCAGGAGTGAAAGACGTTTAGTTGACTGTTGTTCGTTGCGAAAATCCCGGGGTGGGCTTAGGAGTTCATTATAGTCATCGGTTAGAGGAGGCGGGTATGAAAAAGTTTTCCATTATCAGTATCTTTGTTGCGGCGGGGCTGGTTCTGGCGGCGGGCAGCGCGGCCCAGGAACAGCGGGTGCAGCAGATCGCCGGAAAAGTTGTCCCGGATCTGACCGGCATAGCAGAGGACGATGCCGTGACCGTCTGCACCATCCTGGCGCTGCCGCTGGAGAAAGCGTTTATCACCGCGTCCGACGATGGCTACCGGGGCAAAGAGGGAATGGTGGTCAGACAAACGCCCGCGGCCGGCGCGCGGGTGTACTCCGGCCAGACCGTCACCATCTATCTCTATTCCCCGGTTCAGGAACCGCGCACGCTGGACGATCCCGGAGCATGGACGGCCGCTGTCAGTACCGTCGATCTCACCTGGAACGACGACCGGCCGACCTTCGTGCTGCCTCCCGGCAGACAGCCGATCCTCGTTGCCACCCTGGTCAATGGAGGCACCGGCTCGATCCCCGCGAACAGGGTGGAATGGCAGCTGACACTGGTTGACATCGCCGGCGAGACCATATATGACAAGAAAGACAGGCGCACGCTGGCCCTGGACGGCGGTGAGGAACAGGTGATCAATGTTCAGAATATCCCGCTCGAGACCTACAAAGCGACGGACATGATCCGGCTGGTTGTCAATCCCGACCGCACCGTACCGGAGACCGATTACGATAACAATATCGTGGAGCAGAAAAATCTTCCAGATCTGGCGATAACGGGGATGACGGTCGACGACCTGGGATCCAGATACCGGTTTTCGGCCTCTGTTCAGAATATCGGGACCCGCCCCCTGCAGGGCAATTTTTCCTACACCTGGACACTCAATGACGAGCAGAAACCGTCGGCCATGATCGCAATGGCGGTCGGCGGGATCACACTTACCTATGAGGTGGTGAAAACCAGTATCCCGGCCGGTCTGACCCTCTTTCCCATAACACTGCACGTCAATGACGGCCTGGCCGGTTCCCGCGGCACGGTCTGGGAGGAGCTCGATTATGAAAACAACGTGCTTGAGGCGGAGCTGGAACTGGAGTGATACCAGGGATAGAGGATAAAGGATAAAGGATAAAGTGTTAGAAAATCCCGCGTTGTTTACAGTTTTAGGGGATGAAAGTACTCTTTAAGCTTTTCTTCAGGAGTT
>JAFGRY010000012.1 GCA_016934955.1 bacterium | reverse complement strand
GAGGCTGGAGGCTGGAGGCTGGAGGCTGGAGGCTGGAGGCTGGAGGCTGGAGGCTGGAGGCTGGAGGCTGGAGAAATAGTATATTCGAATAGTTTAAAGTCAAGTGATTTTTCTTAAATTCAGAACCCTCTTGAACCCATGAACCCGTGAACCATCCTGTCGCTCTTTCGCAGTCCGCGTCTCTCCTTTCGGGATGGCACGGCGAGGAGTCTTTCATTCTTTATTCTTTATTCATAATCCATAATTCATAATTTTCTCCATCTGCTGCCTCCTTTAAATGAAAGGCCCCGGATTTCTCCGGAGCCCTTCATTTACTGCTATTGATATCAGTCTGGAATCAGCATTACTTTTCAAATTCCGGCAGCCGTCCCGGCGTCCAGGGCGCCCTGGCGGCATCGAGGGCCTTTTCCAGGGCCGGGGCGTCGGCTTCGATCATCTCCTTCAATCGGTCATAGTACTCCCCGAATTCATCCTTGATGATCTGATAGGCATCTGTCTCGGTTTGGGTTATCTCGGACAGGGAACTGTAATGGGTATAGGCCAGTGTCCGCAGTCGGCTTGATATCGATGTAGGCGGATTTTCATTGTTCCTGCTGATGATGGGGTCACCGTTGAAGACGATCAGCATCGCACCCAGCTCATCCTCCAGCGCCTTCGCCTTCTTCATGATATCAGCCGGTGCATCCGGGGTCGCGTGAGCGGCCTGGCGAATGCTGGCCAGCCGTTCCTGCAGGTCGCCGGCGGCGGATATGCAGCCGTCCACCACCCGGTAGAGCTCAGCGGCCTTCTGCTGGAAAGCGAAGAGTGCCGCCCGGTCGGGAGCGGGCAGTGTGGTGTTATGCAGCGGTACAACGTTGAAGGGTGTAGGGGCAACCAGCTCTGTCATTTCGCCCCGGACACATTGTGAAACGGCTACCGTGTACGTGCCCGGCATGACCAGGGGACCGGCACTGCCGGTGGACATGGGGTTGAATTCGCCGCCGCTGACGCGAACGGCTCTTGTGCCGGCGGCGCGCAGATCCCAGGTGTAACGGGCAACGCCCTTGCGGGGTGACTCGGCCAGCTTGCGGACCACACCACCGCTTTCATCGGCAATGGTAAAGAGCAGGTATGGCTTCTCTTCCTGTTCTTCGGCCCGAAGTTCATCCCATGAAGGATAGGGAATCGGTTTGTCTTCTTTACGCAGCTGCTTCTCTTTTTCCTGACGCATCTGCTTCAGTGTTTTGGGTGTATCTTTGAGATAGAGACTGAATACCGCGGCCACCGGAGGATTGTCGGCTGCGTAGAAAGTGGATCCCTGACCGCCCTTGCCCCGCCTGGGAATGAACTGCAGCGCGTCTGTAACCGTGAAGAGATGGGCGTCTTTTTTCAGCAGTTCCGGTGCGTACTCCCGCAGGGGAGTGTAATCATCGAGCACGTAAAATCCCCGTCCGAAGGTGGCGATAACGATGTCGTTCTCGCCTTTGTGAAGAGCGATATCCTTTACGGAGATGGCCGGCAGGCCGGACGTGAACTTGATCCAGTTGGCGCCTCCGTCAACTGAATAGTAAAAGGCGAATTCGGTACCCAGAAACAGCAGATCGGGATTGACAAAATCCTGTTCGATGGTATGCACCGGACCGTTCTCGGGCAGCCCCTCGCCGATCCGCTTCCAGGAACGGCCCTTGTCGGTGCTCTTGTAGATATAGGGAGCGAAATCATCCCGCTTGTGATTGTTGAAGGTGGCAAAGACGATGTCGGCATCGAATCGTGAGGGACAGATATCACTCACGTAGGTCATCTCCGGCAGGCCGGGAAATTTCTCGACCTTCCGCCAGGTTTTCTGGTCCTCGGTTATCCGGATCAGTCCGTCATCAGTGCCCGCGAAGATCAGATCCTCCTGCACCGGAGATTCGGCCAGGGAGACGATGGTACCGAAGAGAGAGGTTGAGGCGTTCTTTGCCACCGCATCGACGCTCCAGACCCGCCCCATCACCTCCAGGGTGTTCCTGTCGATCTGCCGGGTCAGGTCATCGGAAATGACCTGCCAGGTATTGCCCCGGTCATCGCTGCGGAACACCTTGTTGGCCGCGACATAGATGCGGGATGCCTTGTGGGGGCTCACGAACAGCGGTGTATCCCAGTTCCACTTATAGGTATCCTCTCCCTTGCGAGGCTGCGGCTGAATGGAGATCGATTCACCGCTCTGCTTGTCGTAGCGCACCATATATCCATACTGGGACTCGGCGTAAACAATGTCGGGATTTTCGGGATCGATGGCCGCCCAGAATCCGTCCCCGCCGTTGGTGACGAACCAGTCATCGTTGAGGATACCCTCACTGCAGATCGTGCGTGAGGGGCCGCCCAGGGAGTTGTTATCCTGGGTGCCGCCGTACACGTAGTAAAACGGTTTCGTATTATCCACCGCAACACGGTAGAACTGAATCACGGGAAGATTGGGAATATGACGCCAGTGACTGCCCGCGTCGTAGGTTTCGTAGATGCCGCCGTCACCGCCGATGATCATCTGTCCGGTGTCACAGGGATTGATCCAGAGGGCGTGATCATCCACATGCCTGGCATTATTGCCGATGGCCCGCCAGGTTTTTCCCCCGTCCTCACTGACCTTGGCCACGGTATCCATGGAGTAGACCTTGTCAACGTCTTTGGGATCACAGAATATTTCATTGTAATACTGGGGACTGCCCGCGACCATATCGCTCATTCTGCTCCACGATTCTCCCCGGTTCGTCGAGCGAAAAAAACCGCCGCTTTCACCCTGGGCTTCGATGATCGCGTAGATGACATCCGGATTAACCGGTGACAGCGCCAGACCAATGGCGCCCTTGTCTCCGCCGGGCAGCCCCGACTTGAGCTCTCTCCAGGTGGCGCCGCCGTCGGTCGTCTTGTATACCGCGGTTTCCGGGCCGCCGTCGATCTTGGTGAATACGTGCCGCCGGCGCTGATGCGATGCCGCATAGATTACATCGGGATCACGGGGATCCATTACCATATCGGAAACGCCGGTGTGCTCACTGATCTCCAGCACCGCTTTCCAGGTGGCGCCGCCGTCGGTGGTTTTATACAGGCCCCGCTCACCTCCCGGCCCCCAGACCGACCCCTCACAGGCGACATACACTACGTCGCCGTCCCGGGGATCGACGATGATCTTGCCGATCTGGCGGGATGTCTTGAGACCCATATTTTTCCAGCTCCGGCCGCCGTCGACGGTCTTGTAAACGCCGTCTCCGTATCCCAGCGCCCGCTGGCTGTTGTTCTCCCCGGTACCCGCCCAGACCACATTGTGGTTGGAAGGATCCATGGCAAGGCAGCCGACGGCATAAACGCCGTAATTGTCGAACACAGGGGAAAATGTAATGCCGTGGTTGGTTGTCTTCCAGATATGACCCGATGCCACGGCGACATAGTATTCGCTGTGATTGTCGGGATTAACCGCAAAATCAGCGATTCTGCCCGAAGTAAATGCCGGCCCGATGTTGCGCCATGTGAGCCCGGAAAAGGTGCCTGCGTTCACATCGCTTTTTTCAGGGGTGGTTTGTACTGCCGTTGCCGTGGCTGCAGCCAGCAGTACCGCGGATAATAGAGCTGTCAGGGTACGTCTCATAACCTGGTCCTCCTCGATGGTAGATACTGGGGAAAGCGTTGATTGTTGCAGCAATGCTACCAAAGTAATGCTTTATCCGCTGTATATCAACCGGTTTTTTCCCCGCTCCCGGAATTGGAACGATAAATGCCGCATGGTTTCTTCCGGGTACTGCCGGCGGGAAAGTGGATGATACCCGGTGCGAATGAGCCTCGTGCGGCCGGATATCAGGCGAACAGAAAAACAAACCCCTTGAAATTTTCCCGCAATGCATGTACTTTATAAGTATAACACCATGGAAACGGAGCTGCAGTGAAAGGGAATACACAACACGCGCCCTACGTGACCTGGATATGGTCCGACCGGGAAATCGAAGAACCGCGGCAGGTAAAGGCCGCTCTCGAATCGATGCATGCGCAGGGAGTCCGCAAAGTGCGCATTTTCCTGGAAAACTGCAGTTACCGGTTTACCGACAGGCCGGTCCTGCGGGCCTTTTCCCGCACCAGCCAGTGGGCACGGGCGCGCGACATCTCGTTCTGGCTCCACCTGGATCCGCGCCAGGCGTCACGGCTCTTCATCTCCAGGGTCAACGAAAAACTCGCCTTCCTCATGCCGGTCAGCAAGGCCGGAAGCCGTTCAAACAATATCGCCTCCGTTAAGAACAGCAAATATGAACTGCAGTTCAACTGGGACATTCAGCTTTCTTCGACAATGCTTCAGGAAAAAGGCATTTCCCTGGAGCCGGTGTGCCTGGAGCGGGCGTTTCTCTTCAGACTCGAAAACGGCACCGCGGTCAGCAGTACGATTTACGAGATCACCAATGAATCGCTGACGCAATTCGACATGTCCCGGCGTATCTGTAATGTCTTCGGTATCATCGGTGTGCCGGACGACCAGGAGTGGTGCGTTGCCGCGTTTCCCAAATTCGATTCAAATCTGTTCGATTATTTCGGGCGCGAAAGCAACGACCTTCTCTGTAATTTTGTCGAAGACCTCTTCGACGGCTGCACCCATGTGGACGGGTTTACCTGGGGTGAAGGCGGCCCGCAGCATATCGCGGATCCCGGGCTCCTGCCCGCGAGCCTCTCGCTATTCAACAGTTTCAAGGCTGAATATGGGTACGACATCCGCGACCGGCTGCTGCATCTCATTCTACCGGTTGACAATAATCAGCATATTCGTGTACGGCAGGACTACTACCGGTTTCTGCAGCGAGCGGTCACCGAAGCGCGCCGGGATTTTCACCGGATGATGCATGCGTTTTTTTACGACATCAAATCTTCCTATTATTTTTCCGTTTCGGCCTGCGGGAAATCGTCCCGACTGGTTACCGGTGACATGGATCCCTGGCAGAAAGCAATCGGTGTCTCCAGAGTATTCGCAGACACCGACTCCCGGGAAGCGCATCCCCGCTATCTGGCGGAACTCGCCCTGGTCAAGAGTATCGGCCTCTGCAGCGAAAGCGGGGAATCGTCTCTGACGCTGCCCCGTGACATCGCCGATCCGCTTGTCGTCGAGCAGATGAACGACCTCATGACGCTCTTCTCCATCCGCCCGGCGCCCGCCGTTACCGCGGACAACGACTTCCCGAGCCCCAGCCGCGCCCGCAGCGGCATCGCCAATCAGATCAGATACGGTTGTCCCGAAGCGGACACGCTGGTCATTTTCCCCATGGAGACGATCATCTCTCAGGGCATCGCGGCGGCGGAACATATTTACGATACCATGACGGACTTCATTTCCTTCCTGATCATACGGGGCATCCAGTTCGATATCCGCACTGCGTCCTGCATCACTCCTTATAATTACAGCAGCGACGCGCTCACCATTGCCGGCAGATCATACAAAAAAATCATTTACCCCTACCCCGCCGTGGTCGAAGCGGCGCTCTGGTCCCTGGTGACATCCTGCGCAGCCGCCGGCCTGCCCGTATATATCGGAGGGTCCAGCCCCTCACACACCTCCACGGGCGAACCCGTAACGGATCCGCTTCCTGTCTCGTTCGATCCCGCCGATCCCGGCACATTACCGGAGCCGGCGCTGCAGCCGCTGTTTGAGATGCCCGACGGTGCGGTCGGCTCATGCTTCTACGGACCGGACTGCCTTTATTTCATGCTCGCCCCGGCCGCCACGGGTGGCATCTACCGGGGACGGCTGGCGACAACGATCGACGTTCCCGAAAGCAGCGGGCTGAAGCTCTTCCGCCTCGATGCCGACGGCACTCATTCCATTCTGATCTGATGTCCCCCCGCCGCTCCCGCCGGCCGGCAGTGAGGGTATTGCCCGCTGTAATCCGTATTACACTCACAGCAGCGATCCATCCACCATCACCAGGAGGAATCATGAAAAAGGCCGTGTTTATCCTTTTTGCCGGCATCATCCCCTTACTGCTCGCTTGCGGAGCCGAGGACTCTTTTCCCGTGCTCAGCGGGCCCTATCTCGGCCAGGCACCGCCTGCTGACACTCCCCTTCTGTTCGCTCCGGGAATCGTGAACAACGGCATGCTCAACCGGGATATCGCCATCTATCCCGATGGCAAGGAAATCTATTTCTGCACTGTGCTGGGGCGCTTTCTGTACCAATCGGTACTTGTCACCCGTGAAGTCAACGGCCGCTGGACCAGGCCAGAACCCGCCCCCCATATGGAGAATCCGGACCTCACCGCCGCTGAACCGTTTATCACTCCCGACGGGAAGAAATTCCTCTTCATTTCCGACCGGGACGATCCATCCGCCTGCGGCGGGCAGGACATCTGGGTCATGGACCGGACCGGCGACACCTGGGGCGAACCGTACAATCTCGGCGTGCCGGTAAATTCCGAACATAACGAATTTTTTCCATCAGTCACCAGAGACGGCACCATCTATTTCTCCCGGGCGCATACGGGGGATCCCATCCATTACATCTACCGATCCAGGCTGGTGAACGGCGTATATGAAGAACCGGTAAAGCTTCCGAAGGAAGTGAACTCGGGGCAATCGCAGTTCAACGCCTTCATCGATCCGGATGAACGGTATATCATTGTTCCCACCGCCGGTCGAAGCGACACCTACGGCTCTACAGACTATTTTATCTCCTTCAGAAACGACGACGACAGCTGGACACCCGCGGTCAACATGGGCGAAACAATCAATACTCCCATGGGCGCGGAGTATTCACCCTATGTGTCGCCGGACGGAAAATACTTCTTCTTTATGAGCACGAAGTCACTCCATCGGCACCTGGCGGAATCCGGCACCGTGCCCTGGTCCCGTCTGCAGACATTCTGGAACTCGCCGGAGAACGGCCTTGCCGATATCTATTGGGTCGATGCGTCGTTCATCGCCGCCCTGAAGCCCGTTCACTAACAGCAGAGAGGACTCGCCATGAAAAACAGCACTCTTTACACAGCAGCCGCATTCGTTCTCTCTTTTGTCAGTCTGAACGCCCAGATACACGAAAAGGACTTTCATGCCTGCTCCGGCCCCTACCTGGGACAGCCGCTTCCGGCGGACAGTGCCGCAATCTTCGCCCCGGGCCTCATCAGCACCGGTGTGTATGAACGAGACCTGATCGTCTCGCCTGACGGAGAAGAGATATTTTTCGGTATTTTCATGAACCAGATCGTCACCATTCTCTCGTCCAGAAAAGTGAACGGCCGCTGGACGGAGCCCGCCGTGCTGCCCTTTGCCCTCGATTTCGAGTACGGGTATTTTGAACCCGCCCTCACCGCCGACGGGAACAGGCTGTTCTGCTGCAGCACGCAGCCGCCGCCCGGCGAAGAACCGCTTCCCGGATATGGTCATCAGAATATCTGGACAGCGGAGAGAACGGCAGACAGAAGCTGGGGAGAGCTCTCCTGCCTCGGTGAGCATGTAAACCAGCCGGGATTCAGCACGTTTTTCCCGTCGGTTACCCGAGACGGATCTCTCTATTTTACCGCCCGTGACAGACGCACCGGCATCATGCGCATCTACAAATCCCTGTTCTCAGGCGGCGGCTATCAGCAGGCGGCGCCGCTCCCGGAGACCGTGAATGGCGCCGGAACGATCTACAACGCCTTTATCGATCCTGATGAGCGCTATCTGCTGGCCTGTATCACCGACCGGGATGACAGCATCACCCCAGGCAGGGCCAATTACTATATATTTTTCCGGGATGACAGAGGACGATGGAGCCGCCCGGTCAATCTTGGTGAACGGGTCAATTTCCCCGGCAGCGGCGCCATTGCCCAATCGGTGTCACCCGATGGGCGCTACCTGTTCTTCGCCTCCCAGCAGCTGGACCTGCGGAAGGATCAGCCGGTATCGCAGGAATGGCTGCTGAAGCTGCATAACGCCGTACGGAACGGTAATTCCGATATATACTGGATAAGCGCTGATTTCTTGCATGAACTCAAAACCGCGGCCGACCGGGAGTAACCGGTGAAGCCGGCTGTACTGTTCTTGCCGCTGCTTCTCCTGCTCTGCTGTTCGCAGACACCCGGTCCCGAGCGGATACTCTTCACCCCCGTCCCCGGATTTTCCCTGCAAACCGCTGATTCCGGCATGGAACTGATATCCCTGCAGGACTTTGCGGTTTCCGGGGATCATTCCATTTACTGCGCCGACAGCGGCGATAAAACGATCAAGGTGTTCGCTTCCGACGGCCGTTTTATCCGGCGATTCGGAGGTGAAGGCCAGGGACCGGGTGAATTTCTCTTTCCAGCCTCACTTACCGTCTCACATGAGTACCTGTATGTGGCTGACGCCGCCAGGCGCTCGATATCTCAATTCACATTGACGGGGGATTTTATCCGCTCGGTGGATATCGGATCTCCGGTGACGCAGATCGAGGCATTCCCTTCACATGCTGTTGTCGCGGAAATCACTTCATTCAGTCTCTCAGAGCAGACAGGCGGCTCCCGCACCATTCTCAGACTATTCAGCGATGATCTGAGCATTATCACCGGGGAACTTGTTTCTCACAGCGTTGAACACTATACATGGGTCACTGCCAATGACGCGGGTGTTTCAGTGACGCAGCTGCTGCCTTACGCACCGAGAATCGTCTGGACGATTTCCGGGGGGAAGCTCTACGCCGGATATAATGACCGGTACTGTATCTCCGTTTTTGACAGCAGCGGCACACCCGCAGGACAGATCATCCGCGCGACCGTCCCGCAGCGCGTGCCGGCACGCGCCCGCAGCGAATGGATCGCCGCGAGGCTCGAGCTGCTGGAAGGCAGGCCGGGATTTTCGCCTGATGTGCTCAGAAACAGTCTCGCCGATGTGCCGTTTCCCCGCACCATGCCGGCATTCACCGCCATTGTGCGATATGGTGACGGAATTGCGGTTCTGCTGCCTGACCATGAAGAGGACACTGCCGCGGTGATCCATCGGGCTGCAGCCGATGCCGGCCGGCATAAAGCCTTAAGCATTACATACGACGACTGTTTCAAAGAGCGATTCTACCGGGTCATCTCTGACAGCAGCGGATATCAGCAGCTCGAAGTCTGGACGGCTCCTCCTTGTACCCCTGCGGCTGTTTCCGGCTGACGACAAACGGTCGATCCTCAGCTGGATGCTGCTGCTCACAGCAGGTGAACCCGTACCATATGCATAAATACTCGTGGAGGGACACACGATATGACACTATCACCGGTGTTGATTCGCATTGCGGCATGTCTGCTGCTCGTTTCAGCAGCGGCAGCGGCCCAGACCGCGGCTGATCCGGAAACGATCGACCCCCTGGCGCCGGGGATCACCGATTTTCTTCATGCCGATCTCATGGACAGCTATGCACGGGCCGGCATTGCCTATCAGAAAAAAGACTACCGGCGGGCCGCCCAGTATTATCTGGCCATTCTTCATCACAAATACGACGAACAGTCCTGCCTCTACAATCTCGCCTGCTGCTACGCACAGCTCGGCGCCGCTGAACAGGCGGCAAATACGCTTA
Source organism: bacterium (assembly GCA_016934955.1). Classification (GTDB taxonomy): domain Bacteria; phylum Zhuqueibacterota; class QNDG01; order QNDG01; family JAGLOF01; genus JAFGRY01. The sequence goes on along the minus strand of JAFGRY010000012.1, from coordinate 105,822 downwards.
TCTGCGCGGTCAATGCCGGGTATACCGATGTGGACCACATCAAGAATGACACCGATTTCAAAAAAATCGGGAACACCGACGTGTTCAAGGAGGCGATGAGACGTATTGACACCTGGCGGGAAGGACTGGGCAGCATCATCTATATAAAATCAGTAAAACTCTCACCATGCTATGTGCAGCTCCCTGAATCATATACCGACAAACGATCATGGCCGCTGGTCATCGGACTGCACGGGAACGGCGGGAACGGGAAAAACTTCATCCCGCTCTGGCGGCATCTCTCACCGCACACCTTTATTTTCGCGGCGCCTGAAGGTGCCTACACAAAGCCGCTCAGCGGTCTCACCCTCGATGATCAGCTCTCCTGGGATCTGCAGATTCAGGACAAAGAGCTCTGGAAACGGGCGGACACCCTTACCCTCGAATACATCGGGCACATAAGCGATGAGATCGCCGCGCGATACGCTGTCGGACGCGTCTACCTGCTGGGCTTTTCCCAGGGTGCGGGCTACACGTATATCACCGGCATACGACATCCGGACAGGTATGCCGGAATCATCTGTATCGGCGGCAGCATTCCTGCGACGGACAAACCCTGGTCACTCATCAGCGACGCCGATATCGCGGCAGCCCGCGGTCTGCCGGTGCTCATCGCCCACAGCCCCCGGGACCGGGCCGCTCCCTACCTGCACGGAGTGCAGGCAAAAGAGAGGCTTGAACGACTCGGCTATGATGTCACCTTCCTCGAGTATACCGGCGGCCATACAATCACTCCCGAACTGTTTCAGCGCATTGCAGCCTGGATCGAGGAGAGGGAACGGAAACAGTGAGCTCACCGTCGATCCCGCCTGCGATAAAAACGCTGGTTTGAATCAAAAAAAATTCGTACTTTATCCATTCGGGACAGGTTGGACAAACACAAGGTGCCTCACATGAAGATATCCGGTGTTCGTATACGCTCACTGATGACAGTACCGCTTCTCACACTCATGGTCGTCGCCCCCGGCAGTGTCGGGGCACAGTACCCGGGATTTGCCGAAACCGTCCAGACCCGACTCGATTCTCTCAGGAGGGTGCTCGACTTTCCGGGAGCAACCCTGGCATTCGTCATGCATGACGGAACACAATACTGTTTTGCCACCGGGCTCGCGGACGTGGAAAAGGGCATCCCCATGCCGCCCGAAGGCCGCATGTTCACCGGCAGTATGGGCAAGACCTTTGTCGCGGCGACGGCGCTGAAACTGATGGATAAAGGCATGTTCGCCCTGGACGACAAGCTCAGCAGCTACCTCGGCGATGAACCCTGGTTCCCGCGACTGGCCAACCACGATGAACTCACCATCAGAATGATCATGACCCACACCGGGGGCATTCCCCGCTACGTCTTCCAGGATGAGTTCACCCGCGGGCTGACCGAAACCCCTCAGCGGGTATACAGGCCGGAGGAGCTGATCGCCTTCATTCTCGACCAGCCTCCGGTGCATCCGCCGGGGCAGGGCTGGCACTACTCGGACACCGATTACATCCTCCTCGGCATGATCATCGAAAAAGTAACGGGGAACGCGTTCTATGCCGAGGCGCAGAAACGGCTGCTCACGCCCCTTAAACTCGAGAACACCTTTCCGTCCGACACACCGAAGCTGCCCGGGCTCGTTCCCGGGTATACCGGCGCTGATGCGCCGCCCTTTCATCTGCCCGGGAAAGTGGTGCAGGAAAACGGTGATTACGTAATAAATCCCCAGTTTGAATGGTGCGGCGGCGGATTCGTCACCAATACCGCCGATATTACCACATGGGCAAAACATCTCTATGAGGGGCGGCTCTTCTCTAAAAAGATGTTCGCGGAAATGCTCAAAGCGAAAAATTTTCAGACGGGAAGACCCGATTCCGTCGGCTACGGACTGGGCGTCATGATCTTCCCCACGGAACACGGTCCGGTATACGGCCACGGCGGCATCTTTCCAGGATATGAGACCATGATGCTCTATCTGCCGGCCTACCGGTGCGCGGCCGCGATACAGATCAACGCCGACCGGTTCAGCGGCAGGCTGAAGGAGGAACCGGGAGACATGCTGGAACGGTTTTTCGGCCTTGCCAAAGCATATTACGAGTACGGACTGTAATCCATAGTGTCGCCATCGGTGATTGTTCTCAATCGCACGCGACTCATTCACCCGGCCCTTCCGATACCGGGCGGCCCTGAGGCTGCATCACGCATACAGCTGAGCGATAGGCGCGTCTGCGAGCCGGTTCGGGAAACCGTACAAGAACCGGCTTGTATTTGCCGCTCCCGTGTCGTATCTTGTCATAACTGATCATCCGTCACCCATGTTCACATAAGCTCAGGTACATACCCGCGGCGGATTTGCATTTCACCTGTGAAAGGGTGATCGTGAATCCGCGGGCAGCGCGTATTCGTGTCACCGGGATATAGCAGGAGACCACTGTGAATCGCCCATACGATTTCTCCCGAAACGAAGACATCTCAATTATCATTTCCGGAGCCGCGGGACAGGGCATCAAAACAGCGGAGTCACTGATCACCGCGATCATCAAGCGGCACGGACTCTACTGCTTCAGCTGCCGGGAGTACATGTCCCGGGTGAGGGGCGGGCTCAACTCAACACAAGTACGCGTGTCCGCGGACCCCGTCGCCGCCTGGCGCGACGGCATCGATATTCTCATCCCCCTGACCCCCGACCTGTCCCGTCTCGACCACCGCATTTCGGATACAACCCTGATTATCGGGGACCCGAGCCTGTTCACCGAAGGGCGCACCGGCATCGCATTCTCTTTTGACGAAGCGGCCGGGGGCGACGGCAGACTCTACAATACCGCCGCGTCCGGACTGATCCTCGCATTGCTGCATATCGATTTCAGCCTTCTGTCCGAATCCCTGAATGAACGCTTCGCGAACAAATCAGAGAAGATTCGGGAGCGGAACCTGACCGCGGCCAGGGCCGGATACGAACAGGGGGGCGCGCTCCTGCGGGACGGGACCGTCACCATCGCTCTTGAACCATCTCCAGCGCCGCGTAGCCGGATGATCGTCAGCGGCACGGAAGCGGTCGGCCTGGGGGCCCTGGCCGGCGGCTGCAGCTTCATCAGCAGTTATCCCATGAGCCCCGGTACCGGTGTCTTCGAATTTCTCTCCCGGCAGGCCGATGCGTTCCCCCTGGTGTCGGAACAGGCCGAAGACGAAATCGCCGCACTCAACATGGCGCTGGGGGCATGGTACGCCGGCGCCCGGGGGATGGTCTCGACCTCGGGGGGCGGGTTCGCCCTCATGGGAGAGGCTCTCAGTCTGGCGGGTGTCACCGAAACTCCGGCGGTGATCCACATCGCACAGCGTCCGGGGCCGGCCACCGGCATGGCCACGAGAACCGAACAGGGCGACCTGAACCTGGCCCTGCACGCGGGACACGGCGACGTCGCCCGCGTCATTTTCGCTCCCGGTAATCCCGACCAGGCGTTCCGGCTCACGGCCCGTGCCTTCTCCCTGGCCGACGAATATCAGATACCGGTAATCATTCTCACCGACCAGTATCTCGTCGACGCGAGACACACGATTCCGCCCTGGGAAGATCCGCTTGCCGGATACGCATCGCATATCGTCGAAACCGGGGACGGCTACCAGCGCTACCGGTACACTGAAAGCGGCATTTCACCCCGCGGCATTCCGGGCTTCGGCCGGGGACTGGTACGGGTCGACAGTCACGAGCACGATGAGAACGGCCGTATTTCCGAAGACTGGAGAACCCGGGAAAAAATGGTGCAAAAACGCATGAAACGGCTCGAACAGCTTGCTGCATCAGCGATCATGCCGTCTTCCCACGGGAATCCCGAAGCGGCGACGGTAGTCGTGTCCTGGGGGTCCACCCTCGGGACAGCCCTGGAGGCCCTGGGAAAAAGCGGAGCGGAACAGATCCACTACCTCCATTTTTCCCAGGTGTATCCGCTGAATCCCGCTCTCCGCCCCTTGCTGCAGCGGGCGGACAGGCTGGTCGTTGCCGAAAACAACCACACCGGCCAGTTCGCTGACCTGCTTGCCGTCACCTTCGGCCGCAGAGCGGATGAACGGCTACTCCAGGTCAACGGATTTCCTTTCAGTGTCGAGTATCTGACATCCCGCTTTACACGCTACAGGAGGCCGGTATGAGCGCCTATGAGCCTGTCGACGGCATCGACATATCCTGGTGTCCAGGCTGCGGCAACTTTCCGATCCGGAAGAGCATTATCAGCATGCTGGTTTCGCTGGGCAGTGACGCGCAGCCGCGTGTCGTGTTCATCACCGGCATCGGACAGGCGGCGAAGATGCCCCATTTCCTCCATGTCAATTTTTTCAACGGACTACACGGCCGGGCCCTTGCGGTGGCCGCTGCAGTCAAAATGGCCAACCCCTCCCTTGTGGTTATCGCCGAGGGCGGCGATGGGGACATGTACGGTGAAGGCGGCAACCATTACATTCACACGATCCGCAGGAACATCGACATCACCCATATCGTGCATAACAATATGATATACGGACTCACAAAAGGGCAGGCCTCACCCACCAGCCAGTCCGGGATGATAACCAGGGTGCAGCCGCACGGCGTGATCAGCCGCCCTTTCAATCCTCTGGCGGTCGCGCTCTCCCTGGGCGCCACCTTTGTCGCCCGCACCTTCTCGGGCGATATGCCCCTCACCGAGTCGGTGCTGAAAGAAGCGGTGAATCACCGCGGCTATGCGCTGGTCGATGTGCTGCATCCCTGTGTTTCATTCAATAAGATCAATACCAGCAGCTGGTTCAAGGAGCACACCTATTCCCTCACCGGCCATGACACCTCCGACAGGAACGGTGCCTGGAGGCTGGCCATGGAGGAAGAGCGGCTCGCTCTCGGCATCTACTATCGGGAGGAGGGAGTCCCCGTCTTCTCTGATCACCTGGCATGCTACCAATCAGACAGGACACCGCTCTTTGAACGCCGGCCGGACGAGGAAAAACTGAAGGCGCTGATCCGGTCGTTCGTCTGATGCGTACTCATCTGCCGGAAACAGCGCCTGCGCTTCCGCCCTTCGGGCACCATCCACGCTTCAGGGAGGGATCATGAAATTACTCATCTGTGCAATCGCGCTTGTCAGCGCCGCACTCTGCCTGGGACAGGACAGGGTGAGCGGCAGACACTTCGCCACCCGTTCCGAAGTGATTGCCCGGAGAGCCATGGCCTGCACCAGCCAGCCGCTGGCCACCCAGGCGGCTCTCGATATTCTTCGACAGGGCGGCAACGCCATCGACGCGGCCATCGCCGCCAACGCCGTCAACGCGGTGGTTGAACCAATGAGCTGCGGCATCGGCGGAGACCTGTTCGCGGTCATCTGGTCCGCGGAAGAGGGCGGGCTCTTCGGCCTCAACGCCAGCGGCCGCTCGCCGCGGTCGCTCACGCTGCAGTACATGCTCGACATGGGACTGAAAAAAGTGCCCCTGCGCGGCCCGCTGCCGGTCTCGGTGCCGGGCTGCGTTGACGGCTGGTTCGAGCTGCACCGCCGTTTCGGCTCGCTGCCGATGCGCACGGTACTGGCACCGGCCATCCACTATGCGCGGGAAGGGTTCCCGGTAAGCGAAGTGATCGCCCGGGCCTGGAAAGAGGGCGAAGAGCTGCGGGAGCAGCCCGGTTTCTCGCACACCTACCTGCCCGGCGGCCGCGCTCCCCTGAAAGGAGAACTGTTTACAAACAGCGCGCTCGCCGGCACCCTCTCGCTCATCGCCGAAAAGGGACGGGATGCCTTCTACACAGGCGCCATTGCCGATGAAATTGCGCGCTTTATGGCGGAAAACGGCGGATTCCTGAGCGTGGAGGATCTGGCAATGCACCGGTCGGAATGGGTGAATCCGGTATCGGTCAATTACCGAGGCTACGATGTCTGGGAACTGCCTCCGAACGGCCAGGGGATCGCGGCGCTCCAGATGCTCGCCATGCTGGAGCGGCATGATATCGCCGCCATGGGATTCGGCAGCGCCCGCTACCTGCACCTGCTCATTGAAACGAAAAAAATCGTGTATGAAGACCGCGCCCGCTTCTACGCCGATCCAGCCTTCAACGAGATTCCCCTGCAAGCCCTGCTTTCAAAAACCTACGCCGCGGAACGAGGCGCCCTTCTCGACCCCCGCAAAGCGGCCCTCCGGTACGATCCCGGCAGCCCGGACCGGGGGGACACCATCTATCTTACTGTCGCCGATGAACAGGGCAATATGGTGAGCCTTATTCAGAGTCTCTACTGGGGGTTCGGAAGCGGCCTGGTTCCGGAAAAGCTGGGATTCCCCCTGCAGAACCGGGGAGAGCTGTTCACATTTGAAGATGGTCATTTCAATCGGTACGAGCCCGGGAAACGTCCGTTTCACACCATCATCCCCGCCTTTGTCACCAGAGACGGCCGGCCGTTTCTCAGCTTCGGCGTTATGGGAGGCTCCATGCAGCCGCAGGGCCATGTGCAGATTCTCGTCAATATCATCGATTTCGGCATGAACCTGCAGGAAGCGGGTGATGCACCCCGAATCAGGCACGGCGGATCGTCTCAGCCCACCGGATCGGTGATGAATGACGGGGGATATGTCTATTTTGAATCGGGCTTCCCGCCGGAAACTGTGCGTGAATTGACGGAGATGGGCCACCTGCTGCGCAAAACAGTCGGCGGATTCGGAGGCTATCAGGCAATCATGCGCGACAGCGAACAGGGAGTGTACTATGGCGCGAGCGAATCGCGGAAAGACGGACATGCGGCGGGGTTCTGAGGATTGCCTGGGGGCGGCATGCTGAAAATAGTGCTCATCGGTGCCGGCGGATTTCTGGGATCCGTGCTGCGATATGTGGCAGGCGGCCTGGCGCAGCGGCTCGCGGGAAAACCGGACTTTCCCTATGGCACGCTCGCGGTGAACATCATCGGCTGTTTTCTCATCGGGTTTCTCGCCTCTCTGGCGGCCACGAGACAGCTGTTCACTCCTGAAACCAGACTCTTTTTGTTCGTCGGATTTCTGGGAGGATTCACTACCTATTCAACCTTCGGCTATGAAGTGTTCAGCTTCGCTCATGACGGCCAGTTCCTGAACGCGTTGGTAAATCTGGGGCTGCACCTCGTGGCCGGTCTCGGGGCGGTATGGCTCGGCCACGAGCTCGCCAAAACAGTATAGAGGTCGATATATGAAACTGCCGGAAAAAGGACAATTGCTGAGAATTTTCATCGGCGAAAGCGACAAGCATGAGGGGATCCCCCTCTTTGAATGGATCGTGCGCAAGGCCAGGGAATCGGGACTTGCCGGGGCCACCGTCATGCGGGGACTGGAAGGATACGGCGCCCACAGCCGGCTCCACACGGCAAAAATTCTCCGCCTTTCCGAGGATCTGCCGGTAATTGTCGAAATCGTCGATACGCCCCAAAAGATCGAGGCATTTCTCGAACTGGCCGACAGCGCCATCGAAGAGGGACTGGCCACCGTGGAAGAGATATCCATTAAATTTTACCGCAGCGGGAACAGAACGCCCTAGACTGTCCCCGCTTCCGCTGCCGAAACAGGATCACGCCCCCGGAGGTACGTATGGACAGATCACAACCCCGATTCAGCATGATGATACGCGCTCCATTTCTCTCATCGATCATCAGCCCGATGCTCATCGGCACGTTCGCGGGTATCTACGCGCGTGACGGCTTTAATCCGGTCAATTTCATCCTCGTCATGATCACCGGAATCTGCCTGCATATCGCAACCAATGTCTATAATGATATCTATGACACGATCCAGGGAACCGACAGGATCAATGTGCACCGAAATGAATTCAGCGGCGGTTCGGGCGTTCTCCTGGATTTCCCCGGACAGATGAACAGGATGTATATGATCGCCCGGACTGCACTGGTGACGGCGCTGGTGACCTCGCTGCTGCTGGTTTTGAGGGTCGCCCCCCCCCTGAGGATCATCATCATACTTCTCTATGGCTTTTCAGCCTTCTTTTCCAAATACTATACAGCGGCGCCGGTCAAACTGGCATACCGGGGACTGGGAGAAGTGTCGGTCTGGTTCGCTTTCGGACCCATGGCCATCCTCATGGCCGCGGCCGCCCAGGGAGCGGCCTTTCATCCCGTCGTTATCGCGGCCATGCCCATTTCAGGAATCAGCACCCTCTCAATTCTCCTTATCGGCCAGATGATCGATCTCGACGCCGACGCAGCCACCGGCAAGCGGGGGATCTCAGCCCGGCTGGGCAATCGAACCACCGCTGCCGTCTACCTGGCGATTCAGATCCTTCTCTGCCTCAATGTCATTATTCTCGGACTGTTCTTTTTCGAGCGGGGCTGGCCGCTTCTGCTCAGCCTCGTTCCCTACCTGATCTTCCTCCCGAAAGCGACACGGCTGCTGCTGGGCGGATATGATACCCCCGAGGCGCTCAAGTCAGCCGCGGGCTTCAATGTAAAACTGCATCTGCTGTTTTCAGGTATGCTCAACGCAGGCCTGCTGATCACGGTCCTTCGTAACGGGTCGCTGTAACCTGCGGGAACAGGGAACTGAAGAAAGGAACAGAACCTATGGTGCAATCCGCCCGGATCAGCAGTCTGAACGCCATCCCCGCCCGCCCGGGACCGGTCGTGTACTGGATGAGCCGCGATCAGCGGGCGCGGGACAACTGGGCGCTGCTCTACGCCCAGGAAAAGGCGGTCGAATTTCGTGCTCCCCTTCATGTTGTCTTCTGCCTCGTCCCCGAATTTCTGGGGGCGCTCGACCGTCAGTACCGGTTCATGCTGCACGGCCTGCGGCAGACAGCGGCCGACCTCTCCGGATTGCACATTCCATTCAGACTGGAAGAAGGTGAACCGCGGGAACGAATACCGGCTTTTCTCGACAGGGTCGGAGCGGGCATGCTCGTCACCGACTTCGATCCCCTGAAAATCAAGAGGGCCTGGAAACAGCAGGTTCTTGAATCAATCACCGTCTGCGCCCGGGAAGTGGACACGCATAACATCGTCCCCTGCCGCGCCGCATCCGACAAGCAGGAATGGGCCGCCTACACGATCAGAAAAAAAATCACACTCAAACTGCCGGACTTTCTCGAGCCCTTCCCATCCCTGATCGACCACCCCTTTCCCGCCGATCCGGCAGGTGCCGGCCTGGAAAGACCGCTGAAAGCGCACCCTGACAGCGGCATGAACACCGGCGGTGACATCGTCGTTCCCGGCGAAGCCGCCGCCCGCGCCTGCCTCGACACATTCATAACCGAGCGGCTGGACGGATATCCGGAAAACAGGAATAATCCGCTCATCGACGGAACATCGAATCTGTCGCCATACCTGCATTTCGGTCAGATCGCCCCTCAGAGAGTTGCCTGGGAAGTGCAGCAGTCGAGAGCGAACCCGGCCGCGAAAGAAGCATTCCTGGAAGAGCTGATTGTCAGGCGGGAACTCGCGGACAATTACTGCTGGTACAACCGCGAATACGATACGGTGAACGGTTTCCCGGACTGGGCCCGCGCCACCCTGGCAGATCACCGGCATGATCAGCGGGAGTACATCTACTCACCGGAACAGTTCGAACGTGCGCAGACACACGACGCTCTCTGGAACGCGGCCCAGACCGGTCTGACCGCAACAGGGACCATGCACGGATATCTGCGCATGTACTGGGCAAAAAAAATACTGGAATGGACACCGTCTCCTGAAGAGGCGCTTGCCATCGCGATCTCACTGAATGACCGCTACCAGCTTGACGGCAGGGATCCCAACGGATACACAGGAGTCGCCTGGTCCATCGGAGGCGTCCATGACCGCGCCTGGCCCGAGCGGTCCGTATTCGGAAAGATACGGTTCATGAACGCGAGCGGATGCCGGCGGAAATTCGATGTTGACGGATATATCGACTCAAAGATGAATTACAGGGGGTAATCAATGGACCAAGATACTAAACCGGTGATCGTCGTCAGCAAATGTCTCGGATTCGAAGCCTGCCGCTACAACGGGCAGATCATCAGCAGCGACTTCGTTAAAAAGCTGGCAGATTTCGTCACCTTCATCCCAGTCTGCCCCGAAGTAGAGATCGGTCTGGGCGTGCCCCGCGATCCCATCAGAATCGTCATGCATGAGGGGACACCGACCCTCTTTCAGCCGGCGACCGAAAAAGATGTCACGCAATCGATGCACGATTTTACCGCCCGGTTCTTTGCCGGACTTCAGGATGTGGACGGATTCATTCTGAAAAACAGGTCCCCCTCCTGCGGCATCAATGACGTCAAGATATACACCGGGTTCGAAAAACCCATGCCCTCTGACAGGGGCAGCGGATTTTTCGGCGGTGCGGTACTCCGGAGGTTTTCCCGCGTTCCTGTCGAAGATGAAGGCAGGCTGACCAATTTTACCATCAGGGAACATTTTCTTACCAGGCTGTATACGCTCTTCAGATTCAGGCAGATGAAAAAAAATCCATCCATGGCAGCGCTCATCGCGTTTCACAGTGTGCACAAGCTGCTGCTGCTTGCCTACAACCAGTCGAAATACCGGGAAGGGGGAAGAATCATCGCGAATCATGAAAAGAAAGGCCTGGAAACCGTGATGGAGCGGTATGAAACGATACTTGCCGGTGTATTCGGCTCAATGCCCAAAAGAGGCGCGATCATCAACACCCTGCAGCACGCGTTCGGCGGATTCTCCGACCAGCTGGGGCCGAAGGAGAAACGCTTTTTTCTCAACTCACTGGAAGAGTACCGGGACGAGCGCATCCCCCTCAGCACGCTCACCCATCTCATTCGGGCCTGGGCGCTGCGCTTCGACACGCAGTATCTGCTGGAACAGCTGTTTTTCAATCCCTATCCGTCCGACCTTGCGGCTTTGACCGATTCGGGTAAAGGCAGGGTCTGATGACGTCTCATTGCGGGCGCCGAAGCTTACGGGGATTCAGCGGCAGTGCGGCCGGCTGATTTCACCGGGGCCGCAGCATTCGCGGATCTCAGTATCTCGCTGATTCTTACCGGGCAGCCTGTCGGGCTCTCGATGCCTTTAAGACAGTAAAGATTGCGGAAACGGCCGTGAGGATTCTGGCGCTGGTCGATGGCGTCAACAAGCACACTCCAGGCACAATCGTGACAGGTATCATACTGTACGGGCAGGCATACCGCTGTTTTGACAGCGACCAGAGCCTGATCATCGGTCCAGATGTCGCCACCCCCGGGCGGTGATCCAATCTCGATCCCCTTCGGCCTATGGACGATGATCCTGCCGCGGTCGAGCCGTATCTCTCCCGTACATTCAATCTGCATGCCGGCGTGAAATCCTTCCTCTTTCAGCATCTGTCTGCTCACACGAATGTAAAAGGTGTCATCGAACGCACGGGTTCCGATGAAGCCGTGCCTCAGAATCAGCAGATATCCCAGCAGCCGCAGGCGCGCGCCGTCATGGGTCAGTCTGCGTTCCGCCCAGGGTTTTACCGCGGTAATCTCACCCGCTACGGCCAGCCGTTTGTACCTGATCTCATCCAGCCAGATCTCATATCCTTCCAGCTCATCGAGAAAACTGTCGTACTCCTGTTCGCTGATGCCGAGGCAGGGCTGCAGATGCACCTTTTCCTCGATAAAATGAGTACAGCCCTTGCAGTTTCTGCCCGCCCAGGTGTAGCCTTTGATGCAGGCCCGTCCCTTTGCCAGCATCGCGCAGTGCCAGAGAAAATAGAGACACCCCTGGGGATAGCATTCCTTTTCCCTGAGCACGTGCCAGACGGAAACCCGGCCGTCGAATTCCCGATGCGCTTCCTGGCTGCAGCGGAATACATCTCTTCGTTTGTACTGATTGATCATTTCGGCGGCTCTATCTCGTACAGCTGATCGCGCCGTGCTTCCAGAAGATTGTTCTCATCACCGCGGAATTCCGCGGCGGTTTTAATAGCCAGAGCGCTTTTTTCAGCCATTTTGAACATCAGCTTCGCCTTCTCCCGCCAGTGGATGTCCCGCATGAGATGGTGATCGATGACAAGCACCTGCACCAGACTCGAAAGCAGCAGCTCCATATACCGTTTTATCAGCTGATCAAGGGCTCCCAGTTCCCCGCCGTCTTTCCGCCAGGTTGTCTCCGGACCGTCGAGATAGCAGGTGTGGGGCTTTTCTTCCCTGAAAAACCGTTCCGCCTGCCGATCCAGGCTGCCGGCGGTCTCCGATGAATAAAAGAACGTCTGCTTTCTGTCACGTATCGACACCGGCATGACAAAATCAGGCAGCGTTTCAGGTGTTCCCGGCACCGACAGCGAAAAATGCAGTTTTGTTTTCCCCCGCTTCAGCGAACGTCCGTCCACAAAAGCCAGCTCATCCGCGACGCGCCGAATCTTCTCGCTGAATTCAAAGATTGTATTCCTGTACTGCGGCGCGGTGTTCTGGTTGGGATTCCGCATGAAAATCGTCTTTCCCCGGCATATATCCGGAGTCAGCAGCGAAAACGTTGCCGCATCGTAATGGGTCACGATAACCACATCCGCCGACCGCAGAAAAAGGCGTATACGGCTCTTCAGTTTTTCTGCATGCCAGATCTCCACCGGATGGGGGCCGAGTCCGAAGCGAAGCGGCGCCTCCTGCAGCCAGGGATCGATTATGACACGGCAATCTCCGGTCTCAATCGAGGTGGCCATGGACCTGCCGCCCATCGATTCGGCTGCCAGTGGTGTGATCAGCATGGGACGCCCTCATGCAAGGTGACAGAGAGATAATAACTCGCTAATAGTAGTAGTATGACAATAAAGATGACAAAATACAAGTAAAAAAAAACCCGGACCGCCGGCGGCGGCCCGGGTTGAGACAATTGTCCAGCCCTAGTACCGGTAATGCTCGGGTTTGTACGGGCCCTCTACCGGCACTCCGATATAGGCGGCCTGCTCGGGAGACAATGCGGTAAGCCTGGCCCCCAATTTTTCGAGATGCAGGCGCGCCACTTCCTCATCGAGTTTCTTGTCGAGACGATAGACCCCTATCTCCCTGTTCTTGTTCTGATTGATATCGATCTGAGCGAGGGTCTGATTGGTAAAACTGTTTGACATGACAAAACTTGGATGGCCGGTGGCGCATCCCAGATTGACGAGACGGCCTTCCGCCAGTATGTAAATCGCGTGGCCGTCGGGAAAGGTGTACCGATGCACCGGACATTCGCTGCCTTTAATCTCCTCCTTGACGACACCGGGCCACTGTTCCAGTTCAGCCATCTGGATCTCGTTGTCGAAATGACCGATATTGCAGACGATGGCCTGATCCTTCATCCGGCTCATGTGTTCAGCGGTAATGATATCCTTGTTCCCTGTGGTGGTGACGAAGATATCCGCTACTGCGAGCGCATCTTCCACGGTGGCCACCTTAAAGCCGGCCATGCAGGCCTGCAGCGCACAGATGGGATCTATCTCGCTCACAAGCACCTGGGCGCGTTCATTGCGCATAGACTCGGCCGAGCCTTTGCCCACATCACCGTAGCCGCAGATCATCACGGTCTTGCCGGAAATGAGAACGTCCATCGCCCGTTTGATCCCGTCGGGCAGCGAGTGGCGGCAGCCGTACACATTGTCGAATTTCGATTTTGTCACCGAATCATTGACATTTATGGCCTGAAAGAGGAGCTCACCTCTCTCTTCCATCTGGATAAGCCGGTGGACCCCCGTGGTGGTCTCTTCCGACACGCCGCGCACGCTGGACGCGACCGTTCCCCAATGGTCCGGATCTTCCTGCTGTATCCGTTTCAGCAGATCGAGAATGATCTGCTTCTCCCGGTTTTCCGCGGGCTTGTCCAGAATTGAGGGATCCTTTTCAGCGGCCACTCCCAGATGCACGAGAAGGGTCGCGTCACCGCCGTCATCCACAATCTGATCCGGCCCGGATCCGTCAGGCCAGGTAAGCGCACGATAGGTACAGTCCCAGTATTCCTCCAATGTCTCACCTTTCCAGGCGAAGACGGGAATGCCCCGCTCGGCGACCGCCGCCGCGGCATGATCCTGGGTGCTGAAAATGTTGCATGAGGCCCAGCGGACATCGGCGCCCAGATCAGTGAGCGTTTCGATAAGGACCGCTGTCTGAATGGTCATGTGAAGGGATCCCGTTATCTTCACCCCGGCAAGCGGCCTCTCGGGGCCGTATTTTTCCCGGGTGGCCATCAGTCCCGGCATCTCCTTCTCGGCGATCTCGATCTCTTTCCTGCCGAACGCAGCCAGTTTTATATCTTTGATCTTATAATCCATAATCAACAACCTGGGTATTATCTGACCAGCTCATCGATCCGGTCGGTTTTTTCCCAGGTAAACGATGCCTCCTCTCTTCCGAAATGTCCGTACGCAGCGGTCTTTTCAAAAATCGGCCTGCGCAGATCGAGACGTTCAATCATTCCCGTCGGGGTCAGATCGAACACCTTCTCGATTTTTTTCACCAGCTCTTCCTCAGAGATTACACCCGTTCCCTGGGTGTCGACCAGAATCGAAACCGGTTCCGGAACTCCGATGGCGTACGCCAGCTCTACTTCACAGATATCGGCCAAACCGGCGGCGACGATGTTCTTGGCTACCCAGCGCGCTGCATAGGACGCGGACCGGTCGACTTTTGTCGCGTCCTTGCCCGAGAAGGCTCCGCCGCCGTGCCGGCCGTAGCCGCCGTAGGTGTCCACGATAATCTTTCTGCCGGTCAGTCCGGTGTCACCGTGAGGGCCGCCCCGGACAAACCGTCCCGTAGGATTGATATGATAGTGAATGTCGTTGGGATCGATCAGTTCCGGAGGGATGACCGGAGTGATCACATGGGTGATCACATCTTCCCTGATCTGTTCGGCGGAGACATCATCATCATGCTGTGCGGCGATCACGACCGCCGGCACCTGAACCGGTTTCCCGTCTTCGTAGCGAACGGTCACCTGACTTTTCCCGTCCGGCCGCATCCAGCCCACTGTTCTGTCCCGCCGCACCTCGGCCATACGGGCGGTCAGCCGGTGTGCCAGAAGAATGGGCAGCGGCATCAATTCCGGTGTCTCCCTGCAGGCGAATCCGAACATAATACCCTGATCCCCCGCTCCGGCACGGTCCACACCCATAGCGATATCCGGCGACTGCTCATGAATGGTGTTCATCACCGCACTGCTTTCATAATCGAACCCGTAGTGAGGATTCGTGTACCCGATGCGCTCGATCACTCCCCTGACGACATGCTGAATATCAATATACGTATTGGTAGTGATTTCACCGCCCACCAGCACCATGCCGGTTGTGACAAACGTCTCACACGCCACGCGGCTCATCGGATCATCTTTCAGGGCCGCATCAAGAATCGCATCCGAAATCTGATCGCATACCTTGTCCGGGTGTCCCTCTGTTACCGACTCTGAAGTGAAAAGTCTGGTACCCATATGATTACTCCTCTATAATGATATTATTTTCATTAGTGCCGCATGTGGCCGACAGCCGGCTATATCATGCCATTTCTTCGTCCAGTTTTCCCATCAGCAGTTCAGCCAGGGCCTCTGCCATCGCTTCCTCATCTTTCCCCTCTGTCCGCAGGATGAGCGTCGCGCCCTTTTCCGCGGCAAGCATCAGCACGCCCATAATACTTTTCCCGTTGACTTCGATCCCGTCTTTTTCGATATTGACATCACTGGCGAACCGGGATGCGATTTCGACGAATTTGGCGGCTGGTCTGGCGTGAAGCCCGTACTTGTTCTGAAGCACTACCGATCGTTCTACCATAGATTCTCCCTGTAACCCTCTATCGCACCAGTTACGATGCAACCTGTTCCACGATCCTCTGTTCGTCATCCTTGAATTTCACGGACACTATTTTAGAGATACCTTCCTCTTCATTGGTCACTCCATACAGCGCTCCCGACGCCCTCATGGTCATCTTGTTATGCGTTACGATGATAAACTGTGTCTTTTGAGCGAACTCTGCGAGCACCGAGGTAAACCGTTCGACATTGGCATCATCGAGGGGGGCGTCGATCTCATCGAGAATACAGAAAGGACTGGGTTTCACCAGGTAAAGTGCAAAAAGAAGAGAAATGGCCGTCAGGGCCCGCTCTCCGCCGGAGAGGAGACTGAGATCCCGGAACTGCTTTCCTGCGGGCCGGGCGATAATTTCAATTTGCGCTTCCAGGGGATCCTCGTCTTCCGGCAGCCTCAGGTCGGCCTCGCCTCCCCGGAAAAAGCGTTTGTATGTTTCCTGAAAATTGGCCCTGACCTCCTGAAAAATCTGCTCGAACCGGTCCCGTGCCGTCTGATTGATCTTTTTAATCGTCTCCTTCAGGGTCGCTTCCGCGGAGAGAAGGTCGTCACGCTGCTGTGTGAGAAAATCAAGCCGCTCACTTTCCTGATCGAACTCCTCCAGAGCGAGCAGATTGACTCCCCCCAGCGCCTTCATCTTCCTCTTTGTATCATCGATCTCATCTTCCATCGCGTCCAGGTCGGGCATTGCTTCAGGCGGCGCTATTTTCCGGACATCCTCTTCATACTCCTCCCAGAGCCGGTCCCGCAGATTGCCCGCCTTGTTTTCCAGATCGGCGATTTCCATTTCCATGCGATGCAGTGATTCGGCGGCCTCTTCCCGGCTTTTCCTGACCAGACGCACTTCCTTCTCCCGTTCCTGGAGCTTCTCTTTCAGCGTCTGGTAATCTGCGTCCCTGGCCGTAAGCCGTTCTTCCATCGATTCCTTCTGCTTGTAATCGGCCTCGAGAGCGGTTCTGTTTTTTTCAATATCGCCGGTTCGTTCTTCAATTTCAACAGCGGCGGCTTCGGACTCCTCTTTACGCTGGCCGATCGTGTCGTCGATTTCCTTGACCAGGAGAGTGGACCGCTCGATATCGAAATCAAGATTTTTTGCTTCTCCCTTCAGACGGACCATGGACAAATTGAGCTTGTGGACCTCTTCCTCCATCCGCTCCTCTTCCTCCTCCATCTTGTCCACATCACCCTGGATCTGATTGGCGGCGCCGTCTATCCGTTCGCGCTGTTCAACAAGACCATCCATCCGGGGGCGTATATTCTCCAAAAGCTCCCTGCTCTTCTCGATCTCTTCCAGCAGACTGTTGCGTTCCTTGACGTTACGGGCCAGTCCCTCTTCAGACTTGTCGTTCTCATATTTTACCTGGGCGGCCAGCTTCTCCGCCTCAGTCAGCTCCCGCTGGGTCGCTTCGATCGTCTGCGCGATCTCCTTGCGGCCGGCGGTCACTGATTCAGCTTCCTTGCGGTTTTTCGCGATATCGGCGGCAAGGGACGCCGCCTCTTTCTCGATGGCGCCCACCCGTTCTTCAAGTTCCCGCAGCCGCTTTGCGCGCCCCACCATGCCGCCGTCTTGGCGGCCGGTATCGCCAGGCTGCTGAACTCCCCATGAGGTCACCATCTCTCCCGCCAGGGTGACCACCCGCACACCGCCTTCGGTCACGGAGGCCGGCACGTTTCGCGCTGTCTGCAAATCGGGCACCACGAGCACATCGCCGAGCAGATACTGCAGCACCGGCGCCACGTCAGGGGAAGTGGAAGCGATCTCGTCGGCCCATCCTTCATAATCGAGGCCGGCAGGCAGATCAGGTTTTTTCAGGGCGGCGAGCTTTTTTACCCGGTCGAGACAGACCATGGCCACTCTGCCGCCGCCGCTTCGGTTCAGCTCTTTGAGCGCTCCGAATGCCCCGTCCGTATCATTGAGCAGAAGATAGCGGGACGTTTCACCCAGTGCCGTTTCTATGGCGGCGGTATATTTTGGATCGGTTTCGATGAGATCGGCCATGGCCCCCATCACGCCTTTGGGTTTTGCCTTGAGCAGCTTCCTGCCCCCGTCCGGCATGCCTTCACCGCTCTCGATGACGTTGCGCAGAAACGCCGCCCTGCCCGAAGCGAGATCGAGTTCACTTTTGAGCTGGTAGCTCTTCTCGAGCATTCTTTCCAGTTCCGCCCGCAGGGTATCTTCCTTCTTTTGCAGGCTCTTCTGCTGATTGAGCAGCGTGTCCCGCTGCCTGGCGGCTGCGGCCAGTGATTTTTCGGCCTTTTTCTGTGATTCCCGCACATCGGCGATCGCCTGCCGGAACCCGGCATCTTCCTCATCGAGCCGTTCAAGACGTCCCTGGCAGTTATCCGTTTTCGCCCTTCTGGACGTCTCTTCGGTGCTGAGACGGTTTATCTCTTCGAGAATCGAAATGATCTCTTTTTTCTTGCTGTTCAGTTCCAGGCGCTTGAGATTGAGCCCCTGCTGGTAGACCTCGAGTTCCTTCTTCTTGTTGTTGAAGATACGGCCGGTACTGGTAATCTTAACCTGCAGCGCTTCCCTGTCGCGCTTGGCGGTCTCGAGATGATTCCGCTGATCCTCCTTGCGTTTAATCAGGTCTTCAACTTCTTTCTGGTTCCGCTCGATCCTTTCTTTCAGGGAATTGACCCGTTCCCTGCTGACGCGGATATCACCTTCCCGCCGGTGAATCATCGAAACAAGCTCGCTAACCTGCTCCCGGTCCCTGATCAGCACCTTCTCTTTTTCAAGCAGCTCGGCCTTGATGGCCTCCATATCCGCTTCTTCCTTGCTGATTTCCGTAGTGCTCCCATCTTTCTCTTTTCTGAGGGCGTCCATCCGCTCCCTCAGCGGTTTCACCTCATCCTTGAGCTTGTTGAAAATGATGCTGCCCCGGGTCAGTTCCAGCTCTTTGACCTCCTCCATGAATTTCTGATAGCGCCGCGCCCGCTGCACCTGCCGCCGCAGAGAATTCACCGCCCGATCCACTTCCTGGATAATATCATTGACGCGAAGCAGATCGCTCTGGGTCGCGTCGAGTTTGCGCATTGCGGCCCGCAGCCGGTGCTTGTATTTGGTGACACCCGCTGCTTCTTCCAGGAGTTTCCGCCTGTCTTCCGCCTTTTCGCTGAGGATGTCTTCAACCATTTTCAGTTCGATCACCGAGTAGGCATCCGCCCCGATACCGGTGTCCATGAGCAGATCTTTCACATCTTTCAGCCGCACCGGTGTTTTGTTGAGCAGGTATTCGCTCTCCCCCGAGCGGTAGAGACGCCTGGTAATGACGACTTCATTATAGTCGATTGGAAGAATGTGGTTGCTATTATCGAAAGTGATGGAGACTTCAGACATGCCCAGCGGCTTGGCCGAACGGCTGCCTCCGAAAATCACGTTTTCCATTTTGTCGGTTCGCAGCACTGAAGCCCGCTGCTCCCCCAGTCCCCAGCGGATGGCATCGACAATATTGGTTTTGCCGCAGCCGTTTGGGCCGACAACAGACGTAATTTTCCCGTCGAACTGAAGTTCAGCCTTTTTCGCAAAGGATTTAAAGCCGTGAACGGCAATTTTTGATAAAATCATGCTGAGTTGACTTTCCCTCTCACGCCGGATGACCATGAAAATGCCCCTGTGAAAACAGGGGACACGTCTGAACGTCCGGCAGCTTTCATACCTGATCGATAACTCAAAATATACCGATTATCCCCATTCCAGTCAAGGGAAAATACAGAAAACACACATACATCAGCAGGGTGGTCCTTACATCACGCCCGCGTGAGGCCGCGGCCAAAAAAAAGACCGGCCGAAGCCGGTCTCTGCACAATAGTGATCCCAGTCCGTCTAGTTCGATTTGACAATTCTCAACGTCGACGAGGCCCCGGTGCCCGTATGCATTCTGCATATATACACGCCCCCCGGCACGCCCCTGCCGCTTGCGTCCCTGCCGTCCCAGGCTGCTTCATGCAGACCCGGAGTGAGGGATGGAAGCGCCAGTCCCGCCACTTTTTTCCCCAGAATATCGAACACATCCATCGCCACCCGTCCCCTGCCGCATCCCGCGGGAATGCGGTACTGAATGCGGGTTGCCGGGTTGAAAGGATTCGGATAATTCCCCAGCAGTTCCGGATCCGCGGGAACTGCCGCCTCCTCACCGATCGTGACGCTGAAGGGAGCGCTGGGCTCCCTTCCTCCATCGAGGAGCAATTCTTCAATCATGTAATACACGACTCCGGCGGCAGGCGCGCTCCTGTCCAGAAACGTGTAGGCGGCACCGAACGAACCCTCGCCCCGGACAGGGATGACGGACACGTTGAGTTTCCGGTACCCCCCGTACGGATCACGGCTCCTCAGCACATTGAATCCCGCGATGTTCACTTCGCTTTCCGTCCGCCATGCAACCTGAACGCCGCTGCCGGTCTGGCGCGCGCGGCAGGAAGACCCCGAAACGGACAGTGATGCATCACCGTATATCCGGAAGGAAAAGTCCCCGGGCTGGGCACCGCTCCACTCACCCGTCCCGCCGGTGTTGAAGGTTTTACGGTACCCGCGGCTGTAATCGGAGCTGTGGGTGGAACGCTCCCACCGGTAGGCATCGTTTCCCGACTGCTCGGGAATCGAAACCACGATCCAGTATGTATTGTCAGAACCCTTTGCCAGCACCGGCGCCGGACCGCTGTAGCTGATGTAGTTCCACTCCCCGAGAGCCGGTGTGCAGACCGCGGCACTTCCGGCCACCGGTGTGCCCGGAACATTCCCGCCGGCATTGGCACAGATTTCGATGGTCAGATCACCCGCCGGATTCCCGTAATCCGTGGCATTGAGCAGTATCCCGACACCGCTCAGCGGCAGCGGATCGTCCTCATCGAGATAGAACTGCTGGGCCTGCTTCAACTGGTACCCCCCGCTTTTCCCGATCAGTGATGTCGCCTCGCGACTTTCAAACGATTCGATGATGGTTCCGGCCGGCGGATTGACCGCGGCCCAGAGCGAACAGATAACCGCGGCGGTCACCACGGCCGCGACAGGAAAGAAACTCCTTTTCATTGTTACTGCCTCCTGGTTGTCGATGGTGGTACGTATCTCGCAGACACCGGGCCCGGCCTGCTGCCTTCTCTAAAACCTACACCATTTACACCGGGAATGCAAGGGCAAGCTGTTCACAAATCACGCAGGAAAGGTGCGGGCAATTTTTTGTGGTCATGCCAACAGGATGTTGACAATTACATTTTATTCTTTTACATTACGTTCTAAATGTACAATCGTGGAGTTATCTGCATGGCACAGACATCCGATATAAGAAAAGGCATGGTGATCAAGGTCGAAGGTGAACTGTTCACCATTGTTGATTTTCAGCATGTAAAACCCGGTAAAGGCGGTGGGTTCACCCGGACACGGCTGAAAAACGTGAAAACCGGAAGCGTCCTCGAAAGAACCTATCGCTCGGGGGAAAAAATAGATGATGTCCGTCTTGAAAGGCGGCCGTATCAGTACCTCTACGGCGGCGACGGCGAGTATGTTTTTATGAACAATAAAACCTACGAACAGGTTACCGGCAATGACGATGTCGTTGGAGATGCGGTGGAATTTCTCAAAGAGGGCATGGATGTGGAAGTGCTCTTTCACGGCGAGGCGCCGCTTTCGGTGGAACTGCCGATATTTGTCAATCTGGAGATAACCAGGACCGACCCGGGTGTCCGCGGTGACACCGCCTCAGGCGGGTCCAAGCCGGCGACGCTGGAAACCGGCGCAGTCGTTCAGGTTCCCCTGTTTATCGAAGAAGGTGAAATAGTGAAGATTGACACGAGGACCGGCGAATATGTAGAACGGGTAAAATAAGGGTCCCTACACTACAGGAGAGCGCGATGGATTTGACTGAAATCAAGAAACTGCTGAAACTGGTTGAAAAAAGTGATGTTCAGGAAATCGAGATTCAGGAAGACACCTTTTACGTGAGAATTCTCAAACACGGCAATCAAATCCAGACAGTAGAATCTCCTGCGATTTATTCAGCGGCGGCGGCGCCGCCGAAACCTGCACCGGCGCCCCTGCCCGAAAGTCCTCCGGCGGTGAAACCCGGGCTGTCCGAACATCTCATCGAAATATGTTCACCCATGGTCGGCACCTTCTACTCGGCCGCGTCTCCCGAAGCAGATCCCTATGTGCAGGAGGGCGACCAGATAAAACCGGGCAAGGTGCTCTGTATCATCGAGGCCATGAAGCTGATGAACGAGATCGAGGCCGAGATTACGGGGAAAATCGTTAAAGTGCTTGTTGACAACGCGCAGCCGGTGGAATATAACCAGCCGCTTTTCCTGGCGGAAAAGGCATAAGGAGCGGATTTGATACATAAAGTTCTCATTGCGAACAGGGGTGAGATCGCCTTACGGATCATCCGTGCCTGCCGGGAACTGGGAATCGCCACTGTCGCGGTCTATTCCGAAGCCGACAAGGACAGTCTGCATGTCCGCTTTGCCGATGAAGCGGTCTGCATCGGCCCGCCCTCACCGGCGGAAAGTTACCTCAACATTCCCCGCCTGATGGCGGCCGCGGAAATCACCGGCGCCGACGGTATTCATCCCGGATACGGATTCCTCGCTGAAAACGCCAAATTCGCGGAAGTGGTCGAGTCGAGCGGCATCAATTTCATCGGCCCGACCTCGGAAATGATCGCGAAGATGGGTGACAAAATATTCGCGAAAAACATGATGCGCGCTGCCGGAGTGCCGGTAATCCCCGGCAGTGACGGAGGCGTCTCTGATGAAAAAGAGGCGGTCAGGCTCGCATCGAGCATCGGGTTTCCCATCATTCTCAAAGCGGCCGCCGGAGGCGGGGGAAGGGGCATGCGGATCGTTCGTGACGCCGCCGGACTGTCCAAGGCGTTCCAGTCCGCGAAAACGGAAGCGATGAACGCTTTTGGAAATCCCACCCTCTACATGGAGCGCTATTTCGAAAATCCCCGCCACATCGAAGTGCAGCTTCTGGGTGACGGCCGGGGAGGAGTGATCGCCCTCGGGGAACGGGAATGTTCGATTCAGCGGAAACACCAGAAACTGCTGGAGGAGTCGCCGTCGCCTGCGGTTGACGAAATCCTGCGGGGAAAAATGATCGAGGCGTCCCTTGCCGGGGCCAGAGCGGTGAACTACAAGAGTGCGGGCACAATCGAATTCCTTCTCGATCCGGACGGCGGCTTTTATTTTATGGAAATGAACACCAGGATCCAGGTGGAACATCCGGTAACCGAGCTCGTATACGGCATTGATCTGCTGAAAGAGCAGATAGACGTAGCCGGCGGCGGATCGCTGAACGAGACCCACAGCGCCCTGCGACCCAGGGGACACGCCATTGAATGCCGTATCAACGCCGAAGATCCCTACCATAATTTCCGCCCCGTACCGGGTACGATTACGAGTTTTCATGTGCCGGGCGGCTTCGGGATCAGGGTCGACACCCACGCCTACGCGCAGTATCGGGTGCCGCCTTTCTATGATTCGCTGCTGGCGAAAATCATTTCCCACGCGCGCACCCGCTCAGAGGCGCTCAATCAGATGGTGCGGGCACTGGATGAATTCATCATCGAAGGAGTCCCGACCACCATTCCGTTCCACAAGCAGGTGCTGATGCATCCGGAGTTTATTAAAGGAAATTTCGATACCACATTTTTAGAAACGTTTCACATACAACCGGAACAATAACTGAAGAGGAAATTATGAACGTACCAGAAGAATTGCTGTACACAGAAGATCACGAATGGGTAAGAGTGGAAAATGATATCGCGGTCGTCGGCATTACCGATTACGCCCAGGGCGAACTGGGCGATATCGTCTTCATCGAGATGCCCGACCCGGGAGAACAGACTACCCAGTCCGAACCCTGCGCCAGCATCGAAGCCGTGAAAGCCGTTTCCGATCTCTATGCGCCGGTTTCCGGTGAGGTTACTGAAATCAATGAAGACCTGGTGGACGACCCCCAGCAAGTCAACACGGATCCCTATAGCGGTGGATGGATTCTGAAGATAAAAATAGCCGACACCTCAGAGCTCGAAGACCTGATGTCGGCCGAGGAATACCAAAATATGATCAGCTGACGCTGACAGACGTCCAAACGGCCCCGGCAGCACTGAGGGGCCGTTTTCATATATCCCGCTGCTTTTTCCAGCACTCACTCTTCCTCAGCGTAACGATCCGGAGGCTGTCATGGCGAACACGATCGACAAAAGTGTAAACCAGAGATTCAACTCACGGCTGGGACTTCTGTTAAGCGCGCTCGGTGTCGCGGTCGGCACCGGCAACATCTGGCGATTTCCCAGAATCGCCGCCTCAAACGGCGGCGAGGCCGGCGCGGGAGCGCTGATCATCGCCTGGATCATATTTCTCTTTCTCTGGAGCGTCCCCCTGATCATCGCTGAGTACGCCATCGGGCGCAAGCAGCGCCGGGGGGTAATCGGCTCCATCGCGCTCACCGCGGGCAAACGGTTCACCTGGATGGGTACATTCATCGCCTTCGTCGCCACCGCCATCTGTTTCTTCTACTCGGTTGTCGTGGGATGGTGTATCTACTATTTCATTCACATGCTCGTCCATCCGCTCCCCCTCACCACCGAGGCCTCCGTGGCTGTATGGAACCAGTTTCAGAACAGCTACTGGCCGCTGGTCTTCCACGCAGGTGCCATGGGGTTCGGCGCCTTCGCCATCTGGAAGGGCGTCTCATCTATTGAAAAAGTAAACAAAATTCTCATCCCCACGCTGCTGGGTATCGTACTCCTCAGCGTGGTGCGGGCCCTTACCTTACAGGGAGCCTGGTCCGGAGTCGCCTACCTCTTCACTCCCCAGTGGCAGCAGCTGCTGCAGCCCCGCATCTGGCTGGAGGCGCTTACTCAAAACGCCTGGGACACCGGGGCAGGCTGGGGGCTTTTCCTTACCTATGCCGCCTACATGAAAAAGGAACATGGTGCCGTGAAAAACGCCTTCACCACCGCGGTGGGGAACAACACCGTATCGATTCTCGCGGCCCTGATGATATTCGGCACGGTATTCGCCGTGCTGCAGACCGAGATGGGCATGGCCAGACCGGAAATACTCGGCATTATGAAAGAAAGCGGTCCCGCGGCCACGGGCCTGACCTTCATCTGGATGCCCCAGCTGTTCGCCCGCATGTTTCTGGGCCATCCGCTCTGTGTGCTTTTCTTCCTGGGCCTGACCTTCGCGGGATTTTCATCGCTGATCGCCATGCTGGAGCTGCCGACCAGGGTCATGGTCGATGCCGGCTTTAAACGCGCCACCGCCATACCCCTGGTCATCGGGTTCGTTTACCTTCTGGGCATACCCTCCGCGAGGAATCTGACATTTCTGACAAATCAGGATTTTGTCTGGGGAAATGCGCTGGTGGTTTCAGGCGCGTTCATCGCCTTCACCCTGATGCGCTACGGTCTCGACAACATGCGCACAAATGAATTGCTCGCGGATAAAACCGACTGGAACATCGGCCGCTGGTGGGTGCATGATATTCGCTACGTGGTGCCTGCGGGTGCCGTAATTCTCCTGGTCTGGTGGTTTTCCCAGGCTGCTCAAGCCGGCGACTGGGCCGATCCGTTCGGCCAGTACTCGCTCATGACCAATCTGGTGCAGTGGTCCCTGCTCATCGTTATGCTGCTGCTGGCCAACCGCTGGATGTCAAAACGGCTTGTCCCCTGATCCTCATGTGCAGCGCCGTCCGGTCCGTTATCCGGCCCGGGCGGCGGGATGGTCCTCTTTCCCGCGTATTCTGATTCTGCTTACATCCCCGGTCCAGAACCGCTGCTCATCGCCGTCCGCCGTCTGTATTATCACCCGTCCCTGTTCATCCAGACCGCGGTAGACGCCTGAAAACGCGCCGGATCCATCCATCAGAGAAACGCGGCAGCCGCGCAACCAGTCATACGGCTCCCAGCGGTCCGGCAAAAGGGCGGGATCGTGCGTCATGAATGCGCTTACCTCCTCCCCAATAAACGGAAGGAGCAGTTTCAGCACCGACAGGGGATCCCGCCTGTCGCCCGTCTCGGCGTACAGCGAGGTCACGGGATTGTCCAGATACAGGCGGTCAAGCTCATCCCGTGTCTGGTTCACATTCATACCCACTCCGATCACCGCCGTATCGGCGCTGGACCGGGATTCACAGAGAATGCCGCACACTTTCCGGTCACTGAGCATCACATCATTGGGCCACTTGAGCCGCGGTTCAAGCCCCATCGAAGACAGCGCGTCCGCCACACCCAGGGCGGCGGCCATTCCCGCGAGGCCGCCGCGGTCACTGGTGCGGGACAGGCCGAAAATCAGCGAAAAGGCAAGACCGCCTTCACCGGAGATCCAGGAACGGTCGCGCCGGCCCCGGCCGGCCGTCTGCTTCCCTGCGGTGATCACGTCTCCGTGTCTCAGTTCATCCAGATGCTGCATGGCCCAGGTGTTGGTGGATGAAAGCGAGTCGAACCGAAAGATACGGCCGCCGCCGATACCGCTGGGGCCGCTCACCGCGGCCGCTGGTTCAGGAGACATGCGGCTGCTCGTCCCGACGCGTCACGACACGCTGCGGGAAGGGGATCTCGATGCCTTCCCGTTCAAAGGTGTTATATATTTCAGAGCGGATATCCTCGGCCGTCTGCCACTGCATCCCCCACTCGGGGACACGGCAGGTGACCTTGAAATCAAGGGAGGAATCAGCGAAGTTGACAAAAAATGCAGCCGGAGGCGGGTCGTCGAGCACATCGGGATGAGCACTGCAGCTAGCGGTGAGGGCACGCAGGAACTTCTTCTCGAGAACCGGAATGACCCGCCGCAGCACCATGGTGATGATGATCAGCAGCACAACCGCGGCTGCTTCGATCAGGTAGTGCTGCGTCCGGAAAAAATCAATGATGGCCTGCATCGGTTGCCTCACTTTCTGAATCCGGGGATGAACATGGGGACATCCCTGATGTAGGCACGATAGGCGTCGCCGAATTTCTCTATCAGGAGCCGTTCCTCATAGCGGGCCGACCAGTAGTAGAAAAGGACAATGATGACCCAGACAGCCGCGGCCAGCTGTGAGAAGGCCATGATAAGGAACATGAAATAAAAAAGGATGGCCGCCAGATAGATGGGATGTCTCACCAGCCGGAACACTCCCGTTCTGATCACCGCCGGTTTTTCCCTGACCTCGCCAAATACCGTTTTCAGCCCGGAAAACGCCAGATATGAGGCGGCGAGGGAGGTACAGACGATAACGATATTCCGCACAAGCGGGGGAATCGTGGTGAGGGGACGCAGGGAATAGTGGAAATGAAAGACATCCAGCGCCCAGACCGCCATGAATATCAGGAAGAGCACTGCCTGCACCAGGTCATTGAGACGGTGCTCTCCGCCCAGATCAGGACGGGTATGATGGGTGCGATAGGTATTCGCGATCTGATCCGTCATGAGCAGACTCCTTACAGAGGGTATGGTACCGCGGACAGGGGACGGCTAATACAGCGGAATGCCGGCGATCAGCTGCATGAGCACGTTCGCTACCGGCAGCAGAATGATACGGAAGAATCCCAGCATCATCAGCGCGAAAATGATGAACATCCCGTACCGTTCGAACTGTATGTACCGTTCGGCCGTACGCTGGGGCAGGAAAGCGATGAGGATACGGGACCCGTCCAGCGGGGGGATGGGAATAAGATTGAAAATCGCCAGGATCACGTTGATATAGACTGCGTAAAACAGGGTCCTGATGAGAATACCGCTGCCGCCGAAGGTGGTTAAAAGTGTTCTGAATATCAGGCCGGCGGCAACAGCCAGGACCAGATTGCTCAGCGGGCCCGCCGCCCCGATAAAGGCCATATCCTTTTTCGGCAGCCGCAGCCGCCAGGGATTCACCGGCACCGGCTTGGCCCAGCCGAAGAGAAATCCCGCGTTGGAGATAATGAGGATCAGCGGGAAAAGGATCGTTCCGAAGAGATCGATGTGGGGCAGCGGGTTGAGGGTAAGCCTGCCCGCATCCCGGGCGGTTGTGTCCCCGTGCCTCAGCGCGATCACGCCGTGGGCGACCTCATGCACGACAATAGAAAATATCAGCACCGCCAGCTGCGGCAGCATCTGGATCAGTCTCTCCATGATCCGTTCACCTCTCCTTTCTCCTTACTGTGCAGACGAACCCGGGGCGGCATTATTGTACCGACTCGGACGCTTCCAGCTTCTTCCGCTCCTTCTCGCCCGCTTTGCGCCGGTTCTGAACAATCCATTTGGCCAGTTTGTTGTTCTCGATGCCGAGCACGACATCCTGCAGACCATAATAGATGGACTTGTCGTTTATGAGGCTGCCCAGGGTCCCCTGACCGCTGTCGATCTTGGCGGTGATGCTTGCCAGGGAGTGCATGGTGGACTGCAGATCCGCCATAACCGTCTCGCCATAGGCCTCGTCATTGATGATCTTGCCGGCAACGCTCTTCTCTCCCTGCAGGTTCTCGGTGATCCTGCGAAGATCGGCAACCGACTGCTGGAACTCGGTGATTGTCTGGCGGAACGCCAGCGAATCAGAAAGAATGGCGCCGGCCGTGCTTTCGCCTTTCTCCAGACGGGAGAGTATGCCGGCCAGACGGGCTGATGATTCGGTAAGATTCGCCAGCGTTGCCTGGATCTGGGGAGAGCCGTTCAGAAAGAGTCCGGCCAGCCCCTGACCCTCCTCGATTTTATTGACGATACTGCGGATGTCGGTAATGACCGTGTCGGTGTTGCTGACCACCGATGAGTAGTCGAATCCCTCTTCGGCGGTGATATAGCTGCCCGGCTCCAGTATCTCCGCCTCCATACTGCCCATACTCAGCGTGACTACTTTCCCGTAGACCAGGCTCGCCGAGGCAATTTTCGCTCTCGTGTCCTTTCTGATCCTCGGGGCCACCTCTTTCAGCACTTCCACCTCGACGATGATCCGTTTTTCGCGTATATCCTGAGGAAAAGCCACGTTGCTCACATTACCCACTTCGACACCGGTGAGAAGCACCGGATCGCCGACATAGAGTCCGGCGGTCGTTTCGAAAAGAATGCTGTAGCGCACCTTCTCCCCGAACATCTTTCGCTGTCCGCCGACGGCAAACACGGTTGCGATGATAACGATCAGCGCAAAACCGATGACCGCACCGACTCGTATGTCTTTGTTGGTCTTTTTCGTCTGTTTCATGATCTGCTGCTAACTCCTTAAAAATTCCTGTACGATATGATCCCCGCAATTGAGGATCTCTTCGGGAGTGCCCACGAACTTGATTCGCCCCCGGTAGAGAAACGCGATTCTGTCGGCAACGTTCAGGGCACTCTGAATATTATGGGTCACAATGATGGACGTGATGTTCAGATTCTCGTGGATATTACGCATGAGCGTGCTGACCCATTTCGTGGTGATCGGATCGAGTCCGGTGGTCGGCTCGTCGTAGAGCAGCGCTTCCGGCTCGAGAATGATCGCCCTTGCCAGCGCCACCCTGCGGCGCATGCCTCCGGACAGCTTGTCGGGCATCATCCAGTCGACCCCCTCCAGGCCAACCAGTTTCAGCTTGCTCTTCACTTTTTCCGTGATTTCCTCTTCGTTCAGCTTTGTATGCTCCCGCAGCGGAAAAGCCACGTTCTCGAACACCGACATGGAATCAAAAAGCGCGCCGCCCTGAAAAAGAAACCCGATGCGCTTGCGGACCGGCATGAATTCCGCTTCGGAATAATCAGTCACATCCTTGCCGTTGACATAGACCCGGCCCCTGTCAGGGCTGATGAGACCCACCATATGCTTCAGGGCGACGGTCTTGCCGGTACCGCTGCCCCCCAGAATCACCAGTGCCTCACCTTCACGAACCAGCAGGGTCAGCCCCCGCAGGACCTCCCTCCCGTCAAAACTTTTATATATCTCATCAAAAAACGCGAACGGCGCCACATCATCCTCACAGAATCAGTAATAATTTGGTTAAAAAGTAGTCGAGTATCATTATGCTCACCGAGCTGGCAACCACGGATTTTGTCGTCGCCTGCCCCACGCCCTCGGCACCGCCTTCCACTTTCAGCCCGTGATAACAGCCGATGAGCGAGATAAAGAATCCGAAAAAGAGGGCCTTGAGAATGCCGCCGAAGAAGTCGGTGAACGTGACCGCCCGAATCACCTGATAGTAATAGGTGAGGAATGTCATTTTAATGTCGAGCAGGGCGACCACCAGCCCGCCGAAAATACCCATGAAGTCGGCGACGGCGGTCAGCAGCGGCAGCATGATCAGGGTGGCCCCGATGCGGGGAAATACCAGCTTTTTCGCGGGACTGGCACCCAGCAGGCGGATGGCGTCCACCTGCTCGGTGACCCGCATGGAGCCGATCACCGAAGTGATGCCGGCGCTCACTCTTCCGCCGACGAGCAGGGCGGTAATCAGGGGGCCGAATTCCTTGGTAATGGCGACACTCACGCCGATACCCACCATGACCCTGCCCGCGAAGTTGGCTTCGGAATAGGCGAGCTGCACGGCCATGACCATGCCCACGAAAAATGAGGAGAGCACCACGATGAACACCGACTGTACGCCGATCTCATAGAGCTGCGTGAGAAGGGATCTGATTTCATAGGGCCGTCTGACCCCGTATTTTACGGTATCCCTGAGGAGAAACGTGATCTCCCCCACTTCCCGGGCCGCGTTTTTGATTTTCTCGAAAAAGGTTCTGTCCATCATTCCCGGCTATCGTTTCCGTTTGTTCAGATCGATCAGCGGCCTGTCATAGGCTTCCGGAGGCGTGTAGTTGAGCAGCACGAGGCAGGTAGCCGCGATATTGCTCAGCCCCGCGCCGCTGACATCGGCCGGTGTATATTCGTTATTATAGAGCGGATCGAACATGATAAAGGGGACCGGGTTGAGCGTATGGCTGGTCCTCGATTTAATAACGCCGTTCTCGTCCCGTTTCACGTTCCCCTGTTTGTCCAGTTCATACATCTCGTCGGCATTGCCGTGATCGGCGGTGATCAGCGCGATCCCCCCCGCGGCCTCCACTGCCCGCAGCAGCCGTCCCAGGGCGAGGTCCACCGCTTCGACACCCATTACCGCCGAGCGCATGACTCCGGTGTGTCCCACCATGTCTCCGTTGGGGTAGTTGAGACGGATGAAGCCATATCCGCCTGTCTTGATCTCTTCAATCACCCGGTCGGTGATCTCCGCGCTCTTCATCCAGGGCCGCTGTTCGAAGGGCACACGATCCGAGGGGATCTCGATATAGGTCTCCAGTTTCTCATTGAACGTACCGCTGCGGTTTCCGTTCCAGAAATAGGTGACGTGCCCGAATTTCTGGGTCTCGCTGATGGCCAGCTGGGTGACCCCGGCGCCGGCCAGCAGTTCACCCATGGTGCCGCTGATGGCCGGAGGAGAGACGAGGTACTGCTTCGGAATATGGAGATCTCCATCATACTCCATCATGCCCGCATATTCGACAGCCGGACGGCGCTTGCGGTCGAACTTGTTGAAATCGTCATCTTCAAAGGCCCTGCTGATCTCGATGGCCCGGTCTCCCCGGAAATTGAAGAAGATCACCGCGTCGCCGTCTTCGATGGTGCCGGCCGGCTTCCCGTCCTTTTCGATGACAAAGGGAGGCATGAACTGATCGGTGAGGCTGGTATCGCTCTCGCGGATCCTCCGGATCGCCTCCTCGGCCGACGGGTACATAGCAGCCTCGCCCAGCACGTGGGCCTTCCAGCCCCGTTCCACAATGCTCCAGTCGGCTTCGTATCTGTCCATTGTGACATTCATGCGCCCGCCGCCGCTGGCGATCAGGGCGTCGCATCCGCTGTTCCGGATGGTACCCAGAAATTCCTCGAAGGGCAGCACATAATCCAGGGCGGTGCGTTCTCCGACATCACGGCCGTCGAGCAGAATGTGAATCCGGACGCGGCCGACACCCTCATCCGCGGCCCGGCGTATCATGGCCCTGAGGTGATCGATATGGCTGTGCACGTTGCCGTCTGAAAAGAGCCCGATGAAATGGAGCGTAGATTTCTTCTCATCACAGGTGCCGATCAGCTTTTTCCAGACCTCTCCCTGCCAGAGCGTTCCCTGCTCGATGGCGCTGTTCACCAGCTTCGCGCCCTGTTTGAAGACCCTGCCCGCGCCGATGGCGTTGTGCCCCACTTCCGAGTTGCCCATATCGGCGTCTGAAGGCAGCCCCACCGCCGTACCGTGCGCCTTCAGGCTCATGTGGGGACAGGTAGCGAAGAGATGGTCCAGCACGGGCGTGCGCGCCTGGCGGACGGCATTTCCTTCCTCTTCCTTACGCAGGCCCACTCCATCCATCACCACCACGACCAGCGGTCCCGGCCGTTTGATCATTTCATCATGTTTCTTCAGAGGTTTCATTGTCACCGCATACTCTCTTATTCAATTGTCAGCAGCCGGTACTCCCGGCCGCCGAGACCGATCGCCTCTCCGTGGGCCAGCTGCAGCGAGGCGTCCAGGTCCGCGTAAATGACATCATCGAGCCGGTCGCCGGCTTTCTCGGTTAGCAGCGCCAGGGAGGCGCTGTCCAGCGCCACCGGATCGAGTCCGGCCAGAATACCGATATTCTCAATGGACGGAGTCTGTTCCCGGTCCATGCAGTCGCACTCCCGGGTGACATTCACGAGAAAGTTCAGGTAAAATGCCCTGTCTTTTTTACCGCTGACCGCGCCCAGCGCGTGCTCGGCCACCCGCCGCTGCAGTTCTCCCGCGTCGATGCCCCAGTCATGCTTCACCGCTCCGAAACGGCAGACGGTGATGCACTCGCCGCAGCCGATGCAGATATCCCTGGCAATGGCCGCTTTCCGGTCAGTCATGGTGATGGCATCGGCCGGGCACCACTTGATGCACTCGCCGCAGCCCGTGCAGAATTTCGCCTTGATCACCGGTTTTGAAATGGAGTGCTGCCGCAGTTTTCCCTTGCGGCTGGCGCATCCCATGCCTAAATTTTTCAGCGCCGCGCCCATGCCCGTTCCCAGGTGGCCGGTCACGTGGCTCATGACCACCAGGGAATTCGCCTGCAGCACGGTCTTAGCCAGAGAAACTGTATCAAAAATCCTGCCGGAAATTGCGACTTCCCGCTCATCATCCCCCACCAGCCCGTCGGCGATGACCACCGGCGCTCCCGTGACTTCAGGGACGAATCCATGGTCGGCCGCCAGACGCAGGTGCTCCACCGCATTGTCCCGTCTGCTTTTATAGAGCACGCAGGTATCGGTGAGAAAAGGACTGGCGCCGGCCTCCTTCACCGCCTCAACCACCGGCCGGGTCCACTCGGCCTGTATATGGGTCGTGTTCTTATCCTCACCGAAATGGATCTTGATCGCCGTAAGATCGTTCGCGCCGATGCAGTTCTCCATTCCCGCCGCCTTGACCAGTTTCGCCACTTTTTTCGTTACCGATTCCGTTGCTTCACCCTGCTGCACAGGGACAAAATAGACATCCGCAGCCATTGGAGCTCCCTCATAAAAAGTTCAGCTTTCAATGTAAGGATTACAAGGATAAAATGCAAGGAAAGTCAAGGGTAAAAATCAATATCCAATAATCAACATACAACATTCAATATCCAGGGGCTCCCCGCCGCCCTCAAAATGCCAACGAAATCCACGAAGACCACGAAAACTAAGAATGACGTGTAACGGTACTTATCATCACCTTAAGAGAAAAGGGGCCGTTTGGCCCCTTAATTACATTCCATGAATTTCGGTGTACTTTTTCGAGGCGCACGGCCGTACGCCTCTGCATAGTACCATTTCGTTTCTTTCGCGCCTTCCGCCGGGAATTTTCAGGGGCGGGGCGACGGGGCCAGATTACAATTTCTTCTCCCACCCCTCCGGATCGGGCATCACGAACACCCCCATGTCGAAATCATCCGCATTGATCTCGATGTTCTCGATCTCCATGGAGCGATAGCGGATGAGATATTCCGATTCGATAAGATAAGGAAGCACTATACCGTCGACCTTCCGGTAGTCGCTGAAAAAGGCGTCCAGCTTGCACCTGCGGCCGAAATCGTAGGTGAAACCGGTCATGGCCGCTGCCAGGAAGGTCTCGGCATTGATGTACCAGGTCTCCGCGGATCCATCCGCGAGCGTCACGTTCAGGACATAGACATCATCACCGTCCAGATCCTCCCTGCCGGTCAGCTCCACCGAGTTCCCTTTTTCCTTGTAGTTCCAGAAGACCGGCTCGAAGAACCGTTCCCGCAGGGTCACCTTGTCCAGGTTGCCCTGGGACGGAATGGGGCCGGGTTTCTCAAATTGAGGATCCACCAGACCGTTGACCCACCATGCCTGTTTCCCGTCGTATGCGTGCACCGTGTAGTAGTTGATGCGCTTGCAGTCGAACCGGTACAGATTCGGCCGGGCCCGCCACATGATGAATTTTTCCGGATCGCTGAAATTGACGTAGGTGCCGCTCATTCTGATGGTCTTGACCTTCGCCCAGGCTTCCGCGCCGCCGCTCGCCTCGATGTTTTTAGCGATGACGTCATCCGCCGTCAGATCCTGGGCCGCGGCGGTCCCGGCTGCCAGCAGTGCGCAGACTGCCAGGACGGTCACGGTACGTAATGTTGGGTTATTTAGTAAGATCATAGCACGCCATCTCCTTTACGTTTCTGAGATAGAGCATTCCATCCGCGTAGGTGGGGACCGTCCAGGACTTGCCCTCGATCA
The DNA here is from genome assembly GCA_016934955.1 of bacterium. Lineage (GTDB taxonomy): Bacteria > Zhuqueibacterota > QNDG01 > QNDG01 > JAGLOF01 > JAFGRY01. The sequence continues at coordinate 71,434 of JAFGRY010000012.1, read as the reverse complement.
CGTCAGCGCTGGCCAGCTCCTCGTACCCCTCGGAAGTCGCTTTCGCGAGCGCAAGCTTGCCCCTGTCGGTGAGCATGATCAGCTTTCCGTCGGCGATCATCAGGCTGCCCTTGCCGAGCCCGCGTTTTCGCCATTTCCGCTCAGCGGTCGCGGCGTCGAGACATTCCAGCGTTGCGTTGCTGAATCCGTAGAGGTAGCCCTCGTAATAGACTGCCGTGTTGAAATGGGTATGCAGCATGCTGCTTTTCCAGACTTCCGAAGCGGACCACCTGCCCCCGTCATGCGTCACCTCGATCAGCTTGCTGCCGATATCTTCAATCTGGCTCGAGACGAACACCCTGTTCGGCGGCACGAACACCGGCATGGCGATAACCCCTCCCACACCCGGACCGGTCCAGAGAATGTCGCCCTCCGGAGAGACCGAGAACACTTCGTAAACGCCGCGCATGCGGCCGTTTTCCTGGATGACACGGGTGGTGGTGAAGAGGATCTGCTTGACACCGTCGATAGTCGCCACGATCGGGGATGAATAGCTGCCCCGGGTGCTGCCTGTTCTCCAGACCACATCCCCGGTGAGCCTGTCAAAGGCGATAAAGGCGGTGCTGTCATTGCCCCCCGCGTACATGATGACCTTGTCATCCACCACGATGGGGGAATTGGTAAACCCCCGTTTCGGCTCCAGCATCGGCACATTGAAGGTATCGGCTAAAGCGACCCTCCAGGCAACGGCGCCGGTCTGAATATTCACGCTGTACAAATGGCCCCAGGAATTATAGATATAGGCCAGATCGCCGGCCACCGCCGCGGTTGCCCGGGGGCCGTCCCCCAGCTCTTCCGTGAAGAGCGGCCCGATGGCACAGCGCCAGTTTTCCGCGCCGGTCCTGCGGTCATAGGCGCCGAGATATTCACTGCTGTCCGCTCCGAATGCGACCAGGAGCTGCTCTCCGGCCAGGGTGATGCCGGAAAACCCGACTCCGATCGGCTGTTTCCAGACTTCATGGGGCAGGGCGCCCTCCTTCCAGGGGGTAATGCTCACGGCGGAAGAAGAAACGCCGTCGCCTCTGGGGCCGCGGTACTGCGGCCATTCATCGGTGAACGGGCGGTCTCCGGAGCCACAGCCGGTGATGAGCATCAAGGATGCCGAAAGGCATACTGCAATCAAAGGGTTCTTTACGTTCATCGCTACTCCTTATCAATGGATCAAACGGTGATTACCAGGTACCAGAGTGTACGAAGAAACGGGCCCAATAGTTACACCACCCGCGCCTGCAATGCCGGTACGGCGCTGGTTCCGAAAGGGAGGCCATCCACGGGACCGGCCGCGCCCTGTTTCCGCTCACCTTTTCCGGAAGAACCGCACGAGAAAGACCATACTGAACAGCGCCATTACCAGGAAAACGATCATGACGGTAAGATCTTCGCTGATCTCCCGCAGGTAGAGCATGAGCACCATGGCCGCCAGCGCCAGTGTCAGCAGCACGATAAACACCAGAAGCACCGGCGCGCAGCTGAGGCCGAGCTGAGTCCGTTTCAGAAGCGACAGGGCAACAATCAGCAGCGCGGGCAGCATAATGGCCATATCGAGCACATGCACCGGATTCACCAGCAGGTCGTAATCCGAAACCGACTGCGGAACCTCGCCCCGCAGCAGGGGAGGAACCACATCCTTCAGCCAGAGCAGGTAGAAAATGACCGCCACCCCGATAAAAAAGATTCCGGTGCCCTTCGCCGGCATACCCGTTTCCACGCGCTGCCCGCTGTCGCGAATCACCGCCGAGATCGTGATAATGAACATGTAGAATGAGAGCCCCAGCACGGCGCAGTAACCGAGAAAGAGCGCGTTGAAATGAACCCCGAAACTATAAATCACAAAAGAGTAAAGGATGTAAAGAAGCGTGCCGGCATAGAGCGATCGGGCGGCAAGGCTGTTCTTCCGCAGCAGAGCGAAGGAACCAATTAGCAGGGGCACGACAATGAAGAGATTGAACAGATCCTGGCCGATTCCCTGGGCCGCCATGGATGCGGTCTCCCGTGCGTATGTTGCCGGTAAAAAAGATCCGCAGTACGATACAACCGCCAACAGTACTCCCAGCAGCGGAGTGAGCACGTTCAGTTTCTTGACTTCAGCCTCGTTCATTGAAACACCTCCTCACATGGGGGTTACTGCACGCTCTTCGGTATCTCTCCGGACTCTTGTTAGCGGGCGCTCCGGGCGGCGGCGCTGAATGCCGCGACGATTTCTTCATTGGCTACGCGGAGCAGCGACTCGTTGACTTTCAGAGGGATAAAATCCTCTTCAGCGGCGGGGGCCCGCAATTCAATGGAGTATTCCCGGGCAAGATGCTGCCGAAAGCGCTGCCTGTCCCCCTTCTCGATGTAGAGTTTGAACACATTGCTGCCCCGGGGGAAGGCCTCTACACGCAGGCCGTCCAGGGCCGAGAGGAGAGCAAACAATCCGGCCGCCTTGTCTCTGGCCCGCGCGAACCTCGTCTGAAACCCGTCCAGAAAATGAAGCGCCACCGCCGCATTGTGCCAGTTGCGGAACATGCTGCCGCCGTGCACCTTGACAAGGTGGTCCATACGCCTGATCACATCGGCCCGGCCGCAGAGAACGGCTCCGGCCCCGGCGCCGAGGTATTTATAGAGTGAAATATAAACGGTATCGAAAAGGGCCGCATACTGCTGAACGGAAATACCGGTATATGCGGAGGCCATAAATATCCGGGCGCCGTCGAGATGCATGCGGATGCTGCCGCGCCGGGCCCAGTCGGCGATGGCCGCCATCTCTTTGAAGTCCACGATCTCCTCGTACTGACGCCGGACGGTGTTTTCGATTGAGATGACACCGATGCCGGTGGGGAACACTTCGCTGCGGCGAATATAGGCTGTCGCTTCCTGTATCTCATCCAGCGTGAGGGCCGCCTTGCCTTTTGCCAGGGGGATCAGCCGCTTCCCGAACACGGTCTGGGCCGCGTCCGCCTCGTCCCGGAACACATGGCTCTGCTCCTGGACGATCACCTTCTCATCCCTGCCCGCGAGCACACTGATCGCCAGCTGATTGGCCATGGTCCCGGAAGGCATGAATACAGCCGCCTCGGTGCCGGTACATTCCTTGAACGCTTCAAGCAGATCACGGACGGCCCCGCCGCTGCCGTACCGGTCCATCAGGGGTTTTCCCGAACGGCTCAGTGAAAGGAGCAGCCCGGCGTACTCTTCTTCCGGGAGAAACAACCCGTCGGAAACAAACTGGACCGAATCGTTCCGGACGGGCACATCCCGGCCCGGTGTCCGGCAGACCGAAGCGGAGGAGAGGCCCGGCCCCAGTCCCGCGGCCGCTGTCAGTCCGGATACCCTGAGAAAATCTCTGCGGGTCACACTATTCATAAGGACTCCTCTTATATGAGGAACAGTATAAAGGCAGGTGCGGCGATGAAGAGACGGTTTCCGGCTGACAACCGTCAGGACGCGGCATCATCCTCGCTGAAAAGGCCCCGTCTGCGAAACCAGCGTTCCGGAAACGTGAATCCCAGCACCATGGCGAATCCTGCCGCGGCAAAGAGCGTCCACATCTGCAGACCGGTTATTCTCACATGGACGGGAATTGAAAAAACCAGCATATAGCCGTAGGTGATCCCGTAGAGGAGGATCATAAGCAGGGCCGCGGGGATAATGGTTGTCAGGTATGCCAGCATCGGCCGTCCGATCCAGTCGTACCGGTCGATAACGAAGATGACGGCACCGGCGAACAGTCCGATGATCCCGCCCAGCCAGCCGGGCAGCGGTGCCGCGGGCATGGGGAATCCGGCAATGGCGCCTGCGCCCGCTCCGGCAGCCGCTCCGGCAGCCGAGAAAAACAGCAGTTTCAAAAACGGCTGCAGCTTTCCTCCCAGCAATTTAGCGAAAAACACGGATAATCCGACGAACCCATAGAGCATCACAGATTCCATCAGTAGCTCTCCTTTGCTGACGGGAAACGAGACTGCCGGACATCGTCTGCGTAGCGCTGAACGGCATTCCTGATATCCGTTGCCAGTTCCGCGTAACGGCGTACGAATTTCGGTTTGAACTCTTCGAACAGACCCAGCATGTCATAGGTAACGAGGACCTGGCCGTCACAGTCCGGTCCGGCACCGATGCCGATGGTAGGGATGGCAATCTCCCGCGTGATCTCCGCTGCCAGAGCTGCCGGGATCTTTTCCAGCACGATGGAGAACGCTCCGGCATCTTCCAGCAGCCGTGCGTCCCGCCGGTACTGATCGGCCTCTTCCTTCTCTTTCCCCCTCAGCCGGTACCCGCCGAAATTCCGTATGGATTGGGGAGTCAGCCCCAGGTGCCCCATCACGGGGATACCGGCGTCGACCAGCCGCTGTACTGTCTCGATAACGGGAGCACCCCCCTCGAGCTTGACCGCGTCAGCGCCCGCCTCCTTGAGAAAACGGCCCGCGTTTCGTACCGCTTCATCGGGATTTACCTGAAAAGAGAGAAAGGGCATATCCGCAACCAGCAGGGCGCGTGACACGCCTCTGGAAACCATCTGGGTGTGATATATCATCTGATCCATGGTTACCGGGAGCGTATGCTCATGACCGCCGCAGACCATGGCCGCTGAATCGCCCACCAGGATGATATCGACACCCGCTTCCTCCAGGAGACGTGCCATGGTGTAATCATACGCGGTCAAAGAGACGATTTTCTCACCCTTCTCTTTCATCGCCCTGAGATTGACGACGTTCCGCTTGTCTTCCATCGACATGTGATTATCTCCGGTTAAACCCGCCTGCTCACTTTTTATTGAGGACCAGCACTGAATCCATAATGGCCAGGAACTGTTCCGGATCGAGATAGCCCACCGGATGTTTCAGTTCATTGCCCTCACTGTCGAGAAACAGGATGTTTGGAATGCCGACCCCGCCGTATTTGGAAGCATTCCCGTTGTACTGGTTGGCGATCTCACCCTGCTGGTCTACATCGATACGAACCGTAATGAACTGCTTTGCTTTCTCGATCACCGCTTTTTGGGAAAATGTGCTGTCCTCCATCTTGTGACAGGGAGGACACCAGGTTGCCATAAAATCGACCATGACCGGTTTGCCGTTATCGGCTGCCAGGGCCAGTCCCTGATCGATATCGGTCATCCAGGCGATGGATTCCGGGGTTTTGGATGGTGAACAGTGCATCAGGGCCACAGCCGCGGCCAGAACACATACAACAGTAATCACCGTTTGCTTGGTCATCATAATTCTCCTCTCCCGTTGACTGCAGGATTCAGGTTATCGGGGAACCGTATCGATCCATGCCGAACCGAGCACGATATCACGGTCATAAAAAACAGCCAGCTGCCCGGGCGTGATGGCCCGCTGCCTGTCACTGAAAACAACCTCGACGCTTCCATCCGGCAGAGGCCGGACCGTTGCCGGTGACGGCCGGTGCATATAGCGAATCCGCACATCTGCCTGCACAGGGCCGTCGAGCCGGTCAAGGGCGATCCAGTTGGGATCCACCGCCCGGAGCCGGTCCCTGTAGAGATCTTCGTTATCTCCGACAACCAGCCGGTTGGCCTCGCTCTCGATGCGCACCACGTAAGCGGGACGGCCCAGAGCGATGCCCAGGCCCTTGCGCTGGCCGATGGTGTAGCCGATGATCCCCTGGTGCCCGCCCAGCTGATTGCCACCGGTATCCACGATCTCCCCCGCGGGGAAATCCCGCCCCGATTCTTGTTTGATGAAAGAGACCAGTTCCCCTTCCGGAATAAAACAGGCCTCCTGACTTTCCGACTTCCCGGCAACGTGAATGCCGAACCCGTCAGCCAGCTCCCTTATGCGGCGCTTGGGATAAACGCCCACCGGAAACAGGACCCGTTCGAGAACATCCTGGGAGAGACGGGCGAGAAAATAGGACTGGTCCTTGCCGTGCTCTCTGCCCCGTTTGAGCAGCATCCTGCCGCTGACGGCGTCACGGTCGACCACCGCATAGTGGCCGGTGGCCAGTTTCCCGGCCCCAATCTGGTCACAAAACCTCAGCAGGCCGCCGAATTTAATCAGCGGATTACAGACCGCGCAGGGATTCGGCGTCCGTCCGCCCGCGTATTCCGCGACCAGATAGTCGATCACCTCTTTTTTGAACGCATCACGGAATGACACCACATGGTGCGCAATGCCGAGGTGGCCGGCGATTTTGGCCGCATCCTGCACTTCCCCCCGCTTGGATGCGAGCCAGGGTTCCATGGTGACTCCGGTCACCCGGAATCCCTTTTCTTTTAAAAAGGCCGCGGCAACCGCCGAGTCCACACCGCCGCTCAGCGCAACCGCAACGTGCTTATCAGGCATAGTGCAGCATTCTCTCCAGGGCCAGACGGGCACGGTCGATGACCGTATCGGGCAGGGTGATCTCGTACTGCTCCCTGGCAAGGGCCCGGTGGACATCCTCGAGCCGCGTCGCCTTCATACCGCGGCAGACTTTGCTGCTGCCCGCGGAAAGAAACGTTTTCCCCGGATTTTCCTTCTGCAGGCGGTACAGCATCCCCTCTTCCGTGGCGACCAGGAAAATCTGTGCGGGATTCTCCCGGGCGACCCTCGCCATCCCGCCGGTGGAAAGCACTTCATCGGCCAGGTCGATCACTTCCGGGCGGCATTCGGGATGCACCATGAGCACCGCATCGGGGTATGCCTCTTTCGCGCGTTTAACCTCTTCCGGATCGAACCGGTTGTGGACATAGCAGTACCCGTCCCAGAGGATGATTGTTTTATCGGTGAACCGCTGGACATAGGAGGCGAGATTCCTGTCCGGGGTAAAAATCACCGTTTCCGCGTCGAGATGTTTCACCACATCAACCGCATTGGCCGACGTGCAGCAGACATCCGACTCCGCCTTCACTTCGGCGGTTGAATTTACATAGGTCACGACTTTCGCATCAGGGTGCCCGGCCTTCACGGTCCGCAAGGTCTCCACATCCGCCATCTCGGCCATGGGACAGGTGGCTTCCCTGCGGGGCAGCAGCACCGTTTTCCGCGGTGACAGGATCTTGGCCGTCTCGGCCATAAAGCGGACACCGCAAAACAGGATCATCGATTTATCGGTTTCAGCGGCCTGCCGTGCCAGGCCGAGGGAATCGCCGAGGAAGTCGGCAATTTCATGGATCGGCCCGATCTGATAATTATGAACCAGAATGACGGCGTCTTTTTCTTTTTTCAAACGTGCAATTTCGCTGCGCAGGTCAGCATCGTTCATGGATCGTTCCCCGTGCTTCAAATCTTCCGATTAGAATATACTGAAAAGCCCCAATGATGTCAAGGCGGTAAAAAAACGCCTCTGCCTTGAAAGGCAGAGGCGTGGAACACTCTTGAATACAGAAGGGATGTTCAGCTGAGCAGTTCCTTTACGATCTGCTGGGCATGTTTACCGTCGGCCCGTCCCTTGATGGCCGGCATCAGGACTCCCATGACCCGTCCCATATCGGCCATTCCGGAAGCACCTGTCTCGGCGATCACTGCCGCGATCTTCGCTCTCAGTTCCGCCTCGCTGAACTGGGCGGGCAGATAGCCGGATATGATATCGTGTTCCATGGTCTCTTTATCCGCCAGATCCTGTCTGCCGCCCTTTTCGTACATGTCAATCGACTCTTTCCGTTTCTTCGCTTCTTTGTTGAGAACGGCGACCACATCATCATCGGACAGTTCCTTCCCGGCGGCGATCGCCGCGTTCTTGATCTGAGAACGCAGGACCCGCAGTGTGTCTACGCGGATCCTGTCGCCGGCTTTCATCGCCTTTTTCAGGTCGTCCATCAATGTCTGATCAAGTGTCATGACATGGGTTCCGGGTTCGTGCCCCGGCTGCGCCGGATCAGTCTCCGAACATCGCGCTCAGTTTACGCTGTTTGCGCTTCGCAGCCGCCAGTTTTCGTTTCCGTTTCTCGCTGGGTTTCTCATAATGCTGATGCTTTCTGATATCCGACATCAGCCCCGCTTTTTCGCACTGCTTGGTAAAACGTTTCAATGCCCGTTCAAACGGTTCATTATCCCGTACTTTCACTGCTGGCATATAGGTACAATCCCTCCCTTCACAACTGTCGTTAAAATTAGATTATAATATCGCAAATCCGTTGAATATCTGCAAGGATTTTTTTCATTTTTCCCGATTTTTTACTTGACAAGGTTCTTCTTTCGTATTGTTGATAACTTGTGTGCAGATAGGGAGTGCCATTCAGGCAGACGTTTCGCCAAAGGGGGCAACCTATTATTGATAGCCAATGTATTTATAAGAAAAATATATGTCAACTAAATGTCACAATTTTGCCAACTAATTAATTATCAATGAGTTAGGATAAAATATAAATATTATTGTATTTTTACATTAAATCGCGGCAATAATCCCGTTTGACACTTTCACAATCCCGCTGCTTTTCATATTGAGCCTTAAATTATTGAAGTTAGGGGCTGTTGATGAAGTGTGGATAACTTGTGAATGCATCCACACTCCCGCCCCTGCCAAACGCGGCGCTCAGGGAGTAAAGACGGTCACAGGGCAGAGAGCCGCCGCCCGTTTGCCGCTGCTGCTTTCAAGACCCTCCATCTGCACCAGATAGATACCGGCGGACACGTACACACCGTCGTCTCCACAACCATCCCACTCCAGTGATCCCGAGGATCCGGTGTACGAGCCGGAGGTGAGTGTTCTGATGCATCGCCCCTGCAGAGTGAAGACCCGCATCATGATGTACGACCGCAGCATCGGCAATGAATACCGTATGTCGGTAACGGCGGAGAGGCCGGAAAATGAGGATGATATACAATTCGGCACCGCCTTCAGCCGGGCCCGTCCGGGCAGCTCGCCGGCATGAACACTGTTGAGAAAGCCGGGTGTCCCGTGCAGAGTACAGCTGTCCAGCCAGATATCTCTTCGGGGATCGACACGTTCATCCGACAGGCCGGGGTCATTGCCGATGCTGTAACGGCAGGAATCCTGAACGGTACCGCGACTGTCCGTGATAATCACCGTTTCCGGCCTGCTGTTGCTGAGCCCCCGGCTGCCCAGATAGGTACCTTCCGCTGCTATCAGAAGCGCCGTCGCCGGTATCAGCGCATCGTACGCACGGGAGCCGCTGAAATAGGCATCGCTGAAGATAATCCCGTACTGTCCCCCTGCCAGCACCAGCGGCCCGGATATGGCGGCAATTCGGTGCCGCCCCTCGCTGTCGCCGACGCACCACCCGCTCATATCGACATCCGTATCGCCGGTATTGATGATCTCGATGAACTCCCCGCTCCCTTCATCCCCCAGGGGATCGAACATGATCTCATTGATCCGCACCTGGCCGCCTGCAGACCCGGCGGCAGCCAGCGCGGTACAGATGACTGCCCGTATCCATGGTGCGTGCATTACTCCTCCTGAGTGGAACGATCCGGTGTATAAGATAGTGATGGTGAGTGCTGAATGCAAGGGGAGAGGGGTTACAAAACCGGGGAGAAAGGATACAGGATAAAACCACCACAGCCCAACCGGGATCCGGCGATACTTTCGGGTGGAAGGGGGAGGACTTTTTCCTTTATCCTTTTCCCTTTGCCCTTGTCAACTGTAAAAGCCAGAGGGAAGCCGTCGCGAGCAGCAGGTTAAAGATCAGTTTCCCCGCACTGATCTTCCCCTCATCGAGATGAAAGCAGCCGCAGCTGATATCAAGGCCCCTGATGAAGGCCTGGGAGACGAGGATAAGGAATCCGCACATCATTGTCGCATTGAGAACAGCGGCCGCTCCGGTCCAGACACCGGCCGTCAGCAGCAGTCCCGTCGCCAACTCCAGGAATGGGAGGATCACCGCCACAAACCTGGACGGATCGATACCGATAACCCTGTAGTTGCTGACCGTGACCGAGAAGCCGAACGGATCGGCGATTTTAGCGAAACTCGAATAGACAAGCATCAGCCCGAATCCGGTTCTCAGGATGATGAACACGGCCGTTCTCAGACTCCCCTTCATCGGCCGCCTCCGCTCACGGGAAAACCATACTCCAGCCAGCCCGCGTATCCGTTGCGCAGAAACGATACATCACTGAATCCGAACCTGAGTAAAAGCCTCACCGCGGTCACCGCCTTCTCGGAATGAGGCTCGAAATCATAGATGATGAGGGCGCGTGCGCCGGCCAGCGCGCTGCCGGCACCGCCTCGTGCCAGCTGAATGAAGGGCAGAGAGACGGCACCGGGAATATGATCGACGGTAAAAGATGCAGCCGGCCTGATATCGACGAACTCGGCCGAGCGCGCCACATACATGAAAAATGCTGAATCGGTCGAGACAGGACGCCAGGCCTGCTCCCGGCTGACGCCCGAGACCGGAAGGCTCAGCAATGCCGGCGGCAGGCCCGCTGGATGCAGGCTGTTGTAGAGGATTCCCGCGGCCGCGGAAACGCCGGCAATGATCACTGCCCTGCCAAGATCCCGTTTCAGCGTCTTACTTATACGTGACATAGAACGGCACCTTTATTTCGGGGAGAGGGTCATAATCGGTATGAAAAAGAATGGTGTAGTGGCTGTCCTTCCGGACCGCCGGGATATACCTGATTTTGAACAGGCGGCTTTCCCCCCTGGGAATGTCCGCCCGGGCCGGATACACTTTCACCTGGTCACTGTTTGTCTGCACACTCGTAATGCTGATCGGCCGGTCGGAAAAATTTCCCAGCGTCACTGTCCGCATGTAGGAAGTGTCGGGATGTGCTTCGATGCCGGGAAGGTAGTGGTACCGCGGCTCGACGGTAATCTCTTCCACTACCTGCAGCTGAAACGTATACACCAGCGGATCCTGCCCGCCGATATGCACCGTTATCTGTTTTCGCACCACACCCTTGAATCCCCGCGTATTGAAAAAGTAGGGAATCACCGCCGTGTCCCCCGGAGCCACGGTCCGGCTTCCTGCTCCGGTCGCGGTGCACCCGCAGGTGGCCGTGACCTTCCCGATGACCAGCGCCGCGGGGCCGGGATTGAAAATACGGATGGTGTCCTCGACGACGACGCCCATACGCACCTTTCCGTGATCGATCAGGGCGGGCGTGAGGGATACAGCGTCATCGGCGAAAAGCGAGGGACCGGTTATTGCCAGCATGACAAGCAGAATTGTAAAACGCATGAGATCTCCTACTTGCTGGTCAGTCCGGCAATGCGGTAATTGAATTCATACGCCAGGGCGCCGCTCCACTCATCGTCATAGGGTGATTTATAGCGGGTGCCCTCCATGGGACCGACCGGTTTGCCGTAACTGTAGAACCAGTTGATGATGGGGCTGCCCGTAAATCCCAGGGCGATCCAGTATCTGCCCGGGGAGAGAATCGGCGGTGAAGCAGTGAATCTGAATCCAACCCAGTCGTAGCCCGCATTACGGGGAATATCCCGCAGGTCCTTCATGTCGCTTACGGCGATGCGCCCGCCCGGACGGCCGCCGTCATCCGCCATCAATTCGACCCAGACCTGGCCGCCGCCGCCGAATTTATGGAGCGCCAGGGCCGCTTCATACAGCTTCAGCGGCTTGTCGACAATGATGATCTGCGCGTATTGCAGCATCTTCTTCGTCACATATTCCGCTGTCTCCACGAGAAAATTCTTTTCAAAGACCAGCTCTCCGCTTGCATCCCCGCTCTTCACTTCCCTGGTAGTGAGAAAATCGACATTTCTGGGGAAATTGAGGTTGCCGAATATATAGCGCTCGCTGAACTGAAGTTTGTCGAGCACATCCCCGGGAATCGTTTTCGGCGGCGGTTCTTCATGGGTGACCACCGGTTTGAATTCAGCGGTGACCTCCGGGGCAAGCAGGATCGACCGTGGCCCGTAATCCTGTTTTACAGAGGTCAGATGGATACGATCCGAGGGAAACGCCGCTTCGATGGTTTCCTGGAACTCGGGACGGCCGCCGGCTCCCGGGGCCTGCCGATACCGGACAACGCCGTCTTTTTCCGTCTCCTTGTTATCGACACCGACTTCGATGCGGATAAACCGGTTTGAGACAAAGAGCTCGGTCTGCTGGGGATCGTAGGGAATCCATCCCAGATCGGGATAGTACACCTCGATCCACGAGTGTCTGCCCTGTCCCATTCTGAACGTAAATTCCCCCTGTCCGGTTTTCATGGTAAACGGCTCTTTGAGCGTGACACCGTTCACGATTCTCACCGGAATGCCGGCCGCCCGTGCCAGGGCCGCGGCCAGATGTGAATAATTCTGGCAATTGCCGAGTCCTGTTCTGAAAGAATAGAGGGCGTCGTACTCCTCCGGCGGCGTCACATATTTCATGTGATCAATTACCCAGGAAACGATCCTTCTCACCGCATCGAACTCGGTGGTGACCCCGGCGGTCAGTTCAGACGATGTTCGCCTGATATCGGGATGATCGGACTGCACCTGGACCGAAGGCTTGAGATAGGCATCGACATCATCGGGCAAGGATGTCGGCGGGAACCCCGCCTTTGATTCCAGCGGCTTGAGAATGGTGCGGGTTTCAGCGGTACAGCTGATGCCGGCGGTCAGGGGCCCGGAAAGATTTCTCCAGGACATGTCGATGATACGGTTACCCCGCTCGTCCCGCCGCTCCTTCCGTTCCTGCGGCAGGGGATCTACGGTGAACCGCAGGTCGCGTATCGTCTGGGAATAGGTAGGTGTGCTGTATGTTTCGGGAGCAACAAAACTCAGCTGAACGGACGCGGCTGTGCCTGCGGGAACAATACGCTGTGTGAGCGAATAGGCGATTTCAGACTCCTGACTGCCGTTCACAATATAATTCTCCGACCCCAGATCCGCTGTGGCAAAAACCTGCAGCAGAAGCGGGCAGATAAGGACAATTCGCCGGTTCATAACTCATCCTCCCTGGAGATCAAATATGGCGGGAATCACTGTCACCGGCACGGCCTGAAACGCGGTCGGCGGCCGGTATTGCTAAAAAACGGTTATCTTAAAATAACGGCGCGGATGACGCCTGATATCGGTGATGAGAGAATCGATTCCGGCCGCGGATTGCAGCAGCCGGTCATAGAGCGCCTGATCCTGCAGCAGCCTGCCCGCGGTGCCCTCACTCCCGGCAAGACCGCTGATCACCCGACCGGCAACGGCGGACGTACTGTCCAGACGTACGCTGAGCCGGTCCAGACGGTCCAGGAGGAGACCGGTCCTCCAGGACAGGGAATCCTGTTCAAGCGACCGGGTCACCGCCGCGGCCCGGGCGATGCTTTGCCTGATATCCGACCGGTTTTCTCTGAGAATACGGGAAGTTTCATCCGCGGCGCGGTTCAGTCCCTGCAGCAGCGACGTCACCGCCGCCGGATCGATGGCCGCAGCTGTCGCGTGCAGCAGGGAATCAGCGTAGACCAGCATTGTCTCCGCCTGCCGCATCATCGAGAGGATACCGGTGGCGTTCACCCCTTTATAGACGAGACTCAGATCGGCCGGTATACCGCTTCGGCCCGGATCGAAACTGATCTGCCGTCCCCCCATGAGCTCACGATCCTCGATACCTGCGCCGAGATCGGAATAGAGCGGCAGATCCTGGTATACCCAGAACGTGACGGTTACTCCATCCGGCCGCAGCGCCACCTTTTCAACGGCGCCCTGCTTCACTCCCCGTACAACCACCGGATCACCGACACTCAATCCGCCGACATCGTCAAAGAGGAACGTGAGCACCTGCCGCGATTCAAGCAGTCCGCCGCCCTTGCCCCAGATGAGGGCAAAAATGAGGATTAACAGGGCCGCAATCACCGCGGCTCCGACTTTTATTTCGAGATGTGTCGATGCCATAACAGGAGAATCCCCTTATTCAAAATCCTGGTCTCCGGCGGGAAAATCGATCATGTCGATTGACTTCACCCTGGCGAGATGCTTTTCAAGCTCCCTGGCGGGATGATGTCCATATAATTTAAGTAAATGATTCAGGGCGATGACCTCTACGATCACGGCGATCGATTTGCCGGGATACATGGCGAGTTCCAGTTTCGGGATCGACTCCCCCAGAATCTCGCACATGCTCTCTTCCAGGCCCGTACGCTCGACCCTGTGCGACTCGTCCCAATCCTTCAGCTCGACCAGTGCCTCGATCCGTTTTTTCATTCTGATGCCGCGGATGCCGAAGACGGCCTGCACATCGATGATGCCGACGCCTCTGATCTCCATGTTATGGCGGAGCCGCCTGTTCCCGCTGCCGATGAGTATTCCTCCCGCCCGCTTGATCACGGTGACCACATCATCGGCGACCAGCCGGTGTCCCCGTTTGACCAGATCCAGCGCCACCTCGGTTTTTCCGATGCCGCTGCGGCCGGTGAGAAGTATGCCAATGCCGTACACATCGACCAGTGTCCCGTGCAGGTGGGTTCGCGGTGCAAAAAATTCATGCAGCACACCGCTGATCAGCTGAATCGCCTGGGTGGTCGGAATCGGCGTCTTGAAAAGGCAGATGTTGTACTGTTCGGCAAGTTCGATACAGACAGGAGAGGGGTGATTGTTATTGGCAAATATAATACAGGGCATATTGAAAGAAAAGACTTTCCCGAGCGTTGCCCTGAGGGTCGCCTCATCCAGCTGCTGTAAATACTCCGACTCGGTATTTCCGCAGAGCTGTATGCGTTGCGACGTGAAATGCTCCACGAATCCGGCCAGTGCCAGGCCGGGCCGGTGCACCGCCGTCTCGACAATGAGCCGGCTGCAGTCCCCCTCATGGTCGAGCCGTTCGAGCTGCAGGGCCTCTGCATGCGCCGCAATGAAATCGCATACCGGAAGCCCCGCCCGCGATTTTTCGGGATCAGCCACGGGATGCTTCCTCACATTTGGGACACATCGCCGTTGTCCGGCAGATGTCCGTCGAGTATCTTTTCATGGTCAAAGCCCCGCCGTTTTGCCTTGTGCTTCGTGATCTGCCGTTCAAGTTTGTCAACCACCAGTGTGATGGATTTTTTCATGTCATCAGACCGTTCATGAGCGGCGAGACGGTTGCCGTCCACTTTTATATCGATTTCGGCCAGCCGGTCCTTTTTTTCCCAGCCGAGGACAATCTCTACGTCCATTATATTATTGTAGTATTTTTTCAGGCGCCTCACTTCATTCTCGGCAAATTCCTTGAGATCGTCCGTTAATTTGAACCGTCTTGCAGTGATGGTTACTCGCATAGACTCGCTCCTTTATTATTACATGAATGGTTGCCAATAATCATTCCGCCCGGGGATGCGCCTGTCGGTATATTCTTTTCAGATGATCCCTGCTCAGGTGGGTGTACAGCTGCGTGGTTGAAAGGCTGCTGTGCCCCAGCAGTTCCCTCACGGCCTGCAGATCGGCTCCGTTGTCGAGCAGATGGGTGGCGAAACTGTGCCGCAGCATGTGGGGACTCAATTTCTCCTTTTCCGAAATCCGCCGCAGATGCTTTCCGATCAGCAGCTGTACCCCCCGGCATGACAGGCGTTTCCCCCTGTTATTGAGGAAAACCGCCCTCTCCCCCGCTGCCGGATGCAGCTCATACCGTCGCTCCAGATACCGCTCCACTGACCGGCGCGCCAGTTTACCGACCGGTGAGAGCCGCTCTTTTCCGCCTTTCCCGTGTATGGTCACCAGGCCCCTGACCCTGTCGATTTTTGCGAGGTCGAGGCCGACCAGCTCCGCCAGCCGCATTCCCGTCGCGTAGAACAGTTCAACGATCGCCTTGTCCCGGCATCCGAGAATTGTCTCATCCGGAATGGAACGGATCACGGCTGCCACCTCGTCGACCCGCAGGTAGTCAGGCAGTCGGGTCTCCCGCTTCGGCGCCGAAAGCGCTGCGGAGGGATCGGCGGCCATGGCACCGATGCGCAGCTGAAAACGGTAAAATGCTCTGAAAGAAGCCAGTTTGCGCTCCACCGAGCGCTTGCTGTAGCCGTGCCTGATCATGCCGCCCATATACCGGCGGATCGCGTCGCTGTCGGCCGTGAGCAGGTCCCCGGAGCCGCCGCCGGATGAGAGAAATTCCGCCAGCTGTTCAAGGTCGGACCGGTACGCTTCGATTGTCAGCCTGGAATATCCTTTTTCCGCGTTCAGATACTGCAGAAAATCGGACAGTTCCCGTTGCATGGCGACGCCTATTCACTCTCTGCCGGGATTGTATTTTTGCACCCGGGACACTGGTAATACTCCCCTTGCGCCTTGCTCGACCGCAGCTCATGATAGGCATTGCCGCAGATCGCGCATTTTTTCGGCACCGGTTTGGCCCAGGTTGCGAATTTGCATTCCGGATAATTCGAACAGCCGTAAAACAGCTTTCCCTTCCTGCTTTTCCGTTCGACGATCGTACCGCTGCACCCCTCTTCCGGGCAGGCGACCCCGGTGGAGAACGATTTGGTGAACCGGCAGTCAGGATATTTTGAACAGGCGAGAAAACGGCCGAAGCGGCCGTTTTTCACGATCATCGGAGATCCGCAGCGATCGCAGATTTCATCGGTGTCCGGTGTATCTTCGTTCAGCGGCTGCGTGTGCTTGCAGTCCGGGTATCCGGTACAGGCGATAAACTTGCCGTTTCTGCCCCACTTGACCACGAGATCCCGGCCGCATTTGGGACAGGTCTCGTTCGTGTTCTCCTGCAGTGATTCCTTGATTTCATCCTTTGACTCCATGGCCTCTTCCAGGGCACGGTGAAAGGGATGGTAAAAATCATCGAGGACCTGAACACGGTCTTTCTCCCCGGATTCGATCTGATCGAGTTCCGTCTCCATTTCCGCGGTAAATCCCACACTGAAAATATCGGGGAATTGCTTCACCAGGATGGCGTTCACCGCCATGCCGAGATCGGTCGCCACCAGACTGCGGGCATCCTTGTCCACGTATTTGCGCTGCAGCAGCGTTGAAATGATCAGGGCATATGTGGATGGCCTGCCGATACCCAGCTCATCGAGCACCTTGACCAGCGAACTTTCATTGTAGCGCGCGGGAGGCTTGGTGAAATGCTGCTGCGGATCCAGCTCCCTGATAGCGACACTGTCATCCTTCTTGACCCCTTCAGGGAACAGGGTCTTTTCAGATTCCTCTTTTTCAACCTGATACGCCTGCATGAATCCTCTGAAGACAACCACGGAGCCGGTTGTGCGGAACGTGTAATCACCGCCGCTCACATCGAGCGAACTCTGGGCGATTTTCGCGTCCGCCATCTGCGACGCCATGAACCTGCTCCAGATGAGCTCGTACAGTTTCGCCTGCTGCGGCGTCAGATAGGGAGCCACTGCTTTCGGTGAGCGAGCCGCCGATGTGGGGCGGATCGCCTCGTGGGCGTCCTGAGCTGACTTTTTGCTGCGATACATTCTCGGTTTTGCCGGCACGTACTCCAGGCCCCACATTTCCGCCACGGTCTCCCGCGCCTCCTGTACCGCCGATGACGCCAGCCGGGTGGAATCGGTTCGCATGTAGGTGATGAGACCGACTCTGCCCTCCGGAAGATCGATACCTTCATAGAGATCCTGAGCGATCGACATGATCCGCTTGGTGGTCATACCCAGCCTGCGGGCGCCGTCCTGCTGCAGGGTGCTGGTGGTATAAGGGGGATAGGGTTTGCGGGATATGGTCTTCTTCGTCAGATCGGAGACATGAAACTGCTGCCCCGAGATCTGCCGGATATGCTCCTTGACGGTGGCTTCATCGGGCAGTTCAGGCTTCTCCCCCTTGATTTTTACAAGCCGGGAACGGAAACGTTCCGACCCCGGGCTCTGCATATCCGCGTCCAGGGTCCAGTACTCTTCCGGTTTGAAGGCGGAAATCTCTTCTTCCCGTTCACAGATGAGCCGCAGGGCCACGGATTGCACCCGTCCGGCCGAGAGGCCGCGGTACACGGTTTTCCAGAGGAAAGGACTGACCTTGTAGCCAACCAGCCGGTCCATGACCCGGCGCGCCACCTGCGCCTCGACCATTTTGGTGTTCAGATCGAGGGGTTTCTGCACGGCATCACGAATCGCATGCTCGGTGATTTCATGAAAAAGCACCCGCCTGATCTCCGGGTTGGCCGGAGTGATCTCATTGGCAAGATGGTACGCGATCGCCTCCCCTTCCCGGTCGGGGTCGGTTGCGATCAGGACCTTGTCAGCCGCCGCGGCGGTCTTTTTCAGATCCTTGAGAATATCGCCCCTGCCCCGGATTGTGATATACTCCGGCTCATACCCGTTATCGATATCCACACCAAGTCTGTTCTTGGGCAAATTTTTGATATGACCGATTGACGCTTTTACGATATATTCTTTACCGAGAAATCTGTTGATAGTTTTTGATTTCGCATTCGATTCAACGATTACCAATGATTTTGCCATACACTTCCCTTATCACTCCCGGGACTACCGTCCGCAGCACTGTTTATATTTCTTGCCGCTTCCACAGGGACACGGCTCGTTTCTTCCCACTTTATGTTCCACTTTGACCGGCTGTACGGTTACCCGCCGCTGGGGCACCGGAGACTCCTGGCCATCTTCCTGCTGTCCCGCAAATCCCATACCACTGGCGGAATCATGCACCGCGGACATCTCCATCGGCTGGCGGGATCTGACCCGCATATCCTCAGGCGCCTGGACCTGCAGCTGGGCCTTGAAACAGATCTCGAGAATCTCGCCGTTGATCCGGTCAAGCATCTCCACAAACGCCCGGAATCCTTCCTGCTTGTACTCGAGCAGCGGATCTTTCTGACCATAGGCCCGCAGGCCGATTCCCTCTTTCAGCTGGTCCATCTCGTAGAGGTGCTCTTTCCACTGATGATCGATGGTCTTGAGCGTGGCGAACCGCTCCAGCTGCCCCATCAGGTCATCACCAAGAAGCCGCCGCTTGTGTTCGTACGAGTCTCTGGCAGCGTTTTGCAGGCTGCTGACCAGATCCTCCTTCTGAACAGCGTCACGGGCACCGGCGTCCACCGGGAGCGGCAGCAGCATGGTCCGCAGCAGAACTTCCGCCATGCCGTCCCAGTCCCAGGTATCACTGTAATCGCCCCGGGTGCTGTTTTCCACCATATCCTCGATAAAGACATCCATCATGTCGAGAATGTCGGAGTGCAGGTTCTCTCCGCTGAGTGCGCGAAGACGGCGCTTGTAGATCACCTCGCGCTGTTTGTTCATGACATCGTCATATTCGAGCAGATGCTTGCGAATTTCGAAGTTACGCATCTCCACCCGCTTCTGGGCGCGGCCGATGGAACGGGTAACCATGGGGTGAGAGATCACTTCCCCCTCTTCCACTCCCAGCCGGTCCATCACGCTGATGATGCGTTCCGGCGCGAACAGCCGCATCAAATCGTCTTCGAGGGAGAGATAGAAACGGGAGGATCCGGGATCTCCCTGCCGGCCGGCCCGTCCGCGCAGCTGCCGGTCGATACGACGGGATTCATGACGCTCGGTACCGAGAATGTGGAGTCCTCCCCCGGCATAGTCACGTCCCTTTATATGGATCATGCCCGGAGCGGCATGTTTTATATCGGTGAGGGAACCATACATTTTCGGAATGAGAACGGGATTCCGTTCCGGTGACTGTTCACCGGAAAGGATACGATCCTTTTCACCTTCAGAAGCGACAACCTGGGGAACGACCCCCGCCTCTTCCAGGTGCCGACGAACTTTCACGAGGTCGTCAGCGGAGAGTTCATGAACAACGACGGGACTGCTGCCTTTCGCTTTGCCGGCGGCGACTGCCGCAAGGTGCGCCGCGCCCTCATCTCCGATTCTGATAACTCCCGCACCCAGCTTGATATCGGTACCGCGGCCCGCCATGTTGGTCGCGATGGTCACCATGCCCGGCTCACCGGCCGTGGAAACGATCTCCGCTTCCTTCTGATGGTATTTGGCGTTCAGCACCGAATGACGGATGTTTCGTCTCCGCAGCATTCTGGAGAGTGTCTCCGATGTTTCCACGGAGATTGTACCCACGAGCACGGGCAGGCCTTCATTGTGGTACTCCTCGATCTCATCGATGATGGCGTTGAATTTTTCCCGCTTGGTTTTGTAGATCACATCATCATGATCCTGCCGGCGGATGGGCTCATTGGTGGGGGCGACAAAAACCTCGAGCTTGTAGATCTCCCAGAATTCGCCCTCTTCGGTCTCCGCGGTTCCGGTCATACCGGCGAGTTTCGTATAGAGACGGAAAAAATTCTGCAGGGTGATGGTGGCGAGCGTCTGCGTCTCCCGCTCGATTTTCACGCTCTCCTTGGCTTCGATCGCCTGGTGGAGCCCGTCGGAATAGCGTCGTCCCGGCATGAGCCGTCCGGTGAACTCATCGACGATCATCACCTTGCCTTCGCTGACCACATACTCCACATCTTTCTCGAAGAGCGCATAGGCGCGCAGAAGCTGGCTGATATTATGCAGGCTCTCGCTCTTTTCCGCGTAGTCTTTCTGCAATTCCTCTCTGCGGCGATCACGCTCCGCCAGGGGTATATCCTCATCGCCCTCGAGGGCTGAGAGCTCCGTCGCCAGATCGGGAAGAACGAATGCCTCGGGCGAGTTCGGCGCCAGCTTCTGACGTCCCATGTCCGAAAGATCGATGGTGTGGGCCTTCTCATCGATGGAAAAATAGAGCTGCTCATCGATTTCGTTCAGCCGCTTGTCCCGCATATAGTCGGACTCGACCCGATGAATCAGTTTCTGAACTCCCTGCTCCCGCATCACCTTGGCCAGCCGGGGATTTTTCGGCAGACCGCGGTGCGCCGTAAGCAGTTTGATCCCGGCATCGTATTCCTGCTCTTCTTCCAGCAGTTTCTGTCCCTCTCCCACCAGCCGGTTGACCAGAACCGTCTGGCTTCTCACCAGGTCTTCCACCGGGTTTTTCCACTCGGCGAACTTGTTCGTGGAGACTCCCACCGGCCCGGAAATGATCAGCGGCGTTCTCGCTTCATCGATCAGGACCGAATCGACTTCATCGATGATCACGTAATGGTGGCCGCGCTGCACCAGCCCTTCGACTGAGACCGCCATATTGTCGCGCAGATAATCGAATCCGAATTCGTTGTTCGTCCCGTAGGTAATGTCCGCCTGATAGGCCCGTTTTCGCTGGTCCGGCGTCATATCGTTGATGATATAGGCGACACTGAGGCCCAAAAAGGTGAATATCTGCCCCATCCACTCGCAGTCGCGGCGGGCAAGGTAATCATTGACGGTCACCAGGTGGGCGCCCTTGCCCACCAGCGCGTTGAGATAGAGAGGCAGGGTCGCCACCAGGGTTTTACCTTCTCCGGTCGCCATCTCGGCGATTTTGCCCTCATGCAGAACGATACCGCCCATAAGCTGCACATCGAAGGGCACCATCTCCCAGGTAAGGTCATGGTCAACGACCTTCCAGGTCCTGCCCAGATGCCGCCGGCAGGTCTCCTTGACCACGGCATAGGCCTCCGGCAGCATTTCGTTCAGGACCTCCTCCGTCCGCCGGTTTTCCTCTTCCCGCAGCTCGCTGATCCGGTCGTGGATATCGTCGGCATGAAATTCGGGATCGCTTTCCGTGGATCTCAATTTATCTTCAAGTGCGCCGATCTCGGCAGTGATGTCGGCAACCGCCGTGCGTATGTTCCCTTTGAATTCGTCGGTCTTGCCCTTTAGTTCCTCATCGGAAAGGGTGGACAGCGTCTCATATATCTCATTGATTCGATCAACAATGGGCAGCAGCCGTTTGACATCCCTGTCATGCTTGCTGCCGAATATACCTTTAATCAGATTATCTAACATCACGGTCTCCTGTCAGCTCCCGCCGGCGTTATTCAATAAGCCCCCGTCCGGTCTTAACGATCTTTCTCTCTGATTTAAATTTTTTATATAACGAATCCAGTATACCGTTCACGAACCGGCCGCTCTGTTCCGTACTGAACGATTTGGCCAGCTCGATCGCCTCGTTAATGGTCACTTTAGGCGGTATTTCATCAAAATAGAGCAGTTCACAAAAGGCCATGCGAATAATCAGCCGGTCGACCAGCGCGACCCGGGAAAAGTCCCAGTTCTGCACCATCCGGCTCACTTCCGCATCGATCTCCTCCCGCTTTTCCACGGATCGTTTCAGCAGCATCACCGCGAAAGCCGCGATCTCGGTGTCGTCACCGCAATCTTCGAATATCTCGTCAATCACCTTTTCCAGCCGGTTCCCCGATACTTCATAGGCATAGAGCCGCTGAAGCGCGACACTCCGCGCTTTTCTCCGCTTCTTCATCGCAGATCCTTTACACGAAGCTGAATCTTCGACTGGCCGTTCCAGTAATTTTCTTCGATCACGTATACCATATCGAGATTCGGCTCTCCCGGTTCCAGCCGGTACTGCAGATGGCCGAGGTTGAACCCGATGGCGTCGAACACCCGGCCTGCCTGACGGGCCTTGAATTTCAGGTGGTTGCCGCCGACGATGCGGGGGGTCCCCGCAACCTGGACATCCCGTGTCATGAATACCGGGCGGGTGTTCCCCGGTCCGAACGGCGCCAGCTGGTTGATGAGCCGGAACAGCTTGTCACTGATCTCGTCCAGGCTGATCTCGGCATCGTAGAGCTGCTTCTGAACATAATCTTCTTCGCTGAGATAAGCGGCGGCGACCTGCTGAAACCGTTCCCGGAACAGGGGTATCTTCTCCGCTTCGATGGAGAGGCCAGCGGCGTATTTATGCCCGCCGAAATCGATAAGCAGATGCTCACACTCCTTCATGGCGCGGTAGACGTCGAAGTTGGCGATACTCCTGGCCGATCCCTTGCCGATACCGTCCTCGATGGCGATCATGATTGTCGGCCGGTACACGAACTCGGCGACTCTCGAGGCAACGATTCCGATAACACCCGAATGCCATCCTTCCCGGGCCAGAACCACCGCGCTGCCCACGTCACCCTCCTCCTGGAGCATGCGAATGGCTTCCTGATAGGTGCCGTCATCAATATTACGGCGCTCTCTGTTCTCTGTTTCAAGAATGCCGGCCATGTTGCGGGCCAGCTGCTCTTCGCCGGTGATCAGCAGTCTCACCGCCCGCTCGGCGTTCCCCATTCTTCCCACTGCGTTAATCCGCGGCGCAAGAATAAACACAACCTGGCCGGTGCCGATCTTTTTACCCTGCAGGCCGGTGATGGCGATGAGCGATTTAAGTCCGGGACGCTCGGTGGCGTTCATTATCTCCATGCCCAGGCGTACGAGAATCCGGTTCTCATCCAGAAGGGGGACAATATCGGCGACACTGCCCAGGGAGACGAGATCGAGATACTGCCGGCAAAACGTCTCCTCCAGCCCGAGGCTTCCCGATACCGCCTGAATCAGCTTGAAGGCCACGCCGACACCGGCGAGCTCCTTGAAGGGATAGGCGCTGTCGGGGCGCTTGGGATCGAGGATCGCCACGGCGTTCGGAAGCACCGGTCCGGGCTCATGATGATCGCTGACAATGATATCGATGTCGTTTTCCCGTGCCAGTTCCACTTCTTCCAGGGCCGTAATCCCGCAATCAACGGTGATCAGCAGCGACACTCCCAGCTCCAGGGCCCGTTCGACCCCTCTCACCGAAAGACCGTATCCGTCTTCCAGGCGGTCAGGGATGTGGAAAAAGACTTCATTGCCCAGGGCCGAAAAGAAGAGGTACAGCATACTTACCGAAGTCGCGCCGTCTACATCGTAATCGCCGTAGATGAGAATCTTCTCCCTGTTCTCCACGGCTTTGAGAATTCGCTCGACCGCCCTGTCCATATCCTTCATGAGGAAGGGATCATACAGCTCCTCATACCCGCCTCTGAAGAACAGTCTCGCCTCTTCGTAGGTCTTCACATCACGGGATATGAGGATTGAACTGATAATGCGGGGCACTTTCAGCTCGGCCGCCAGTTTTCTCACTGCTTCAATGTCGGGCTGTTCCCGCAGCACCCAATGCAATACAAACTCCTTTAAAAATAACCTCCGGGCATAACTGTAAGCCGAATTCTGTGCCCCGGCAAGCCGGGACGGTGATCATTTATCTGGCCCTGCCGTCACCGGCAGGATCGTGCAGCTCACCCGCAGGTCGAACGAGACGGGCCGCCTCGCTTCCGCCGCAGCGGAAATCCCTGCCTATTTAGCCTTGCTCCGGATGGGGTTTACCATGCGTTCGGCGTCACCGTCGAACCGGTGAGCTCTTACCTCACCTTTTCACCCTTGTCCGGCATATGCCGGACGGTCTGTTTTCTGTGGCACTTTCCAGCACATTACGTGTCTTCGTGTTACGAAGCATCCCGCCCTGTGGAGTTCGGACTTTCCTCACCCCCGTAAACCGGGAGCGCGATCACCCGTTATACCCGGAGGGTATGATATGATATACGGCGGCCCGCTATCCGGTCCGCCGGAATCTCATTCGCTGATTTCACCTTTCGCATTCACGGCTTTCCGCGCCAGTCTGTCGGCTTCGGCATTCTGCTCCCTGGGAACGTGGTGAATGCTGAAATCGAGGGAAAGATCGCGGATGCGTCTCTCGATTTCTTCACGCAGTTTCTGCAGATGCGGCTGCTTGACCCGGTACTCCCCGGTGATCTGCCGCACCAGAAGCTGGCTGTCGGAGTAAACCGTCAGCCGGTTCGGCCTGTACTTGCGAATCCGCTCCAGGCATCCGATCAGTCCCTGATATTCCGCGACATTATTCGTGGCCCGGCCGATATACCGGCCATGCAGTTCAAGGAGGCTTCCCCGATCATCCCTGATGACCACACCGTACCCCGCCTCTCCGGGATTACCCATGGAAGAACCATCGATATGGGCGTAAAGTTCCATTACTCGTTCTCCGACTGGGCATCATCCCAGACGAGAATCCTGCCGCAGACCTCACAGAGGATGAGTTTGTCTCTCTTCCGCGTTTCCAGCACTCGCTGCGGCGGCAGGGCCTTGAAACAGCCGCCGCAGGCGCGGCGAACCACCGGTACGATCGCGTTGCCGTACTTTTTCTGAATACGGTTATAGGTCGCGGTGGTGCGCATATCGATATTACGGAGTATCTTGTTCCGCTGATCCCGCAGGGTAAGTTCTTCTTTCTCGGTTTTTGCCATCAGCGTGAGAAGATTTTCTTTTTTGGCGCCGAACTCGTCGCTCAGCGTTTTAAAGGTTTCCTCTTTCTGCCCCAGCTTCTCTTTCAGCCCCTCTTCCATGTCGATGAGCTGCAGAATACGGTCTTCAGCTTCCCCGATCCGTATATCCACCGCCTCGATTTCCATGGAAATCGCATCATACTCTCTGTTCGTCTTCACCTCGTAAAGCTGCCCTTTGTACTTCTCCTTCTTTCCATTTTCCTCTTTGACCTTCAATTCCAGGCCGGCCTTCTCTTTCAGGCAGGCGTCGTACTCATGTTTGGTAGCCGCCAGCGCCGCTTGCGCCGCGTTCAGCTGCGCCTGCAGCTGCTCCACCTGCTGCGGGAGATCACCTCTCAGACTCTCAATCTTCATGATCTCGGAATCGACTTTCTGAAGTTCCGCGAGATGATTCAATACCTGCTCCAAAGCCATCCTCCCCTCTATGAAAATGAATCCATTAATTAGATATAAAAAATGCACCTCATGAAGGTGCATTGTGAATACCAGCCGTAACCGACTTAATGAGACACGTCTCATGTATATAAATGAACACGACCAATAGCGTTGTCACCTCTCTTGCCGTACATGTGGGCCCAGTAGGACTTGAACCTACGACCAACGGATTATGAGTCCGCTGCTCTAACCAACTGAGCTATGGGCCCGCAAAAGTATACTAATTTTCATTATGAATTTCAACTCTTTTTTTTCAAAAAGCGGGCGAAATTGTTTATAAAATCAGCATTCTTTTGCGGCAGCTGATCCAATCACTGCGTATAGTCGAGTTCCGAGCCCAGAAGGCTGTGCGGAATCAGAAATATCACCAGCGTCACCAGAGCGGCGACACAGATCCAGAGACGGCTGCTGCGGTTTTTGCGGTTCTTGAACCAGGCCCAGAGCCAGAAGAGCATGGCAATCAGGGTTTTATTGTCGGTGAGGTCCGTTCCCAGGGGAAATCCTGTCCACCAGGCTCCGAATGCGAATTTCTGCATGATCGGTCCCAGAATGAATCCGCCGATGAACATCAGCGCGATCGTCAGCACCATCTTCCGCTTGTATCTCCCCCGGGAATCGAGCGCTTCCAGACCCGTACGGTTGGCGACCAGCATAGCCGCGAACATGATCAGGATATGGGGAAGCAGCACCCAGCCGGGAACGGCCCCCTTGTAGCGGGCGATTACCGGTGCATCCGTCAGGCTCACTGCAGGACCTCCACCTCTGGTCATGTAAACAGTGTACATCAGTTTCCCGGCTGAGGGCTGCTGTGGAAGAACTGCCGCAAGGTTGTCACCGTTTCTGACAAGATCTGCTCTCTGCCATTCGTCGTGCGACTTGAACCGCCGGTACTCAACCCAGGCGTGGACCGCCGTATCAGGTGCCGTGAGAGTGACTTCAAGATCGGTTCCCACCTCTTCAGTGGTGAGAAATTCATAGGGCTGTTCAAAGCCGCCGATGACAGCCGTGCCGCTGACCGGATAGGTCGGACCGGTCATGCGCTGATATACCGCAGAAGCGACGGTGATGACGAACGCCAGGATCCAGAGCCAGACGCCGCGATGCGCAATGTTCAGATCAATCATGGGTACCTGCCTTTTTCGTAATGGATTACTCTGTGAGTGTTACTGAAACGTGTATCTCCGTCCTGAGAGAGGCTGCTCCCGCCGTTTTGAAATTCGTCAGGCGGTAGGGAAGACGGATATCGAACGTTCCGCTCCTGTGATCCTCACGGGCCGCAATCCTGAACAGCACGGTTGAGCGCGGGGGGAGCGAGAGCGATTCGGGACCGGAAACGAGGGGATCCTCGCCGTCGGTTTCGAAATAGAGCGGAATGTCTGAAGTATTGGTAAGCCAGAGATTGCAGGACCCCGTGCCGCTGATTCGGGCGGGTCCGTGCCGGAGGGTGAAACAGCCCCGGGCCAGCGGCTCCAGATATTCCTGCTTGCCAATAACCATCTGCTTGAAATAGATCGCGGTTCTGCCGGCGAACATGGCATCCCGCACCGCTTCCCGCGTCCGCTCTTCCGCGAACACCAGGGTCATGGCCCGGTGCTCACCACCCGCGAAATCAAAAGACAAAAAAGTGGGGGCGTGAATGTCGGAATTGCCGACCATCGTGAGATCCTTCTCGAGGCACCAGTCCTGAACCGCGGGATAGTATTCCACGGAATTGACCGTTTCGATGCCGTGCAGCCACCCCTTTTCCAGCAGGGTTGTATGGATGTCGTACCAGCGGGACACGCCGTCGGGCTGCTGCCCTTTCCAGCCGGGATGGTTCCAGAGGATAAACGCTCCCTGGCTGACCGCCGCTTCCACCGCGTCCAGAAACTCCGGCTTGTCGAGGGCCGCGGCGTCTTCAATGAACAGGGCGTTGAAATGACCCGGCGGCATGCGGCGGGTGATCTCGGTGCCGCGAACAAGAATGAGACCCAGGGAAGCGGCCCTGCTCCGGGCAAGCTCATAGGGGCGGTTGTGATCGACCGCAACATCCTTTTTATGCGGCTGATATTCGAGATGATCGGTGATGGCGATCACATCCAGTCCCTCCCGCCAGGCCTCGTCCACCCGCACGGTGGGCCAGACGCTGCCGTCGGAGAAGACCGTGTGAGTATGAAAATCGCATTTGAGCGTCACATATCCCGGAATATCGGGAATGCGCGGTTCGTCTCTTGTCTGGCCGCTGAGAGCGGATACCATGACAAGGCAGAAGAGTACGGTCAGGAAAACGTGTGAATGCCGGCCGGTTGAACTCATGACAATGCCTCCCTGTGCAGAGGGACGATCCCCGCCTGCTGCCGCAATGCACGGACATAGTGATATTTCGTAAATGACTGAGCCTCGGGATGGGTGTACCCGTTAAAATAGGGATTTCAGGCACTCTTTATCAAGCACTTTTTCAAAGGTTGCGAATTATTCATATTCAACTCAACTGAAGGCTGGAGGCTGAAAAAAAAGGGAGACCCCGAAGGATCTCCCTTTCACTGCGAATCCGCTCGCTTAGTACCAGAGCCAGTTCAGCGTGACCATGCCGGTGAATGCTTTGGTCGTAATTTCGATTCCTTCTTCCTCTGCACTGGGATTGCCGGTAAACACACTCGCTTCAACGCTCCAGTGAGGAGAAAATTCAAACCCGAAGCCGGCAAAAAATCCGAACCCGGTCCAGGTGTCCGTGTCTTCCTCGAAGGGGGTCGCCCAGGAAGCGATACCCACACCGCCGGTAATGAACAGTGACGGCGCGAAGCCGTTAAAATAATACATGATGCCGGCGGCTGAAAGGCCGTTGATGATGGTGACGGTATCGTCAAACATATTATCCATACCGAACCAGTTCACCTTGTTGGTGTAGCAGATGATCAGGTTGTCGCTCAGACCGAATCCGATCTTGAAATCCGTTGCCAGGCCAAATTTGTTTTCCCTGTCCGATTCAAAGCCGAACACTTCCTGGGTGAATGATGTCATTCCTCCGCCGGCGCCCAGACCGATGACGAATCCCTTTCTGTTTCCGTCGGCAAAAAGACTGGTTGTTACGAGCAGCAGCGACAAAACGACGATAATCGCTTTTTTCATGGCCGTTCTCCTTGTGAATGGGTGATACCTGTCACATAAATTTACTGAATTGCCATATAAAAAACAAGGTGTTTTTACCGGCCCGCACATCCTTCCGGCCCCCGGTCATTTCTCCCGGCACATGATCATCATTGAGGCGATTTCCTTGCACAGCTTTGCCGCAACCGCGGCGGTGATCCCGGCCGGATCCCGCCGGGGATTGAACTCGACGATATCGGCACCGACGATTGCCGGCGCCTGCACCCCCTGCAGCAGCCGCAGCGCTTCCCGGGTTGACAGCCCTCCCGGTTCAGGATGGGAAACCCCGGGCGCGAAGGCCGGGTCAAGCGAGTCCAGGTCGAATGATATATAGAGCGGATGAGTAAAAGTCAGGGACGGCGGTTCGGCGAGCGCCGCCATGTCGTACACCTCCGCACCGAAACGCTCCGCCTGTTCCCGCTGATGTCCCGTCATCCCTCTGATACCGATCTGCACCAGGCGGTCGGCCAGCCCCTCCTCCATGATTCGGGCGAAGGGACAGGCGTGGGAGAGGCGGTCGCCGTCAAGAGCGTCATAGAGGTCGGGATGGGCGTCAACATGGAGGATACTGACCTGCCCGTAGCGCCCGTGGAACGCCCGGATGACAGGCCAGGTGAGGGTGTGGTCGCCGCCGAGGACGATGAGCGGCGCACCGCCGGCGATACGCTCCTGCACGGCTGTTTCGATTTCCCACAGCGGATCGGAACCGGATTCAGGATAGATATCGCCGTCATCCTGCAGCACCGACGGGGCGCCGATATCGATTCCCGCCTCACTCCAGGTATTGGTCGAGGGGGAAGCGAACGCAGCGCGGATGACACGGGGGGCGTCGGCCGCCCCCCGCAGAAAACTCGAATGCTCGTCCCAGGGAATTCCCAGGAGTTTCACTCTTTTTGCAGACTGAGCCGATGTCACTCTTCGACACCCATCTCCGTGAGCAGATAGCCGGCACCCGCGAATTTCTGGGTGACCCAGAGCACGTAACGGATATCGACCGCGATGGAACGGCTGTAATCCGGGCTCCAGGCGTAATCGTTGATGGTCGCTTCCCAGGCCCGGTCGAAATTGATCCCGACGAGCTCGCCCCGGGCGTTGAGCACCGGGCTGCCGGAATTGCCGCCGGTGGTGTCCATATCATAGAGGATGGCGGTGGGAACCGTCTTCAGTTCAGGATGGGCGAAGCGTCCAAAATCTTTCTTTCTGATCAGGTCCTGCAGCTTCTGCGGCGTGTCGAACGGCTCTTCGCCGGTGGTTTTCTCGAGCACGCCGTTGACGGTGGTGAGAGGGTCGCAGTAAACCGCGTCCCGGGGGGAGTATCCCTTGATGCGGCCGAAGGTGAAGCGCAGGGTGCTGTTGGCGTCGGGGATGAAATCGGTGGCCATGAACTCACGCTTCACATCAAGAAGTTCCGCATAGAGTTTGTCCATTTCACCGCTTCTCTCACGGTTCTCCTCTCTTCTCGCTTCGAAGACCGGGTAGAGCTCCCGGGCCAGTTTGAGGAAGGGATCGTCACTCGATTCCACCCATGCGGCCGGATCCTCCAGCGCCGCCTCCAGCGCGTCCCTGTCGGCCAGTTTCGAACTGCTGTACACGTGATCGACGAAGAGGTGAACCGCTTCCGCGGGATCCCCGTCTCCCACTATTTCGGTAACAGCCTCGAGCCGCTGGTCCGCGGGAAGCCGGGCGGCCCTGAGAAGGATATCTTCGAAAATAAGCCTGTCTGAGGGTTCATAGAATTCGCCCGTGCCTCTGAGCATACCCTGCTTTGTCCGGTTCCAGTTCCGCTCCATGAATCCCGACTGCCGTTCCATATCATCCTTCTTCAGTTCGAGAGATGCCGTGTAGAGGGTGGATGCTGTTGACAGCAGACTGGAGCTGCGGGGAAGGTAACTGAGCACCATATCGCTTTCGAAATCGGCCATGCTCTTCGTGTACAGATTGTTCAGTTCGGCGAGCAGGCTGCCGTATTTCTCCCTGCGCTTATTATCCGCGTCGATATACTGCTGCAGCTTCCGTTCCTCGTCCCGTTTTTTCTCGACCAGGTGCATCCGGCGCATCCCCTGCAGTTTGCCGCGGTAGTTCTTCATGGTGTTGGACAGCCCCTTGATGCGGGAAGCGAGCTTCAACGCGATGCCGCGGTCGTCCTTGCCCAGATCTTCCAGCGCCGTGATCTGCCATTCATAGTAATCGGCGACAAAGGGCATGCGGTATGTCTCTTCATATTCGAGGTAGTGGGAGGTCTGGTGCCGGTAGGTGCGCCCCGGGTAACCGAGAATGAAGACGAAGTCGCCTTCGTTGACCCCGTCGGGAGCGACCTTCAGGTGGCTTTTGGGATGATACGGGACGTTGTCTTCCGAATAGCCGGCGGAAGAACCGTCCGGGGCCACATAGGCCCTCAGGTAGGAAAAGTCGCCGGTGTGGCGCGGCCACATCCAGTTGTCCTCCTCGCCGCCGAAGTTGCCGATGGCGCGGGGCGGCACGTAGACGAGACGGATGTCCCTCAGGGTCGTGTAGATGAACAGCACATAGGTTTTGCCCCGGAACATCTCCGATACCTGGGCGCTCTTGCCCTCGTATTTCTTCTCGGCGTCCGCTTCGATCTCCTTGATCTTCTGTTCGATGGCTTTGGTGCGCTCGGCCGCGCTCATCTCTTTCTTCACCGCTTTCAGGACCTGTTTTGACACGTCTTTGTAGGATTCAGTAATCCGGACGGTGTAGCCCCGGGCCTGGATTTCCCCGGATCTGTCCTTTGCCAGGAATCCGTTCTGCAGGTAGTCGTGCTCCTCACTGCTGGCCCTGCTCACACCGCCGTAGGCGACGTGGTGGTTGGTGAGAATGAGGCCGTCCGCCGACACGAAGGAGCCGGTGGCGCCACCCACCTTGCAGATGCCGTCCATGAGACTGACGCCGTTGGGGTTGTAGAGGTCCTTGAGATCCATCTCCAGGCCTTTGGCCTTGAGGTTGAGCTTGTGCAGCTCGCTGATGGGATACATCCCTTCGTCGGCAAGGGAAACCGGCCCGATCGCGACGATGAACAGGGCGGTCAGGAGGAAAAACAGCATGCGTTTTTTCATGGGGATTCTCCTATGGATAGCGTACGGTGTTTTCTGTGGGATAAAATTGGAAATTTTTCGGAGAGATGCAAGCGGGAAATCATGGGGGGCGGGAAAGCCGCGCAGCGATGCTTGCTTCCGGAGGCTGGAGACCGGACCACCCTCCCGAAAAGCGTCAACGCAGAGGGCGCAAGGAGCGCAAAGAGCGCAGGATGAGAGAGCGAAAGATATGGTTCCGCCTGCCCTTGTGACAAGTATTTCTAAATTGTCTGAATATATGGGCTGTTTTCCGGCAGACAGTAATGGGGGACTTGTCACAAGAGCAGGCGCCACAGGATCATTCTTTAAGGCTCCTTGACTTTAAATCTTGTAAAAATTTCTTCCTGTCTCCGGTCTCCTGTTCTCCTTCTCCTCTCGATCCTTTCTCAGGGGAGCAGCCTCGCCACGCGATCCTCCTTTTTTCCCCGGTTCCACTGCCCGGCGAATATTCCTTGATTTTTTCATGGAAAATGATCACTATTAGTCCCATACGCCACTATAGAGCGAGGTCTTCAATGCCGGAACTGAACAATCCCGGTCCACGGACACTCCGGTTATCCCATTTTACCATTGAACGGGCACCCGACGCCGTTATCTGGATCGGATCGGACGCGGAAATCCATAGAATCAACGAAGCCGGCTGCAGTCTCCTCGGGTATAGCCGGGATGAACTGGTGGGGCGGAAAATTTTCGATTTCAGCGCCCAGGACAACGAACACAAATTCAGGAAGCGGTGGGAGCAGACGAAAACAAAGAAAACCTGGCGCTATGAGTGGGCGTTTCAGACAAAATCCGGCAGGTCCGTTCCGGTCGAGATCACCAGAAATTACATCGAATTCGACGGGAAGGAATACAGCTGTTCTTTTGTCCGGGACATCACCGAACGGAAGCAGGCCGAACGCGCGCTGAAGAATGCCCTGAAAGAGGTCGAGACCCTGAAAAACAGGCTTACGGAAGAAAATCTCTACCTGAAACATGAGATCAAGCTGACGCACAACTTCGAAGAGATCATCGGCAGCAGCGATGCCATCAAAGGCGTTCTTGCAAAAGCGGAGCAGGTTGCCGCCACCGACTGCACGGTACTGCTGACCGGTGAAACCGGGACCGGCAAGGAGCTGGTTGCGCGGGCGATCCATTACATCAGCAGACGCCGGGACCGGACACTGGTGAAAGTGAACTGCGCCGCGTTGCCGGCGGCCCTGATCGAAAGCGAACTCTTCGGCCATGAAAAAGGCGCCTTTACCGGCGCATTCGAGCGCAGGACAGGGCGGTTTGAACTCGCCCATAACGGCACCATATTCCTCGATGAAATCGGCGATCTGCCGCTGGAGATCCAGGTCAAACTGCTGCGGGTGCTTCAGAACGGAGAATTCGAGCGGCTGGGGAGCCCTCACACGATCGCCACAGATGTGCGGATCATCGCAGCTACCAACCGCGATCTGGAACAATCGGTGAAGCAGGGCACGTTCCGGGAAGACCTGTTCTACCGTCTGAATGTTTTCCCGATACCGCTGCCGTCCCTTCGTGACCGCAAGGAAGACATCCCCGCCCTGGTCAGCTATTTTCTGGAAAAGTACTGCCACAGGATAGGGAGAACGATCGATTCAATTCCGGGTCCGGTCATGAAATCACTCTGCGGCTACCGCTGGCCGGGCAATATCCGGGAACTGGAGAATATCATCGAACGGGCGGTTATCATGAACACCGGACCGGTGCTCCGGGCGGGTGACTGGCTGCCCCATTTCACCGGGCGGGAAGAAACGAGCCTGCATCTGGATGACCTGGAAAGGCGGCACATCGAAAAAGTGCTCGAATCGACACACTGGCAGGTAAGCGGAAAAAACGGCGCCGCCGCATTACTCGGGATCAATCCGAACACGCTCGTCTCACGGATGAAAAAATTCAATATCCGGCGACCGGTGTGACTGTTTTTGATATATCAAAACTTTTTTGATATATCAAAAACAGCCCCCATTCCACCATCTCCCCGAAACCACCTTACAGTCAACTGTATCTTATGTAAATTCATGATCTTATAAAGTCACCGGCGCTGCAGCCGGCAATCTGGCATACATATTGTCTCGTCATCTCCCGTGAATGGAATAATCACCGAAAGGCGGAAGACTATGAAACCCGGTGTCATCGATATTTCGAACGATTCGGAATTCCGGCAGCTGGTGCTGGAAAACGATAAACCCGCAATCGTGGAATTCTCGACAGAGTGGTGCGGTGCGTCCCATCTGCACGCACCCATGATCAGGGAGATGGCGGAATCGTTTGCGGGGCGAGTATCATTTTTCCACATTGATGCCGACCGAAACAAACATCTTACATCACAATTCGGCATACACCAGATACCCACGGTTCTCCTGTTCAACGAAGGCCGGCCCCTCGATCAGGCGGCCGGCCCGATCCTTCAGACCGAGCTCAGCGATAAGATTCACGCCCTCCTTGGGTGGGACGGTGAACCGGAGCCGGCAGTACGGGCTCCCGCTGCACTGACCGGCAGGGAACAGCGTATCGCCCGCATTCTGGTTCCGGTTGATTTCAGCATGTGCTCACAGCAGGCGGTGGAATACGCCGTCCAGCTCGCCGCTGCTTGCGGAGCATCGGTCACCCTGCTGCATGTCGTCAGCCCCGGCGACGGCATCCTTGCCAGGGAGAGAGAAGAGAAAATGCATCTGTTAAGCGCTGTGGCCGCTGCCTTGTATTTTCCCGAGTCCCTCCCCTCCCGCTACGCCAGGCAGACATCCGGCGGAAAAATAGAGTCACGTATCATCGAAAGCGCCCGTATCAGCGAGGCGATTCTCACCCTGTCCCGGGCAGGCGGCTATGATCTGATTATTTCCGGCACTCATGGCCGCAGCGGGGTGAACAGGCTCATCAACGGCAGTATCGCCCGGCATATCGTACGGCATTCCGGAAAGCCGGTCCTCACCATGCAGGCCGGCTGGAACGATACACGTCCCGGCAAAATACTGGTGCCTGTCGATTTTTCACGGTATTCTCTGGACGCGATAGAATGGTCGACAGCACCCTGCTGGGGCGAGAGCCCGGAAATACATTTTCTCCACGTGGTCGACACCGAGATTCATCAGGATCACTACCTGTTCAACCGTGAATCGTTTCTCAGCGTCCATCCCGATTACACTGACCGGATGTATAAAAAATTATATGATTTCTGCGGCCGGCGGGGAGACACGATCACTCATAGTATCAAAGAGGGACACCCGGGTCCGATGATCAGGGATTATGCGGAGAAACATGATATCGGGCTGATCATCATGTCCGTGCGCGGCCTGAACCGTTTCGAGCATTTCATTCTCGGCAGCACGACCGAATATATCGTCCAGACGGCACCCTGTCCGGTGCTGTCGGTGGGGAGGTTCCCCGCGGGCGGACAAGGCAGAAAGTAGCAGAAAAATCACCCCGGGAATGCACCCCGGGGCACAGGCTGTCACAGCGATCGAAAGCAACGGTACGGGGTAATAATCCTGTGCCGGCGGTTCCAGCACTCACATGTAACCGCACCACAAGATCCGGCAGGCACGTAACTTCCCTCTCATGCCTGCCGGATGTATTATTTGTTGACGACACCGTCTTTGATTATGGCGGACGGGTTGCCGGCCCACGCTGTATTGTCTCGGGTATTCATTGAACACGGCGGTCAGGGGACCGCCGCTATCCTTTATGTTGATTGTCTATGTCTTTTCGCTCTTTCGCTCTGTCTTTTACTCAAGCTCTCAAGTTCTGTCTTTTCTTTCGCTCTCTCGCTCTTCTTCGGGGCGGCGTGGCGGCCGGGGCCTGCCTCCTGTCTGCTGTCTGCTGCCTCCCCCAAGGAGGGGTGGGCGGTCTGGACTGGTCTTGTCCTTTTCCTTTATCCTTATATCTGCACCGCATCCTCATCCAGTATCCTTCCCAGCGTCTCCACCAGCCGGTCCCCGTTTGCAGCGGTGTATATGATCGGCGGTTTTATCTTCAATACATTGTGACGGGGACCGTCGGTACTTATCAGTATGCCCTCTTCCCGCATGCGCTCGGCGATGCAGGCCGCCTGCAGGGGAGCCGGAGTGCGCTGGAAGGGATCGGTGACCAGCTCGGCGCCGATGTAGAGCCCCATGCCCCGCACATCGCCGATCAGCGGATAGTCCCGCTGCAGCGCGCGCAGGCCGTCGAGAATCCTGTTCCCGACCTCCAGGGCGTTTTTCTGCAGCTGTTTCTCCTCTATTTCATCGAGAACGGCCAGACCAGCGGCGCAGGCCACGGGATTGCCGCCATAGGTGTTGAAATACTCCATGCCGTTGTTGAACGCGTCGGCGATCTCCCGGGTGGTGACCACCGCGGCCAGGGGAAAGCCGTTGCCGATGGGCTTGCCCATGGTAACGATATCGGGAATCACCCCCTGGGTCTCGAACCCCCAGAAGGCGCCGCCGACACGGCCGAATCCGATCTGCACCTCATCCGCGATGCAGAGGCCGCCCGCTTTGCGCACATAGGCGAACGCGTGCATGAGGTAGCGGTTCGGAAGGACGATCTGCCCGCCGCAGCCCATCAGCGGCTCGACGATAAAGGCGGCCGGTTTACGGTTTTTCGCTGTAATGTCCCGCACCGCCCGTTCCACATCTTCTGCGTACTTGCGCCCCGCTTCCCTGTCGCCGCAGCGCCATTCGCCCTGGTAGAGATCGGGCATAACCGCTTTCTGAGTGTGCTCGGGCATGCCGAATCCGCCCGGGCCGTCGTATTTGTAGCTGCTGATCTCGATGAGCGAGGCAAGGTGCCCGTGATAGGCGCCGTCCACGGCGATGACGTCCCGTTCGCCGGTATAGTGGCGGGCCAGACGCAGCGCCAGATCGTTGGCTTCGCTGCCCGAGTTGACGATATAACAGACCGACAGCTGATCGGGCAGCAGGCGTGTCAGCCGTTCCGCGTAGACAACGAGATTGTCGTGAAGATAACGGGTGTTGGTGTTCAGCACGGCCAGCTGCCGGGCGGCGGCCTCCACCACCCGCGGATTGCTGTGCCCCACATGGGGCACATTGTTGACGCTGTCGAGAAACATCCTTCCTTCATGATCATAGAGATACTGCATATATCCGCGTTCGATCTTCAGATGCTTCCGGTAGGAAACGCCGAGAGAGGGTCCGATGTGACGGCTGCGAAGGGCTTCGATCCGGTCCGGATCCAGGGCGTGTTCCGACAGTGCCCCGGGATCGAGATTGAGTATGAGGTTGGGATCAGGACAGATTTGCTGCCAGACCCGGCGGTGCCCGGGGACGGCAACTCCGGGGAAGTCGCCGCTCATCCCCAGCATGGTGGTCATGATCTGAAAATGCAGGTGGGGCGGCCAGCCGCCGTTCGCCGGGCAGCTGCCGATGGCGGCGATGCGGTCGCCCCTGCGGACCTTCATCCCCTTCTCCATCAGGGTGAGGCAGTCCTCGGCCAGGTGCCCATAGAGCGTGTAAAACCGGTCTCCACCGCCGGTCTCGTGCTCCAGGATCAGCGTGGGGCCGTAATCGAGGGGCCTGTTATTGTTGTGCACGCTGAAAACGACCCCGTCGAGGGGCGCCAGCACCGGCGTGGAGGGGATCATGAAGATATCGATGCCCAGGTGGACGGTGCGTGCCGCCCCGGGCCTCACCCCCCCTTCCCGGAACTGGGGGGCCGTATAGACCAGCCTGGCTTCGCCGTAGCGGCCGATACCGGCCCGGCACCCCGCGGCCTCGATGCGGCCGAAGAGCAGGCGCGTGAACGCCCCCGTATCGGCAAGCCTGCCGGGATGATCGATCATGGTGCTGCCGATGCCCAGATCGAACACCGTGTACTCTTCCCGCTTCAGGCCGCCTTTCACCACCGGCCCGAAGGAATTCTGCTGCTGCTGCAGCCAGGCGACGATCCTGTCATGAGAAGGCACCGGCGGCATGCCGCAGGCATCACGGAAGATCGCTGCCGCATGTTCGGGATGCAGGCCGCGCAGCCGCTCGAGCAGGTCCCAGACCGGCTGCTCGGATATCGCCAGATACTCGTTCTCCGGGCTCAGTTTTCGCTGAATCGCGGCAATTGAAACGCTCATGATCAGACGCATGCAGATCAGTCCGTACAGCGCGGAGAGGTCATCGTCACCCAGCGGCTGCACCTGATGATAGCCGCTGACGATTGTCGAGGCGGCCTGCAGCGGGTCATCCTTGGAAAGCATGGCATAGGCGCAGACAACGGCCAGATCGGCCAGTATGTAGGAATTGGCCATGTCGCCGAAATCAATAATCCCGGCAACCCGCCGGCTTCCGAAACCATCCTCTCCTCCGGAGGGAGGTCCCACGATAATATTGTAATCGTTGCCGTCATTATGGACCAGGCCGGTCGCGAGCCGCGGCAGCAGCGGCGCCGCATGATGGGCGAATACCGCCAGAAAGTGATCAAGCTGCTGCTGTTTCCCGGCATCGTCAATATGGATGCGATATGTTTCCACCGTGTGCACGCCGTTCCTCATATCCCAGATAAAATCGTCCGGGCCGCGTGTGTTGTCGAATCGCGCGAATGACCGCACCAGATGACCGG
Source organism: bacterium (assembly GCA_016934955.1). Classification (GTDB taxonomy): domain Bacteria; phylum Zhuqueibacterota; class QNDG01; order QNDG01; family JAGLOF01; genus JAFGRY01. The sequence goes on along the minus strand of JAFGRY010000012.1, from coordinate 33,232 downwards.
TGAACCGGCCCAGATCCGCAAGCAGTTCGGGGGAATGCGGCCGCACCTCTCCCAGCGGTTTTCCGTCAAGAAAGGTGATCAGCCGCACTCTGAACGCTTTTCCCTGAAGGTCGGTGACCGTCTGAATATCGTTCCCCTGGCGGCTCTGGACAATAGTGGGACAGATCTGCCGTTCTCCGGCGCTGTTGAGGTGGTGCATAACCCTGTTTTCCAGCTCGATCTTCTCCTGATCCTCGGCCGGATTGGCGATTTTAAGCACCCAGGACCCGTCACTGCTGCTGATTTTGAAGTTCTGATCCCGTTCACTGGGCAGTTCAATCGCCTCGCCGCTGATTCCATAAAAGCGGCTGCATAGCGCTGCTGCTTCGCCGGCAGAAAACCGGGGTGCGGTGTCAACGGTTGTCATTGTTATCCTAACTCCTTGTTATCATGTTAGTTGTAGTACATATTGGTTATTTCGGCAAAGTAAGACAAAATACCGCCATCATATAAAAAACGCTTGCATTTATGAACTCGTACCCCTAAATTAATATTATTCATTAGTAGTACACCGCTTGTAGCCATGCACGAAGGGTCCCGTTACACCCCGGGTTTATCCGAAATGCAGGACTCGACACCGTGACGGTTCCGAAGCACCGGAATAGTGTACCGGTGTCAACCGGCTGTACGTAGTTGAGTAACAACACAGAGAGGGAAAACATGGAAACAGGAAAGGTCAAATGGTTCAATCGGACCAAAGGTTTTGGTTTCATCGAACGAGAAGGCGGCGATGACGTTTTCGTACATTACAGCGCCATCACAATGGACGGATTCAAAGTCCTGGACGAGGGTGATGAAGTGCAGTTCGAAGTAACCGACGGCCCCAAAGGCCCGCAAGCGGCCAATGTAACAAAGCTGTAACCTGACCGACCCGACCATGAAGGCCCCCCGCTGATCGATTCAGCGGGGGGTTTCTGTTTTCAGACCGGTTCTACCGGTAATAGTAACTTTTCAGTTCCCTCACCAATGTTTTCGCTTTCTTCATCGATTCAGCCGTCATCGCCGATGTGTAGGCGCCGAGGTACCGGGCCGCATCGGCACCGTTCCTGCCGTTCAGCTTCAGCGCGGTCTTCTCCACGGCTCCCTGGTTCTGATGCAGGAATTCCTCAAATGCTTCGATAACCGGCTTGACCTGACGCATCGCCCGGGGATACTCGGGATCGACGGTATTTTCCAGTTCGGTAAAAATCCAGAAAGCCGCCTGGTCATCGAACCGAAAGGTACCCGGCAGCACGTCGAACTGGTGCTCCAGCGCGATCCCGGGATCATCGATGCCGGGTGAATTGTTGTATCCCTCGGGGATCTCTTCCATGGCGTGATACCAGGGAACATATACATTGCAGTCGGGTCTGCCGAAAGCCACCCAGGCCACGAGCCCGATTCCGCGGGGCATATCGCCTCTCAGCTGGGCGATGATGGAAAAAGAGGTGGACTGGGTGCAGATGGTGCGCTCACTTGTCTCATTGGGATTGACCGTGATCCTGGTGGGAATCGCGGTCTGCTGCATTTCGTCCGGCCTGGTGGTCGGGGGCAGTACGGCCGACACCGAGTTCGCGGGACCGTATTCAGTGCCGTCGTAATGGTCCCGAAGCACCTCCTTGAAGTCCGCGACGGATATTTTCCGATTCGGTTTCACGGAGAAGGGAAGCCCTTCCCTGCGCGCCTGCTCAACGGTGACCGGCGTTCCGGTCATCAGCGCCTGGGCGCGCCACTGCCGGGTGTCATACCCCCGCCGGCTGAAGGTGCTGCCTTCCCGGGCAGGCGGCATGTAGGCATAGGCAAAGTCAAACGGTTTTCCACTCGCCGGATCATACCAGCCGCGCCTGATCGCATAATCCCTCACATTGTCTGACGAAGTGATAAAGTCCCGCGTATTCTTGAAATCGATGGTCCGTATCACGTACTGATTGGGCAGAAACGCCACTTCATCATCGGGGATCCGCTGGGCCGCCCAGTGTTTGCCCGCGGCCACGTTGAGCAGCCACCCTTCATCGGCGTCGCAGATCGCGTAGGTGCGCCCGGAAACGGCATAGCCGAATTCATCGAGCAGCTTCCCGGCGATTTCCACCGCTTCCCGGGCGGTGGTGGCCCGCTCGGCCATCAGCCGGCGCAGCAGGTACCCGATGCCGCCGTCCTTCAGTTCGGGATTGTCCTCCCGGGAAGCGCAGGCGTCGCTGCCGATATAGACGCCCCACTCGTTGATATAATAGTCGGAGAACTCCAGATCGTTTACCTGAAACCAGGTATAGGCCCAGGTTTCCTCCACCTGGGGAAGCGCGCCTCCCCGAAGCAGGGTCACGGTCGTTCCCGGAGCGTACTGATACCGGGGAACGCGCCAGACATTGACAACCCGGCGGCCGCCGTCATCTTCATTGTGCCCGAAGAGGACGCAGCCGTCAGCCGTCGCTTTCTTCCCGGCGATGATCGTCGAGCAGGCATATCCGTTTTCCAGAAAGAGCGACAGAAGAATGAGCACTGCCGCGACAGAAATGGTCTTTTTATTCATCACAATCTCCCCGTTTAGGGTCCTTGCCGGTCCCGCGCCTATACACCCATACAGGTGCCGACATTCCTGGCGGCATCGACAAGATAGTGGTCGGGATCGACCAGCCGCATCTTGCCGCCGATATCACTCAGCGGTACGGCGATAATCTCACTGCCCCGAACCGCCACCATAACGCCGCTGGTGCCGGTGTAGCAGAGCTCCGCGGCCTTGACACCGAACCTGGTTGACAGCACCCGGTCGAAGGGTGTCGGGGTGCCTCCCCGTACCAGGTGGCCGAGAACGGTCACCCGTGTTTCCAGTCCGGTGCCGGTTTCAATATCATTGGCCAGCTTGTGCCCGATGCCGCCCAGCCTCACCGGATCGGTGCTCTCCTTGACCACCTTGCTGACCACCATTTCTCCGCCCGCCGGATGGGCCCCCTCTGAAACAACCACGATGCTGAAGCGGCTTGCCTCGCGGCTTCGCCTGACGACGTAATCGCAGATAACATCCAGGTTGTAGGGAATTTCCGGTATGAGAATGACATCTCCACCGGCCGCGATTCCCGACTCGAGCGTGAGCCAGCCGGCGTACCGGCCCATGACTTCCACCACCATCACCCGGTGATGAGACTGGGCCGTCGAGTGTATTTTGTCGATGGCCTCTGCCGCCGATGTCATGGCTGAGTTGAAGCCGAACGTGATATCCGTGCCCCAGATATCATTATCGATCGTCTTGGGAACACCAATGATCCGGACTCCCTTCTTGCTGAGCTGATGGGCGATTGCCATGGTGCCGTCTCCGCCGATGCAGACCAGGACATCCAGTTTGAGTTTGTCGACGTAATCGACCACATCATCGGAAACATCGCTGAATGTGAGGTCACCCTTGGCGTCTTTGTGGGGCCACTTGAAGGGATTGGCGATATTGGAGGTGCCGAGAATCGTGCCCCCCTGGGTGAGAATGCCTGAGACATCCCCCCAGTCCAGCGGCCTCACATTTTTATCCACAAGGCCCTGGTAGGCGTCGATAATGCCGATGACCTCCATCTGATAAGTGCTTATACTGGCCTTCACGACTCCCCGGATCACGGCATTCAGCCCCGGACAGTCGCCGCCGCCGGTGAGCACGCCGATACGTTTCTTTCTCATCAATGCCTCATTGGTTTCTGTTTGATTGCAGCCGCGGATACCCGTTCAGAAGGAGCATCGCCCGAATTCCCCTGCAGCAGCGGGACGGATGGCAAAACACCTAAAAAGATAATGCGGCGGGCCGTCAATGTCAAGCATTACCGCCCCGGTCCATACCGGTGCATGCCTGCATGTGCCTGGGGGAAAAAGGATAATCCATCGGGGAGAGAAATATGGTTACCGCCAGTCGAAAATATCTTCACTGAATTTGAGACGCAGCCTGAAGTAGAAATTCCGGTACTGATAGTCAGAGACGGAGAAATCGGGATCTTTCAGCTGTTTCACGATATACCCGAAGCCGACCTGCATGTTTTTTCTCAGCAGATAGTTGATGTCCACTCCGAATCCGGTCTTTGCCTGGTCGACGGGGAACATACCGAGGTAGCGCAGGTCCATACCGGCGCTCCAGCGGCTGGCGAACGTATACTCGGCCCGCATGGAGAAGAGGGCGGTTGTGGTTTTCGTTTCGAAGAATCCCGTCTCTTCATCCAGCAGCTGCCTCATGGCGAACCTGAATCCAAACTCGAGGTCACGGGATGCCTGCCAGTACGCGTGGGCGGAGGCGATATAGCGATCGAGCTCGGTCCGGGGTGCCGCGTGGGTGTTGCGGTCGGTGAGCAGCTGCACCTTGGCGATGCCGTTGAACTCATCGCTGTTTTCAGGACGATAGGCCAGGCCGAACTGGTAATTGCCCCGGTTCCAGACCTCATCCTTCGTGCGCATATAGGTGACGCCGCTGTATTCAATCCGTCCGATGGCGCTCAGGCCGTCCAGCACCCTGGCTTCTCCCCCCAGCGTCACCACGGCCTTGCGGGTCGACTTATCCTGCAGCAGCTCGAATTTGCCCGACGCCTTCCAGGGTTTGTCCGGCAGATACTCGTAGCCGATGGAAAGGGCGTTGTGGTCGGGGGTGACCACTTCCAGGGAATCCAGGGTCGCCGTGCTCTCATAGGCGAGATTGAGCGCGATATCCTTGCTGATCTGCCACCTGTTTTTCAGGCCGATGGTCGCCCTGCTCAGGTCCTCTCCCGCGGCGCCGCCGATCTCGTATTTCCCTGTAAGCTGGGTCGAGCGGCTCACTTTCGACTCGACGCCGAACACGGTCTGGGTCCTGCGATCGCCTCTGGCAAGGAACCGCTGCTTCAGAAAGAGCTGGACGTTTTTCGTCAGCACATAGGACGCGCCCACTGCGGTGCCGGTGGGGACGGTACTCGTCCCTTCCGCAAGGTTCTGAGCGTATTCCAGCGATGAAGAGAAACGCGTCGTCCACTTGTGGCTCAGTTCGGCCTTGAGCATCTTCGCTGCCATGGTGCGGTCTGCACTGCTGTCGCCGCCCGCAGTGATCCGCTCGGCCTGCTCATAGCCGGCCCTGGCGGTCGTACGGTCGCTCAGCGGATACTCGTAGAACGCGTTGGTTACCCGGGTTTGGGTTTCGTTCACCGTACCCATTTCGCTGTACTGCCGGTAGAATTCGGATTTGATCCGTCCGAATTTTCCGAAACTGATGCTGCCGTTACCGCCGTATTTCTCGGCGCCCACCTCGAACCGGCTGCCTGTCTGGGAGGGATTGTAGAACTCCTGGTCGACATTCCGGTAATACCCGCTGAGCGCAACGGCCCGATGGGGAGTGATCCCGACTTCCGTATACCAGGCGCTCCCGGTGACATTGTCGACCGCGGCCTGGGATGACCGGCTCCGGGCGACTTCGCCTTTCAGCTTCAGCCAGGTTCCCACGGGCAGATCGAGATCGGCGCCGTAGAGATAGTAGTTCGCGGGATCCTTTTCTTCCATGATTGCAGTGGCCCCGATTTTCATGGCTCCGATTTCACCTTCATATCGCCCGCCGCTTATCAGGGATGTCGCCGCTCCTCCCCGGTATTCATACGCCGCGACGATATAGACCGGGTTTCCGCCGCCGTCGATACTGGGAACCGGCTGCTTGAACATCAGCGTGCCGTCTATGTAATTGATGTCATAATCGGAATACCGCAGTTTTTCCACGGATTTGAGCACTTTCTCGGGATGATAGCGGTCGCGGGTTTCGAGCCGGATCTTGTCGGAATTGACGGTTATCCGGCTCTCGGTGAGATAGTAATATCCCGAGATTCCCTCGCCCCTGATCTCATCCAGCTTCATGCTGCGGTCGTTCATGGAGGCGAACGCGGTGAGCCGGTGTTTCCCGACCTGGAACCGGCTGTAGAGTCCGTTGAACGAACGGTCGTACTTGGCGAATTGCGTTCCCCGCATGCCGGTGGTGAAATCGCCCACCTGCAGGAAGGACTCGTTCCGCTCGATGCGGCCGTAGAATTTCGACTGGGTCTGGGCATCCCAGGTCAGGCTGCTGGCATCACCGTAGAGCGCGTACTGTTTGTCAGGGTCAAGGTCGCGGAACAGCTGATTGTCCCGGGTTCTGCGGCTGTCAAAGGACGCGGTCACCTGGTACCGCTCGAACAGGGCCCCCTTGGCATACATCGCAATCCTGCCGCTCACCGGCACATCTTTGAATGCGCCTTCCTGATACGAGTAGTCGGCGAGCGTGAATTTCGGCTCCTGATTCGTGTCACCGCTCTCGGCCGCAGAAACGGCCCCGTCCACCGATCCGACGAGGATGAAATCCGTCAGGGGCGTGGTGTACCGGATCGGCACACTCACCTTAAGGCCGGCCGCTTCCATGACAAGTGCGTAGCGTCCAACCTCACGGCCCGCCCTCACCGTCAGTTCGAACCTGCTTTCATTGACCAGCACCTGATGGCCGTTCGAAACGCTGTCTGCGTCGGCGTCGGCGATGCTGCCGCCGCTGATGCTGACATCAGCGACACTGAGGCGGTTAATCGGCTGATTCCAGGCATCTCTGACCTCGACGGTGATTTTCTCCGAGGAGATACCGTCGGCCGGCATCTCGATGACCTGCGGCGTCACCAGCATGGTGTCGGGACGCCCCACGATCTGTACGACCCGTTCCGCGCTGAAGAGGCGGCCTCCCGCGCCGATCGCCTCGGCCCGCAGCGTCACCGGACCCTCGGGGACATCGACACTGAGGAAATCGTGAATACCGTCGATACGGATGATGCCTGAGTCGGCGGGCACATCATTCACATAGAGCCACGTCTTCGCGCCCGGTTTTCCGAGAACCGTCACGAAAATGCGCTCTTTCTCAATCACACTCTCTTTCTTGGGATGCTTGATGATCATCTGGCCGTGCAGTGACGCCGTGCCCGCCAGTATCCCGAGCATGATGAAAAGAAGAATATGTGTCCGTTTCCGTCTCATGCTAATTGATCGATCTCACTATAAAATTGGCTTTTGCCATACTTCCCGGAGCCACGATAACAAGGCGTGATTTCGGGTCGCCGAGAAACGCGATGCCGGTGTTCACGACACGCATGCCCGGCGGCAGTGTATTTTCATTGAAGCGGAGCACATGCTGTCCGTGCTCGACGTCGGGAATCGAATATTTCCCGTAGGCATCGGTTTTTACCCGGGTGCCGTCTTCCATGATCAGTTCGATATCCTTGAACACGGGCTCGCTCCGGTCATGAAGACCATTGCCGTTCAGATCTTCGAAGACCTTGCCGAAAATGAATCCCCGTTCATCGAAAGCGCCCCGGCGCACCAGTACTGCAGCTTCGGCCCGGTCTGAGCTGACCGATGTTCCTTCTTCCGTGACACCGGTGACGGTCACGTAATTTTTGTGCTCTCCGGGAGTGACGCCGAGTCCAACGATCACCCGGTATTTCAGCTGCCGTTTCTGCAGGGGCCGCAGCGAATCGGCAAGGGACCACTGCATGAGCGGCCGGTCACCGCTGACAGCGAGCCGGGGATCGGCGATTGCCGTCGAATCGAGCACGCTCGTGCCCTTCTGGTAGCGGAAGCCTTCCGGCAGCAGGTCACTGATGAGCACTTCTCCCGCGGAGGAGATACTGCTCTTGTTTTCGATGATCAGCGTGTAGGTCAGCACATCGCCGGCCTCCGTCACTTTCCGGTTCACACTCTTGCTGACCGCCAGGAAGGGCGCAATCAGCTGAGTTCTCGAGCGTGTGCGGGGATCGTCTTCCGTTCGCACCGTATCTGAACCGGTATGGACCCAGGCGTGGTTTTCGATCCACTGTTCACCCGGTGAAAGCGGCTGCCGCACCCGGGTCTTGAACTGAATCGAATCGGCGGCATTGGCTTCGAGCCCGACCTGGATGAAATGGACACGGTTGCTGACCGGATCATACGAGAGCAGCCGCGCCGACGTCTTCAATACCAGATCTTCCTCGAGCATGGTCAGCTCGGGCGGCAGCCGGTCGATAATGTGCAGGGTGTCATCGATCGCCTCGTTCAGGCTGCCGTAGCGGATGGTGTAGATCAGGGTATCACCGGCCGAGGCCTGCTCGTGATCGACCAGCTTGTAGGTGTAGAGATCGGCGCTCGCCGTGGGCGTCACCGTGTGACAGGTGGCGATCGCCAGCCGGGTGGCCTGCAGATAGGCCAGCCAGGCGGAGTTGATGATCTCATCTTCCGCGGTGATCGAATCGATAATGCGCGCGGAAAGGTAAAGCGTGTCCTTGTCACCGGGATGAATGGACGGCAGCTGCCAGTGCACCGCATCGACTTCAGGGAAATAGGTGAAATCGTCCGATGCATTCACAAAATCCAGAAACTCGGGCAGCGTATCCTTGAGCACCGGGTCGTAGGAAGTGGATGTCCCGATGTTGTCATAGATCAGCATGTACTGGATCGTATCACCGGGAGAGGCGATAGCCGGCCCCAGGATCCAGAGCCGCAGGTCAGGGAGCGATTCGACACGGATCAGCCAGTCCGAACTGTCTCTCGCACCTTCAGCGCGGGCCCACACTTCATTGAGCACCGGTGTCCGGTCGTCGATGGGAATGCGAATGCCGGTACTGACCCGCAGGGTGTCGTGATAGCCGGGCTCGAATTCATCAAGATCCCAGATCACGATGTTGTCTTCCAGACGGCCCCCATGGGTCGCCCCGATAAAATAGAGGTCACTTGGCAGGGTGTCACGGATCACGACATGGCTGCTTCCCCTGATCCCGCCGTTGCTGAGAATCAGATCCCAGGTCACCGTATCCCGGGCGTTGAAGAGTGTATCGGCGGCTTCCTTGATGATCTCGATACCGACACCGGTTCCCAGGATGACCGTTGACACACGGGCGGTGTCGGTAGCGCCCTCAGCCGTGGCGATGGAGGCGGCATTTGGAATGGAATCCCCGGCCGCACCTGCGGTAACGACGGTCCGGAACGAAAAGGACCGTGTCTGCCGGTAATCCAGGCTTCCCAGGTTCCAGAGAAGTGAACTGCCGGAAACAGTACCCGGCGGTTCGCTGGAGAGATACTGCTGATTGGGATGCAGCGTATCTTCGATAATGACATCCGAGAGATTGGTCAGACCGGTGTTTACCGCGGTAAGCGTGTAGATGAGCGTATCACCGGTGAAGCAGGCCTGCCTGTCGACGTCGAGCTGCAGATCGACGGAAGGTCTTGAAAGCACATGAAAACTGCTGCTGGAGCTGTCCTTGACCCCATAGGCCGCACTGGCCCAGACCGCGTTGGTGATCAGTGCTCCATCGGCGACGGGAATACGGATAGCGGCCGTAACCTGCAGCGTATCGGTGACTCCCGGAGCGACATCGCCCAGACTCCAGTGAACAATGCCGTTTTCCGCACTGCCGCCGTGGCTGGATCCGCGATAGGAAAGTGAGGACGGCAGCGTATCCTGCACCGCAACGGTCTGCGCTGATCTGGTACCCGTATTTTTTACTATAATATAGAAGGCTACCGTTTCATCGGCCCGGTATTCACTCTTTGAGGTCAGTTTGGTAACGTTCAGAACCGCACCCGCGCCGCGCACCTGCGCCTGGGCCGAAGCCCGGTCACCGACACCCTGCAGGGTTGTCAGTGTCGCCGTGCCTTCGACGAGAGATGCGGCCGCCGGTGTGACAAGCGCCCGGTAGCTGAGTGTCTCGGTCCGGCCCGTTGCCAGATCGGGAAGCGGCCAGGAAAGCAGCTGTTCTCCGGCGCCGGCAGCATCTTCACCGGCTGATGTGAGGGTGCCCGACGCTAAAGAACGCACCGCAGAACCAGGGGGAACCGGATCGTTTGTCGAGAACGATGCGGCACCGCCGCTGACACTTACCGGTCGACTGCTGTCGATGAATATCAGGCCGGCCGGAATGGTATCCGCCACGACCGGATTCGTCAGGGTCATGTACCCGGTATTTGTCACCCGCAGTGTATAGGTGAGCGTATCGCCGTACCATACCTGCAAGGGAGCGACCGTCTTCTCAAGATCCGCATCCGGCCAGGGCAGCCAGGTAACCACCGCCGTATCCGAAGACGCGGGGGCGTTGGCGCTGCTCTCATAGATGACGTGGTTCTCGATGGTGGAACGGTACCCGCTGCCGGTTACCCTACAGGTGACGGTAACAGTGAACAGCTCCTTGGCGGCAATCACCGGATTGGTCCAGACAACCACCCGTCCGTCGACCGTGCCTGAAGGCGACGCGGACACGAACGAGAGCATCCCGGGCAGGGTGTCCCTGACCGTGACACCGCTGATGTCCGTGCCGCTCCGGTTGTAGATCTGGATCGAGTAGGTGATGAAATCTCCCCGCTCGGCTTCCGTCAGGTCGGCCGTTTTGGTCACAAAGAGCCCTTCTCCCGCGATCTCGGTATAGACCGTATCGGACAGCACGGTAAGCGTGCCGCCGGCGCCGTCATCGTACTCAACCTGCGCTGTATTCGGGATGACAACGCCGGCAGGCGCCTGACCGCGCAAAGGCGCGGTCAGGAACACTGCCGTGCAGCCTGCAATGGAGAAGAGTATGTTTGTTATCCGGTTCATGCCTTCGCTATGCTGTTTGTATTCGTATACAGTTATTTAACCGTTACCTGGAACTGAACCTGTACGGTTGCACCGCCGGCGAGTGACGACATTGAAAAAATAACGGTGCTGCCGCTCAAAGTGGCGCCGTCGCCGTCACTGGCATCGGTTTTCGCCGTACCGCCGATCTTCATGGAGCCGGCAACATAGGTACACTCGGTGGGCACCGTGTCTTTAACGTATACATTGGTGGCCTCACCGGTCCCGCTGTTGATCACGTCTATCGTGTAGGTAAGTGTCTCACCGGGAGCGGCCTCGGATTTATCCACTGCCTTGTCCAGCGTAAGCACGGGAGCCGTCACGGTCGTGGTGCCGGTCTCGTCGCTGGTGGTGGTGCCGTCGGAGGCGGTAAAGCGGAACACGGCTACATCTTCGTCAGCATCGGCGGTGCCGGCGGGAATGGTGTAGACCGCCCAGAAGGTTTTGGTGCCGTTCTTGGCAACCGTGCCGGAGGTGGTACCGGCAGCATCGGTGCCGCTGCCGTCCCAGGTGCCGTTGCCGTCATCCACGTAGAAGGTCCAGCCCCAGCTCTGCGTGCTGGAATTGAGACTCAGCGTATAGCTGTCATCGCCGTTGCCGTCGTTCTGCACCGTCAGCTTGTAGACGATTTCGTCACCGGGATCGCCGCTCTGACTCTCGGGATCGATGGTCGAACTGATATCCACGCTCTTGTTCACCGTGGCGGTGGATGCTTCCACATTCTCGGTGGGATAGGCGTCATCGGTAGAGTCGTCGTAGTCAATATCGACATCGGCGGTGAACGTGGCGTTATTCGGCGCATCGGTATTAACGGTCACGGTGAAGGTCACCGTATGCGATGTCGCATCCGGATCGAGATCACCGAAGGAGATGGTGCCGCCGGCGCCGGGATCGGTGATGGGAGTACCGTCTTTGGTGACGGTGCCGCCCCAGGTGAAGCCCGAGGGCAGCGTAGGCAGAGTCACCACCGTGCCGTAGGCGACATCGGAGTTGGTGTTGTCGCTGTTGCTGAAAGTAAGTGTGTAGGTCAGCACATCACCTGGCGCCGGTGTCGTGCTGCTCACACCCAGTGTGCCGGAAATGTCTGCGGCCTGGACCGTGGAGGTGAGCTCCACGTAATCGGACTTCGTGCCGTCACCCTGGGATTCGGCGGTGAACGTTGAGGTCGCGGTTTCGCCCTGCTCACCGTCGGTGACTTCGACCTGCACAATGAAATAGGCGGTGCCGTCTGCAGCCAGGTTGGTGATGGATGAGGCGGTGGTGTTTTCACCGGCATCGCGGACGCCATTGCCGTTGTCGTCCACATAGATGGTGCGGGTGAAGGTGCTGCTGCCGCTCGCCGCCGTGATAGCCTCGCTCAGATCGTAGGAATCGGTGCCGTTACCGGTGTTTTCAACCTCCACGGCAAACGTAATCGTCCCGTTGCGGAGAATGTCTTTCGACGCGTCGCCGCTTACCGTGACGTCCACGCCGTAGACCTGGGTCACGGTGGTTTCAACTTCGTCCGATTCGATGCGGGCGGTGCCGCCGCTGGTGGCATCGACATCTGCGATGACGTTGCCGTTGGCATCGCTGTATCCGCCGTAGGCCTTGTTCTTGATCACGGTGCCGGCTGCCGTACCGGCTGCGAACACCTGTGCCGCCATGCTGAAAATCGTCAGCAAAGCGATTACCAGAAAAATACTCTTGCGATTCATGATGAATCCTCCAAAATGATGGTTCTGTAGACTGTTAGTACAACTTTCACTTTCAATTATACGTGCGGACATCCGCGCCGCTAGGGCGGACCATGATCGTACAGTCCGCCGGAAGAAGTTCCGGGCTTCATGCGTAATCCTCCCTTTTTTATTATACCTGTTGTTCATTGAATCACTATTGCCTTATTTCACTACTACTTTAAATGTCAGTACTTTCTGTTCACCGGCCGGAATCGGCGCCTCGATCAGCCACTTGATATGGGTCACCTGCTCCTCGCCGGCCTCCCGCTGCACAGGGGTGCCGTTGGCGGTGGTGGCGGTTACCATCACCGGCCAGACCGAATAGCGCATGCCGCCGTTCACGGAAAAGAGAATGCGGGCGTCTTCCCCGGTCGCCGAATCGATCACATAGATGACGTTTTCCGGGACGGGATCGACAACCGTGGCATCGACCATGGGGCCGTCACCGGTGTTTTTCGCGAAAATCGTGTAACGGATCGTGTCGCCCGGCGCGTAGGCCACCGGGACATTCCCGTCGATTTCCGCCTGGGTCATGTTCACTTTCTCCTCCTGGATGTCGATCACCAGGTTCGGAGTTCCCTGGGCGGACAGCACGGCTGCCGTCAGCAGTGATCCCAGGAGCATCAGTGTGGTTACTGTTTTCATCGTGTTCTCCTTGTTCAGTTTATCGTCACTTTAAATGTTATCGATCCGGAACCGCCGGGAGCCAGGGCGGAAGACCGCTGACAGAAAATATGGGTCACCGGAGCCGCATCCGATCCATTGTAGCTGGATCCGCCGTCATGGCTGTAGGTCACGGTCATGCCGGTCGCGGTCACCGAGCCGGCGACGAACGTCGTATTGGCCGGGATCGGATCCTTTATATTGATAGCGGCGGCATCGCCGTCGCCGATGTTCTCATATATAATAGTATAGGTCAGCTGTTCTCCTGGACCGGCCGTCGCCTTGTCGACCGACTTGGAAAGAACAAGGATCGGCGTGCCGTAGCCGGTGCCCTGAATGCTGAAGGTATAGGGATTTTCATCCGCGTCATTATTGGCGATGCTGATGGAAGCACTGCGTACGCCCGCGGCCGCGGGATCGAAGGTGATCGAACATGTGGTGCTGTCGCCGAGCCCGATGCTGTTGGCCGGTGCCGCGGTGACACTGAACTCGGAGGCGTGCGATCCGCTGATAGCGACGTAGGGTGGACTGCCGGTGAGGGACAGTTCCGCTGTTCCCGGATTCTTGATGGTGAAGGTGCGGACGGCCGTGCCGCTGTTGAAATTGACCATGCCGAAATCGGTGTGATCCGCGCCGGAGGGGCTCGTGTCGCCGCTGCTGATCTCGACCCCGTTGCCGGTAACCATGATTTCCTGCACTCCGTCGTCGTCGGTGATGGTGACGATGCCCAGGGAATCGGCGAAGGTCGCGTTCGTGATACTGCTGAGGACCACCTTGATATATTCATCCGGCTCGTAGGTGCCGTTATCGATGAGCGGGATGGTGATCGTCTTGTCTCCGCTTTCGCCGGAACCCCAGACCAGGGTGCCGCTGGCAGCGGTGTAGTCGCTGCCGTCCTGGGCGCTCGAATCGGCGGTAGTGTAGCCGACGCTGGCGCCGCTGATGTAGGAACCGGTCAGGGTCACGGTCACTGAGACGGAGCCGGCATCTTCACTCACGGTTTCGTCGGTAATCGAGATATAGGGATAGCCGGTGCCCTGAATGCTGAAGTTGTAGGGATCTTCATTGAAGTCGTCATTGTCGATGGAAACTTCAGCGGTACGAACACCAGGGGCGGATGGATCGAACCGCACCTGGAACGTCAAAGAATTACCGGACGTGATCACTGCCGCAGAAGGCTGGGTGACGACTGTAAAGTCGGCCGCGTGAGTACCGCTGAGGCTGACGATCGGCGTGCCGGTGAGGTTCAGGTCGTCGCTGCCGGTGTTCTCGATGGTAAAGGTATAGGTCACCGTGCCGCCGTTCACATCCAGGGAACCGAAATTCGTATGGTCGGCCGTGGAAGGGGTGCTGTCGTCATCGGGGATCTCGTTGCCGTTGCCCAGCACATCCATCTCGGGACCGGAGGTGCCGGTGCCCTGAATGCTGAAATTGTAGGGATTTTCATCGCTGTCGTCATTGGCGATGCTGATCGCCGCGCTGCGGACCCCGGTGGCCGAAGGAGTGAATGTCACCTGAAACGTGAGCGTGCCGCCGTCATACGCGAGTTTTGATGTATCCGGCTGCTGCGTCACCTGGAAATCACCGGCATGGGTGCCGGAGATGACAACCATGGGTGAGCCCGTCAGAGACAGATCACTGTTTCCGGTGTTGTCGATGACAAAGGTGCGGACAACCGATCCGGAGGCTACATCGGCTTCGCCGAACGCCGTGTGATCGGTCTCAGAGGGGAGATTGTCTCCGTCCGCGATGGAAACGCCGTTGCCCGAGACATCCATCTCCGGGGCGAGGCCGGTGCCCTGAATACTGAAATTATAGGGATTTTCATCCGGGTCATTGGTCGTGATGCTGAGCGTTGCTTCCCGCAGCCCGCCGCCCGCGGGGTCGAAGCTCACGGAAAACGTCACGCTTCCCGAAGGGGCGATGGGGCTTCCCGGCTGGACCGTGACGCTGAATTCAGCGGCGTGGGTGCCGCTCACCGCGACTTTGGGACTGCCGAGCAGGGAGAGATCGACCGACCCGGTATTGTAGATCGTGTAGGTCTTGACGATGGTGCCCGAGGCAACGGCGACCGATCCGAAATCGGTGTCGTCGGCCGTATCGGGGGTGGTGTCGCCGTCGCTGATAAGGACGCTGTTCCCTTCCACATGCATTTCGGGGGACGATGTCTGGATCAGCCCCGCGTCATAGGTGCTGTTTACCGTATTGGCGGTGAGGGTGAAGGTGCCCGTCTCCTGCTTGTTGGTGCTGGCGTCGCTGTCGATGGTGATATCGGTGCCGGCATTGGGCGTCGTTACCTGGAACCCGCCCGGAAAGTTGGAAAATCCCAGCTTGTAGGTGGTGCCCGCTGTCACTCCCGCGATAAGGAAACGGCCATTGCTGTCCGTGGTGGTGGAGGTTACAACACTGCTGTTATTGAGCATCAGGGTGACGGTCACGCCCGAGAGGCCGGGTTCGCCGGCATCCTGCAGTCCGTTCTGATTCAGATCGTTCCAGACGAAGTCGCCCACACCCGTCGTGACCAGCCCCGCGTCCCAGCCGTTCTCGCTCTCAAAGGCATCACAGATGAAACTCGCCGTCTGCCCGGTCGATACATTCGCGTCACTGTCAAGCGCGTCGTTACCGCCCTGATCGGCGGAGGCGAAGCTGAAATTCGCGGGCAGGCTGCTGAAAATCACATAGTACTGCTCCGGCGCGACGCTGCTGAAACTGTAGGAGCCGTCAGCGGCCGATGTCGTTGATGCGACCTGGGTCCCGGTGCTCCGGTAGAGGGTCACCGTGACACCGGCTTTGCCGTATTCTCCGCTGTCCTGAATGCCGTCATTGTCGAAATCGAGCCAGACATAGTCGCCTATGCTGCCGCTGTTCGGCAGGGGCGAGCTCGCCGTGTGACAGGAGGCGCCGTCGGTGGTGGAGGTGCCGCCGCTGCCGCTGCCCGCATAAAAACTCAGTCCCGAGGAGACAGTGACCTTGTAATAGCGGTTGCTGCCCGCATCCAGCACATAGAGATAGCCGTCGCTCGCGGACCAGGCCGCGGTGAAGGTGCCGGAGATGGTGGAGCCGTCGACATCGGCCGCCAGGGTGCCGGTCAGGGTGCTGGTGCTCACGGAGTTCCCCGCAGGATCGTATCTGTACAGCGTCTTGCCGCTGACCCCGTAAAACGAGCCGCCCAGATAGGCCATGTCACCGGGCGCAAAGGAACCGCTCAGCGAGCCCGATGTCACTGTCGCGGTGGACGCGTCGTATTTGCCCCAGGAGGAGCCCGAGACAAAATAGTAATTGCCGCTGTTGTCGCAGTCACCCGCGTCCGCGCCGAAGGGCACTGAAGCAGTGAGCACCGTCACCGCCCCGGCTGCGTCGATGCGGACGATGTTGTCGCCGGCAATCGTGCCGCCCCGTTCGTGGGCGTAGATCAGGCCGTCTTCGGCATTGTATCCCGCGGCGTTGATCGCATATCCCGCCGAGCCGCTGGTGCTGTAGGTGTAGGGATGCGAACCGGTGCTGACGGTGGCGAAGCTGCCGCCGCTTCCCAGGTAGTGATAAAAATTCGAGACGCAGGAGATGGGCGTTCCCGGACTGATGCCGGTCCCCTCGATCACGAATGTGTAGGGATTCTCGTCCAGGTCATTGTTGGCAATGCTGACCAGGGCCGTGCGGGTGCCCATGGCGGAGGGATCGAATGTGATCTCGAACGTTGTATATCCCCCCCCTGATACCGGTGTGGAGGGCTGCTGCGTTACGGTAAAATCATCGGGATTGACGCCCCCGATACTGATGAGGGGGGAGCCGCTGAGGATAAGATCGGATGACCCCAGGTTATCGATCCTGAATGTTCCGGTCTTGGAAGCGCCGACCGTGACTACATCGCCGAAATAGGTTTCATCCGAGGAGGTGGGTTCGGTATCACCGTTCAGAATGATGACGCCTGTTCCGGATACCTGGATCTCCGGGATCAGCGCTCCCGTTCCCTGCAGGGCGAAATCGTAGGTACCTTCATCAGAATCGTTGTTGGCGATACTGACGGTCGCTGTTCTCAGGCCGGTGCCCGAAGGATTGAATGTAACCGTGAATGTCACGGAATTTCCCGACGTGACCGGCGTTGCCGGCTGCGCCGTGACCGTAAAATCACCCGCATGGGCGCCGCTCACGGCCACACGGGGATCACCGGTAAGCGTGAGATCCGCATTACCGATGTTGGCAATGGTGAATGTGTGCTCCTGAGCACCGGTATTAAGATCGATGGTGCCGAAATCAGTGTCGTCAGCCGTTGACGGGGATGTGTCGCCGTCGGCAATCACCGTACTGTTGCCTGAAACCTGTATCTCCGGTTCCAGCAGCTGGTTCACCGTGAACTGGTCATAGTTGTTGTAGCTGTCATCCAGCGGGCTCTGCACCTGAATAGTGTAGATGCCGGAAGCAGCCGAGTAATCCACCAGCCAGGAGGCGGTTGACGCCACATCCCCGTTGGCATCGGTGTCAACCGTTCCCGACCACATCTGGGTTCCGGAGGCGTTATTTATCCTGACATTGAGGCTAGTTGATACGGGCCAGCCGTACCCCTGCAGGTACACCCGCTCGCCGCTGTTATAGGTGCCGGCGCTGGAGTAGGGATTGGTGTCCCGGGTATCGTAGAGAAATCCGTAGGACGTGCCGCCCGGGGTGGTGACTCCCGCTTCGAGGAATCCGCCCGAAATGGTTGTCGTGGGCAGGGTCGCGTCCTTGATCGCGTTCGATTCCGTCGTCGAGGTGTGGTAGAAAAACCTGATCGGCGTATTGGGCGTGATTCCCCCCAGCCTGCTGTACGGCACCTGCATTTCCAGGTACCAGACGCTGCCGCTCTGGTAGGCCTGGACGAACCCGGCGGCCACCGGATTGGCGATGGTCCAGAGCTGGGCTCCGGCGCCGTTGTAGGTGCTCAGGTATTCGGTGATTCCCTCGGCCCGCACCGTGACGTCGATATCGCTGTTCCCGTCATCGGCGATATCGATCTGGGCCATCCAGGCATACTGAACGAGCTCGTTCTTGCCGTTGATGGGATTGTCCCCAAGGGCGATGCGGAAGAACATACTCGTCCCGGACGAGGCGGAATAGGAGCAGAGAGGCACGCTGTTGTTGATCACATCCACCGCTCCCGGGTTATGATCACCGGTGGGATCGGTCATGTACCCCCAGGCCGACGTGAGCATCGGCACCCAGTTCTGGTTCCACGACTCCGGGGTCTGCGCATAGGACGGGATCGTTGCCGCGGCAAGTACGATCACCAACGTCACTTTGATCAGGGAGAAGATAACGGGAAGGCGAAACGTCTTTCGGCCGGTGTGACGGTTATCCAGATGATGTAGATGAGATACCTTCAGTTGTGTCTGTGCTCCGCTCTTTCATGCATGAAAATCATTCTGCTTTATTACGTGCGCGCGCGCGAAAAATATACAAAAAGCGTGCCCCGCTCCATTTCAATATATTATTGAGAAAAAATATTTATCCAACCATCATAAAAACAAAAACATAAGAGCGGACAAAAATGTGTGCCTCCCGCTGAGGCTCATGCATTGTGAAAGCGCGCGGAAAAAATGTATCCCAATCTGGAAAGAAATGAGGGAAAATCGGCAAAAAATTCCTGCATAAATGACATAGTGATTGAACTAACGTAACAGATATGACGAACATGTAACGGAATCGCCTGCAATTGACTGATTTTTTTACGGCAACCAGCCGTGCCTTACGCCGATCGGCCGCTGCTGTTGCAGATTGAAATCCACCTGAATCGGTGCTGCCGGACGGTGTCACGGCCGGGAACGGCCAGGGAAACCGAAGGCATGCTGCACGGGGACGGACGGCTCCTCGGAAACCGGCGGGAAATAAAAAACACCGGCCAGGGCACCGCCCGCCGCCCCGTCGGCTCCGGGCGGTCATGGACCGCCCTCTTGCCGGTTGAGAGTGGCGTATGAGAAAGGCGTTATGGGCAGGTGCGTGCTGTGCCGGTGTTTATTGTAATCGAGAGAGCGCCGGTGAGCGCTGATGATCGAGACTGAAAAAAAAGTCGCCCAGGCTGCAGCCATGGATGCACCTCCAATGGCATCGTTGGAGGGGATCCATGGCCGCATCTGGGCTCCCGAGGCAAAGAAACTAATGTAGGAGAACACTTTTCCTGTATATCATAGTTTCACCCTGTCCACGTTCAAAAACCGTACCCGCAAAAATTAGAAAATGTTACTAAAAAATTATCATATCTCAAGTACTGATAAAACAAATTAATAGTTCATATTTCCTTTTACTGATATACTGTCCGCCTGTGTTCATTCTGAAAGCGCCCCCCCGTTATGCATCCCATTCTGAAACAAATCACCCTCAAGAGGGCCGCTTTTTTGTCACATTTCGTCACGACTGTTACGGCACTGTAACAACCGTGACGGTAATGTAACGTAAATTTTTAATTTTGGTCCATTTTCTCCTTTTTTTCTCAATTTTTCCCCTAAAATCGCACTAATTCTCCCTGTTTTGCTGCAAAATGAAATGTGCCCGGAGACAGGCACCAGGACTCTTCCCCGGTATTCGGAGATGACCGCGCATGCAGTGAAACGAAACGCCGCCCGGGCGTTTCGGGCCATTTCCGGAGAACCGGCGGACTCCCCCGCGCGCTTCCCCGCGGGAAAAATATGCCTTGATTTAAACGCCGAATTTCTGTAAAATATAAATCACTCTGAATGGCGCGGAGACAGATGTTTTGTACAGTCGTATTGTCACTCATGATGATTTTGACGGCGTAATCAGCGCGGCGATCTGTGCTCATGCGCTCACTCTGGAGCATATTTTCTTTACCGGACCGGGAATGATCGAACGGGCCGCCGTCAGCACATCCGAAGGTGACGTTGTCTGCGATCTTCCCTGCCCCTCCGTCTGCGGTATGTGGTTCGACCACCACGCAGGCAACCTTGAGGATCTCCGCTACCGGGATATCGATCCTCAGCAAATACCGGGGAAATTCGCCCCTGAAAAATCCTGCGCGAGAGTGGTCTACGACTATTTCTCCGCATCGGCACCCCTTCCCGACCGCTTCAGCGATATGGCCCTTCAGGCTGACATTATCGATTCCTTTGACTACGCGAGCATCGATGAGTGGCGAAAAGAGACGCCCGCCTCGATTATTGACGCTGCCGTGAAATTCCGGGACGACGACAGAAATGAACGGTTCCTCTTCCTCACCCGGCTGGTGCATGAGCTCGCCCGCCGCTCTCTGGGTGACGTCTGCCGTGAAATATGGGTCGGGGAACGGTACGAGGCGTTCAAGGACGAAGAAAACCGCATGCTGAAACAGGTGGAAGCGGACGCCTCCTTCGATGAGCACGATCCCGGGCACGAAATCGTGATTCTGGACCGGACCGCTCATAACAGGCAGGATCCGATTCAGAAGAATCTCGCCTATATGCTCTATCCGGAATCACTGGCCGTCCTGGAAATAAAAAACCGGTTCCGCAGGGGCACCAAGAGCAATGACCTTTCCTTTTCCATGTCGCTGGGTCTGGGTGCCGGGGAGACCCGGGACGTGGGCGAGATTATGAGGAGCCTGAACATCGGCGACGGGCATGCAGGTGCCGGTGCGGGGGCGATCGACTGCACCGGTAAAGATGACATGCTGAAAAAGAAACGTGAAACCATAGCGGAGATTATCCGCCTCTGGAGAACGATGGATCATGGCTGACTGCGCCAACACACAGAAAAACAGGCAATCCTGCAACTGCACCTATGACCCCTGCCCCCGCAAGGGGATCTGCTGTGAATGCATCGCCTACCACAGGCGCATGGGGGAGCTGCCGGCCTGCTATTTCCCTGACGATGTCGAGCGTACCTGGGACCGCTCCATCCGCCGCTTCCTGGAGCTGCACCGATGAGCACCGACCCGCGCCGCTTCAGGACGGTTATCTTCGATCTCGACGGGACGCTGGTCGACACGTTTCCCGATGTTTCTGCCTGTATCAACCGCGCCCTCACAGCCATGGAGCGCACCCCCCTGCCGCCGGAGCGGGCCAGGGCCGCCATCGGTCCGGGCAAGGATGTGTTTCTGCGCACCATTCTCGGCGACGATGCCGAACGCGAAGAGGAACGGTTTCTGAAAATCTTTCGCGGATTTTACATTACCCACTGCCTGGACAACACGACCCTGTTCCCTGACATGGAGACGGTGCTCGCTGAACTGGCGTCCCATACACTGATCGTCGCCACCAACAAACCCGGAGCCGCCGCCCGGCGGATTCTTGCCGGCCTGGGAGTGCTCTCCTGCTTCGCGATGGTTGTCGGCCCGGAACAGGTGGAGCGGGCGAAACCGGCCCCGGACATGATCGAATACGCGCTTGCAGCGACGGGAGGGGAAAAAGATTCAGCCGTAATCATCGGGGATACCGAGCTCGACATGCAGGCCGGCAGAGCCGCCGGGATTGTCACGGCGGCGGCTCTCTACGGGTACGGAGACCGCGCCCGTGTCAGGGACGCCGCTCCCGATTTCTGCCTCGCCTCTCCCCGGGAAATCCTTAACCTGTTCAACCATCACTATCACAAGGTGAGCCAATGCGTTTAGACCAACACCCGATCCTGTCGTTCGACAGGGGAAAACCGATCACCTTCACGTTTGACGGCAAACCGGTCAATGCCAATGAAGGTGAATCCATTGCCGCGGCCCTGCATGCCGCGGGCTACAAAACCCTGAGTCACAGCCTCAAGCTGGGACGCCCCCGCGGGTTCTTCTGCGCCATCGGCAAATGTTCATCCTGCATGATGCAGGTGAACGGCATTCCCAATGTAAAGACATGTATGGTCCTTGCCGAAGAAGGCATGGATGTTCGCACCCAGCACGGCTGGGGCGAGCTGAAGAACAAACCGTCGAGCAGAACCTATCCCCGCCGGGAGATGCCGCTGCTGGAAACCGACGTCGCCGTCGTGGGCGCGGGACCGGCGGGCCTTTCGGCCGCGATTTACGCCTCGAAGTTCGGAGCGAAGGTCCTGGTATTTGAAGAAAACACCAAGGTGGGCGGACAGCTGATCAAGCAGACGCACATGTTTTTCGGGTCCAGGGATCACCACGCCGGTGTCCGGGGCATCGATATCGGCGACAAACTCATTTCGCAGCTCGGTGACAATGTAGAGATCATGACCGAAACACCGGTGGTCGGCTACTATGCTCCGGGAGAGCTGGCGGTCATCAGGGATCATCGTCTGCACCGGGTGCGGGCAAAAAAGATCATCGTGGCCACCGGCGCCTCCGAGAATATGCTTGCCCTTCCCAACAACGACCTGCCCGGCGTCTACGGCGCCGGAGCCGTACAGACCCTGATGAACGTGTACGGCGTGCTCCCGGGGAAACGGATGCTCATGGTCGGCGCCGGCAACATCGGTGTGATCGTCGCCTACCAGGCCCTGCAGGCGGGTGTGGATGTGGCCGCGGTGGTGGAGGCGCTGCCCGTGATCGGCGCCTACCAGGTGCACGCGTCGAAACTGCGCCGCTGTGGTGTGCCCATTCTCACCCGGCACACGATACAAACCACCTGGGGCGACGGACAGGTGGAAGGAGCCACCATCGTCCGGCTCGACGACAACTGGCGGCAGATCCCCGGCACCGAACAGGATATCGCATGCGATACGATCTGTCTCTCGGTCGGGCTCAAACCGACGGTAGAGATCTTCTTCCAGGCCGGCTGCAGCATGGCAAAGATTCCTGAACTGGGAGGAGATATTCCCATTAGAAATGAATTCATGGAAACCAGTGTCGAAGGCCTCTATGTCGCCGGAGACGCTTCGAGCATCGAAGAGGCCAGCTCAGCCATGCTGGAGGGACGGCTGGCCGGTCTCGACGCCGTGGAGAAGCTGAAAGGATCATCTGACGAACTGCAGGAACTGAAGAACCACGTCAAGGAAAGTCTGGATGAACTGCGGGCCGGTCCCTTCGGCGAAAAGATTCGCCAGGGCGAGAAAAAACTTCAAGAGGAGGCCAGCCGCTTATGAGCTCCTATCTGAATCAAGGCTATCTCGATATAGAGGACATCACCGTCCCCACGGAAGAACGGTTCGCAAAAGGCGCGGTGGCGGTCATCGAATGCGTGCAGAACATTCCCTGCAACCCCTGCACGGACGCCTGCCCCCGCAAGGCCATCACCATCGAGGGATCGATCAACAACATACCGAACATCGATTTTGACCTCTGCAACGGCTGCGGCATCTGCGTGGCCCAGTGTCCCGGCCTTGCCATTTTCCTGATCGACAAGACCTTCGGCGAGGAAACGGCGACGATCGGCATGCCCTATGAATTTCTGCCCCTTCCCGAAAAAGGCGAAGAGGTGACGCTGCTTGACCGGGCCGGAAACGAGTGCGGACGCGGACGGGTGACGAACGTCCGCAACACCAAAGCCATGGACCGGACCCCGGTCGTATTTCTGGAAGTTGACAAGGATGCGGCCATGCGGGTCCGCTTTTTCCGGAGGGACAGCAAATGAGTGACAAAGACATCATCATCTGCCGCTGTGAAGATGTGACCCAGGCCGAAGTGGAAGCCGCCATTGACGGCGGGATCACCGATCCCGAGGAACTGAAGCGGTTTCTCAACGTCGGCCTCGGCCCCTGCCAGGGGCGCACCTGCGGCCGCCTTGTGCTGCAGATCCTGGCGCGAAAAACCGGCAAACCGGTATCGGAGATCCGCGCCACCAAAACGCGCCCCCCCCTGGTATCCGTTCCCATCAAAGAATTTATAGGAAGTGACGATGACTAAATCATACGATGCGATCATTATCGGCGGCGGCATCATCGGCACCGCCACCGGATACTACCTCTCGAAACAGGGCCTCACGGTGCTGCTGCTGGAAAAAGACTACCTCACCGCCGGCTCAACGGGCCGCTGCATCACCGGCATTCGGCAGCAGTTTTCCACTCCCGCGACCATCAAAACCGCCATGCGGTCGGTGGCGCTGTTCTCCCGCATGGAAGAGGAACTGGGACGGGACGTGGAGTGGACCAATTCCGGCTATATTTTTCTCGCTCACGATGAGCAGAAAGTGGAGACATTCAAGAAAACCGTCGCTCTGCAGAAGCAGTTCGGCCTTGACGTCGATTATCTCTCAGCTGAGGAGTGCAAAAAGATCGTGCCCATGCTCAATATCGACGGGCTGCTGGGCGGCACCTGGTGTCCGTCCGACGGCCAGGCGAGTCCTTTCTTCGTGGTTCAGGCATATGCCGAAAACATGGTTAAAAACGGCTGCGAGATCATCAGGGGCGATGAAGTCACCGGCATCACCGTGAAGAGCGGCCGGGTGGAATCGGTGACCACTGCGTCCGGCGCCGTCTACGGTGCGCCCATGATCGTCAACGCCGCCGGCCCCTGGGCCAGGGAAGTGGGACGCATGGCCGGCGTTGAGCTGGAAGTGGAACCCGAGCGGCATGAAGCCCTCATCACCGAGGGAGTTGCATACATGAACATCCCCATGCTGGTTGACTACCGGAAAGAGGGCGGCTATTTCGTCCAGCGCACCACCGGCCAGTTCATCGGCTGCTATACGCCTGAACACCAGGTAAAAGGGAGGGACACCGGGTCGACGCTGGAGTTTATCGCTGAAATGGCCCGGCGTATGTGCCGGCTGATCCCTGCTCTCGAAGATGTGGCCATTCTCAGGCAGTGGAGCGGCTCCTACAGCATGACCCCGGACGGCAGCCCCATTGTCGATGAAACGAGCGTAGCGGGATTCTTCTGCTCCGTCGGCATGAGCGGTCACGGATTCATGCTCGGCCCCGCGCTCGGGGAGTCGCTCGCCGGCTACATGGTGAACAAAACGTGGCCTTTTGACATGAGCGAGTTTGCCTTCGGCCGCTCCTTCGGCGCCAAGGAAGATCTTGCCTGAGTCAGAAATGGTGACAATCTGCTGCTCCAGAAAGGAGGCGTTTATATGGATCTTGATCTGAAAAACCGGGTCGCTCTCGTCACCGCGTCCAGCAAGGGACTCGGGAAAGCGGTCGCCTGGGCCCTGGCGAAAGAGGGGGCGAAACTGGTGATCTGTTCCCGGAACAAGGAGGCGCTGGAAAAAACCGCCGATGACATTTTCCTCGGCACGGGCGTTTCCGTGTTTCCGCTGGCGGTGGACCTCACCTCCGCTGATCAGATCGACTGGCTCATCGCCGAAACAATGGACCTGTTCGGCCGCATCGATATTCTGGTCACCAATGCGGGCGGGCCGCCGCCCGGCAACTTCATGGATCTCGACGAAGAAAACTGGATGCAGGCGGTGCAGCTGACCCTCATGAGCGTGGTGCGGCTCTGCCGGGCCGCGATCCCCTCCATGCAGCAGCAGAAATGGGGCAGAATCATCAATCTGACCTCCATTTCCGCCAAGCAGCCCATTGACAGCCTGCTGCTGTCAAATGTGCTGCGGCCGGCGGTCATCGGCCTGACCAAGAGCCTCTCCAATGAACTGGGCAAGGACAACATTCTCGTCAACGCCATCTGTCCCGGCTACATTCTCACCGACCGGGTCAACGAGCTCATGCAGGCCAGGGCGAAAAAGACGAAAAAGAGTGTCGACGAGGTCATGCAGGAACGGACCGCCGAGATGCCCGTCGGCAGAATCGGCCGGCCGGAAGAGCTCGCGAGCCTGGTCGCTTTTCTGGCATCTGAAAAATCATCCTATATCACCGGCGCCACCTTCCCCGTGGACGGCGGATATCACAAAGGCATTATGTAAAAGATCGACCACGCGGGGCCGGGCTAATCACGGCCCCGCTGTTTATGCGGTTATATTCCGGCTCATCCTGGTATCACTCTCCTGCTCCTCCTGAAAACGGCACACCGTTCTACCGGTCCGCTGCCCGGTTTGCCCGCGGTAATCCGGCGGCGATGTCATACATCCAACTGGGAGGTGTTATGCATTTCAAACTGTTATCAACCGGCGACATCAAGGCCATGGACGCGGTCAAGAAGCATCACGGTGGCGCGGCTCACATCATCGAGACCATCGAAAAACAGCGGGATTTCAGCACCAGGAAGAAACGGTGTGAGGAGAAGGGATTCGGCGATATGATCACGGAAGCGGAAACGCTGGTGAAACAGTTTCCCAAAGTCGCCGATTTCGAAAAAGAGAACGGCATCACCTACAACGACGCCTATGGCACCGCCCGCAGCCAGGTGTCGGGATGGCAGGGCGCCCCGGTCACTCACCACGCCATGCGGCGGATCGCGGCAAGCGGGGATTCGGGCACTCCCTGTTTTGTCCCCAGTGAAATGATCTCGGTAGTCGCTCTCACCGATCACTATGTCTACAGCGGCGACCTGCTGGCCACCCTGACAATGGCTGAAAATATCATGAGGGCCTCCAAGTTCTGCAGCACCAACCTCATCGGTATCCCCCAGCCGGAAACACGCTTTCAGGAACTGGAAAAGGTCACGGGCAAAAAATTCGACCGCCGGGATGCGGGCGGCGGCAAGTCCCAGCTCATTCTCAAGAACCAGGGAACCTTCTTCGGCAATTTCGGCGGCATCGAAGTGGCCAACGACAACCACCTCATCTACCTGGACGGGATCACCCGCGCCGCCCTGGAAACCGGCGGCAATTTCTACCTCAACCCCAGCTGGAGCACCATCGCGGCGATCTGTTATTACGGCAGGGACATTCCCAATCTCTACATTAAAATTTCCATGCTCCTCTCTACCCAGAATCTCATCCAGTTCAGAATGCTCCTGAACATCATGAAGGAGTATCTCAGGGACGACGGAACCTCTCCCATCTATGAAATCAACGTGGGCAACGGCGCCGTCGCCGAAACGTTCATCCAGTGCGCCAAAGAGCTGCAGGAAAGCGGCATCAGGGGCGTCAGCCTGGCCGCCCACATCTACATCAATCCCGACCTGGGCATGGCCGATTTCAACTGGACCGGCCACATGCACACAGTGCTGAAATCAGGGACGGACATGACCTACAAATACGAGAGCGACGGCACCGCCCGGGAGATGGATACCATGGAGGCCTACTTCCTCTCTGATGAGGACCGGAACGCCAATGCGGCAAAAATCGGCGACGTGATCTTCTACAAAGCACTGAAAGCGACCACCGACGGCATGGATCTCATGAAAAATCACATTCGGGTCGAATTCGGCGGCGCCGCCAGGTAAGCTGAAAACAGGAGAGATGCGATGAAACACGACTGGAAAGCGCTCTTTTCAGACAATATCAGGGAATACGGCGGCTACTCCATCGGCAAGATCATGGCCCTCTGCAATGATCCCGAGATCATCTCCCTGGCGGGGGGCCTCCCTTCGCCTGACATGTTCCCGAAGGAGGGGATCAGAACCGCCTCCGCCCGGCTTCTCGAGGAGAATCTGGAGGCGGTGTTCCAGTACTCGCCGGTACCGGGGGAAGCGTCGCTCATGGAAGCGGTTACCGACTACCTGGCGGCGGACAATATCGGCATTAAAAAGGACAACCTGGTCATCACCTCCTCGGGCCAGCACGGGCTCGATATCATCGGCAGGGTGCTGCTGAATCCGGGGGATACGGTGCTGCTGGACCGCCCCACCTTCGCCGGCGCCATCGTCGCCTTTCAGATGCAGCGGCCCCGGTTTGCCGGCGTCAATCTGCAGCCGGACGGCTCGGACATCATCGTGTATCGTAAAAAAATCGCCGACCTGCGGAAAGCGGGGCAGACGCCCAAATTCATCTACGTGGTGCCTGACTTTCAGAACCCCACGGGCATCACCATGTCCCTGGAGAAACGGGAGGCGCTGCTCGACCTCAGCTACGAAACCGGCATCCTCATCGTCGAGGACAGCCCCTACCGCGCCTTCCGCTATCAGGGTGAGACCGTTCCCGCCATCTACAGTCTCGACCAGCAGCGTGACGGCGACCATGTGGTCGGGCTCTACACGTTCTCCAAGCTCTTCTGCCCGGGTATCAGGACGGGATTCGCCATCGGCCCGCCGGCGGTCATTCAGGCCATGACCAACGTCAAGGAAGGAAACCTGCTCAATACGCCAAAGTACAACCAGGATCTCTGTACGGCCTTTCTGCGGGACATGAATATCGACGCCCACCTGGCAACATGCCGCACATTCTACGGCCGCAAGCTAAAGGTGTTTCTGGCAACGATGGAACGGTATTTCCCGGAGAAGACGGGCGTTACCTGGACCAGACCCGAAGGCGGCCTCTTTCTCTGGGTAACCCTGCCCGCACATATCGACACCAAAAAGCTCTTTTACGAAGCGATCAAGTTCAAGGTCGCCTTTGTTCCCGGGGAAGTGTTCTACGGAGAGAATCCCGAGAACAACCATATGAGGGTGAACTTCTCCTATGCGAGCGAGGAGCAGCTGGCCGAAGCGATCAAACGGCTGGCCGACTGTATCAGCAACCAACTCTAGAAGGGAACGTGAAATAATGGACGAAATACTCCTTTCCTCAACCAATGGCAGAGCGGAAAAAGCGACCTTTCGAGAGGCGCTTCTCAAGGGCATCGCCCCGGATCGCGGCCTCTACATGCCCGAGCGCATCCCGGTCATTCCCCCGGATGAGATAGCCTCCTATGCGAAAATGGACTACCACAAAATCGCCTTCCAGGTGAGCCGCTATTTTCTGGGCGGCCAGATCAGCGACAAGGCCCTGCGGGCGATCACGAAGGACGCCTACGATTTCGCTGTTCCCCTGGAGCACGTGTATGAGAAGAAATACGTGATGCGGCTTGATCAGGGCCCCACCGCCTCGTTCAAGGATTTCGCGGCCCGCATGATGGGCCGGCTCATGCAGCACTACCTGAACAAGGAGAAGCGAAACCTGCTCATCCTCACCGCCACCTCAGGCGACACGGGCAGCGCCATCGCCAACGCCTTCTACGGGCTCGACAACATCAAGGTGGTGGTGCTCTTTCCCGAGGCGGAAGTGACCGCCCGCCAGCGCAAGCAGATGACCACCCTGGGAAAGAACGTGCAGATCATCGGCCTTGACGCCAAGTTCGACGACTGCCAGGCCCTGGTAAAGACGGCCTTTGCTGACAGGGAGCTGGACTACCTGAACCTCTCCTCGGCCAATTCCATCAACATCGGCAGGCTCGTTCCCCAGACGGTCTACTATTTCTACGCCTTTTCCCGGCTCTGCGGCAGCGCGGACAGGGAGATCATCTTCTCGGTGCCGTCGGGCAATTTCGGGGACATGATGGGCGGGGTCATCGCCATGCGCATGGGTCTGCCGGTGAAGAAATTCATCATCGCCACCAATGAGAACGACGAGTACCCGATCTTTCTCAAAACCGGGCAATACACGCCCATCGTGCCCTCGGTCAACTGCATTTCCAGCGCCATGAACGTCGGGCACCCCAGCAACATCTCCCGCCTGGTTTCGGTCTACAACGGCTCCATGGACGAAACCGGGGCCATCGGCATCATGCCCGATCTGAAACAGATGCGCCGGGACATGTACGCCATCAGCATCTCGGACCGCTGGACCGGAGAGACGATTCAGGAGGCCTGGAGCAGCCACAAGCTGCTGCTCGAGCCCCACGGCGCCGTGGGCTGGGCCGGCCTGCAGCAGTACCTGACCGACTATCCCGAACACGACACTCATGACCAGGTCTGCGTCTCCCTGGAGACCGCCCACCCGGCCAAGTTCCCCGAGAAGATCCGGGAGCTGCTTGGCCTCGATCCCGAACTGCCCCCCAGCCTGGAGGGCATCGAGGAGAAAGAGGAGCAGTACGATACCATCGGGAAGGAATACGGGGAGTTCAAGGCGTATTTGCTGGGGCGCTACGGATCTTAGTCTCCAACGAAGGACACAAAAGACACGAAAGAATGAAATAACAGGCAAGCCGGGGTCCCCGACCGCCGGCCTCAACGCCCTGTCATTTCGACACGGCGAACGCCATAAGGATCATGACATTATCTTTTTTACAATCAATCGGCCGTTAGGAGAACGGCGTTAATAAAATTGGCATTGGTATACCGACTGTCAGGGGAAAAACTGTCTGAGGACCGGGATGTTTCTCACCCGGGACGAGTTTTTTTCCCCTTCGGTATGACAATGGCAATTTTTAGCCGTTCGACGTCGGCCTTGACTTTTTGCTTACTTTTGTGTCAAGACAAAAGTAAGAAGAGCAATACGCCGTGAACATGGCACCTAGCAAGACATTCAACTGAAAGTTCTGATCTTCAGGTAACCCGTTACGCGGCGGAGCCGCAAAGACACGCATTCCCGGCCGGAGGCCGGGAACGAGAATAAACAAGAAAACGAGAAAAAACGAAAACATGATCGGTAAACCCATGAAATACATCATCATCCTCGGCGACGGCATGGCCGACTACCCCATCCCTGCTCTGGGCGGGAGGACCCCCCTCATGGCCGCGAACACTCCTCACATCGATGAGCTGTGCAGAAAAGGCCGCACCGGCCGCCTGGTCACGGTCCCGGCGGACATGCCCCCGGGCAGCGAGGTCGCCAACCTCGGCGTGCTCGGCTACGACGTACACGCGGTCTACCAGGGCCGGGGCGTGCTGGAAGCTGCCAGTATGGGGGTCACCGTGAATCCCGACGACCTGGCCATGCGGGTCAACCTCATCTGCATCGAGGACGGCAGGATCAAAAACCACTCGGCGGGACACATCTCCTCGGAAGAATCCCACATTCTCATCAGGGACCTGCAGAACCAGCTGGGCACGGAGCGGGTGCGCTTTCACCCCGGCGTCAGCTACCGCCACCTGCTGCTGGTGAAGGACGGGGTGAACGAGATCGCCTGCACGCCCCCCCACGACGTGCCGGGCACTGCTTTCCGGGATGTCATGGTGCAGGCTACGGGACCGAAGGGCGAGAAGACCGCGGCCCTGCTCAATGACCTCATCCTCAGGTCGCAGAAGATCCTCGCGGATCACCCCGTGAACCGGCGGCGGATCGCCGCGGGCAAAGACCCCGGCAATTCGATCTGGATGTGGGCCCCCGGGTACAAGCCGGAGATGAAGACGCTGAAGGAGCTGTATGGACTGTCGGGCGCGGTCATCTCGGCCGTGGATCTGATCAAGGGGATCGGCGTCTACGCCGGGCTCGAGGTGATCGAGGTGGAGGGCGCCACCGGGCTGTATGACACGAATTACGAGGGGAAAGCGCAGGCCGCGCTGGATGCCCTGAAAAGGACGGATTTCGTCTACCTGCACATCGAGGCCAGCGACGAGGCCGGGCACGAAGGCGACTATGAGCTGAAAACCAGGACAATCGAATACCTGGACCGGCGGGTGGTGAAGACGATCATGGAAGAGACGGCGAACATGGACGAACCGGTCACCATCGCCCTCATTCCCGACCACCCCACCCCCTGCGAGGTGCGCACCCACGTGCACGACGCCGTGCCGTTCATCATCTACCGCCCCGGGGAGGAGCCGGACAGTGTGACGGAGTACAACGAAGAGAGCGTGAAGCAGGGCTACTACGGCACCCTGGAGGGGAATGCGTTTATCAGGGCGGTGGTGGGGGGCTGAAACGAACTATTATCTCATCCGATGGATAGAAAACCGGTGCAATTAATTCCTCAATAAATGCTTCAATTTTAGTTATTTTTTATAATTATCTGATAGCGTTTAATTTGTTCTTCGCCGTCTGGAGTGTAAGTATGTGCATATAGCTGACCATGATTATCAACATGAGTAACATGTGTATATGTATTAAATTTCAAGGTTGTTAAGTATTCACCATTTTTATTATAAAAATCCAAAATACTGTAGGGTTTTACCCCTCTAATAAGAATTGACATGATAATATACTCTTTCCAAGAACCAATGAAGCGACCCACACTTGGATTCTTTGTTTGGTACATTTGGGCCCCTACTAATTCGTATGTTGTTGGTGTCAAGTCATTCTCGCGATATATTATGTCAGTTAATTCGTATATGCTGTTGTAAATTTTGATTAAATGTGGCGCACTATGTATATAATATATTCTTGGTCCATCTTTCACAAAATGTCCTGATGATGCATAGTTAATTAAACCAATATTATCAAAAGGCTTTAAACCTGAAACATGAACAGTCTCACCAAATCGCTTTACAAAATTGATATTATGGTCGTAAACAGCAATCGTGCAACTATCTTTACAATCGGCATATCCAACCAATAGATTCCCGGATTCATCTACATCAAATCCTCTGGCACCAGCTCTGTTATAAGTCTTGGGTAGTCGAATAGACCTTATTACAGATCCATGCAATGAATATTCAGTATATCTCCCGTACTCCCAATCAATAACATGAATATTATTGTTGTGAAAATGCTGTGCAATAGAAAAACTTCCTGACAACTCACCGGGGCCTTGCCCTTTTTTACCGATTGTCTTTATATATGTGCCATTTGGATCGAATTTCAAGATTTCAGCATTCGATTGCTGGGCGACATAAATATTACCAAAATGGTCTGTTCGTTCGGCAGTGACTCCATAAAGAAACACATCTGCATTTATTACACTTTCGATTGTTAAATTTTCATGAAGAGTAATCGATTTTGTCTTTTCGTCGTCCCAGCGCCCTATATTGCTGTTTTTCGATACTTTTATATTAGAGCCTATAGTTTCAAGAATATATTTGACTTCCATATCTTCTGAAAGTGTGGCAGCTAATATCTTTGACTGGTGGATGGTATATGCACCTGCAAAACACATACTCAAAAGAATCAAGATTACACATACGCTCGCAATTTTTATTTTAGCAGACGTCTTGTTGAGGCTCATGTGCCTTGCCCCTATACATGTATTTTACAACCTGGATGTGATTACATTGAAGTGAACATGAATAATCGGGGTCAGTTCGTAGATGTAACAGATGTCACAGACATGCTCATCGATATACTGCTTGATCCTGCAAACCTCATCACGCCATCGGTCCTTCATCACACACCTCCTGGTCTTATCAATGATGCAATCATCCTGACCCGGCGCCGCATACTGCTTCCGTCTCCGATGATGATGATGATTGCTAAATACAAATATTATTTTTGAATGTCAAGGAAAATAATTTTTAGATGTATTTTCTTTTATGAATTTTCAAGCAGAAACTGCCAATTCTGCCGTGGAGCAGCAGGGACTGCCTGCCCATTGCACCGATTGACATTCTAGATTGATCCATCTAGCCCCCCCCTGGATGCCCGACAGAAGCACTCGGGCATGACATAACGATTCTCCTTGCCGGTACTCTCCGCAATCCCGCCAATTAGCGGCTGGAGCCGCAAACGCAGGCGTTCCCACGCGGGAGACCCGCGTAGCGATGTTTGGTCCCATGAGCGTG
>JAFGRY010000011.1 GCA_016934955.1 bacterium | reverse complement strand
ACGTACGCCGATTTCTCCCTCTACATGTACGTGATGCATCCGCTGGTGGTCGGTGAGAACTACCTGACCTTCGATACCCAGGGCTGGGAACCGACGAAGAACGCCGATGTCGCGAAGAAACGTCTGGACGACATCAACGTCTTCCCGAATCCCTACTTCGCTCACAACAGCGCGGAAGGCTCCTTCTATTCGCAGTTCGTGACGTTCAACAATCTCCCTGAAGATAACTGTGACATTCGTATCTTCAGCCTGAACGGCGAGTTGGTCAAGACAATCACCCACACCAACGGCACACCGTTCGAGAGATGGTTTCTGATGAATGAAGAGGAAGTTCCCGTTGCCAGCGGAATGTACTTCGTTCATGTAGACACCGAATTTGGCAATGTTATTCTGAAGCTCGCGGTAGTCAATAGAGGCGCTTTCTTCAGGAATCTCTAAAATAACCTCTTGCTGAGTAATGCATGTGAGATTGTTATTTATTAAAAATAGGAGTAACGAAATGAGAGTAAGTAAGCTGCTTACAGTCCTCATGGCGCTTCTGCTTGTAGTGGGACTCAGCTTCCAGGCGTTTGCCGGCAACCCGGATAAAAGAGGGACCGCCGGCGCCATGGAACTCCTGATTCCAATGGGTGCCAAGGGTACTGCGTTAGCCGGTTCCAACATTGCCAGCATCAGCGGTGTCGACGCAATGTACTGGAATCCCGCAGGTCTAGCAACAATGAAATCCAATATCGAAACCTCATTTTCCTATATGAAATGGATCGCCGATGTGAACGTGTCCTACGGTGCCCTCGCCTTTAAAACCGGCCTTGGTACCATCGGCTTCGGTTTCCAGTCACTGGGTTTCGGTGATATTCCGGTTACCACGGAAGAGTATCCCAACGGTAACGGCGCGTTCTATTCACCGCAATACATGACCGTGATCGCCTCCTACTCACGGGCGATGACCGACAGAACGTTCATCGGTATCAATGCCAAGTTCATCAGCGAAAAGATCATTGAAACATCGGCCAGCACCGTTGCTCTGGACATGGGTGTGCAGTACATCTCCGAGTTCGGTATCAGGGTTGGTGTCGCGCTGAAGAATTTCGGTTCACCCATCCATTTCGACGGTTCCGATCTTGACCGGTCGGTCGTGCTTCCCGATACACCGCCGAACACACCGGCCCGTTATCTGAGACTGGTTGCCGATGAAGCCGAACTGCCGTCCTTGTTTGAAATCGGACTGGGCTACGACTACTCACCCATGGAAAAGACCACCCTCTCTTTCAACGGTGCGTTCCGTCATGCCAACTTCTCCACCGATCAGATTCTGCTCGGTATTGAAGCGAACTACAATGACATTCTTTTCCTGCGCGGCGGTTACGAATACGGTCTGACAGTCGATGAAGATCCTCTCGGCGAGACAGACTATATGTTCGGACCGGCCTTCGGTTTCGGCCTGGTTCAGCCGCTCTCGGGCACGATGTCTATCGCGTTTGATTTCGCCTATCGCATGTGGGCTGCAGATTATTTCGACAATAATATGTACTTCACGGCAAAACTCCTTTTCTAGGATGTGACAGGCAGCAGCACTTCGGAAGGAGGCTGGCCTCGCGCCAGCCTCCTTCTGTGTATGGGGGGGCCATACATAACGTATTACAGGAGAACAATCGCATGAACATGAAACAGATAGTCCGCATACCCCTCATGGTCCTCGTTATCGCGGGATCCATACCCTTGCCCGCGTTCAGTCAGAAAGCAGCCATGAACCTCGATGTCGATTTCGCCGACTTCAAATATGATGAAGAAGTCAACTATCTCGAGGTGTACTACTCGATCAATAAAGACGGCATGGCATATCGCAAAGCACCTGATACGGGATTTGAAACAGCGGTTCATATGCTGGTGAAGATCCTTGACGGGGACAGCATCATCAGCGCCCGCCAGTGGCAGATGAGAAGCACCGAAGAAGATACCGCCGCCGTCGACGGCAGTCAGTCCATTATCGACTGTGTAAAACTCACGGTCCCTCCCGGCACCTACCGTCTTGCCTTCATCGCGCGGGACATGATCAACACTCAAAACGGCGATTCCACAGAAACGGATCTCGTCATCGAACCCATTCCCCGGGAGCAGTTGGCCGCAAGTGATGTGCAGCTGGCCCGAAGCATCAGGCGCATCGCTCCCGACGATGCCAATCCCTTTTATAAGAACAGCCTGGAAGTTATGCCCAATCCGGCCCGTGTTTACGGGCAGGGCAACAAGTATATTAATTTTTATGCGGAGCTCTACAATATTTTTTCCACCCTGAAAGACAAAGAATTTTTCGTCAAATATTATATCACCAATAGTGATAACAAAGATGAATCTGAACTATCCCCCGAGATCAGAACGAGAACGGGCACCCATGATTCCAATGTTATCTTCGGCGCCCTGAAAGTCGGTGATTTGCAGACAGGCAGCTACCTGTTTCACCTTGAAATTCTCGACCCTGATGAAATTTCCATACTGTCAAAAAGTGAAAAATTTTATGTCTACAATACCGAGCGGATCCCCGAGCGCAGCGATGCCGTCGCCATGAATAGCGATGACATGTACTATCAAGGGGAGTTTGCGTCCATGAGCGACCTCGAGGTCGACGATGAATTCGCAAGGATCCGGTATCTCATCACGACTGAAGATCTGCGGTTCTTCAACGAGCTTGCGAGTCTCGAGGAAAAACGCAAATGGCTCTTTTATTTCTGGAACAAGCATGACACCGATCCTTCAACCTCTCTGAATGAATTCCGGTTCGAATATCAGCGAAGAATCACCTATGCAAATAAATTCTTCCAGGAGATGGGGGTCGAAGGCTGGACCACCGACCGGGGACGCGTCTACTGTATCTACGGCGAACCCAATTATATCGAGAGATTCCCCAGTGAACCGGGAAAATTCCCCTACCAGATCTGGAATTATTACGACATTGAAGGCGGTTCCATATTCGTTTTCGGCGACACGCAGGCCAATGACGAGTATCAGCTGCTGCATTCCGATGTACGCGGTGAAGTGAAAAACAGCAGCTGGGAATCAATGCTCGAACGATAGCACTCTCTTCCTGATGACAGCCCGAGGGTGCGGCCCGCTGCGGACCGCACCCTTTTTATTACTTGATTCTTTTCTCAGGATTTCTATATTATTTGGCGTATGAAAAAGAACATCTGGATAGGCATCGACATCGGTTCAGTCAGTGTGCAGCTGGCTGTTTTTATAGACGATACCACGATTCTTGAAACCACCGCTTCCTGTTTGCAGGACGCTAATCCGGGGCCATGGCGGGCCCGGGACTCATGGATATGTTCTCCCTACCTGAGACACGGCGGCTCTCCCCTCGAGACAGCGAGGGAACTGCTCACCCGTTTCACTTCCTGTATCGACAGCGAAAAACTCGGAGGTATATGCGCCACCGGAACCGGCGGACGAAAGGCAGCGGACCTGTTTGGCTGCGCCTATGCAAATGAGATCCGATCCGCGGCTGAGGGAGTGGCTTCATTTCATCCCGATGTCCGAACGATTATCTCGCTGGGCGGAGAACGATCGGCCTACATACATCTGGAAACACGAGGCCATGCCTCCCCCCTGATTATCTCCTACGGTCAGAATGGAGAGTGCGCCGCCGGAACAGGAACATTTTTCGATCAGCAGGCGGGTCGGCTGGAATATCCCATCGAAGAGGTGAGCGAAGCGATCGCTTCCGTCACCCGTTCAGCAGCGATCGCCGGCCGCTGTTCCGTTTTTGCCAAATCAGATATGATCCACGCCCAGCAGAGGGGATACACACCACCGGAAGTACTGAAAGGGCTCTGCACAGCCGTTGTCAGGAACTTCAAGGGGACCGTCACGAAGGGCAAGGAAATTCATCCGAAAGTAGCGCTGATCGGGGGAATGGCCATGAACAGGGGTATCGTGGACGAGATCAGGCGGGCCTTTTCTCTTGCGGAGGCGGATTTTGTTCTTTCCCCCTGGCATGCCTGGTTCTCGGCCGCGGGCGCGGCGGTTATCGCCCGGCGCGGCAACGAAAACGGGAAAGGAGAGCCGGCAGCCTTCCCCGCCGGCCGCCCGGCAGCCGATCCTCTGCCGGTGACGGAGCCGCTATCCATGGCGAATGTGAGGCTGCTGAGAGACACGGCTGCCGGAGCTCCGCCGGGAACGGCCGTTCCGGGTGAGGTATTCCTGGGGCTCGATATCGGTTCGGTAAGCACCAACCTTGCCCTGATCGACAGTGAGGGCCGGGTAATGCACGGTATCTATCTCATGACGAGAGGCCGACCGGTGGAAACGGTGGAAGCGGGACTGAAGCAGATGGCGGACATGATCCCTGACTCGCTGAAGGTGCGGGCCGTCGGAACGACCGGCTCCGGCAGAGAGCTCATCGCCGCCCTGGTGGGAGCCGACACGGTCAAAGACGAGATCACCGCGCATAAAACCGGTGCCGCCCATATCGCCGGTACATTCCTCGAACGTGACGTCGATACGATTTTCGAGATAGGCGGGCAGGATTCAAAATTCATCGCCATCGAAAACGGAATCGTCACCGATTTTGCCCTCAACGAAGCCTGCGCCGCGGGTACCGGTTCCTTTCTGGAAGAGCAGGCCGGTGAACTGGGCATCAGTATAAAGGAGGAGTTTTCTTCACTTGCGCTCGCTTCGAAATCGCCCTTGAGACTGGGAGAACGATGTACGGTCTTTATGGAAAAGGAGATGCTTCCCTATCTGCACCGGGGGGTTTCCAGGGAAGATATCTGTGCCGGCCTTGCGGTATCAGTCGTCAAGAATTATTTGAACAGAGTCGTGAAAAAACGCCGCATCGGAGATACCATTTTCTTTCAGGGCGGCACCGCCTTCAACGACAGTGTCGCCGCGGCGTTTGCCACGGTTCTGGGGAAAGAGATAATCGTCCCGCCCCATAACGGCATTATGGGCGCCATAGGCGCGGCTCTGCTCGCCCGGGACAAGATCGGGGCGCGACACACCGCTTTCCGGGGCTGGGACCTCTCTTCGGTGGAGCGGAACACACGGGAATTTACCTGCAAGGGCTGCTCGAACCATTGTCTTATCCAGGAATTCACCGTGGATGGAGAGAAGAGCTACTGGGGAGATAAATGTTCGGACCGCTACCGCAAGGCGGCCAGATCGGCCAATCTTCCATCCGGGCCCGATTTGTTCGCCCACCGTAACGCACTCATGTTCAGCGATCGCCCCGCCGGCAGGAAGAGCACACGGGGCAGAGTGGGAATTCCCCGGGTGCTGGCGTTTTACGACCGCCTGCCGTTCTGGCGCACCTATTTTGAAGCACTCTCATTCGAGGTGGTGCTTTCGGGAGAGAGCAGGCAGCACCATGTGGAGCGGGGAGTGGAGGCGGCGGTCGCTGATCAATGCTTTCCCGTCCAGATCGCTCACGGCCACGTCGCAGAAATCGCCGGCATGGACACCGATATCGTCTTTATTCCCAACGTCGTCAACGAGATCGACCCGGCAAACAGCATTGCCTCGTTCATCTGTCCCTGGACCCAGACACTGCCGCTGGTGATAGCTCATACGCCCGGGTTCGGCTCGTTGAAGCATCGTCTGCTGGACCCTAACGTTCAGTTCCGGGAAGGCCGGGAATTTGTCACCGCGCATCTCTACCGTGACTGGGCGCGTTCCCGGGGTATTGGGGAACGGGAGCACATGCAGGCCGCGGCCGCGGCCTGGAGCGCCCAGGAAGCCTTTGTCGCCGAGGTCAGGCAGGCGGGGGCGGCGGCTCTCCGGACCATCACCGAAAGCGGCAAGCCGATGATCCTTCTCCTCGGGCGTCCCTACAATCTGTACGATACCGCGCTCAATCTCAATATACCCGAGAAATTGCGGTCGCTCTACGGCCTGGATGTGCTGCCCCTGGATTACCTCGATCTCGACCGGGTCGATATCTCCCATATTCATGATCACATGTTCTGGAACTACGGCAGACGCATTATTCAGGCGGCCGCATTGTCCCGGCGGTATTCCGCCATGCACATCATTTACCTGAGCAATTTCAAATGCGGCCCCGATTCATATATACGTCACTACATACAGGATGCGTCGGGGCAGCCCTTTCTGTTTCTTCAGCTCGACAGCCACGCCAACGATGCCGGCGTGATGACGCGCATCGAAGCCTATCTCGAGAGTAAACGGATATTGTCATGAAACAGTCACCTGCCGGGAGAACCGGCCCTCACCCGCTGACGGGCAGAAAACTCTATATTCCCCGCATGAGCACCGGAGGAGCCAGGGCGATGGCCGCCGCCTTCAGGTCCATCGGGGTGGAGGCGTACGTTTCGCCGGAAGCCGACGATGAGACTTTTGAGCTTGCCGCCCGCTTCACCACCGGAGAGGAGTGTCTGCCGCAGCGGGTCGTTCTGGGAAATTTTCTCAAGGTGACGCAGGGCAGGGATTTCGTCCCGAAAGAAACGGCGTTTCTCATGCCCACATCGTCAGGTCCCTGCAGATTCGGCCAGTATATGAACCTTTTCAAGAAAGTGCTGCGGGAACTGAAATACGACGAAGCGCTGGTATTTTCCCCGACGAGCAGTGACGGCTACGAAGGGATTGCCGCTGATAAAAACCGGTTTATGAGGACCGCCTGGCGTTCACTGGTAGTCTCCGATATCCTTCGCAAGC
The DNA here is from genome assembly GCA_016934955.1 of bacterium. Taxonomy (GTDB): domain Bacteria; phylum Zhuqueibacterota; class QNDG01; order QNDG01; family JAGLOF01; genus JAFGRY01. Next base: position 29,121 of record JAFGRY010000011.1, on the reverse strand, counting down.
TGCTGTTCATGTTCAGGCCGTATGAGAAGGAACCGGGCAGCGCAGACGCTCTGCACGACCGGTCCCTGACCGATATATGCGCAATACTCGCCGACGGGTCCATCTCGTCCCCGGTGGAGATGCGCCGGCTCTCCGCCGCCCTGAAAACGATCAGAGACCGTTTTCTCTCCCTGCCGCTGAAGGAGCGCCCCGGAACCCGGCCGCTGATCGGGATCGTGGGAGAGATATATCTTCGGTTCAATACCTTCAGCAATCAGGATCTGGTGCGAAAGATCGAGAATCACGGGGGCGAATGCTGGATCGCCGATATCTCGGAGTGGATCTGGTACACAAACTGGGAGGAGATCAGAAAGCTGCGGGAGCGGAAACGGCGCATCAGCGCCGGGGCAGCAGCGGCGCACATTCGGCATGCCGTGCAAAAACTGGACGAGTCGCTGCTGCAGCGTCCGTTCAGGCCGCTGTTCAGGAAGAGACCGGAGACCCCTGTGGACCGGCTTCTCGAATACAGCAGGCCCTATCTCCCGGCGGAAAAGGCCCTGGGAGAGATGACGCTGAATACCGGCAAGTCAATCGCCTTTCACCACGCGGGATGCCACGGAGTCGCGGACATAAGTCCCTTTTCCTGCATGAACGGGATCGTTTCAGAAGCGGTCTATCCGGTGCTCAGCGAACATCTGGGAGGGTTTCCCGTCCGGATATTCTATTTTGACGGCGTACCCGTTGACCTCGACCGGGAACTGGAAATCTTTATGGACCAGGTCCGTCAGTATATGGCCCGGGATACGCGGAAAGGAAAGAATATTAGAAATACTACTGATTTCGCTTGACATCCGTAATGATAATTCTTATTATGAGGGAACAATTTCAAGTGGTATGGGAAAATGCCGACAGGCAGGAGCAGTGAGGGCCGGTCACACCGGAGTGACGGTGCAGGTTCCGGCGGACGAAGGCCCCCGACAGACAGGATAACGGAAAAGAACCATTGGGAAACGTCCGGCTGGTGACGTTGTCCCTTTTTTTATATGCGGTATCACCAGACAATGAATGCGGCCGTTTCCTTTTAGAGGGGACGGGCGCGAAACAGCGTATGGTAAACAAAGGCAAGGACATATGGGTGTAAACGATTTTAAATCTGAAGTCGATTTTACGGTCAGAATCGGTGGAGAAGGAGGAGACGGGGTAATCAGCTGCGGCGAAATGTTCGCCCAGGCGGTGGCCCGCACTGACTATCACGTGTTTACGTACATCTCCTATCCGGCGGAAATCCGCGGCGGCTACTCCATGATCCAGATCCGCACGCGAGACTGGACCATCTATTCCATGGGCGGCGCGGTCGATTATCTCGTCGTATTCAATCAGGAGGCCTACGACCGTTCCATTTCGGCGCTGCGCGAGGGTGGAACCATTATATACGATCCTGACAGCGTCACCCCGAAAAAAGAGAGCGGCGCGACGCTCTGCCCGATCGCGTTCACGAAAATAAGCACCGAGATCAGTGGCGGCAAACTGGGGAAAAACGTTGTCGCGCTCGGCGTGCTCGGCGAACTCTTCGATATCGAGCGTTCATTTCTGGAAAAACTGCTGCAGGACCGTTTCGGGCTGAAAGGCGGAGAGGTCGTACAGAAGAATATCGGCGTGCTCACCGCCGGCTACGACGCGGGCAGGAAGCAGAAAATGGACAAGCGGTTTCGCCTGAGCAAGGGAGACGCCAAGACTCGCTATATGATGCTTTCCGGAAATGAAGCCGTGGCCCTGGGCACCATTGCCGCGGGGTGCCGTTTCGTTGCCGGGTATCCGATCACTCCAGCCACGCCGATATTCGAGACCCTCTGTAAAATCATGCCGAAAGTAGGGGGAAAGGCGATCCAGATGGAAGATGAGATCGCCAGTATTTCGGCGATTATCGGGGCCTCGTTCGCTGGCGAAAAAACCATTACCCCCACCTCCGGTCCGGGGCTGCAGCTGATGGGCGAGCAGCTCAATCTCGCCTCCATGCTGGAACTGCCCATGGTGATCGTCGATGTGCAGCGGGGAGGACCGAGCACCGGTCTGCCGACGAAGACGGAGCAGTCAGATCTGAAATTCGCCATCTACGGGACGGCCGGAGAAGTGCCCCGGGTGATCCTCGCGCCCACCTCGGTCGAAGACAGTTTCTACCAGACAATCCGCGCCTTCAACATCGCCGAACTCTACCAGATGCCGGTCATTCTTCTCACCGATCAGTCCATCGGCTACCGTAAGGCAACGGTGCGGATTCCCGAATTTGACGGGATCCAGGAAATTCTCAGCGATGTTCCCAGCGAGCGGATAGCCATTCCCCGGGCCGACAGGATCGACATCGTTTCCCGGAAAGTGGCCGGGGAGGACGAGCTTGCCGGGTACAAGCGGTTCCGGATTACGGAGGATGGTGTCTCTCCAATAACCCGTCCGGGGACGCCCGGCGGTCAGTATCTCGCTACCGGCCTGGAACACGATGAATCGGGAAAGGCGGATTATACTCCCGACAATCACCTCAAAATGACGGTGAAACGGTTCCGCAAGCTGGAGATGCTCGCGCAGGCATTCGAGGCCAATCCCGCCGATTATTACGGTGAAAAATGTTCGAAAATCGGTGTCATCGGCTGGGGCTCCACCGAGGGCGCCATTCGCGAGGCCCGCTATATGGCCGAGAAGGAGGGGATTTACATCAGGCACCTCCATCCCCGGGTGATCTCTCCGCTTCCCGACAAGCAGATACGGCGGTTCCTCTCCGGACTCGATCAGGTAATCGTCGTGGAAGAGAACTATACCGGCCAGTTCGCCCATTTTATCAAGGCAAAATTCGGCATACGTCCCATAGAGGTGCACAAATGCAAAGGGGTGCCGATTACGCCCCAGGAAATTTTTGCCAGTATACAGAAAGTAGCGAGGATTGTCGATGAAGAACACATCACGGAATTATAAAAGCGGCATTAAACCGGTCTGGTGCCCCGGATGCGGCGATTACGGCGTGCTCAACGGTCTGGAACAGGCATTCGCTGATCTGGACATCGCCCCCGAGAACATCATCACTGTGTCCGGTATCGGGTGCTCCGGCCGTTTTTCCCACTATCTCAACACCTATTCACTCCACGGCACCCACGGGAGGGCGGTCCCGACTGCCATGGGCGCGAAAGCGGCGCGTCCTGACCTGACGGTCGTCTGCGTGGGCGGAGACGGTGACGGGCTGGGGATCGGCGGCGGTCATATACCGCACGCTGCCAGGAAAAACGTCGATATGACCTATATACTGATCGACAACCGCATCTACGGTCTCACCAAGGGGCAGACATCACCGACCACTCCCATCGGGGTGCGTACGAAAACCGCGCCCTACGGCGCCTATGAGCTGCCCATGGAACCGCTGGCCATGTTTCTCTCCTACGGGACCTCTTTCATCGCGCGAACGAGCCCTCTTGAGCTTAAGCGTATGGCGGAGATCATGAAAGCGGCCCTGACGCACAAGGGTTTTTCGATCGTCTATGTCCTCTCACCCTGCGTCACTTTTCCGGTTCTGCCCATGAAGGCACTGAGGGAAATGCTGGTGCCGCTGCCCGATGATTATGACCGGGAAAACAGGCTCAAGGCCTATGAGTACGCGTACAATAAAGAACATCTCTATACCGGAATTTTCTACCAGGAGGAGAGACCGGTGATGGAAGACTATCTGCAGGAGCAGATACAGAAATCCCTGAGTTATCAGAAGGCGGGGACAAAACTCACCGTCGAGGAACTGCTGAAAAGCTACGCGTAAGCACCCGGGACAAGAAGGGCGGCCGTTCAGGCCGCCTTTTTTTTACCGGGAACGGAGGTATCTCTCGTGGGTAAGGATTTTATCAGTACATCGCTTCCACGGCTGATGAAAATGTATTTTTCCGACCCGGGTCAGCGGCTTCGCCTCGCCGCGGGCGAGGTGCTTATGGACCAGGGCGATGATAACGACCGGCTCTTCCTGGTGCTCAAGGGGGTGCTCGCCGGATACGTGACCCGGCCCGGAGGGGACAGTTATGAACTGTTTGTGGCCACCGAGAATATGTTCGTGGGCGTCTACAGTTTTTTTTCCAGAACCTATGTGAGCTCGGCGAAAGTAATCGCCCGGGAGCCGTGCGAAATCGCCTATATCGACCAGACACAGCGGGCCCTTCCGGAAACGGGGACGGAGAGCCTGTTCGAACAGTTTATGCCCGTCGTGGTTGAAAATCTGCTCGTGAGAATGCAGAAAGAGCAGGAATTCGCCCTGGAAAAAGAACTGACACTTAAAAAACTGATGGAAACGGAAAAACTCGCGGTGCTGGGACAGATGGCCGCGGGGATTGCCCATGAATTGAACAACGCCATCGCCGTGCTCAGCAGCAATACGCAGTGGCTCAAGAAGCATATCCGAGAGATGGTCCGGGATTACCGGCCGGCAACCGCCACCTTCTTCCAGAAAGGCATCGAAGACGGGAGGAAACTTTCCAGCAGAGATGTGAGAAGACGGGCCGGGGCGCTTCAGAAGGAGCTTGGTGTCGGCAAAAGTGATGCCGAGAAACTGGCTCAGATCGACATCCCCCTGGAAATACTGCGGCAGTACGGCAGCGCCCTGGAAGAAGAGATCCACGATATGTATCTCGACTGGGAGATGGGTGCGGTGTTTTACGACATGGACGTCGCCGCCACCCTGGCCGCCCATGTGGTCAGTTCAGTCAAGGCGCTGGCAGTGCAGAAGACAGGCAAGGAGCAGGACGTCGCGATCAATGACTCCATACGCGAGGCGGTTGTGCTGCTGATCGGGCCCCTGCGGGAGATAGACGTGGAAATGAAATTGAATGATCTTCCGCTCATTAAAAGCAGCCGGGGTGAATGGGTCCAGGTGTGGACCAATTTGATCAGGAACGCGGCGGAAGCGCTGCAGCAGTCGGCGTGTCCGCGGGGGAGGATCACCATCGAAAGCGGGGTTCAGGAGGACCATATCAGGGTACGCGTCATCGATAACGGTCCGGGAATACCGCCTGATGTGCTTCCCAGAATCATGCAGCCCAATTTTACCACCAAAGAGAAGGGCAAGGATTTCGGCCTCGGTCTCGGTCTGACCATTTCGTCGAGAATCGTCGGCAAATACAATGGTAAAATACATATCAAGAGCCGGCCCGGGTTCACTGAATTCACGGTGCTCATACCGGCGGGCGGCCCGACCTGAGACGCACCGCAGCCCCGGAAACCTGCAATTTTATGTGAAAGTTTTCACTTGCATTTTATTGCTGAATTCCGTATACTTCAGTCTGCGGTACAGGTGTTGGCATAAGATAGCGTTGTATGTATCATAGAAACAATAGCTTGTCCGGGTACTACCATCTGAGTCCGACTCCTGAATCCGAGTGATTGCGGAGGTCACGCGAGAAGCGCCGCAATAGCGGAAACGAATACGGATATTAACAAGGGTAACAGCGTAAGGCAGTGTTTGCAGTAAGGCCCTCAGGGCGTATACATAGCGGTATGGCGCATATAACCGTAGCCGGTACAATGATTTGCCCGCATAACGGTTTGATGGTTCAACAGGCAGTGTCGTTACCTGCAGAAGCTAACGACCGGGGGACGTGCATCCTCGTCTTCTATGTATGTTCCCTTCCCCGCATGAAAGCCGCCGGTATGCGCCCCGCCGATCCTGTTCATCTTTTGTGTTTCCTCATTTACGCTATTCATGCAGTCCTGCCGAGCAGGGCTTTTTTTGTTACAAAAATGTCACATAAATTGCATAAGGAGCTATGAATGTCTTCAACAGCAGAACTCGTTCAGACCATTGTCGGAAAGCACGGCACCAGGCGTGAGCATCTCCTGCCTATCCTTCAGGATCTCGCCAAGGAACAGCGGTATGTCACTGAAGATGCGATGATTGAAGTCGCCAGGGCGCTGGATCTTTCCGCAGCTGAAGTGTACGGCACAGCGTCTTTCTACACGTTTCTTGAACCGGTGCCGACAGGTGAGCATGTAATCCGTATCTGTAAAACCATCACCTGTTATATGAAAGGGAAAGACGAGGTCATCAAGGCGATCGAAGATCATTTACGGGTGAAGCTTGGCGGTACGACCACTGATGGAAAATTCAGTTTCTTCGCGGCTAACTGTATCGGATGGTGTCATGAAGGTCCGGCCATGCTGATCGATGACAAGGTGTATACGAAATTGACACCAAAAAAAGCAATTGACGCAATTAATGAATATTAAACCGGGAGATAGATATGGTGCTGGATCGAGAAACCAAACTGAAGAAGCTTAAGGAGCATCAGACCAAAGTAAATATGATTTTTCAGGATCAGGACTGCGGTCAGATGCTTGATAAATGCCTTTCCATGAGCCCGGATGAGATCATCGCCGAGGTGACCGAATCGGGACTCAAAGGCAGGGGCGGCGCGGGCTTTCCCACGGGCCTGAAGTGGAAATTCGCCGCGGAACAGAAAAGCGACGTGAAATATGTCATTTGTAACGCGGATGAAGGCGAGCCGGGCACGTTCAAGGATCGGCAGATCCTGGAGGAACAGGCAGCCAAAGTGTTCGCCGGTATGGCGATCTGCTCCCGGGCCGTCAATGCCAGCGAAGGGATCATCTACCTGCGGGGCGAATACAACTATTTGAGGCCCCGGCTGCAGGAAGAGCTGGACGCGTTCAATAAAAAGCTCAAGGAGAAAGGATTCAAATTCTCCATTATCATCAAATCCGGCAGCGGCGCCTATGTCTGCGGCGAGGAAACCGCGCTGATCGAATCGCTGGAGGGCTACCGGGGAGAACCCAGGAACAAACCTCCCTATCCGGTGAGTCACGGCTACATGAACAAACCCACGGTCGTCAACAATGTGGAAACCCTGGTCTATTGCGCCATGATCATCAGAATGGGCAATAAAGAATTCCTTCAGCTCGGCACCAAGGATTCACGCGGCGCCAAAGTGTTTTCGGTCTCCGGTGACGCGGATGTGGAGGGGATCTATGAACTGGAACTGGGAATGACCATTCGGGAATTTGTGGACCTTTTCGGAGACGGCGATACCAAGGCGGTGCAGGTAGGGGGGTCATCCGGCCACTGTGTGCCGCGGAGGGACTTCGAGAAGACGATTATCGGATTCGAGGGCGTACCAACCGGGGGATCCATGATGCTCTTCAACAGCTCGCGCTCCATGTACCACGTGCTGCATAACTATCTGGAGTTCTTCTGCGAAGAGTCCTGCGGGCAGTGCACGCCCTGTCGCGTGGGATCCCAGCAGCTGCTTCGCGGCATCGAGGCGATAAAAAAGGGCGAGAAGCCGCCTGAATATCTCAATGAACTGAAGAAACTCGCGGAAACCATGAAGGTCGCGGCAAAGTGCGGTCTGGGACAATCAGTGCCGAATCCGTTCCTATCGATTGTCAACAATTTCTACGAAGAGATCATTTTCTAATCAATTCAACAGGGAGAACTCATGGTTAAGTTAACGATAAATAAAATTCCGGTTTCGGTTGAACCCGGGACGTCTATTCTGGAGGCCGCGAGAAAAGTGGGGATCACGGTGCCGTCACTCTGCTACCACAAGGATCTCTGCATCGCGGGTAACTGCCGTGTCTGTCTCGTCGAAGTGAAAGGCGAGAGAACATTGACCGCCTCCTGCGCGGTTCCCGTATACGAAGGCATGGAAGTGTTTACCAATACGCTGAAAGTACGGAACGCCCGCAAGAACGTCATTGAGCTGCTGCTCTCGGAGCACCGGTGCGACTGTCTGAAATGCGAGAAAAACGGCAAGTGCGAATTGCAGGATCTCGCGCAGGAATACCGGGTGGAAGAGAAGTCCTTCATCGATCTCTCCATTGGCAAGCGTATCGACCGTTCGTCTCCGGCCATCGAGAAAGACGATTCGAAATGTATCCGCTGTCAGCGGTGCGTGCGCACCTGTGCCGAACTGCAGGATGTGTCCGCCCTCACCGTTGCCAGAAAGGGCGAGCACATGTTTATCAGCACCTTCATGCACAAGCCGCTTGCCGATGTGGTCTGCACCAACTGCGGGCAGTGTGTCAACCGCTGTCCCACCGGCGCCCTGGTGGAGCGCAACTATATGGAAGAGGTCTGGGAGGCCATCGATGATCCCAAGAAGCATGTGGTGGTGCAGACGGCACCGGCCGTGAGAATCGCGCTGGGCGAAGACCTCGGGTATGATCCCGGCGAACGGGTCACCGGCAAAATGGTGACCGCGCTGAAGCGGATGGGATTCGACAAGGTGTTCGACACCGATTTTACCGCCGACCTGACCATCATGGAAGAGGGCACGGAGCTGCTCACCCGTCTGAAACAGGCGCTGGTGGACAAGGAGAAGGTCGCGCTTCCCATGTTTACCTCATGTTCCCCGGGGTGGATCAAGTATATCGAGCATGAATTTTCCAATAATCTCGACAACCTTTCCACCTGTAAATCACCCCAGCAGATGTTCGGTCCGCTGGCCAAAACCTACTATGCGGAAAAGGCGGGGATCGATCCCAAGGATATCGTCTGCGTTTCGGTCATGCCCTGTACCGCCAAGAAATACGAGGCGAGACGGCCCGAGATGAAGGCGAGCGGATTCCGCGATGTCGATATCGTGCTCACCACCAGGGAGCTGGCGAAAATGATCAAGCAGGGCGGTAACGACTTCCGGCACATGGAAGAGGGCGAATTCGACAGTCTGCTGGGCAAATCGACCGGTGCGGCGGTGATCTTCGGCGCCACCGGCGGCGTGATGGAAGCGGCCCTGAGAACCGCTTACGAGATCGTCACCGGACACGAAGTGCCGTTCCCGAACCTGAATATCATGCCGGTACGAGGCATGGAAGGCGTCAGGGAAGCCTCCATCAAGATCGAAGGCTGCGTGGATGCGTGGAAATTTCTCGAAGGAGTCGAGCTGAAAGTCGCGGTCGCGCACGGCCTGGCAAACGCCCGGAAAGTGATGAAGCAGGTCGCGGAAGGCACCTCCCCCTACCATTTCGTGGAAGTGATGGCCTGTCCCGGCGGCTGTCTCGGCGGCGGCGGCCAGCCCATCCCCACCGACATGGAGACGAGGAAGAAACGCGCCATGGCCATCTATGAGGAAGACGAGCATATGGAGTTCCGGAAGTCGCATGAGAATCCGGAAGTCAAGCTGATATACGATGATTTTCTCGAAAAACCGCTGGGCCATAAATCCCACGAACTGCTTCATACCCACTACACGAAGCGCATGACCAAGTAAGATTTCACTGTCCCAGTGTACACGTGCGACGCACCCGCGAGGTGCGTCGCACGTTTTTTTTACCGGCGGGGTGCGGCGGCCCGGAATTTTGCCCCGGACCGATTTAGGCGGTTGACTTTGATCGATCTTTTGCGTATTCTTTCTGCATGAGTATAGCTGATGCAGTGGCCGGTGCCCTGGACGGGGCGGCGCCGGAAAGGGTTGCCGTCATCGGGCTTGGGACCCGTGACCGGGCGGATGACGCGTTCGGCCTGGCGGTTGCGGAACGGCTCGATGAGGCCGCCGGGCGCCGGGTGTTCTCGGAAGAGAAGCGGGCGGTCGAGAATATCGTTATCGACCTGGTCGAGCGGGAGGACGGACCGCTGGTTTTCTTCGTCGATGCCGCGGATTTCGGAGAACCGCCGGGAACGCTGAAACTCTTCGGGCCGGACGCGGTGCAGCAGTTTTCGCCACCCTTTTCCACGCATAAAGTGCCGCTGCCCTTTCTCATGGAGCATATCAATGCCGGCGGCGGCAGCGCCTTCCTTGTGGCTGTTCAGCCCGGATCCCTGGCGCTGTTCGGCGAAATGACCGCGGAGATTCTCACCGCGGTGGAGACCGTCTGCTCTGTTTTTAGCGCGATCCTGAAACCTGCTGACCGTCAATGAGCCTGCACGGCGATTTTTTTTACGCTCGAATAGTGAAAAATATCACAAAAAAACTTGACAAATGAAGTTTTCTTTGCGTATATTTGCTTTTGATGTGACGTTAAGCATATAAAGGAGACTCCGTGAATAAGAAATCGGTTTCACGGCTTTCTCACTACCGAAAAGTGCTGCTTCGGCTCAACGAGCTGGGGTTCGACCGAATTTTCTCCGACACGCTGGGAGAGGAGGCGGGAGTGACCGCCGCCCAGGTGCGCAAGGATTTCTCCATCTTCGGCATTTCAGGCAACAAACGGGGCGGCTATATCATCGCAGATCTGATCGCCCGTCTTGACGATATCCTTAAAAAGCGCACCGTCACCAGGGTGATCATCGTGGGGGCGGGCAATCTCGGAAAGGCGCTGATGCATTATCCCGGATTTCGCAGGGACAGTATCGAGATAAGCGCCGTATTCGATATCGATCCTACGAAAATCAGCCGGAAGGCGGATGTCCCCGTCCTGCCCCTGGAGGAGGTCGGGGAATTCATCGCGGCCCACGGCATCGACATCGCCATTATCGCGGTTCCCGATGTGGCGGCCCAGCGGGTATTCGACATACTGCAGCGGGCGGGTATCAGGGGTATTTTGAACTTTACGACCATGACCTTCAAGGACAATGAGGATGTCGTCGTCAACAACGTCTATCTGCAGTTCGAACTGGAAAATCTCATCTATTTCACCGCTGAAAAACCGGCGTAATTGTTGTATCTTTTTTCACAACAAAACGAATTAGGATTTTTTTCACAAAGTTTTTTCACTGTTTTTTATAGATTTAAATATATTTCGTATTTTTTGATGTAATAAATGTCACATAAAAACGAAAAATTTGCTTGACAACTTTCAGTGATATCAGTATATTGATACAAGTCATTTCATGAACACCCTATAGAGTCATCTTTTTTCTGGAAACATTCGACCGGTACCTGAACCAGACCTGGCAGTACCCTGAACTGATCCGGAATCTCCTGCAGGCTTGACAGCAGCAACAGCACGACATCAATTCTTCAAAAACACAGCACCACCTATTTCATTTCGATAAGCTGAAAGACAGTGTATTTCTATGGCAGAAAAATACTACATCGGCAAGGCGCATTGGAAATCCATCCTCAATACCTGGATGGAAAAGTACAACGTGATCGCTCCTCAGAAGGAACACGGCAGTCTCTACATGGTTCCGGTAACGGCGGAAAACAGCCAGACGATCGTCTACGACGAGGTCAGAGCCGTGGAACCGATGAAGCACTTTTTCATTCCGCCCCTCACGGATGTTACCGGCGCGGTGAAAACCGGCGATAAACCCTGGCTCTTCCTGGGCGTCAAGGCCTGCGGCATAACCGCCCTGACGGTCCTCGATCAGGCATTCGGCGGAGATTTCACCGATCCCCGGTATGAGAAACTGCGGGAAGAGAGTCTTATCGTCAGTACGGACTGCGCCCATCCGCTGGAAACCTGTTTCTGCACGAAAGTGGGGGGCAATCCCTATCCCGTCAAGGGATTCGATCTGAATCTATCCAAGGTCTGGGACGGCTTTGTGGTGGAGGTCGGCAGCCTCCGCGGCAAGGAGCTGCTGGAAGGGCACGACCGGTCATTGAAGGAAGTGGTGAAGGAAGAGGCCGAGGCGCTCAGCAAGATCAGGGCCCGGGCGGTGCGTGAGGTCGAGGATTTTAACCGAAACTTCGGGTTCTCCGCTGAATCGGGCACGGCGCTGTTCAAACACTACAGTTCCGATTTCTGGAAGAAGGATTCCGAGAACTGCGTCGAGTGCGGCGCCTGCACCCATGTCTGTCCGACCTGTCACTGCTATTTCCTCGATGATGTGACAAAAAAGGAATTCGTCAAACTGCGGGGATGGGATTCATGTCAGTACAGCGGGTACGCGATGACCGCGGGAGGCGGAACGCCGCGGCCCAAGCTGGCGGAACGGTTCCGCAACCGGTATCTCTGCAAGTTCCGCTATCTGCCGGCAAATTATGACGCTCTTGGCTGCACCGGCTGCGGCAGATGCATCGCAGCCTGTCAGGGCCGTATCGATATGCGTGAAACGTTACATGATCTGAAATAATAACAGAAGGCAACGCACCTAGATGAAGAATCCATACGTCAATCAGAAAGCGGTCATAGACAAGATCATCCAGGAAACCGATACCATAAAAACGTTCTGCCTGAAGCCTGAGCAGCCGTTCGGCTACACCTGCGGACAGTTCGCGGAGCTGATGGTGCCCGGTGTCGGCGAAGCCCCGTTCGCCATGTCGAATCCCGCTTCAAAACCGGAGTATCTGCAGTTCACGATACAGAACGTCGGCTACATGACGAACCGGCTGCACTCCATGAAGGAGGGTGATGTTCTCGGCCTGCGCGGGCCCTACGGCAACGGATTTCCCCTGGAAGCGTTCAAAGGCCGCGAAATGCTGCTGGTGATCGGCGGTGTCGGTTTCCCGCCCGCCCGGGCGCTGCTCTACAGCCTCCTGGAACAAAAGGCCAGCTATCCGCGCATCACCATGTGCTACGGCGCCAGGACACCGGCGGACATCGTCTACAAGTATCAGATAGAGGACCTTCGGAAAGATATCGATCTGCTCTGCACCGTGGACAAGGCCGACAAGAACTGGAAAGAGACCGAGGGCGTGGTGACGGTGCTCCTGGACAAGGTGACGATCAACAAGTCGAAGACAACTGCGGTGGTCATCGGGCCGCCGATTATGATGAAATACGCAACCCTGAAGCTGAAAGAGCTGGGATTCAAATCCGGCGATATATACCTCTCAACCGAGAGAAAGATGTACTGCGGAATCGGTCAGTGCCGCCACTGCATGATAGATTCGCTCTTTATCTGCAAAGACGGCCCTGTCTTCACTTATGAACAGCTGGAAAACCTTCCGGATATTTGGGAATAACCATGGCCAAACGACTTTATATCGATTTAGAGAAATGCCGGCACTGTGATGACTGCAAGGCTGACTGCAGCTATTATTATCACCCGTTCAACCAGGGAATACAGTACCTGCGGGAGATAGCGGAATTCGCGGTCACCTGCCGTCAGTGTCTGGAGGCTCCCTGTGTGACCGCGTGTCCCGCCGATGCGCTGGAAAAACAGGACAACGGTATCGTCAAGCGGTATAACCTGCGGTGTGTCGCCTGCAACAGCTGCAGCTACGCCTGCCCGTTCGGCACGATTATGCCGGAAGTTATCCCCTACGCGACGTCGAGGTGCGATTTCTGTCTCGACAGGCTGAAAGCCGGTGAAAAGCCTGTCTGCACCGGGGGGTGCACGGAAGGGGCAATCCATTACGGTGATTTTGAACCTGATCCGGCAACGTTTACATATCTCGTCAATGAGCAGTTAGTCGTCCATTCAATCCCATGGAAAAAGGAAGAAAACAAGTAAATGGAATATTTGTTCGCTTATGTGATATTTCCCGGATTCCTGTTCACCGCTGTCGTCGGCATGCTGGTGAGCTGGATTGACCGGAAGGTGACCGCCAGAGTGCAATGGCGGGTCGGGCCGCCGCTGTTTCAGCCTCTCTATGACTTCGTCAAGCTGCTGGGAAAAGAGATCATCGTTCCGAGAGGGGCTTCGAAGGCAACGTTTCTGCTGGCACCGCTTTTCGGACTGGCGGCGGTAACCCTGGTTTCCTCGATGATCTGGATGGCAAGCCTCTATCCCGACCGGGGATTCGTCGGCGACCTGATTGTCGTGATCTATGTAATGATGATCCCGTCGATCGCGGTGATCATAGGCGCCTTCGCTTCCAAAAACAGGATAGCGTCTCTGGGGGCGAGCCGTGAAATGAAGCTGATGCTGGCCGATGAACTGCCGTTTCTGCTGGCGGTCATGGTGGTGATCATCAAGTCCGAAGCGGTACATCTCGGGCAGATATATCATTACCAGGAGACATACGGCATGATATTCAGCTCCTGGTCGGGAGTGCTCGCGATGATCGTGGCCGTCCTCTGCATGCAGGCAAAACTGACACTCGTCCCCTTTGACATCCCCGAAGCGGAGACCGAGCTGATGGGCGGCGTATTCGTAGAATATTCAGGTCCGCCGCTCGCCGTGCTGAAGCTCACCCGCATGATGATGCTGTTTACGCTCCCAATGGTAATGGTGCACCTGTTTCTCGGCGGGGTTCATTTTCAGGGAATGGATATTCTCTGGTCGATACTGAAGTATGTCGTTCTGCTTGTCGTAATCGTACTTATCAGAAATACCAATCCGCGGGTGAGAATCGACCAGGCGATGCGGTTCTTCTGGGGCCCGGTCCTCATTATTGGTATTGCGGCTGTTATCTTAGCGTTATTGGGGTTCTAATCACATGGGAATCAAACTCAAAGCACTAACGAAATCGCCCTGGGTCTATCACCTTTCCACAGGCAGCTGCAACAACTGCGATATTGAAATTCTCGACTGCCTGACACCGAGATACGATCTGGAACGGCTGGGCATCGTCCTCGTGGGGAGCCCCCGGCATGCCGATGCGCTTCTGGTCACCGGCAACATGACCATGAAATGCATGAAGCGGGCGAAGGAGGTCTATGATCAGATGCCCAAACCGGGAGTGGTCATCGCCGTGGGGACCTGTGCGCTGGGGCACGGTGTATTCGAAGGCAGCTACGTTATGCCCAAAACAGTGGATGAAGTGCTGCCGGTGGATATCTACATCCCGGGCTGTCCGCCCAAACCGGAGGGGATCATCGCCGGTGTGGCCAAATTACTGGAAATGCTAAAACAGAAGGCATGAAAAAGAGGATCGCATGACCTGGAATGAAATAAAAGCCGATATCAAAGGCGCGTTTGACGGGAAAATACTGAAATGGCATGAGCACAATGATACCAGAATTTATGTCGATATCGAACCGGCGGATCTGGTTGAGTTCAGCAGGTACATCTTCGAGAAGCTGGGCTCACGCTTTATCATCGCTTCGGCGGTGGATACGCCCCGGGGAGGCATAGAAATTCTCTATCATTTCGATTTTTTCAAGCTGCCGCAGGTATTTTCATTGAGAGTATTTCTGCCGAAACCGAAACCCGAGGTGGAAAGCCTGGCTTCGGTCATCAAGGGAACCGAATGGATCGAACGGGAGATGGCCGAACTCTTCGGCATCACGTTCAGCAACCATCCCAATCCTGTTCATCTGCTGCTGCCGGACGACTGGCCTGAAGGCAACTATCCGCTGAGGAGGGATCAATGAGCGAAATTATCCCCATCGGTCCGTATCATCCACTCCAGGAAGAACCGGAATTCTTCCGTCTGCATGTGGAAGGTGAGAAAGTCGTCAAGCTGGAGATCGAACTGGGCTACAATCACCGGGGCATCGAGAAACTGGCCGAAACAAAATCGTGGGACCAGGTTGTCTTCCTGGTGGAGCGCATCTGCGGTATCTGCTCCACCAGCCATCCGGCAGCCTCGACCAATGCCATGGAGGATCTCGGCGGTATCGAAGCTCCGGAACGGGCGCAATATATCAGGACCATCATCTGTGAACTCGAACGGATTCATTCCCATCTGCTCTGGCTCGGTCTTGCCGGCCATTTTATCGGCTACAACACGGTCTGGATGTGGGTATGGAAATACCGCGAGATCGTCTGTGACCTGCTGGACAAAATAACGGGCAACCGGCAGAGCTACGCCATGTTCAAGGTCGGGGGCGTGCGCCGGGATATTCTCGAAGACGATATTCCCTGGATCCGCGCTTCCATGGACAAGCTGAAACCGGTTCTCGATCTGTTCAAAGGCGCGGTCATGGATGATCCGGTGATCAGGGCCCGCACCCGCGGTGTCGGTATCCTCACCAACGAGATGGCAAAACAGTACTGCGTGGTGGGTCCCACGGCGCGGCCATCGGGCGTGGCCATCGACGTGAGAAAGGACGATCCCTATTTCGCCTACGGGATGGTCGATTTCGATATCGTGGTTCTGGAAGAAGGGGATGTCTTCGCGAAGGCGGTCTGCCGAATCCTCGAAATGTATGAATCGGTGAAGATCATCGAGCAGTGCATCGACAAGATGAAACCGGGCATCATCGATCTGAAGATCAAGGAACTGCCGGCGGGCGAGGGTATCGGCCGGGCCGAGGCGCCCCGGGGCGAAGTCTACCATTACTGCCTCAGTGACGGATCGAATTTCCCGGCCCGGTACAAAGTGAGAGCCCCGAGTTACACGAATATCGCCTCGAACGAGGTCGCGTGCGTGGGTGAGACGGTAGCCGATGCGGCCCTGGTGCTGGCGGCGGTCGATCCCTGCTACTGCTGCACCGAACGGCTGGTCGTCGTGGATCACGACAACAGGCGGGAACAGGTGCTGCAGGGTAATACGCTGATACAACTTTCGCATGAACGTACAAAACAGATTAGAAAAGAGTTGGGTGTCTGATGAATCCACTGTTATATGTCATTGCGGTACCGTTTATTCTCGGCGTTCTTTGTTTCATTCCGGGGAAGGTTCGGTATATCCGGGAGGCGATCACGTTTCTCGGGACAGCATTCGGCTTTACCCTGTCGCTGCTGATATTCCTCGACATGCCGATGGAATGGTCCCGGTTCGGATCGGTACTCCTGAAGGTCGATCACCTGAGCGGCTTCACCCTGCTTGCGGCCGGCTTTTTCACGCTCTTCATCGCGCTCTATTCCTTCAGGTACATGAAGGATACCCTCTATCCCGCCCGCTATTACGGCTGCATTCTCTGGACCTTTGCCGCCACGGCGGGAGCGCTGATGGCGAATCATCTCCTGCTGCTGCTGGTGTTCTGGGGATTCCTGGGGATTACCCTCTACCTGCTGGTGCTCACCGGAGGAGATGCGGCGGCGCCGGCGGCCCGCAAGAGTCTGGCGGTGATCGGCGGCACCGACGCCCTGATGCTGCTGGGAATTATCCTGATCTATCAGCTTTCATCGACGTTTCAGATAGACGGCATATCGCTTCATTTCAACAGCCTGGCAGCGTATACCGCCTTTTTCACCCTGCTCCTGGGCGCGTTCGCCAAAGCCGGCGTGATGCCGATGCACACCTGGATTCCCGATGTGTCGGAGCATGCACCGATTCCGGTCACGGCGTTTCTTCCCGCATCCCTGGACAAGCTGCTGGGCATTTACCTCATGATCAGAATGTGTTTCGGCATGTTCGCCATGAATGCGTCGGTGAACCTGGTGCTGCTGATCGTCGGATCCATCACGATTCTCGCCAGCGTCTCCATGGCGCTGATGCAGAATGACTTCCGCAGACTGCTCGCCTATTGCGCCATTTCCCAGGTGGGCTATATGGTTCTCGGTATCGGCACCGGCCTCGCGCTGGGGCTGATGGCCGCTCTTTTCCATATGATCAACCATATGCTTTACAAAACGTGCCTCTTTTTTACCGCGGGATCGGTGAAACAGCAGACGGGGTCCAACTCGTTCGCGGACCTGGGAGGCCTCGGCCGGTTGATGCCCTGGACATTCGTTTCCTTCCTGATCGCCGCTTTTGCCGTGTCGGGTATCCCGCCGCTTAACGGGTTCGTTTCAAAATGGATGATCTATCAGAGTCTGCTGAAGCTCAAGGATACAGGCGGAAGTCTCTGGGTCATATGGCTCTTTGCCGCGATGTTCGGCAGCGGCCTCACCCTCGCCAGTTTCATGAAACTGACCCATGCCGTTTTCCTCGGCACCTCGCCGGTGAAAATCGTCAAGGCGAAAATCGGCGAGAGCGGATTTCTCATCATTTTCCCCATGGCGTTCATCGCCGTTCTCTGCGTCCTCTTCGGCATATTCGCCTTTTCAGGGCCGATCACCCTGTTCCTGCAGCCGATCACCGCTATGCTGAAACCGACGATTTCCGGAGTTCTCCCCATGCCCCTCTACTGGTCTGCGGGCACGGCCACCCTGCTCATCCTCGCCGGTCTGATCATCGGTTTCCTCATCTATCTTGCCGGCAATCTGAAAAACGTGCGGGAGGCCGACAGTTTTACCGGGGGGGAAGAGCTGCCGGTGGACACACGGGTCAGCGGCATCGGATTCTATGACACCGTCCGCGATCTGCCCGTACTGGGAACACTCTTCAAGCGGGCGGAGGCGAAGTGGTTCGATCTGTATGAGCTCGGCAGTAATTTCGCCTACAGTGTGGGCGGTCTTCTGAAAAAAGCGCATACGGGACTTCTCAATCTGTATCTGTTGTATATTTTGCTTGGTCTCATCATTTTTCTCATCTTGCTGATGGGGAGGTAGTTGATGGTTACAGCCCTCATCCTGTTGATCGTGTTGATGATCCTGGGTGCGATCGCGGCCCTGGAAAGTAAGGATCTGCTGTCGGGAATTATCTCGCTGGGGATCATCGGATTCGCACTCACGGTAATCTTTCTCATACTTCAGGCGCCGGATCTCGCGATTGTCCAGATCATCGTTGAAACAATGACCCTGGTGATTCTGATCGCGGCGGTCATGAAGACAACCAAGGCCGACACGGTGGAAACCTTCGGCAAACACTCGATTTTCCTGGGGCTCGTCGGGCTTGTGTTCGTTTTCGTGTTTATCTGGACGGCCGTCAAAGCATTTCAGCAGATGCCCGGATTCGGCAGCATGCCCCTGAGAATGGCCTCGGAATATGTGAACAACGGTCTGGCCCTCACCGGAGCGGGCAACCTGGTGGCGGCCGTCATTCTTGATTTTCGGGCCTACGATACGCTGGGAGAAGCGACGGTGCTGTTTACATCGGTAGTCGGTATTACGGCTGTTCTGCGCAAGCTGGGGAGGAACCGGGTATGAAAGGTATGTCAGTTATCGTCAAACAGATATCCCGGCTAATGTATCCCTCGATTCTCGTGCTCGGTGTCTACATTATCCTGCACGGACACCTGACGCCGGGAGGCGGGTTCGCGGGCGGTGTTCTCATCGCCGGAGCCTTTACCCTGCTGGTACTTGCATACGGGGCGGATGAGGTCACCACCGCCAGGGGGAAATGGCGGGCGACCCTGGGCGAAAGTATCGGTATTTTTCTTTTCTGGTTCATTGCGGTGCTGGGCATTGTTCAGGGGGGATATTTTTTCCTCAACATGGTCAACCACGGCGAGCCGCTGCAGCTGTTCAGCGCCGGGATCATTCCGCTCTGCAATATCGCCATCGGCATCGAAGTGTCGGCTGCACTCTTCGCCATCTTCATCACCATGTCTGTTTTGAAGTTAGGAGATAAGGTATGATAGTGTTCATTCTTGCCGTTCTCCTCTTTTTGGTCGGCCTGTACGGTATTCTGGTTAAAAGGAATATTATCAAGCTTGCGATCGGACTGATCATTATGGAGTATGCGGTGAATCTGTTCTTTGTCCTGGCAGGATACCGGGAGGGAGGAACCGCACCGATACTGGACGGCGATCTGGCGCCGGGTACCGTGTTCGTGGATCCGCTTCCCCAGGCGCTGGTGCTGACAGCGATCGTTATCGGGCTCGGCACCACCGCTCTGCTGGTATCCTTTGCCGTTAAAATTTATGAGAAGTATGACACCTTCGACATCAGAAAAATCAGGAAACTTCACGGATGAGTTTATTACTCTATTTTATTATCGTGCCCCTGGGCGGGGCGTTTCTTCTGCCGATCATTTCCAGGCTGCGTGAGAGTCTCAGCGACTGGGTCGGCAACGCGATAACTGCCCTGCTGCTCTACTGTTCCGTCTACGGTGTCATCACCGCCTCGGGAAAGACGGTCACCTACTTTGTCGGCGGCTGGCGACCCATTGCCGATATTCCCGTGGGCATCAACCTTGTCATGGACGGACTTTCGGGACTGATGCTGCTGATCGTCAACATCGTGGCGCTGCTGGTGACCCTCTATTCCGTCAATTACATGGCCCGTTACACGGACAAGGGGAAATACTATACGCTGTTCCTGCTCATGGTTGCCGGCCTCAACGGTGTCATTCTCTCGGGCGATCTCTTCAACCTGTTCGTTTTTCTCGAGATCACGGCGATCGCCTCCTACGCACTGGTCGCCTTCGGCATCGAAGATGAAGAGCTTGAAGCATCGTTCAAGTACCAGGTGCTTGGGGGGACCGCCTCCGCGCTGATCCTGCTGGGAATCGCCGTCTTCTATCAGACGACCGGCACCCTCAATCTCGCGGATGCCTCCCGGGTGATTGCCGGGATCGGACACACCCCCACGGTGCTTTTCGCCGGTGTGCTCTTCATGGCCGGTTTCTGCCTCAAGGCGGCCCTGATCCCGTTTCACGCCTGGCTTCCCGACGCGCATCCCGCCGCTCCGGCGCCGATTTCCGCCATGCTCTCCGGGGTGGTGATCAAGGTGCTCGGCGTCTATCCGCTCTGCAGGCTGTTTTTCAATGTGTACGGCATCACGCCGCTGATACAGGATATATTCATGGTGCTGGGAGTGGTATCCATCATTCTGGGCGTATTCCTGGCGCTGAGCCAGTGGGATTTCAAACGGCTGCTCGCCTATCACAGCATCAGCCAGATCGGGTATGTGGTGCTCGGGATCGGACTGGGAACGCCCCTGGGCATCCTGGGAGGGCTGTTCCATCTCATCAACCACTCTGTATTCAAATCGCTGCTCTTTCTAAACGCCGGATCCGTTGTCTACGCCACCGATACCCGCGAACTCAAGGAACTGGGCGGTCTGCAGCGGAAAATGCCGGTGACCGGCGCCACATCCCAGGTCGCATCGTTCTCGATTGCCGGTCTGCCGCCGTTCAACGGCTTCTGGAGCAAGCTGATCATCATCGTCGCCTGTGTGCAGGCGGGACAGATGCTGTTCGCGGTTCTGGCCGTCATCGGCAGCATTCTGACACTGCTCTCGTTCCTGAAAGTACAGCGGTATGTGTTTTTTGACGCGCTCAAAGAGAAATGGAAAAATGTACGGGAAGTACCCTTCTTGATGTGTGTTTCCATGATCGTTTTCGCGCTGCTCTGCATCGGCATGGGGCTGCTTCTGCTGCCGCAGATCAGCGCCGTGACCCTGAAACCGGCCGCGGACGTTCTCTACACCGGTCTGGAATACGCAACAAAGGTTTTGGGAGGCTGATGTGAGAAAGATCGTACTGATACTGTTCGCCTTTATTCTCTGGGTACTGCTGACCTGGAGCTTCACGCTTCAGAGTCTGACTGCCGGAGGTGTCGTGGCCCTGATCATCGGTCTGCTGTTCGGCAATTTCGTCATCGAGAAAGCGGGACCCGTGTTCGATCTCCGACGCTGGTTCTGGGCGCTTGTCTACATACCGGTGTTTCTCTGGGAGATGACAAAAGCCAATTTTGATGTTGCCTACCGGGTGCTGCATCCGAAGCTGCCCATCGATCCCGGCATCGTAAAGGTGAAGACAAAACTGCAATCGGAAATGGGCATCGTCTTTCTGGCCAATTCAATCACGCTGACGCCGGGAACGTTCACCGTCGATCTGAAAGGGCAGTACCTCTACATTCACTGTATCAAAGTGAGAAGCACGGGACTGGCGGAAGCCAGTCATGAGATTGTCGATCGTTTTGAAAAACTGTTAATTAAAATATTTGATTGAGAGGGTTATGTATATCTATTTCTATATTCTGATCGGCTGCTGTTTCTTCTGCCTCATCAGGGCATGGCTGGGACGCTCCATACCTGACCGTATGGTGGCGATCGATATTATGGGTACACTTGCCGTAGGTATCACCGCCCTCTACGCGTTGATTTCCAAACGGGGCTTTCTCATCGATATCGCGCTGGCGTGGATCTTTCTGAGTTTCATCGGAACGCTCGCTCTGGCTAAATATCTCTCGCATAAAACATTGGATGAGTGAACATTATGGTATGGAATGAATTGGCAGGAATGATCGTCATCGGCATCGGCGTCGCGTTTGATTTTCTCGGATGTCTGGGATTACTGCGACTGCCCGATGTATACAACCGATTGCAGGCGGGAACCAAGTGCGTGACATTCGGCACCTGCGGCATTCTTTTGGGCGTGTTTCTTATGCAGGGCTTTACCCCGACGGGAATCAAGGCCCTGGTGGGAATACCGTTCGTGCTGCTGACATCACCGGTGGGCGCCCACGCCCTGGCAAAGGGAGCGCATATTTTCGGCGTGAAACTTACCGACAAAACGGTCGTCGACCACTACGCGGAAGACCGCGGAAACAAACTAACCCTGTAAGTGGAACTGTTATGAGATATCCTAAAATCAGAGAACTCGGTGAGGCGGTCAAGTCTCTATTGTCGAAACCGTACACTTCGTCATTTCCGAAAACGCCGCATGAACCCTTCGACGGCTTCCGCGGGAAACCGGAACATTCGGAGGAGTTTTGCGTTGGCTGCGGCGCCTGCGCGGAATCCTGTCCCGGCAATGCGATTGCCGTCATCGATCCGGATCCCAAGGCGAAGAATAAAAAGCCGCTGATGCGGAAGCTTGAACTGAAATATGAAAAATGCAATTTCTGCGGCATCTGCGAGGCAAACTGCATCACCGAGAAAGGCATCACGCTCACCAAGCAGTTCGATCTGGCCCTCTTTGACCGCAATCTTGCCCGGGAATCCATTGAGCTGGAGCTGGTGACCTGTGAATTGTGCGGCGATATTGTCACGACCAAGAAGCATCTGCTCTGGATATTCCGAAAACTCGGTGTGCTCGCCTACGGTAACCCGACGCTGCTGCTCACCGCCCAGCGGGAGATGCTGCCGGTTGAATCCGGGGGTGCGGGTGAAGAGCTGAGAAGGCCCGATATTTTCAAGGTGCTCTGCCCGAAATGCCGCAAGGATGTCATGATGAAAGATATTTACGGCTGATCCGCATCAGCTGAGCGATACCACAACGGGTTCTCCCTTATGCGCAGGGAGAACCCGTTTTTTTCAGGGCAGCTGCCCGATCCGGATGAGATCCCAGGGCGCGAGAAAAAGCGGTTTGCCGTTATAGCGGGCAAAGAGGGAGAGGTAGTCCAGCGGCGCCGCCTGATTGCCCGTAAACGCGCCGGCCACGGGGAGCCCCGGCAGCAGCGCGTTCAGGTCGATCATCCCCTTGTACGGCATCTCGATGATGGATACGCGCCGGCCGGGCCCGATACCCGCCATGGTGCGGGCGGCGGAAAGCGCCTGCGAGAGTCCGCCGATACGGTCAACCAGCCCCAGGCCCACGGCGTCACGTCCCGACCAGACGCGGCCCTGGGCGATCTCTTTTACCGCTGCAACGGGCATATTCCGTCCGGCCGCCACTTTCGCGATAAACTCATTGTACATGGACCGAATGCCCCGCTCTATGGTATTGCGTTCATCGGGGGCAAGATTGCGGGAGGGCAGGGGCAGCGTGATGAAGGGCAGCTGCAGACCCGGGAGAAGGTCGGCGTGATCGCCCCTCTGCACGCTTTCAGTATGTATGTCCAGCATGCGGCTGAACGATTTGTCCCAGACCCAGCCGCCGATAACACCGATGGAACCGGTTATGGTCGCGGGCGCGGCGAAAATGGAGTCGGCGTACATTGAGAGCCAGTATCCGCCGGAGGCGGCAACCTCCCCCTGGGAGACGATCACCGGTTTTCGCCTTCGGCATTCCCGAACCGCTTCAGCCACCCGGTCTGAGGCCATGCCGTCCCCTCCGGGCGAATTCACCCGGAGCACCACCCCCGCGACATCCCTGTCCGAGGCGAGTTTTCGCACTATCTCTTCCAGTTTGCGGGCGCGGATCCCCGTGTCAAGATCGCAGATTCCCTCAGCGTAGACCAGCGCGAGGCGCGGCGGCACCCCCCACTGCTCCGCGGGGAAAGCGGCCCGGGTGAGGTCCGAAGGGGAGATCCGTCCCATGGAACGGCCCTCGAGACCGTCAATGACCGCGTCAATCGTGTTCCACCTGCCGGTGCGGTCGGCTAGACCGCTCTCCACCGCTTCAAAAGCGCTGAATCCCGCTTTTGTGTTGATCAGCGAATCGAGGGCGGCGGGTGCGATTTTCCGTGCTGCCGAGACATCGCTGATGAAGGTGTCGAAGAATGCAGCCAGCAGGGCCTCCCGCTGCTCTCTGTCCGCTTCCGACATCTCTTCCCGGGAGTAGGTTTCATAGGCGGATTTGTACCGGTAAAAGCGCCATTCATCGAATCCGATCCCGATTCTGTCCAGGAGTCCGGCGAGATAGGTGCGGCCCATGGCATAGCCGGGCAGCAGCAGGTAGGCCTGGGGATCGATCACCAGGCAGTCGGCGACGCTGGCAAGATGGTAGAGGTTCATACCGGCCCTGTCGATGAAAATCACGATGTTGCGGCCGGTCCGCCGGAACCGTTCCAGCTCCGTCCTCAGTTCCCAGGCTGTTTCGGCACTGCATTCCGCACCCGAACAGTTCAGGGCGATACCGGCAACCCGGGGATCGTCCGCGGCCGCCTGCAGCGTTGCCAGCAGGGAGACCAGCGTGGGACCGCCGCTGTCCAGGAAACGGTACCGGGTATGCTGAATGCGTCCCGTGAGGGTCAGGTGCAGGTACCCGGTGCGGGGGTGCAGTTTCAGGTCCGGGATATTGGGCAGCGGGGCGCCGAAGCGAATCCCGAAGGTGCTGCCGTGCTCTTTCGCGGTGGAGTAGAGGGAAACACGTCCCAGGCTCAGCGAGATCCCGGCCGTGAGGCGGCGGTCATCGAACCAGCGGGCGGTGAGGTGAAGGCCCGGGAGCGGTTCACAGCCGGCGCCCAGGCTCCAGGAGACATCGGTGAAGGTCCTGTCTTCCATGTAGGCGATCTCGGAGAAGAGGGTAACGCGGCTGTCACCGAAGGGCCGAATGCCGACGTCGGCGACCATCTCGAAGGCATCACTGCGCCTGGCGAAACGGCCGGAGATACCGGCCGAGAGATGGGGGCCGGGACGAAAGAGAAACCCGCAGAGCAGCTGATCCCTGCTGCGGCCGCTGAACCGGGTGTCGCCGCTGACTCTGCTGTAGCCAAGGCCGAAGCGGTAGCGCCGGGTGCCTATGGCGGCGGCGATCCGGTAATCGGTGGAGCGGACGGTCCGCCAGCTGCTGTCCGGCGTCAGAAAGCGGGAGGGGCGCCGTATATATCCCGCGTGCAGGCCGGGAACAGCGGCGAAGAGGCCGGTCGACCCTTCATTTTCCCCGAACAATCCTTTTGTTTTATCCGTAAAGTAATACATCAGCTGGGGGCCGTGCATCTCCCCGGCCAGGGCGGGATTGACGTATCCGAGCAGCCCCTGGCCGATGCATCCCGGCGGCCCCTGCAGAAAAAAGGCATAATCGTGGTAGGGCAGCAGTTCCCGGGAAGACTGCGCCCAGGCGGACGGCAGCAGCAGGGCGGCCGTCAGGAAGGTCAGGGGGATCGGATTCCTTCTCATGCGAACCTCCGTTCAATTGGGGTGGGTAGCGTAATCTAGACGCTTTTTCAAAAAAAAGCAAGGTGTTGCGTGTTTTTCAGATATTTTTTTTATATTGAACGAGCATTAAACCTTTTCATTTCAGCATCCGTCTAACGGGTAAACGAGGAGCTGCATGCAGGAATCGGACATCATCGCGTTGTGCCGGAAGGGAGAGATGGAGGGCTACCGGCTGCTCTATGAGCGGTTCGCCCGGCCCCTGCTCCACACCGGACTGCGCATGCTGGGGAACAGCGGTGACGCGGAAGACGCCGTACAGGAAACGTTCGTGAAAGTCTATCGCGCCATCGGCGGGTTTCGGGGGACCGCCCGCTTCAGCACCTGGCTGTTCCGTATTCACATGCGGGTGTGTCTGGATATGATGAAAAAGCGGCGTCCCGCCATGCAGCTCGCCGATACCGACCGGCGTTCACCGGTTCCGGATTATGAGCTGACACTGGCCCTGAAGAAGGGGGTGGACACGCTGCCGCGGCAGCAGAAAGCCTGCTTTGTGCTCTACGCGGTGGAGGGATTCCGGCAGCAGGAGATCGGCGAGATCCTCGGTATCGAGACCGGCACGGTGAAAGCCCATATTCACCATGCCAAACAGCGGCTGAGAAGCCTGATTGAACGGGAATAACAGGGGAGAGCAATGCACTGTCCAACCTATGATGCGTACGACACCGGCACCCTGAGCGAGGAGGAGTTTCACCTGCATGCCCGGCAGTGCGGCGTCTGCCGTGAACTGATCCGGCAGGATGAACGGCTGCTGCGGGCGGCGGCATCACTGCAGGAACCGGTGGACACCGCCGGTGTCTGGCCCGGGATCGAGGCACGGCTGCTGCAGGAGCGGAGAGCCGCGGCCGCATCACGGTCGCGCACGACTTGGATACTTCGTGTCGCCGCGGTGCTCGTGTGCGGCGTTGTGCTTACCCGGCTGCTGGCGCCGGGCTGGCCCGCGCCTCCCGATCTGCTGCCCCGAACAGCGCTGGCCGAGGTGGAGCAGGCCGAACAGGCCTACGCGCAGGCGATCAGCAGGCTTGAGCGGGAAGCCGCGCCCGTGCTGGAATCGATGGACACGGAGCTGGCCCTGCTCTACCGGGACAAACTGGAAACCATCGATATCCAGATCAGCCGCTGCCGGAACGCCCTGCAGGAAAATCCCGGGAACACCCACATCAGGCGCTATATGCTGGCCGCCCTGCAGGACAAGAAGGAAACCCTGCGGGAGGTGGTCAGGGGAACATCACATCGTACATAGGAGAAAGAAATGAGACGGTTAATGCTGGTAACGATCATTGCCCTGGTTCTGTCCGTTTTAACCGGAGTGTGCTTCGCGGACACTGGCGGCAGTGAAGAAAAAACGCGGACATTCAGCAAAGAGGCGGCGTTCGCCGCGGGCGGCGTCTGTTATCTCGAAGACGCCCGTGCCGACATCGAGATCAGCGGCGGAGCGGAGAACACCATCTCGGTGACGATGGTGCTGCGGGTCGATCACCATGACAAGGAGCTGGCCGACACCTATATCAGGGAATCGGATCTGAAACTGGAACCTTGGCGGGACGGTGTGCGCGTCGTGATGGTCACTCCCCGGCACATGCTGCGCAAGGAGGAGGGCGCGATCACGCGACTGTTCAGAACGCTGTTTCGCGGCGGCGACTATTTTTCAGAGGCGGTGGACATCACCGTGACCCTGCCGTCCCGGGCGGGACTGGAACTGAGTAACAAATACGGTGATATATCGGTAACGGATGTGACGGGTGACCTTCATGTCGACAACAGTTCCGGAATGGTGACACTGCGTGACTGCGGCGGCAGCCTGAATCTGAAGAACACCTATTCGGACGTACGGGTGAAGGATTTCCGGGGATCCGTTGATATTGAAAATTCCAGCGGGGATGTGCAGGTAGACCGCATCAGCGGCGATACCGTGATCAGGAACAGTTATCATCCCGTCAGCTTTACCGATATCGACGGTGACCTGGTGGTCAGCGGATCGAGCAGTTCGGTCACCGGCCGTAACGTGTCAGGCACCTGCACAATCGAGACATCCTACAAGCTGGTGCGGATCGAGTCTGTCCGGGGCGCCCTGGAAATCAGGGGACAGTCGTGTTCGATTGACGCGCAGCGGCTGGGCAACGGCGCCGTGATCGAGAACTCCTATCAGCCGGTGTCGGTGGACAGTGTCAGGGGATCCCTGCGCATCCTGGGCGATTCCAGCCCCGTGGATGTGCGGCGGGTGCAGGGTGACTGTTTCGTCCGTTCATCCTACAAGGATGTATACATCGAGTCGGTCAGCGGCAGCCTGGATGTGGAGGCGCCGTCGTGTCCGGTTACCGTGAAGGATATCGGGAAAGATGCCTCCATCGTCTCATCATACAGAAGCATCTCGGTCGGGAACATCGGGAACGATCTGACGATCAAGGGAAATTCGAGCACGGTCGAGGCGGCCGATATCACCGGAAACGCGGAAATCATTTCCTCCTACAATCCCATCGAAGTAAAGGGTGTGGGCGGTAATCTGACGGTCACGGGCGAGTCGGCGGCCGTGCTTGCCGAGACGGTCGACGGCGATATCAGTGTCGACAATTCCTATAAATATGTGATCATCAAGGGGTCGGCGGGCCAGATACGCGTCGCCGGCGACAACAGTCCCATCGAGATAACCGATGTACGCCGTGTGCCCGCGAAAGGAGCGATCATGCTCGATACCCGCTACAAGCCGGTGATCCTGGAACTGCCGGCGGGAACGGAGGCCGCGATCTGGGCCTACAGCGCCTACGGCGGCATCAATGCGGATTTTCCCGTCTACCACATGGACGCGGAAAAAAGCGTAACTCCGGATCCGAACACACTGACTATTACGGTGAAAACCACCGAGGATATCACGATACGGAAACGCTGAGAGAGCATTTCTCCTGAGTCAAGAAAAAATCCCGGTTTACCACCGGGATTTTTTTTCCCGATGATGGAAAATTCTTGCAGATGCGGTGAGGATTGTCTATACTGCAGAGAGCCAATTTATGTCGAAGCCGGGGGAGATGTCCTATGAAAAATACATTTGCGGATCTTATCGACGAATCCATCCAGCTCGAGCTCAACGTCGGCGAGATCTATCGCATGTTCCAGCACATGTTTCCGCAGGATCATGATTTCTGGTGGACGCTGGCGCTCGAGGAACAGAATCACGCCGCGCTCCTGCGCAGCGGCAAGGAGATATTCGCCCCCAGGGACCAGTTTCCGGAGGATCTGCTCGCGAAAAGTATTCGGGATCTGAAAAAGACCAATACCATGCTGCGGCAGATGCGGGCAGAGTACACAACGTCGCCGCCGGACCGGGAGATGGCCTTAAGAACCGCCCTGGAGCTGGAACATTCGGCCGGGGAACTGCATTTTCAGCATTTCATGGATCAGACCGACGGCACCCCGGCTGACACCATTTTTCGCAAACTGAACAAGGACGACAAGGATCATGCGGCGAGGATCCAGGCATACATGGAACGGTCCGGGATGGTGAAGGATAAAGGATAAAGGGAAAAGGATAAAGGAAAAAGGAAAAAACCCCCGCCCGGCCCCGGGGAGACAGAGCGATAGAACGAGAGAGCGACAGATCCGCTCGCCCATGTTCCAATCTACGACATTACACAGAAACGAATATACAACCAAATTACTCTAATTTCTTACAACTATTTTAGTCTTGTTCGTTTTGTTCGTTGCCGCTATATCTTTTGTTCGCTGCTGTTCTCCATCAGCGATGACGCTCCTGCCGGAGTTCGACTGTCTCGGCATTGACTCATGATACTGCGCCCGTTCTACCCGCCGTCGGCCGGGATACCATTCGATGCTATCTTCTCCTGCCGGAGCTCGACTGCCTCGGCATTGACTCATGATACTGCGCTCGTTTTAGGCGCCGTCAGTTGTGATGCTATTCGACTCTATGT
>JAFGRY010000010.1 GCA_016934955.1 bacterium | reverse complement strand
TGAATGACCATGGATTTCCTCCTGTTCGTACAATATAGGAAATCCTAAAACTGTAAACAACGCGCTTAATTCTAACAGATAAAGGATGCTTGGAACATTGATTAGAAAAGAGCTGCTCGAGCACATGCTGAGTCTGAGGTTCCTGATCACGCTGGCACTCTGCGTGGTGCTGATACCCCTTGGGATATTCGTGAGCATCAAGGAGTATGAAAACAGCCTGCATGACTACCAGGAGTCGCAGCAGCTCTATCTGCAGAGCCTGCAGGGAATGAAAAACGCCATCGGTGTCGAGGCGAAAGGGCTGAGGCCGCCATCACCGTTCAGTATTTTTGCGGGCGGTCTGGATAAATCGCTTCCCAACGAAGTGGTGTCCACCCGGAAAGAGGGGCTGCAGCTGAGCAATAACCGGACAATGGATTCGCCGCTCGGCACGCTATTCGGCAACATGGATTTTCTTTTCAGCGTCAGCGTTGTCATGAGCCTGCTGGCGATCCTGTTCACGTTTGACGCCACGACCAGGGAAAAGGAGGAGGGCACCCTTCGGCTCATCCTCTCAAATGCCGTGCCGAGATCCAGCGTGGTCATCGCCAAGTACACGGGAAATTTTATCACGTTTCTCATTCCCTTTCTCATCGCCATGCTCATCGGCACGATCATTCTCAGTATAACCGGTGTCATTCCGATCTTCCAGCCCCGGAATATAGGCCGTCTTCTGAGCATTCTTTTCGTCTCGCTGCTGTTCATTTCGGTGTTTTTCAACCTTGGCCTGATGGTCTCGACCCTGAACCGCCGTTCCCTCACATCGCAAATAACACTGTTATTGCTCTGGGTGCTTTTCATTTTCGCTGTTCCGCGGATCAGCGGCATGATCGCCGGCGTCGTCTACCCGGTGAAGACCCAGCAGACCATCAATCTCGAGAAATCGCTGATCAGAAAAAATATCGAAGATGAAAAGGCGAGGGCGTTGAAGGACGCCTTTCAGCAGCAGCTGGCGGGCACACCCGATGAATCGGCGCCGACCTATGATGAGGTGCGCGCTCCCATTATGGAGGAACTGCGGCAGAAAGAGCAATCGCAGCTCGATGCGGTGGAACGCGATTATCAGAACCGGAAACGCACCCAGATGAAGATTGCAGCCGTAGTGGCCCGGCTTTCGCCGCTGGCATCCCTGACCTTCGCGACGACGGAGCTGGCCAATACCGGATTGCAGCAGCTCGACGCCCTCAACACCTCATCCCGGGAATTTCACAATGCCGCCGTCCGGAGCATCCATTCCCGGGGCTACCAGGATGACATTCCCGGTGTCGGCATGCACATGAGCATGGGCTGGGTGTCGGCGGACGACATCCCGCTCTACCAGTACCGGGAAACCGACCTTGCCGCCGGCCTGCAGGCGGGGCGGCTCGATTTACTGCTGCTGTTCATGTACAACATTCTTTTTTTCAGCGTTGCCTACGTCGGGTTTTTACGGTATGATGTGCGGTAATGAGAGCAGACGGGAGACAGGAGACGGGAGACAGGAGATAAGACAC
The DNA here is from genome assembly GCA_016934955.1 of bacterium. GTDB lineage: Bacteria > Zhuqueibacterota > QNDG01 > QNDG01 > JAGLOF01 > JAFGRY01. The sequence goes on along the minus strand of JAFGRY010000010.1, from coordinate 184,356 downwards.
AGGATTAGACGCCTGTGCCCTGCGTTTTATGCATAGGTCGGTCACGGTATCGCTTTCGCTATCGAGAATCAGAGGCCGGAGAACGGAAGGAAAAAGGATAAAAAAAGCAACGGCAAAAATAAAAAAGTAAAATTCAGCAATAACTAAAGGAGAAAGCAATGTTACAGGCAATCGATCTGACAAAACGGTATGAAGACGGCATTCTTGCCCTCGATCACATTAATTTTGAAGTAAAAGAGGGAGAGATTTTCTGCATGCTGGGCGCCAACGGCGCAGGAAAAACAACGACGATCAACCTCTTCCTCAATTTCATCGATCCCACGGACGGCCAGGCGCTGATCAACGGTATCGATTCGTCCAAAGAGCCGCTGGAAGCGAAGAAGTATGTGTCCTACGTGTCGGAGAACGTCATGCTCTACGGCAATTTCACTGCCCGCCAGAACCTGGATTTCTTCGCCAAGCTGGGGGGCAAGACCGATATGACAAAAGAGGACTACTACGCGGTCATGCGCCAGGTGGGGCTGCAGGAGAAGGCCTTCGAGGCGAAGCTGAAAACCTTTTCCAAGGGTATGCGCCAGAAGCTGGGCATCTCCATCGCCATGATCAAGGACGCGCCGGCGATCCTGCTGGACGAGCCGACCTCAGGTCTCGATCCGAAGGCGTCCGCCGAGTTTCAGAAGATCCTTCTCGATCTCAAGGAGAAGGGGAAGTCGATCTTCATGTCCACGCATGATATTTTCCGGGCGAAAACAGTCGCCGACCGCGTCGGCATCATGAAAGAGGGCCGGCTTGTCATGATGCGTACGCGAGAGGAGTTCCTGGAAGAGAACCTGGAAAAACTCTACCTCGATTACATGCAGGAAAAGTCTGCATAGGAAAAGACAGGCCGACTCCTGTTCAGGGTTCAGGACAAGGAGCCATCTGTTCTACAGTCACGTATTACAGCACATGAGGAGTGACATGATTCGATATCTTGTTCGCAAGGAAGCACTGAACAATATAACCAATTTCAGGTTTATTGTGAGTGGCCTTATCGCCTTGCTTCTGATTATACTGACAACATTTATCATTGCTGAAAAGTATATGAAGGAAGTTGATCAGTACAACGAATTTATTGCAGCCGATCAGCAGAGTCTGGGAGATATTAAAGCCTATGCAGAGCTCCAGCTCAATGCGCACAGGCCGCCGAATCCGCTGATCATTTTCGACAGCGGGATTTCAGAGAATCTTGACAATTCTGTGGTAATTACCCATCAATCCGTGCCACGGCAGGGACTGGAGGCGGATGCGGAAAATCCATTCACGCGGATATTCAACGCAGCGGACCTGGTTACCATTTTCCGGATCGTTTTCAGTCTGCTGGCAATCCTCATGGTCTATGATGCAGTGGCAGGGGAACGGGAGGAAGGAACACTCGGGGCGGCCCTCGCGAATGCGGTGCCCAGGGACAGCCTGCTGCTCAGTAAGTTCATTGCCGGATTCATCGGCATCCTTCTGGCGATGCTCATCGGACTTCTCGTCAGTCTGCTGGTGCTTCAGCTGGTCTACGGCATCAGCTTCAGCAGCGATCAGTGGCTGCGTATAATCTTCATTCTTGTAAGTTCGTTGCTATTCATGGGCTTTTTCCTTGCGCTGGGCATTCTGGTTTCATCCCGCGTGAGAACCGCCTCGATATCACTGATCTGGCTGCTGTTCATCTGGGTGTTTACCGTCATCATCCAGCCGAATTTGAGCACCTATGTCGGCAGTGCCGTTGTCCGAATCCCCTCCCGCGAACAGATCGAAGGCGCTATCGCCCAGAATTGGGATGAGTATCGTGCCAAACATCAGGAACTCGAGGCCAAGATACGTGAGGAAGTGCCCGGTGATCCCTGGCATACCGATCATGACAGCTCATGGCCCTTCTATGTCTGTTTTGACGGCAATACCTGTGGATTGCTGCGGTATGTGTACCGCACACAGCGGATTATGCCGGTGTTCATCTCATACGCGGAAAAGGAGTATCAGGTGTACAGGAATGAGTATGAGGTCTACCTTGACCGGCAGCTGGCGGTGCAGCGGATCTGTAATTATCTTTCGCCTGCGGGATTATTCCGCCGGATTACGTCATCTCTGGCGGAAACCGATATCAATCATCATGAATTGTATATGGACCAGGCGCGTCAGTTCCGGTCGACATTCCTCTCTTACCTGACCAATGAAAAGAAAGTTTTTTCAGAAAACGCCAACCTCTATTTTACGCAGCGGACTATGGATCAGATCATACATAACGATTATGAAGAGCGTCTGGCGAAAAGAAGACAGGGAGTTGAGACCCTTACCTACGGGCGCGATTCCTGTGAACCGTTCGACCTTTCGGATGTGCCCCGATTCTCCTACCGGGAGCCCGGCGTGGCAGCATCTCTCCATTTCGTTTTTCTCGATCTGCTGGTGCTGCTGGTGCTCACGGCAGTTATTTTTTATCTCAGCGTCATTTCTTTTCACCGGTACGATGTGCGCCAAAATTCATAAAGGGTATTTCCATGTTTAAGATATTAGTCGTCAAAGAGATGCAGCGCAGCATCGGCAGCCTGAGATTTCTCCTTATTTTACTGCTGAGTCTGATTTTGTTCACTGTATCCGGCATTTTGTTTATTCAGACATATAAACAGCGCCTGAACGATTATCAGACTCAGTATCTCAATAATGATGAACAGCTGCGCGAGCGGGCCGTACATCTGAATCAGCTGTCTGGTAACACCCAGTATCTCCTGAGACATCCCATCGTCAGTGAGTTATTGGCGTCGGGCGCTGAACGGCTTGTGCCCGATAGAATAGCCATGACCAGTTTTTCTTACGGGAATTATGAGAACATCGATCGTCAGAACTATAAGCTGAATGAATATCATGATTTTGACTGGGTCTTTATCATCGGTATTATTTTCAGCTTTGCGGCGCTTGTCCTGATGTTCGACCGCATATCGGGGGAGCGGGAATCCGGGGTCCTGCGGCAGCAGTGCGCCAATTCCGTTTCCCGGTTCGAGATAATCGCGGCGAATTACGTTGCCGGTCTGCTAACGCTTTTCATCGCACTTGCGGTCGGAATAGTGCTCAACCTGCTGATTGTCAGTATCGGTGTTCATTCACCGATAGTTCTGGAGTACCCCGTATCGATTGTCGCTCTTCTCATTTCTTCTTTTCTTTATCTGTCTTTGTTTCTGCTCATCGGTCTGTTCATTTCCAGCCGGGTGCGGAAATCGGCGTCCGGTCTCGCTATCGCTCTGCTTGTCTGGACAACAGTGGTTATCTTTTTACCCTCCGGAGGAGCGATGCTGGGTCAGAAGATCCACAAGATATCTTCCAGCTATGAATACACTGCCAGGATCCGGGCGGCGTGGAATGACATCTGGATGAATGCGCCGGTGCCGGAGGCGAGAGGGTATTGGGACGGCAGGGATTTCCCCTACCTCAAGGAAAGAGCAGAGCTGGTCAATACGCTTGACAACATGCGGGATACATATCGGCATGAACGGTTTCTTGAACTGCTGGCCCAGGTGAATACCGCCCGTAATTTTACCCGGGTATCGCCTTTTTCACTGCTGAAGTATGCCGGCGAGTCATTTGCCGGGACCGGGCTGTACGGATTCGTTAATTTTTACAATCAGGGTCGCATACACCGGACAACGTTCAGAAATTTCATCGAACAGAAGGATGCCGAAGATCCGGAAAGTTACCATCAGATCTGTTCCTGGATGCCGGAAGGCTATTCAGAGGCTGAGGTCGACTTTGACGATATTCCCCGGTTTGTCTACCAGGAGCCGGGTTTTGCAGAAAAGGGGGCACATGCGGGAGTAGATCTCATTCTGCTCGCTGTTTTCTATCTGATCGCCGCTATGGCGGCAATCACCTCCTTTATCAAATACGATGTCCGGTAAAAAAGGCAGGAATCCGGGGATACAACAATGAAACGATTATCTCTTGGACTGTCTATCGTGATGCTGTGTTCGCCCCTGATGCACGCTGCGCCTCAAGAATCGGTGTATATCATTCCCGCCCAGCCGCCTCCGGCGGATTACCGGCTGCATATAACCATCGATATCGAAAAAGACCGGATTCAGGGATACGGCGACATCACTCTCGTCAACAGCAGTACGATGCCCCTGGCAGCCATCGCCTTTGACTGGCCTCAAACGGACCGTTATCGTCTTGAAGTCCGTCAGGGTGATGCGGTTCTGTCTCCCCTCTCCCTTCGCCGTACTTCCCTGGATCCGGTTGTTTACAGCCTCACTGAGCCGCTGCGGAGCGGCGAAACGCTGCTGCTGCATGTCCGGTTCAGCAAACAGCGGTTCATTGAAGGAGATCGTGAGCGGATGTATCTGCAGGGCTGCTGGTACCCCAAACTCTGGTGGGATGATATACCGCTGCCGGAAACGTACGCGGTGAGCCTGGACTGTCCGCCCGGTTATACCGTCGCGGCTACCGGGCGCCAGGATGATACCGGTGTGTATCGCGGGGCCAATCTGCGTCAATTCTCGGTGTATCTGGGAAAAGACCAGAAAAAACTCGTGGAGAGTGTCGAAGGCGTGCTGGTGTCGGTCATCTATCCTGCGAAGGGCGATACGGTGGCGCAGACCGCGTTCCGGATGCTGCAGGATGCGATCCCCTTCTTTCAGGAACTGTACGGGTTTTTCCCGTTCACCTATCTCACCGTCATTCCCGGCAGCAGCCGCGGCCCCTGGGGGGGCTACAATTTCGCGCCGGGCATCGCGGTAATCCACGGAATGGAGCACTACCGGAGGCGACAACCCGGATTCTGGGAGTGGATAACCGTCCACGAGCTGTGCCACCACTACTGGGGCGAGTGCGTGTACGACGACGATTACCCCTCCTGGCTCTGGATCGGGCTCGGCATCTATGCCGACCAGATGTATATGCGCCATATCGGTCATTCCTATCCCGTTTACAGCGGGTTCAGGAACCAGTATTTCTACAGCGGAGTGATGCAGCACCAGAACACAACACTGGATATTCCCGCCGAACTCTATGAAGGGTATGATTTTGACTGGAACAACACCGTAAAACACGGCAAGGGGTTCGCGGTGATAAGCGCCCTCGAATCCGTTCTGGGTCCGGAAACCATGCAGAAGGTCATGCAAAGATGCCTGGATGAATTCCGCTGGAAAGTGATGGATACGGATGATCTGCGGCAGGTTGCGGAAGCCGTCTCCGGGCGGAATCTCCGCTGGTTTTTCCGTCAGTGGGTCGAGTCCGATGCCTATCTGAGCGTGTCCATAGCGGATTCGGTCTGCCGGCCGGTCGATGACGGGTTTGAGACAACCGTCATACTGTCCTGCGACGGGACGCTGCGGATGGGAATTCCCGTGCAGGTGCAATTCGCGGACAGCAGCTTCCAGAGATCCGTTTTCAGCCGGGCGGTTGCAGATCCATCCCTGACATTTTACAGTGCGGCAGAACCGGTAGGCATCCAGCTCGATCCGGACCATCAGCTGCCGCCGCTGCAGGTTCCGGTTCCTCCGGACAGCGAAGATGTCATAGCGCGAATCTCGCAGCTTCCCTATACCGATGTGGGCGAGGATGCGCTGCGACCCTATGAGGATGCGGTGACGCTGAACCTGCATGATGCCTCCGCCTGGTTCGGCCTGGGGCTTCGGCTCTATGAAAGCGGCGATCTTACCCGGGCCCTTGACAGTTTCGTCCGGACAGCAGCCTGCGGTGCAGCGGCCGGCGACACGCTCAAACAGGTGCAGGGTCTCTGCTGGCAGGGGATGATCCATGACCAGCGGGGTGAACGGGATGCTGCGCTGGCGCTGTATGGTCAGGTGCTGTCCCTCGGGTATGAATTCAGTATGATGTCCAGCCAGTTCGGCCTTTCGATCGATAATGCCTGGGTCGAGGAGCGGCTGCGAACCCCCTGGAGAGGGACCGGTTTCTGATTCAGTCCGCGTGCCCGAAGGAGAGATGTATGTGGTTAATAGCTAAAAGAGATGTACTGGATAACATATTATCCGCCAAATTTCTCGTGGGATTTTTTCTCTGTCTGGTGCTCATCCCTTTCAGTGTTCTGCTCAATATCGATGCATACGGAGACAGGGTGCTGCTTGCTCAGCAGGAACAGGCTCAGGCCGAGAGACAGTTACAGGAAACCCGGGTTTATTCGAGAGTACGGCCTGAGATCGTTAAGCCGCCCGAAGCCCTGAGCGTCTTCTCAAAGGGAATCAGCGATCAGGTCGGCCACCGGGTCCGCGTTCAGCTGGGAGAAAAGCCGCTGCTTGCCGAAGGCACGGTCCAGACCCATGATAACCCGCTGCTCACCGCATTTTTCTCCACGGATTTTTCAGGAGTCATTCTCATTGTGATGTCTCTGCTGGCGCTCATTTTCAGCTATGACCTCTGCACAAAGGAGAAAGAGGACGGGACACTGCGCCTGCAGCTCTCGAATTCTCTTTCCCGGGCGACCCTGCTTGCCGGCAAGGTGCTCGGTGTGCTGCTGACGCTGCTGCCGATCCTCGTGTTCTGTTATCTCCTCAGCGCGCTGATCGTTCTTGTTTCTCCCCGCATCGCCCTGAGCGGACTGGAATGGCAGCGGCTGGCGCTGCTGTTCATTGCCAGCATGCTTCTCATGATGTGTTACAGCATGATCGGGCTGCTCGTGTCCACAAGCCGAAAATCATCAGTGCCCAGCCTCGTCATTTGCCTGTTTATCTGGGTGCTTACCGTGTTTATAATACCGAACGCGGCTACCTTCATCGCCAGCAGTTTTGTGAAAACAGAGTCCCGGGACAATCTCGACGCGGTTATCGCCGATCTGCACAAAGAGCGGTCGGATCTGATCCGGGAACACCGAAAGCAACTGCCCGAACCGGATTTATATCTAAGCATGTGGTCCTATTCAGGCGGGGATGCGGAGTATGAGGATTACGGCTGCACCCGGTTATATTTCGAAAATGTCAGGGAACAGGCCGCATTCACCGCTCCCCTGTTTATCGATTACGCAGATAAAAAATGGCCTTATCAGCGGTCCTGGTGGGAAAGCCTGCAGCACCAGAGGCATATTTCAGAACGGCTGGCCCTGCTGTCTCCCGCCGGGATGTTCACCGCCATCACCAACGCCGTCTGTTACGCGGATGCGTCATCGCAGGAACTGTTCATGGAGCGGGTCCGGCAGTACCGGGAGACGTTTATTCAGTACTTTATCGATCAGGAGCTTTTCACTGATTTTCGATATGTGACGCCTGTTGAACCAGCGGACATGATGACGGCGGATCAGATGATCTATCGATTGAGCGGGGGTGAATTCCGAACCATGAACGCCCTGACGGAATGGGGCAGCAGGCAGGCAGATCCATTCGCCTACTTCGGGAAATTGCGGCAGGGAGATGTGCACGGGATCAAACCGGATGATTTCGACTACCTGAATCTTGATGATGTGCCCCGGTTTCAGTGGGAGCACCGTACCGTTCTCACCGGTATGCAGACCGTCATGGTGCGGGCACTGGCGCTGATCCTGGTTACCGTCATACTTTTTTATGGCGCCTATCTGGCGTTTATGCGATATGATGTGAGGTAATGTCATGCTGAAAGCCGTCATTTTACGGGAGATTCAAAATCATCTGTTCAATCTCCGTTTTCAAATTGGTATTCTCGTGGTCGTAAGCGCCTTTGCAATCGGGACCATATCATCCCTGAAGGGGCAGGAACATCGAATGCTGCAGTACACGGATTTTGAGAGTCAGTTTCGTGAGAATATGCGGGAACAGGCAGAGAGTAATGTCGGCCGCCTGGCCGTGGATAAACGTATCTATCTCATGAAGCCCAGGCAAAACAGTTTCATTGCCGACTGCAAGGAAACATATCTGCCCAATGTGATTGAATTCAGCGCCTGGGAAGTGTCGACGTTCATGAACAAGCGCGGCAGCGCGAATCCGTTTTTGAATAAGTTCCAGGAGATGAACTGGACCTTCATCGTCACCGTGATCATGGGGTTCCTTGTGCTGTTGTTCACGTTTGACAGCGTGAGCGGTGAAAAAGAGGCAGGGACGCTCTCTCTCACCCTTTCCAATCCTCTCTCACGGGGCACGGTGCTCTTCGGGAAGTGGGTCGCGACAGTGCTGACCACCATGATCATGCTTGTGCTGGGAATCCTGATCAGCATGCTTGTCGTTACGATCTCGGGGCAGACCGTGCTCACCGCCGGGCTGATTCTGGAGATAGTCGGATTCATTCTTTTTGCATTCATTTTCTTTCTGAACATGGCCGCCATCGGTCTGCTGGCTTCAGTTATGACCAGGAGCGCCAATGTGAGTCTGCTGATCTGCCTCTCGGCCTGGCTTCTCTTTGCGGTGATCATCCCCAATTCCGCCACGTTCGCAGCCAAACGGTTCTTCAGCATCGTCTCCTCGCAAGCGGTGGATGAAAGGGTCGATCAGGCGTATGATGATCTCAATAATAATGCACCGGAAGGAAGCTGGTCCTACCGGGGAAGCGACCCCTTTTATCCGCGGCATGAATTGCGGGCCGACCTGATGATGAAGCGGATGGAGGCCCGGCAGCGCATTTTAAAGCCGCACATTCAGGAGATGTTCCGGCAGTTTGAAAGGACCCGCATGGCAACGGTGGCATCACCGATCTGCCTGTTTGAGTACCTGTCGGAATCGGCGGTAGGCGGCGGATATACCCGATTCCGCAAGACCTGGGACGATATGCATCTCTACCAGGCCAGGCTTCTGCAATACTTCAAGGATCTGGACGCGGCTGACGATGACAGCCCCCACTGGTACAATCCGGTGGAGGATATATCCACGACCCGAAAACCGGTGCCCTTCAGCAGCGTGCCGCTCTTCCAGGAGACGGCCCCTGATATCAGCAACAGAATCGATGCCGCACTGATATATGTGCTTGTGTGTGTGCTGTACACCGTCATTCTGTTCGCGCTCAGTTTTGTTGTCTTCATCAGGTACGATGTCAGGTAGGGCGCGGAAATACAGCCGAACGACCAGGGACAATTGGAGACACATGATGCTTTCCACGATTATCAAACGACGATTTCTCGACAATCTGCTTACGTCCCGGTTTTTAATCGCCGCGGTGCTGATAGAAATTCTTTTCGTGTCGAGCACCGCGGTCCTGATCAACGATTACAGCAAGCGGCAGCTGCAGTACCGCACGGCCCTGCAGGAGCACCGGGACCAGCTGCGGGAAGTGTCCGTCTGGGCCATGCTGTCGGTCAGGCTCGACCGGGCGCCGCTGCCCATGAGCGTGTTCAGCGCCGGAGCCGACCGGCGCCTCGCCAAGAGCGTTGCGGTGGCGCATAACGAGGCCCCGGCCATGGTCGGCGGCGCCGAGGAGGACAACCCCCTGCTTGCCGTCTTTGCCGGACTGGATATGATCACTATTATCCAGGTCGTCCTCAGCCTGGCAGTGCTGCTCTTTTCCTACAATGTGGTGTCCGGGGAAAAGGAGAACGGCACTCTCAGGATGGTGCTGGCCAACAGGGTGCCCCGGCACGTGTTCCTTGCCGGTAATGTCATCGGCGGTCTTGCCAGCATCATGGTGCCCCTGCTGGCCGGATTTCTTTCCGCTCTGCTCCTGGTATTGCTCCATCCCGCAATACACCTGGCCGGAGCGGATATGCTGCGTCTGCTGCTGCTCTTCCCGGGCGCTGTCCTGTTTCTGTCGCTTTTTTTCGCTCTGGGCGTGCTGTTTTCAATTCTCATGAAACGGTCCGCCACCTCCCTGGTCTTTCTCCTGTTCATCTGGGTGTCTTTCGTGATGATCCTGCCGCCGGCGGTTGTCTATATTGCCCGTTATCTCAGACCCGTTGAAAGCCAGTCGGTGGTCGATGAGCAGGCGGACAGGCTGCGGAGTGAGTGGCAGCAGGAGGTGGCCCGTTACACGGAATCCCACCCGCGGCCGGAGCATGACTGGAACGTCATTCGGGGCCGCAGCGTCATGACCGGGAGTTTCCCTTATGCCTATCACCTCGGGTTCGCACCCCGGGAAGTGGCGGAATGGCTCATCGAGGGGTCTGTCTTCGGCCATAATCTGCTGATCGAGTACGAAAATCGGATCTATAGAGTGCATCACGAATACCACCAGCGGCTCTTCAGACAAGCAGGGCTTGTCAATCAGCTGTCGCGGCTGTCGCCGGCCTGGGTGTTTTTCAGGTATGCCTCGATTATCGCCGCGACCGACGCCTCGGCGCAGCTGCGGTTTCTGGAACAGGCGGAACAGTACCGGCAGCGGCTGATTCAGTACATGCGCGACCACGACGGATTGTCCGGGTACCGGCTGATCACCTATCACCCCGCGGAAGCCTTTCCCGCAACCGCGACGCTGGAGGAGATCCGGCGCACCCGGGGGGAAGAGGGTGTCGAGGCGGTTATTGAAAGGCTCTATTCCGATGAAACGGCCCGGCCGCTGGACCTTTCGGACCTGCCGGAGTTCAGTTTTTCCATTCCGGGACCGTTCGAGAGCCTCTACAGCGCTCTGCCGGAGCTGGCTATCCTGCTGCTGCTCACTATCATATTTGCGGTCGCCTGCTGGGCGGCCTTCCTGCGGGCCGATGTCCGCTGAACGATGAGGGACCTGCGATGATCTGGACGATTATTATCCGGGAATTGATGGATCACACAAAAAGTCTCAGGCTGCTGATCACTTTTCTGCTGCTGATCGCACTCATGTCGACCGGAGGCCTTCTCTTTTTACAGGAACACCGGCAGCAGACGGCCGATTTCAATCGCAACACCGCGGAAACCATGGAGACGGTGTCCCGTATCGTGGACCGTCCGGCGGCGCTGTTTCAGCTCTTCTCTTTCAATTGGCGGGGACCCTTTATTTACGCTTCGCCCAATCATCTCGGTTTTATCAGTGAAGGGCAGGGGAAAAACCTGCCCAACGCCTACAGCCCTTCGGCTTTCAAGCTCTACGGTCCCTATAAGAAAATACGCTCCAACATTTTTCTGGGGTATTTCGCCGGCCTGGACTGGGCTCTGATATTCGGGGTCATCCTCAGTTTTGCGGCGATCATTCTCGTCTATGACGCGTTCTGCGGGGAGAAGGAGCAGGGAACGCTGCGGCTGATTGTCGCTCATGCGGTTCCCCGCAGTCACCTCATGTCAGGCAAATTCAGCGGTGCCCTGATCGCCCTCGGTATTCCCGTACTCCTCGGCACCTTGATCCAGCTGCTGATTGTCACTATCGGGGGCATCGTGCTGCAGGCCGCTGATATCACCCGTATTCTTCTGAGCCTGGCGCTGACGTTTCTCTATCTGTCCTGCTATATCCTCATCGGTCTTTTCATTTCCGCCAGGTCGTCCAGTGAGTCTACCAGCCTGGTGGCGGGCCTTCTCATCTGGGCGCTGCTGGTTGTGGTGATCCCGAGCACCGGCGGCATGATCGCCAGCGATGTAGTGAAAATCCCGACCCGGGAGACGGTGTATGACCGGGCGAACACAGCATGGGAAGAGGCGGTCACGTCCTACAACCGCGACAATCCCCGTATTAGCGGCGCTTCTCTGAGCGGGCACTGGTCGCCCGGAGAGCCGCTGGAGCGGGCGATCGTGGCGGCCGATGCCTGGTCGGAGGTTATCGAACAGTTCCGGAACCAGCAGATACGGCAGGTACTCACCGCCAGGGCCTGGACGTTTGTATCTCCGACCGCGGTGTACCGGAGCGGGATCGAGTCGGCGGCTGAAACAGGGATATATCACTACAGAAAATTTTACCGGCAGGCAGTCGATTTTAAGATGACCCAGCGGCAGTTTCTCTATGACCATTACCCGCTGCCCACCCGCTGGTTCTACCGTTTTGGTACGGAAGCGAGTCCCGAAGACGCGGCCGCCTATGAGTCGCTCTCCCGAATTCCTTTATCGCTGCGCGATGTACCGGTGTTCAGGGAAAAGCGGCTCTCCCTCGCCGACAATGTGCAGGCGTCGCTGCCGTCGTTTCTGCTTCTGTTTCTTTTTTGCGCCCTGCTCTATGCGGCCGGGCATATCTCGTTTCAGCGGTATGATGTGCGGTGATGTTAATAGATTATGAATTGTTAATTATAAAAACAGTGGATGATGAAAACCGGATACTCACCCGCTGCTACTACTACGGGCTGGCTCAGGGGTTCATACTTGACAGGCTCTGCGGGAACGAATGGAAGGCGGGATTTTTTGCCGACGGGGTCTATTTCGACACGGAACTGATGCGGCGTTCGGGATACGATCGGGATGCTGCCGTATCGTATCTCGATGCGGCGTTCAGGGAATTCGGCGGCTGATCCGATCTCATCCATCGGGAAACCATAACGGGCATACTGATGAAAAGGACGGGCATATGACGGGGGCGATAATCAAACGGGAAGTGCTGGAATACTTTAAATCATCACGGTTCCTGATCGGGCTGGTGTTCACCGTCGGCCTGGTAGTGATCAGCACGCTGGTCAACATCGGTGATTACCGGCAGCGGCAGCAGGATTATCTGAGCGCCGGCGAACATGCTGAACGGAGTTTTCAGGTCGAGATTTTCCGTGCACCCCTCGTGCTCAGCACACTGGCCCAGGGCATGGATAAAAAGCTCGGCAGCAGGATCGAATTCACCTATTACAATCTTCCCGAGAAAACATCGGGGTACATGGGCTTCGCCAGTCAGAGCGATGTCCGTTTTTTTGATTTCACATCCATCGATTTCGCCTTTACGGTCCGTGTCGTGCTCAGTCTCATTGTCATTTTCCTCGCCTATAACGCGATCGCCGAAGAGAAGGAGCAGGGAACACTCAAATTGGCCCTGTCCAACAGTGTTCCCCGCGACAAAGTGCTCCTGGGAAAATTTTTCGGGGGGATGATCGTCATTTTCGCCGCGGTCACGGTCTCGCTGCTCTGCGCGACACTCATTCTCATGATCCATCCGGCTGTCCCGGTGACTGCCGGCCTCCTGGGGAGAATCGCGCTCATGTACGGTGTCTCGCTGCTCTATCTCATCGCGTTCTATACGATGACCCTCTTTGTTTCCACTGTTGTCAGGCGGTCGGCCACCGCACTCATGATTCTGCTGCAGGTGTGGATTTTTCTGATCGTGATCGTGCCAAATCTCGGCGTGATCCTTTCAAAAAAAATCATGACACTGCCGTCAGCGGAAGAGATCAGGCAGGAGGAACAGTCCGTGTTCGAACCGTATCGCGAGGAGTACGAACGAATCCGGACCGAGTATTACAGCATGCACGGGAACGAGGAGCGGTACCGTGAGCTCGGGAGGAAGAATTTTGAACTGGCGGCGCAGAAAACGGAACTGGAATATCAGGTGAGAAAACGATTCGCCGACAAACTCTCCCGGCAGGTGCGTCTGGCCAGGGATCTCTCCCTGATATCACCAGCAGTACTCTTCGACGCGGCCATGACGCGGTTTGCCGGTACGGATATCATTGAATATGAACGGTTTATGGATGGTGTCGAAAGGGCCTATTCCCGGTACCGGGAGGTCCGGGAACTGCTCTATACCGACAGGAACCGGTACCGGGAGGAGATGAACAATCAAGAGCCGTTTACCTATGCCAGCCCGTCTGTCGGGGAGAGCGTATCCGCCATGCTGCCGCAGCTGCTCATTCTCTTTCTGTTTTCCGTGGTTTTCTTTGTCCTTGGTTTTGTCACATTCCTGAGAAAGGATATCCGCTGAGATGATAAAGACAATTATCACCAGGGAGTTTCTCGAGCACATTCACAGCCTGCAGTTCTTTGTGCTCATGATAATCAGTATTATTCTCTTCGCCGTCGGCGCCTGGGTTGCCGTTGATTCGTTTCAGGAACAGACGGACATGTACAATAAGCAGGTTACGGAGACGTATAACAACCCCAGTACAGTAATGACCGCCTGTCATCGCGCGCCGGGGCTATTTTCTTTCATCGCGGACGGCGGTCTCAGAACGCAGCCCTTTCAGGTAAGACTGCGGCCGCGGGGAAGCATGTCTCCGGACAGCAGCGGTGAACGAAATTACAAAATGATGGATGTCCCCAATCTGGACTGGGCGTTCATCGTCAAGATCGTCTTCAGCCTCTTCGCCCTGCTGCTGGCCTACCGCAGTATTTCGGGGGAAAAGGAACAGGGGACCCTGCGGCTGATCATGTCCAATTCGCTGGGACGGGCCCGGATCATCGCCGCCAAATATGCATCCATTCTTTTCGCCCTGCTCGTGCCCCTGGCAGCGGGTATGCTGGTCAGTCTTATCATCATCACGCTCTACATGCCGGCCCTTTTCAGTCCGGTGCTTGTTGCGCGGCTGCTGATTTTTGTCCTCCTCTCCAGCGGGTATTTTTCGATATTCATCCTCCTTGGACTGACATTGTCCGCGCTGATCACAAAATCGTCGGTGGTGCTGCTGACGCTGCTTTCATGCTGGCTCTGCTTCACGTCAATCGTTCCCGGTATGGCGGCGATCGTCTCCGGGTATATTTCATCCATTCCCGGTGAGTTCGAGATGGCGCAGAAGACCGGCCCCATGATCCAGAAGGATATCTGGGATCGGATCCAGGATATCCTGTCCAGGAGTGAAAAAGGTGAATTCACCACGAAAGAGGAAATTCTCGCCGAGACCGATAAGGCGTTCATGGCAGGGCAGGAGCTGCTGAGAAATCATTTTTCGGAATACCGTAACGCGGTGCGCGAAAGAAACAGGATGACGCGTCTGGTCTCCCGCATTTCCCCGGTGTCACTGTTTCAGTTCGCCGCGGAGAGCCTGGCGGACAGCGGACCGCTGCGGCAGGACAGGTTCATGCAGGAGATCCAGCGCTATTCCGCGGTCTATGACGACTATATCCTGCGGAAAACCGGGAAACTGATCACAACGTCGGTCTACTCCTTTGGCATGAGCACTGAATTCAAGGGCGAACCGTTTACTATCGAATCCCCCCGGGCAGAAGAATACACCGGCGATAAATCGGATTTTCCCCGCTTCCGGGAGCGGCCGCAGGTGCTGCTTGCCGATATCCGGAACGCGCTTCTCGATATCGCCGGATTGCTCATCTGGAATCTCCTGCTCGCCGGCTGCGCCTTCATTGCCATGCTCAGATGTGATGTGCGATAGCCGCGGCCAGCCCGGAACCCCGCGGGGATCGTATCGACTTTCGATTTGTTTTTCTCAGGTGAATTTAATATAATACAGCTATGACACAGAAGCGTATCATGAGACAGCTGAGACGGCTTTGGACCCGGCCGGGCGGTCCCGACTTCAAACGGGCGCTCACGGAGTTTTCCAGAAGTCTGACACTGATCGTCGATCTCGACCAGCTGCTCGAAAATCTCGTGGGGAAGCTGTATGAAATTGCGGCGGTTTCCCGGGTCGCCATTCTTCTGCGTGACCCGGAGACCAATCGGTTCACCCTGGCGGACTACCGGGGCGGCGAACGGATACCCGCGGAGCGGGCGGTCTTTTATGCGGAAGACAAGCTGGTGCAATGGCTTACCGTCAATGAGACGACGCTGGTTGTGCCGGAAGAACCGGGTGTCGTCAGTTTTTTCTCGGACCGGGAGCAGCAGCTGATCGCCGGTCTGGGGATCGAAATTATCGTCCCGCTCATCGTCATGAATCATGTCAACGGCATGGTGCTGCTGGGCGGCAAACAGGCGGGCGAACCCTTCACCCGGGAAGAACGGGAGCTGCTCACCACCCTGCTCAGCCAGTCGGCCCTGGCGTTCGAGAACGCCATGCTCTACAAGGAGCAGAAGAGCCGGCTGCGAAAGATGTTCCGCGCCGACCGCCTCGCCTCGATCGGACAGATCGCCGCCGGAGCGGCCCATGAGATCAGGAATCCCCTCACATCCATGCGAAGCACCATCCAGTACCTGCACAAGAAGCAGACCGATCCCGAACAGTCCGAAATGCTCACGGAAGTGCTCAGTGAAGTCGATCGGATCGATGAGATCATCCAGGGAATGCTCTCTTTCGCCAAACCGGCAAAGCTGCAGAAAGAGGAGATCGACCTGGTGCGGCTGATTCAGCAGGTTGAGAAACTCATCGCTTCCACCGCCCGGAAGAACGGGGTTACCATCGAATTCAGGCAGGAGGAGGCCGAGGGCCTCGTTGATGCCGATCCTTCGCAGATCAAGCAGGTGTTTCTCAATATCATCCTCAATGCCATTCAGGCCCTGGAGAACGGCGGACATATCGGCATCATGCTTGACAGGGCGAGGAGCGAAAAGCAGCCGGACCGGGAATACTGCCGCATCCGTTTCCGTGACAACGGTCCCGGTATTCCCGATGACAAGCTCGATCAGATTTTCGATCCCTTTTTTACCACGAAAAAGGAAGGCACCGGGCTGGGACTTTCCATCTGTTACGGTATCGTGCAGCGGCATGACGGCGAGATCGAGATCAACAGTATCTGCGGCGGGGAGCATTCGGGAACGACCGTGTCGGTGCTGCTTCCGGGACACCGTCTGGCCTTGTGACAATCAAAGCGGGAATAGGGATCAATGAAAAAAAAGCTGCTCATCGTCGACGATGAAGTAAAAATAACCAAAATACTTTCCCGGATTCTGGAAGAAGAGGGATATGATGTGACGGCGGTGAACACCGGGGAAAAAGGCGTTGATACGGCACAGCAGCTTCAGCCCGATATCGTGCTCATGGACCTGAACCTGCCGGGGATCTCGGGAATCGAGGCCATGGCCCGCATCATCGATCACTTCCCGGATGTGATCGTTATTCTGATCACCGCCTACGGATCAATTTCATCCGCGGTGGAGGCGATGAAAAAGGGTGCGTACGACTACATCACCAAACCCTTTGACAATGACGCCCTGATCATGACGCTGCGGCGGGCGGAAGAACATCTGAACATGCAGAAGGAAATTCTGCATTTGAAGGATCAGCTGAAGGAGAAGTACGAGTTTAAACGTATCGTGGGCCAGAGCAGCCATATCCGCACCGTTTTTGAACATATGGAACGGGTGGCGGCGACCGATGCGACGGTGCTGGTGCAGGGAGAAAGCGGGACCGGCAAGGAACTGATCGTGCGCGCGATCCATCAGGCCAGCGCCAGAAACGGGAAACCGTTCGTTGCCCTCAACTGCGGCGCCATACCGCCGAACCTGGTGGAGAGCCGGCTTTTCGGACACGAAAAGGGCGCCTTCACCGACGCGAAAGAACGCAGGATCGGCTGTTTCGAGCAGGCGGACGGAGGCACCCTGTTTCTCGATGAAGTGGGCGAGCTGTCGCTCGATGATCAGGTGAAACTGCTGCGGGCCATCGAAGAGCGGCAGATCGTCCGCGTGGGCGGCGACCGGGAAATACCGGTGGATATTCGTATCATCGCCGCCACCAATAAAGATCTGGGTAAAGCGGTGGAAGCAGGGGCATTCAGACAGGATCTCTATTTTCGCCTCAACGTCTTTTTCATTCCAATTCCGCCCCTGCGGGAACGCATGGAGGATATCCCCCTGCTGGTGGATCACTTCATCGATAAATACCGGCAGAGCACCGCCCCCAATGTCACCGGGATCTCCCAGCAGGCGGTACAGCGTCTGAAAATGTACGACTGGCCCGGCAATGTCAGGGAACTGCAGAACGCGATTCAGAGCGCCCTGATCATGTGTCGTGAGGGCGCCGTTCTGCCGCGCCATCTCCCCCTGCGCATACAGGGGTATCCGGTGGTCGACGACAGTGGAGAAAGCGGCGGCCGGAACCTCGAAGACAAGGTGAAAAAGATCACCGATGAAGTGGAGCGGAACATGATCCTGGCGGCGCTGGAAGAGCACGACGGCAGCCGCACGAAAGCCGCCGAGACCCTGGGAATAAGCCGCAAGACGCTGTTCAACAAGATGCAGAAATACGGCATCGACTGACACTTGCCGCCGTCATCCTCCCGTCTTCACCCGGCGGATTGCATCAGCGCCGCCGTTTTTTGTCCGAATACGCACAGCCGCTGTTACGCGAGCGGACAATTCTTTGGTATCCGGCCGGAATTAAAATCCCTAAATTCAGTAAAAACAAACATGGTATGCTTATTGCCGGGTTACAGTCAAAGTGAGAACCGGCTGTTGCGGCGGTTCTGTCTCGCGGTATATGAATGATTCATCGGAGCTGACAATGATCATCAACCATGTCCTCTTCACGATCAGGCATCTTCTGAGGCATAAGACCAATACCATTATTACCGTTTCCGGACTCGCGGCCGCCTACGCAGCCGGTCTGCTGGTGTTCATCTTCGTGAAGCATGAAGTGACCTTTGATTCGTTTCATGCCGGAATCGACAGGCTGTTCTATATGGAGGGCACTGTCGACTGCGGAAAATTCGCCCTGGGCAATCCCCCCCCGGCCTCTCTCGGGCCGAGAATGACCGCAGAATTCCCCGAGGTGACGGACGCGGTGCGGGTGCAGCCGGAGGAGTGTTTCATCACCGTGGAAAGCGGGCCTCTGCGGCTGACGGGCCTCTCGACCGAACCGTCATTCTTCAGGGTGTTTTCTTTTCCGCTGATCCGCGGCGGCAGTGTCAATGCGCTCGGCGATCGATCGGATCTTATCCTGTCCTCGGAAGCGGCGAAGCGGCTTTTCGGAGACAGGGATCCTGTAGGAGAAACAGTCTCCCTGGTGATCGATGACCGGCAGCTCCGGTGCACCATCAGCGGGATCACCGCGCCGGTACCGGAAAATTCCAGTATACGTTTCGATTTTCTCATCCCGCTTGCCGCCCTGTACCCTGAATCTCTCTCCGGTACCGATCTGACGCTGCCGACTTTTCTGAAACTAAGGAGTCCGGATGCGAAGGAAGCGCTGGCAGCGAAATTTCCCGGGACAATCGATCCGGAACTGTCGGAGCTGTATCGTCACCTGAACGGCAGGGGAAGCTACAGTCTGCATCCGCTGAGAAAATTTCATCTGCGAAACGACGCCATGTACCGGGCCCTGGCGAATAAGGGGAATATCATCTATTCCTACCTCCTCGCCGGTCTGGGCGCACTCATCATGTGTATCGCCTGCGTGAATTATGCCACTATTTCCCTGAGCGCGCTGAACGGCCGGCTGAAGGAGGTGGGGATACGGAAAGTGCTCGGAGCATCCAGGAGGGAAATTATCATTCAGTTCGTGTTTGAGACGGTATTCGTTTCGCTCATTGCCCTGGGCACGGGCCTGGTTCTCGCATCCGCCGCGCTGCCCCGGTTTTCCCTGCTCACGGGAAGCGCACTCAGTTTCGATCTTTCAGGAACACTACGCACCATCTGGCTGCTGCCGCCCGTAGTGCTGGGTGTAGCGCTGATTGCCGGCCTCTACCCCGCACTCGTCGCGGCCAGGGTCTCTTCGATCGATCTGGTACGGAAGAGTGCTCCCGTCGCAGGACGCGCTATTTTCGGCAGACTGCTTATCCTCCTGCAGTTCACCATCGCTATTTTTCTCATTATCGGGACGATATTCCTTTTCAGACAGCATCAGTTTCTTCTGCGAAAAGATCTTGGTTTTGAGAAGAGCAGGACCATTCGAATCGATATCGGAGATGTCACCGATGATACGGAGAGAAACAGATCCTTTTACGAGGCGTACAAAAGCCGGCTTCAATCCAGCAGCGAGATCGAGCTGGTGGCGGGAGCCGAGTATCCGCTGACCGATTCATGGATGACCTTATACGATCCGGAACGCAGGAATAACAGGCCGTTTCGTCTTCACATCAACGCCGTCGATTATTCATACATCGAGATACTCGGACTGACGGTCGTCGCGGGGGTGCCGTTCAGTGCCGCATCCGCCGCAACCCTTCCGCACGGGGTGATTGTGAATGAGGCGTTTGTCAAAGAGCTTGACATCTCCCATCCCGTGGGAACGATGCTTCGCGATTATCTGGAGGATGAGCGGTTTGCCGATGCAGTTGTTCAGGGAGTGGTCCGGGATTTTCACTATCAATCGCTGGCGGAGAAAATCGGTCCCGCCTGCATTATGTATAACCGGGGCAATCCATACGCGTATGTCTATGTGACATGTACCGGCCCCGTTTCCCCCGTGCTTGACATCCTGGAGCGGGAATTCAGACGGCTGCAGCCGTTTGTACCCTTTCAGTACACTTTTCTGGAAGAGCAGGTTGCCCGCCAGTACGAGAGGGAGGCACACTGGGGAACCATGGTGACCTGGGCCTCGATCTTCGCGATTATTATCGCCTGTGCCGGGCTGTTCAGTCTGACCATGCACACGGTTTCGGCCCGCATCAAGGAAATCGGGATCAGGAAGGTGCTGGGTGCATCGATCTTCACAATCACGGCCATGATCAACAAACGGTTTCTCGGCATCGTCCTGTTCGCGAATGTGCTGGCATGGCCCGCCGTTTACTATTTTCTCGGCAGATATCTGCAGAACTATTCGTATCATATTACGCTTGATGTCTGGACGTTCATGGCCGGCGGTCTGCTGACGCTGCTGATTGCCGCGGGCACGGTGAGTATTCTCGCGATACAGGCCGCCCGCAGGAATCCGGTGGATGTCCTTTCCTATGAATAGCATTTGTGTTTATAAACGCTGAAACAGTGTCCTGACTCACCAGGGGACAACAGAGGAGCAATACATGACAGATCAACTACCATTCAGGCCGGTACTCATGTGCATCTTTTCGCTGCTGGTTTCATTCACGGCATCCCGGTCATTGATCGGTCAGACCGGCGGCGACTGGCCCTGCTGGAGGGGGAGCGCGGGGGACGGCATCTCCCGGGAGACGAATTGGAATGCGGGAGCGCTGCGCGCGAAAGATCCTGTTCTCTGGAGCGTGTCCCTGGGGCAGGGGCATTCTGCGGTTGCCGTCAGAGACGGACGCCTGTATACACAGGGAAGCCGGGCAGGCGGATCCGGGCAGCGCGATTACGAGGAAGTGATCTACTGTCTTGACGCTGTTTCCGGAGCGATCCTCTGGGAGCGGAGCTATGCAGCTGAACCGATGGCCCAGACCGGTCCCCGGGCGACTCCGGCGGTGGATGGCGATTATGTGTATACACTGGGGGCGAAAGGGGATGTTTTCTGCTGCAGTGTTCAGGACGGCTCCGTACGCTGGCAGAGGCAGCTTGTCGACGAGGGGGTGGCAGGAGCGAGCAAATGGGGGTACAGTGCGTCACCCCTTGTTCTGGAAGACCGGCTGATCATCAATGCGGGAAGCAGCGGCCTCGCCCTGGACAAAACCACGGGAGAGGTGATCTGGAAGAGCGGGCTGCCGTCCTGGGGTCTGGCGACGCCGGTCCGGGCGGCCGTCAACGGGCAAGATGCGGTGCTGCTCAATACAGAATATACGCTCTATGCCGTTGCTGTTGCCGACGGCGCCATACTCTGGGAGTATCGCTGGCCCTATGGAGATGCGGATCCGGTCCTGGCGGATGGACATGTATATCTGTTCGGCGGGAAGCCCGGCAATGAACGGTCCCGGGTGCTCCTGAACCCGGATGACGGCAGCGTGTACCGGTCCTGGCAGGTCCAACGGATGAATGTCAATTTTGTCAGCCCTCTGTTTTACAACGGCTGTCTCTATGGCATCACCTGGGACAAGCGCACCCATATTCTGGAATGTTTTGACCCTCAGGCCGGGGAGGTGCGCTGGGAAAGAAAACTCGCCGACTGGGCCGGATTGTCTCTCGCTGACGGAAAACTCCTCCTTATTGAGACAGACGGACATCTTACCATCGCCGACGCTTCGCCCGGAAGATTCTTCGTGCTCTCGAAAGCGAAGGTCCTGAACATGCGGAACCTTACCGGAGGGGGTGAGGATCAGCCGCTGGCCTGCTGGACCGCACCTGTGCTCTGCAACGGTCTGGTGTACGTCCGGAATTCCCACGGCGAACTCGCCTGTATCGATCTGCGAAGATAACCCTGCCTCACACGCGGAGATCCCGGTCTGCGTGGCGAACGTCAGCATCGGTCTCTGTTCACCCGTATCCGCCGTTCTGTTCATTTTCGAACAGCATCTGTTATATCACCGGACAAGCGGGCAGGCGCCTGGATCCCCTGTTTGTGTGTACTATCAATGAAAACAATGGTGGTACGTAAATTGCATTCCTGTGCGCGTGAGATATGAAATGGTGCTTTGTGCGCCCCGTGTGAAAAAAAGGAGTGTTTCATGGACCTGTTTCTCCACTATCTGAAAGCGGCATTGCGCGCGATTCTTAAAAAAAGGGTCAACGCTCTTTTCAATATCAGCAGCCTTTCTCTCGGCATTGCCTGCGCGGCGGCAATCTATCTCTTCGTGCAGCAGCAGCTTTCATTCGACTCGTTCCACAGCGAGGGACCCCGGATCTACCGTATCGCCAACGAGATACGGAGTTCACGGGGCAATACACTCTATGCCGTCACAACCGCCCGCATCGGTCCGCTCATGAAGGAGACATCTTCCCTGGTGGAAACGTATGTCCGGGTTGCGCGGACAGGGGAGAGAGCGGTCAGTTACGAAGGGCGAAAATTGAAAAAGACCATGCTGGCCGTCGATCCGCAATTTTTTGATGTGTTTTCATTTCCCCTCTATCGGGGGGACAGCGGTACGGCGCTGACCCGGCCGGGATCAGCGGTGATCAGCCGCAGCCTCGCGGAAGCGCTGTTCGGCGGTACCGATCCCCTGGGAAAACGCATCCGCGTCAACGGCTCGCATGACCTGACCGTGACCGGAGTCAGCAGGGAGGTTCCGTTCAATTCCAGCCTGCGGTTCGATCTCCTGACATCCATCGATTACCTGGCGACCATGTACGGAGAGGACGATGTGCGTACCGGCAGCTACACCTGCATGGTATTTCTTCTCGCTGCGCCGGACGCAGGCCCGGAACCGCTGACAGCCGCTCTGGACGGATGTGTCAATTCCCATTTTACGGAACGGTACAAAACCCGGAACAGGCTGTTTCTGCAGCCGTTGAGCCGGATCCACCTCACTACCGGATACCTTCTCGACGCCATGAAAACGAGTGATCCCCGGTATATATATTATTTCAGCATTGTCGGCGTGATTATGATGATTATCGCCGGAGTGAACTTCACCAATTTTATGATGACCGGCTCGTTCGGCCGCGCCAGAGAGATCGGTATACGCAAGACAGCGGGTGCAAACCGGGCCGCGATCATGAAACAGTTCTTTACCGAATCGTTTCTGATTATTACCGTGTCGCTTCTGGCCGGACTGCTCCTTGTCTATTCTTTACTGCCGCGAATAAACCGGTTTTTTGACCTGCACCTGATATTCCCCGCCCTGAGTGACTGGTCTTTCGTTCTCTTCGTACTGCTGCTGATCACCGGTTTCGGTGTTGTCGCCGGGGGGTATCCCGCTCTCATTCTCTCGGCCTTTCACCCGGCGGCTGTCATTCGCCGGCAGGCTGTCGCCGGAACGAGCAGGTTTATGCTGAAGAAGATCCTGATCGTCATCCAGTTTTCGGTAACCCTGGTTTTTATCATATATACCCTGGTCATTTCCCGCCAGATGATCTATCTCGAGAACAAGGACCTCAATTACAACCGTGACAATCTGGTCTATTTTCATCTCGGCGATGCCGGGGAGAGGAAAGAGATATTACGGGAACGGCTGCTGGAACATCCGGATATAATCGAAGCCGCGGCCGCTGAATTCAGCCTTGGCAGGGAGATCAACATTTCGGTCCCCTTTACCATGACCAGAAACGGTGACACTCAGCAGTTCACCATCCCGGTTATCCATGTCACCCCCGGTTTTTTCAGCGCCCTCGAGGTGCCCGTGATCGCCGGCCGGGATTTCTCCCGGGAGCGGACCGCTGATGCGGGCAACACCGTCATTCTCAATGCAAGCGCGGCCCGCATGCTGGGAATCGAACCCCCGACAACCGAACGGCTGTTCAATACCTGGTTCGAGCGGGATCTCTCCATCATCGGCCTGGTTCCCGATTTTCATGTCGAGTCACTCTACGCCGAGCTGCGACCCTATATATTTTATTACGCGCCGGAGCTCTGCCATGAAATGGTGGTGAGAATCCGTCCCGGGTCCGGAACGCGGGTGCTCGAATATATCCAGCGCACCTGGGAGTCCTTCGCGCCCGAGGGTGTCTTCACCGCTCAACTCGTATCGGAAAAAATACTCACGGCCTATCGTGAGGAGAAGAAAACGGGAGCGATCTTCAGGTATGCGGCGGCGATCGCCATTATCATCGCATCCCTGGGACTGGTCGGTCTCATGATCCTCTCGGCAAAAAAGCGCACCAGGGAGATCAGCATCCGCAGGACCCTGGGAGCGACGATCCCGCGGCTCCTGCTGCTGCTGATCAAAGAGTATTCCCTGCTGCTGCTCGTCGCCATGGCCGCCGCGCTGCCCCTGGCCCGGTATATTGCCGGCGCCTGGCTGCAGGGATTTGCCTACCGTACGGATCTGTCTCCGCTGCTCTTTCTTCAGGGCGTGGCCATTGTCCTCGGTATCGAACTGACAATTGTCACGATGATCGCATGGCGGGCGGCAACGGCACGTCCCGCTGATGCCCTGAGATATGAATAGCACCGCACCGGTTTTTTCCGGGGAAGGGGCCGCATCGTGAGCACGCATGCGGCCCCTTGTTCGTGAGGGCCGTCGCGTAAAAACAGGGTAACTCCTTCCGCGGTCCGTATTAAGTGAGGGAGCACATTCGACCCGCACCGAAAATTTTCTATTGTCGCGGTGCGTTGAAATGTGTATCTTGTTGACTGAAAAAAGAAATAACTGAACGGAAAACCCTGTATGCGCCGTTATACAGCAATGATCACTCTCGTTTTTGCCGCTGCCGCAGTGCAGGCAGAGACAATAAAAAAAACATATGAATTTTCTCCGCCCCGCATTCACGCCGCCGGCGGGTATCAGACGATCTCGCTGCCCGGTACGGTTCAGAAAGGCATACCCGGCGAGCCGCTGCTTCCCTACCAGTCGGTTCTGCTTGTGCTGCCGCCGGGTGAAGAGGTGGTGTCGATCAGTGTCACGGGAGAAGGTCTGAGGACTTTTTCCGGTGTCTTTACGCTTGCTCCCGCACAGCCGGCCCGAAGGTTTTCCGACCAGGATCCAGGAACGTTTATGCTGAACAAGGCCGTGTATGCCGGGGATGCCCTGTACACAGCCGGTAACGGGACCGCCTTCTCCACCGGATACATGAATGGTGTCCCCGTGGCGCTGTCGGCTTTCACGCCGGTACAGTACAATCCCGCCCGGGGCAGCCTCGCCTGGTATTCCAGGATGACGGTAACCATCGAGACCGGTCCGGCCCCGGTGCCGGCACGACTTCCGGCCGAGCTCTCACCGCTCCGGCGGCATCGCCTCACCCTTGCTGCCCAAAATGCGGCGGATCTTGACATGTACCCCGACAGGGTGTCTGATGCCGGGGATTATGAGGTGCTGGTGATCACCGGTGACGATTATACCGACGCCTTTTCGGAGCTGCTCAGCCGGTACGCCCGGCGCGGCCTGCGCGGCCAAGTGGCCGGTCTCGGTGACATTGAGGCCGAGGCCCAGGGGGATGACAGGCAGGAGCGGATCAGGAACTTTATCATTCAGGAATACACCGCGCACGGCATCGAACATGTCCTGCTCGCGGGGGATGAGGAGATCATCCCGTCACGCAGGTTTTACTGCTATGTACAGTCGGGAAGCGGTGTCAGCTCTTCCTCTATTCCGGCGGATATATACTATTCGGCCCTCGACGGCAGCTGGAATACGGATGGAGACGGCCTGTGGGCCGAGATCGGAGAAGACGATCTCCTTCCCGATGTATCGGTGGGGAGGCTGCCGTTCAGCACCGCCACCGACCTGGAACGGATGCTGCATAAACTGTTCATGTATCAGTCGCAGCCGGTCTCCGGAGAACTTCGAGACCCGCTGCTGGTCGGTGAAAAAGCGTGGGATGATCCGCTTTCCTGGGGCGCCGATTATCTGGAGCTGCTTGTGGGTACCCGCAGTGACAACGGGTACACGACAACAGGGATCCCCGAAGATCATGATATCAGCACGCTCTATGACCGGCAAGACGGGACCTGGTCCGCCGGCCTTCTGATCGATGAGATCAGCCGCGGCCATTCCTACCTGTATCATTCAGGGCATTCAAATTACAACTTTAACATGCGATTGTCGACCTACGATATCAGGGAGGAGAACTTTGCGGCGATCGACGGTGTCACCCACAACTATCTCAATATCTATTCTCACGGATGCAATTCGGGGGGCTTCGATGCCAACGACTGTATCGGCGAGCGAATGCTGACGCTGGAGCATTTTGCCGTTTCCTATATCGGCAATTCCCGCTTCGGCTGGTTCAATGAGGGACAGACCGAGGGCCCGTCACTTCACCTCAACCGGGAATTCGTCAGTGCCCTGTACGGGGATCACATCACCACCATCGGTGAGGCCCATCTGCTTTCAAAGGTGCGGTCGGCTCCCTGGGTGAATGCGCCGAACCAGCATGAAGATGGAGCGCTGCGCTGGTGCTTTTACGCCTGCAACGTGCTCGGTGATCCCGCCATGCCGGTTTGGACCGACGAACCGATGGCCATTGACAACGAGTATCTTGTATCGCTCGATGAAGCACAGGGGCTGGCACAGCTGCAGCTGCTGTCCTCGGGGAGGCCGCTGGAGGGATACACCTGCGCGATCGTGCAGGACAGCACGCTGCTGGCGACCGCCGTGACCGACGGCAGCGGTATGGCCCTGCTGCAGCTGACACCCGCAGCGATGGATAGCGCCGGCACCCGGCTGTTTGTCTCCGGGTATAACAGACCGCCGCTGCTGCTGCCGCTGATAGAAGCACCCCCGGAGCCTCTGCCCGAGCGGCCCGCTCTGGCGGGGAATTATCCAAATCCTTTCAACCTCACCACCACGATCCGCTACCGGCTGCCCGCGGAAGCGCAAGTCAGTATAAGCATTTACAATATCAGGGGACAGCTGGTGACAACACTGTTAGACGGCCGTGCAGGCCAGGGCACGCAGACAGTCGTCTGGGACGGCCGGGACAGCAGCGGACGGAAAGTGGAGTCAGGGCTGTATATCGTATACATGGAGAGCGGCGGCTCCAGGAACGCACATAAAGTGATGCTCGTCAAATAGCCCGGCCGGACCGGTTTTCGCTGAAGGCGACGAACGGCAACGGCAATTCCCTGGCGGGAATTGCCGTTTTTTATTGTGATGCGGCCGTCCCGATGGAGAGTGCCGGGTTTTATCCTTGCATTTCTTGCCTAACCGTCATATATTTTTTAGACTTATTTCTGTTGCAAGGGAAGGATGTATATGCGTACATATTATATCCCGGCGTTTATTCTCCTGGGTATCGTCTCCGGCTGTTCGGTCAATTCCTTCCGGACTCCGGAACCGGCAGCCGGAATACCGGCGGCGGCTCGTTCGGCCGGAACAATGCCGATAATCGATGTCGGACTGATCAAGGGCGCCGGTTCCATTACGTTCACGACCGGCGGCTCATGCAGGCTGGTGAGTCACGACGGTGCCGTTATCGCCTCACTTCCGCGGAACCGGACCTGGAAAGCCGTCATTGTCGATCCTGCGCCGGGTGAGTATATCTACCTTCTGGTCGCCGCTTCGATGAGCAGCAGGGAACGAGCCGAGATCAAGGCGGCGGATTTCCAGGCCCTGGGCTTCGAAACATTTATCTATGAAAACGGCGGGAAAAGGAAGATCGGCGGCGCTGACGTCGGGAACGGCACGCTCTACCGGGTATGCATCAAGCGCAGGTTCGTTTCCGTCGAAGCGGCCAAAAACTACCAGAATGCGATCAGTGATCAGCTCGAGACATTCATTATCCGCTATCCGGTGACGGAAGCCGGCGGCACCATAACGGTGACCGACGTCGAATCGGGAGACGAATACCGGTCCCTGCGGCAGGCGGGGATTCAGGGCGGGGTCGTCACGATCAGGGACATCCCCGTCGGTGTGGGGTATCACTGGGAGAACCGGGAAGAGCGACGGTACGGGGGAGAGATTATCCTCGAGATCGATGACAACGGCACATTTTCGGTCATTAACCGCATCGAGCTTGAGGAATATCTCATGGGAGTGGTACCCTCGGAAATGCCGAAGGGCTTTCCCCTCGAGGCGCTCAAGGCCCAGGCGGTGGCCGCCCGCAGCGAAGTGCTGGCAAAACTCGGAAAGGCGCACCTCGACGATCCCTTCGATATCTGTGCCGATGTGCATTGCCAGGTCTATTCCGGGCTTTCAAAGCGTGCCGTCTCCACGGACCGCGCGGTGCAGGAAACCCGGGGGCGGGTGCTGATGCACGACGGTGCTGTCATCGATGCCGTTTATTCGGCGGTCTGCGGCGGCCACACCGAGAACGCGGAACATGCCTGGGGGGGTGACGGCAAGCCCTATCTGACCGGCGTGTATGACGGCGGCCGCAGTCTTACGCGTTACGGCAGTCTGACCAGAGAGGGCAACGCCGTCCGCTGGATCGACGCCAATCCCAACTGCGCCTGCAATACAACCCGGGGTAAGATTCTGCCCGATATGGAATATACGAAGAAATATTTCCGCTGGGAGACGACACTGACCCAGAAAGACCTGCGAAACAGTCTTGAATCATATGCCGCCAAGTCCGTCGGAGATATCAGAAAGATCGTTCCCCTGGCCCGGGGCGAGTCGGGCCGGATCACCAGTCTCAAGATAGAAGGAAGCAGCGGCTCGTATATCATCAAGGGAGAACTGCAGATTCGCAAGGCCCTTTCGAGATCGACGCTCTACAGCAGCTGTTTTTATGTACGGGAACGGGGACGCAGTAACGGGGCGCCTGAAGCATTCGTTCTCGTCGGAGCGGGCTTCGGCCACGGTGTCGGTATGTGCCAGACAGGCGCCGCGGGCCTGGCCCTGCGGGGAGTGGGGTATGAGGGAATTCTCAAACACTACTATCAAGGCAGCAGGGTCAGGAGAATCTACTGATGAATGAAACCCCCGTGTATAAGGTGGGCTACGCGGCTCTGGCCGGACGGCCCAATGTCGGGAAGTCTTCGCTGATGAACTGTTTCCTCAATCAGAAACTGGCGATCGTGTCTCCCCGGCCGCAGACCACCCGGCACCGCATTCTCGGGATCATGAACGGCCCGGATCACCAGGTGATCCTCATGGACACGCCCGGACTGATGGAACCGCAGTACCTGCTGCAGGAGGCGATGGCAAAGACCGCGGTCTCGGCGTTCGGAGAGGCGGACATCGTTCTGCTGCTGCTGGAGGCGACCGGCATCAACGCCGATGATGAGCGGGTGATCGAGGCGGTAACGCAGACGGGACTGCCGGTACTGCTGGTGATCAACAAGATCGATCTGGTGGACCGCAGGACACTGCTGCCGCTGATGCAGCAGCTTCATGAACAGGGGCTTTACCGCGAGATCATTCCCATATCGGCGTTGAAGCGTGACGGCATCGAAGCACTCCAGCGGACCGTGATCACGCACATGCCCGCGGGGGAGCCGTTCTATCCCCCCGACATGATCACCGATGAGCCGGAACGGTTCTTCGTGTCCGAGCTGATACGGGAAAAGATATTTCTTCAGTACGGACAGGAGATTCCCTATGCCACCGCGGTGATCATCGAAGAGTTCAAGGAGCGGCCGGGCAGAAAGGACTATATCAACGCCGATGTCTATGTTGAACGCAGTTCCCAGAAAGCGATCCTCATCGGCAAGAACGGGCGGGCGCTCAAGCGGCTGGGGCAGTCGGCCCGCCAGGATATCGAGGAGATGCTGGACCGGCCGGTCTTCCTGGATCTGAACGTCAAGGTCGGGAAAAAATGGCGCCGTGATCCGCGTATGATGAAACGGCTGGGGTATTGATGAGCGTCCTGCTCTTCTTTATCGACGGGCTGGGCATCGGCCCCGATGATCCGGAAATCAATCCCTGCGCCGTTTCCGGTATGAAATATTTCAGCATCAGCGATAAAAGCCTGAATGGCCCCCTGGAAAGAGAGGGTGTGCTGGTTGCCGCGGATGCGAATCTCGGTGTGCCCGGGCTGCCGCAGAGCGCCACCGGCCAGGTCACGCTCTTTACCGGTATCAACGCTGCCGCCCATATCGGCAGACATCTCCCGGGGTTCCCCAACGAGTCCCTGCGGACGCTTCTAAAGGAGCATTCGCTGCTGCTGCGGGTGAAGGAGAGGGGCCTGAAGCCGGTGTTCATCAACACCTTCCGGCCGCTGTTTTTCGAGCTGCCGCCGGGGCTGCAGTGGAAAATGTCCGCCAGCACCTGTTCCGCACTGTCCGCGAATCTGCCGTTCTTCAATGTCGACAGCGTCGCCAGGGGGAAAACGGTGTATCACGATTACACCAACGAAGGATTGATCCGGAGGGGGTTCGATGTGCCCCGGTTCACGCCCGAACGGGCCGGAGAGGTGCTCGCAGACTCCCTGCACACCTACGACCTGGTGCTCTACGAATATTTTCTCACCGACAAGGCGGCCCACGCCCGGGATATGGAGAGGGCGCTGGAGCTGCTGCGCGGGCTGGATCTGCTGCTGGACCGGCTGCTGGAGCGGACCGACCTGTCGCGGCATACGGTGATCGTCACCAGCGATCACGGCAATATCGAGGATCTGTCGCAGAAACCCCACACTCGTAATCCGGTGCCGGTGATGATCTGGGGGCCGGGCACAGCCTGCGCGGATACGATCACCTCCATCGAGCATATCACCCCCGCCATCCTCGGCATCCTCGCCGCGAGCGAGGGAGAACTGCCGTGCCGGGCGTAGTACGCACCGTGCAGCGGGCTATGGGCAAGGCGATCCGCGATTTTCAGATGATCGAAGAAGGGGACCGGGTGCTTGTCTGTGTTTCCGGCGGTGCCGACAGCCTGGCCCTGCTGCGGCTGCTGCAGGAGTACCGGGAGCATCAGCGCACTGATTTCTTCCTGGTTGCGGGGTATGTGGATCTGGGATTCAGCCCCGGCGCCGCGGAAAAAGTGGAGGCGCTCCTGCGCGATTCGGGCGCTCCTTTCCGCATCGTCCATACCGCCATCGCGGAGATGGCGTTCGATCCCAGGGCAACGAAAAATCCCTGCTTCATCTGCAGCCACCACCGCAGGCACAAGATCTACACGCTCGCCCACGCCGAAAGATGCACCAAAATCGCGATCGGGCACCACAAGGACGATATCGTCGAAACTCTCCTGCTCAACATCCTCTACAGCAGAAAGATCGAGGCCATGCGCATGCGCCAGGAAGTCTTCAGGGGAAGCATGCATGTGATCCGCCCCCTGGGGTACATCGAAGAGTCGCTGGTCAAGCGCTACGCGCGGAATGTCGGCCTTGAAGCCGTGCCCAGGATGTGCCGCATGGACGGCAACTCCCGCCGGGACAAAATCAAGCGGCTTATCCACGAGCTGCAGGCTGATGAGAAGAACGCGAATATCCGCTCGAACATCTTTCGGGCGTTGTATAATGTAAATGTCGAATTTGAGTACAAGGAAAAATGATGTTTTTTACCTGACGATACTGTTTCCGGGGATTATTTTCTCCTCCAGCGATAAAGCTGCTTTCGGAGCTCGATTGTATCTGCATTCACTGAAGATACTGCTCCCGTTTTACAGTTGTCCCGATACGAGAAGTCTTTCTATCGAATTTCACGCTTTTTTTGGTTTCTTTCGTTATTTTCGTTGGCGGATTTTTTTGTAGCGGGTTTCCCTGCGACAATTAACCCCAGGCCCCCCAGATACAATCCAGATAATACAATACACATCGTCCGTTTCCTTTCGGGCACCCGCCGCACGCCGGCGCGGCTGACGTCGGGCAGGGGCACGGGGTCCCAGGCGAGTCCGTGGGCCTGCACCAGGCCCCTGATGAAGAGCAGGTGGATCACGGGCACGTGGTGCGAGAGCATCTCGAATATCACCCCCCGCTGGTCCTCTTTAGGCAGATCCGCTTCCCGGTTCAGCCCCGGTTTCAGATAGAGGATCTTCGAGCTGGTGCCCATGTTGGCCCAGCTGCCGCCGCAGTTGACGAAGGCGGCTGTTGAGCCCGGTTTGTAGACGGTCATACGGGCGGCGACATTCTCCCTCAGATCCGGTGTATAGATAAATGGTACCGGTCCCTGCCGCAGGTCTGCGATATAGCGGTTCCGCAGCGAGTCCGGGAACTCCCGGCCCACGTCATCCGTCCCGCCCAGGGCGCAGGCCGCCGGCGGGTGTGTGAATATCCCGTTTTCAAGGAGCAGATCATAGATGTCGATGAGAGTGAAATCCGGCCGGGTGGCGCCGTACGAGGAGGCGCCGATGGAGAGAATTATCGCCGGTTCGGCTCCCAGTGCCTCCACCGCGCAGACTGAGGCGAGCATCAGGGCCGGGAACGATCCTGACGCGCCTATCGCCACCCTGTCCCCCCGCTTCACGCCCGTTTCCAGAAGCAGTTCCACGATCAGTCCGGCCATGCGGGGATTGGCGGTTGTCCGTTTTGCGTCCAGATGACCGAGGGTGGTGGCGATGGGAGAGTGTTCCGGTCCGATGAGGAAGGTCCCGTTGGGATCATCGTCCCGGTCGAGCTCCCTGCCGGTCCCGCGGCAGTGATCGGCGATCACGGCCAGGGCGCGGGCCATGCGGACGGATGCGTCCGCGGCCGTCCGGGTTGCGAAATCGGGGCTTTCGAGCAGGAACAGTTCCAGCACCGCCAGAAAAGCGACGCTGATGAGGGCGCCCGGAATAAGGATCCGCTGCTGTCCCCGGAAGGCCGGCATGTATATGGGTCGCATCGATCCCACGGGTCATCTCAGCAGCTGCAGCGCCAGCCCGGCGCCGTAGATGGCGACGGTGACAATGATCAGGGAAGCGATCGTCCGCCAGACACCCTGACGTTCGAGGTGGTTGGCGATGAGTCCGGGAATGATCCAGCCGATGACCTGGAACTCGAGGCCGCCGACGCTGAACCCCGGCATGATCCTGCGAAAGAGAAAGACGAGCACACCGCCGGTCATGAGCATGAACACGAGCCGTCTTCTGCCGAAGAGGATCAGCCAGTTGCCGGCGATCCGGTAGAGGCCGGCGGTGACCAGGGCGATGAGCAGGGTGGCCCCGAGGCGGGCCGGCTGATCCACGTAGAGCACCAGATAGGCGGGCACGATAATACCGCCGGGGTAGAGGCCTGTGATACCGATAAACGCGAGCGTGATCAGCAATCCGATAAAGGTAAGCTCAACGGTCATACAGGTCTCCTGTTGTCCGCCAGTACGCCGCCAGTCGTTCCCCGGGGCCCGCCATGTTGCCGAAACCGAACACGACAGCGCCGTCATCCAGCTCGGCGAGCAGTCTCTCCGTGGCTGGTCGGGGATCCTTCGTCTCCAGAATCCGGGCGCCCGGGACCCGTCGCCGGAAAATGCCGGCGTGCCGTCCCGTCACATAGAGCGACGCAAAGGGGTTTCCCGCCTCTCCGGCAGTGAGAAAGGTGAGCCACTGGGCCGTGCGTTCGGACCGGTCGCCGCGGAGAGTGAGCAGTCCGGCGAGAGGGCCGCAGGCCGCGGGCAGGCGTGATTTCATGCGTTCCAGTACCAGGAAGGTCGACTCCGGATCGTTGGCCGCGAACCCGTTGATCAGATACAGTGTTTTCCCCCGTCCCGTCACCACCCGGATCTCTTCCCCTCCGGCGTCCGGGATCATGGCGGCGATCCCTTCGGCAATCCGATTTTCGTCGATCCCCAGGTGTCGGGCGACCGCGAGCACCAGGTCGCTGTTCGCGCCGTACCGTCCGTCCGTTCCCTTGCCTGCATCCATATCGCCATGCCCGGACGGGACCGCTACAAGGCGGCAATCCCGCTGTTTCACGGCCCGCACAATCGGATCGCAGACCTCGCACTCGGGAATGAAGACGGCCGCTTTAGCGGGGATCGTTTCTGCCAGCACCGCCGCGATATCGTCGCGGGTGGTGCCCATGGCGTCGGTATGGTCCAGGCGGATATTGGTGATGACGACGATGTGCGGTCGCAGGATGAGACGAGATTCGACAGCATGGTTTTCAGGGTGGATGCTCATGATCTCGGCGACGAGTGTATCCGCGCCGGCGGCCGCGGCCCGGCGGACGGTCTCTTTCTGTTCGATGATGGAGGGAAGACCCCGGCGGTGTACCGGTGTGATCCTGCCGTCCGGCAACAGATATGCCGCCTCACTGCCGGTGGTTTTTGCGAAGACGGTGCGGGAATCGGCCCGGCAGACCGCGGCCAGGGACCTGGCAACGGTGGTCTTGCCCCGGGTACCGGTGACGGCGATGCGCAGACCGATGCGGTTCCGCCGGCGCCGCAGCAGGAGTGCCTCACCGGTCAGGTAGAGCAGAAAGAGGCAGAGACATATAGAGGGCACAATACTCATGAACGCTAAGATACGGGAAAAATCCGGCAGTTGAAAGAAAAAAGGGACACGGTACCATCCGGATCCGGTGCCCGGGATGGCCCGGCGGGGTTATGGTTTGGCGAGCACGACCGCGTACTGATACGCATTGATCTCCCGCGACTGCACGTGAGTAAAGAGCCCCTTCGACAGGGCCTCGATATCCGCTTCCGTAAGGCGATGCTCCAGCGGGGGACCGCCCGGGGAGGCCGTCTTTTTCCATTCGACTACGGTCAGTTCCGCTCCGGGCTTCATGACGCGGCATATCTCCTTAAGATATGCCCGTCCATCGGGAAACTCATGGAGGATGAAGGCCAGCAGGACCCGGTCCGCTATTGCGTCCTCCAGCGGCAGCTGCTGAGCATCCGAGTGAATCAGTTCGACATGTGCGGTATGCCCCGGCAGTTTTTTCTCCAGCTCCCCGAGCATGATATCCGAGATATCCAGCGCGATGAGTTTTCCCGGCGGCCGCAGCCGGTTCAGGAGGGGAATCGCGAAATAGCCGATACCCGCGCCGATGTCGAGCACCGTGTGGGTGCTGTCGATACGCATCAGTTCGATCACGGCCTCAGGGGGGATCATGCTTCTGCGGTCGGGATTGTCCAGTTTATGCCGCTGCTCGGGGTTGAAGATGTGTGTCATGGGCCTGTTCACATTTCTTTACGTTTTGGGGGCGCTGACGGGAAATTCAAGCGTAATCACGGCGCCTGCTTCAGTGGAAAAGGCAATGGTGCCGTCAATCTGTTCGGTCAGCATTTCTATCAGTTCCAGGCCCAGTCCCGCGTGCTCCCCGGGAATAAATGATTCCGGGAACCCCTTTCCATTGTCCTGAAAAATGATTTTCACTTTAGATCTGTTGAATGTGGCGGTCAGGGTGATACGCTTCTCACCCTGCCCTTTGGTGAAGGCGTATTTAATGCTGTTCGTGCATAGCTCATTGATAATGATACCCAGTGGAAAATAGATGTCTGCCGGGATATCGAAATCCTCGATCTGCCTGCTGAACGTGATATCCTGGCCGCCGGGGAATATAGCGATTATTTCGTCGATGAGATTGGTCAGGTAGGGTTTGATCGAGATCTCCCTGAACGAGTCGGAACCTGCCAGTTTATCGTAGAGCACACGCATGCTTTTCAACCGGCTTTCCGCGTCCTGAAGCGCCGAACGGACTTCGGGATTGTCGCTGCTGCGGGCGTGGATTTTAAGCAGCCCTTCGATGGAACCCATATTGTTTTTAATACGGTGGTGCACCTCCCGCAACAGGATTTCCTTTTCCCTCAGCAGGGCCCGGATCTTCGTTTCGGCGGTTTTGCGCTCGGTAATATCCATATGGGTGCCGACCGCACGCACCGGATTACCCCCGGCGTCCCGTTCGAGCACTTTCCCCTTGTCGAGAATCCAGCACCATTCACCCGATTTCTTCCGCATACGATGTTCGGTTTCATAGATCGGGGTTTTCCCGGCGAGATGCTCGCCGAGTTCTTCCTGTACGCGGGCGCTGTCCTCGGGGTGGATCAATTTCTCCCAGCTGCTGACGTGCGGATCGATTTCATCCAAGGAATAGCCGAGCATTTCGGCCCAGCGTTCATTGAATACGACGCTCCCGGTGGGGATATTCCAGTCCCAGAGCCCCAGGTCTGCCCCGCGCAGAGCGAGATCGAGCCGCTCTTCGCTTTCCGCAAGCGCCTTTTCAGCGTTCTGCTGCTCGGTGATGTCCCGAATGATGCCGGCGACACCGACGACCCTGTTGTACATCAGGACAGGAATCTTCCTGGTTTCGTAGATGTTCTCACCCACTTGAATGGTGTTGGTAACCGGTTCCCTGCGCTTGATCGCCGCCAGGTCCGTGTCCCTGAATTTGCCGGCGATCTCCGGGGGCAGCAGATCCTCGTCACGCTTTCCCATGATATCAGCCTGCCCCGGGGCGATGAACCTGGTGTTCGCCTCATTTGAAATGACATAGCGGAGCGCAGTATCCTTGAGAAACAGACAGTCGGCGCTGGAATTGATGAAGAGTCTGAAATTGGTGTCGCTCTCTCTCAGCGCCCGCTCCACCCGCCGACGTTCCGACACCTCTTTTAAGAGGGCGCGTGTTCTTTTGCGCACGATTTTTCTGAAAAAGAAAAATGTGAGCAGCGAGAGAATGACCAGCATTCCCAGGGCGATGGGCAGGATGATACGCGCCTTCTCCCGCGAAGACATCCCGTAATCGGAGTCAGGCGCCCACCATTTTTTGTGCAGCCGGTCATAGGTGCCGTCGGCGATAATGATCGAGAGCCCTTCATTGAGCAGGCTGAGCAGTTTCGCATTTCCCTTTGTGACGGCAAAACTGAAATCCTGATTGAAATCAGGCAGCGGAATATCCAGGGCGATGATGTTGTCGATGTGCAGTCTGTTCAGGAGGCTCAGGCCCATGAGCCGCTGCGCGATCACGACGTCGTGTCGCCCTGCTGAAAGCTGCCGGAAGGCCGTTTCGTAGGTGTCGGTAGTAAAAATGCGATCTGAAATGCCGGCCCGCAGCACGTATTCGTGGGCATTGTCTCCCTGCATCACGATAATTTCTTTGCCGGCCAGCCGGTCGAGACTGTCGATCTCCGCCTCTCCTGTACGCATGAACACGGCACCGCGCATGGTATGGTAGGGGAAGGTGAAGTCAAAGATTTCCTCCCTCTCGGGAGAGCGGCCGACAAGGGGAAGGGCGTCTATGCTGCCGTCCGCAAGATCCTGCATGAGCTGATGCCAGGGACCGCTTGTAAACACCGCCCGCAGCCCCATTGCCGCCGCGGCCTCTCTGAACAGCTCCACCGAGAATCCGTCCGGTTCCCCGGCTTCGTTGATGATGCAGAAGGGCGGATAGTCCGGTTCTGAAGCGACTCGAAGTGTGTCGCCGCGCAGACCCGGGCGGGGCTGCTGCGCCTTGAGGTGAAGAACAGGAACAGCTGCAATCAACAATGCCAGGAATAGCCTGTTTTTCGGTCTCATACGTACTGCCAAGATACTATGGAGATGCATCACGGCATACACGGAAATAATGGCTGCCGCAGGCATCGGGTAAGAACCGATTCCTGGTCCTGCTCTTGTCCTTAGCGTAATATAGATAAA
Organism: bacterium; assembly: GCA_016934955.1. Lineage (GTDB taxonomy): Bacteria > Zhuqueibacterota > QNDG01 > QNDG01 > JAGLOF01 > JAFGRY01. The sequence goes on along the minus strand of JAFGRY010000010.1, from coordinate 147,001 downwards.
TGCTGAGAAGAATCCCAGTAAAAAAACCGGTCAGCGGCGCCTGACGCGGTAACGGTCCTTTAATGACACAGCCCGCGTACCGCGGCCGTCGGAGATGGACTCAGTTCAGGACGGAATCTCCACGCCGGCATTTCGATGATGCCGCAGTCACTCTGGATCCCGCGGGGAAAACTCAGCGACCTCACGTTCGAGAAAGTAACTGATCACCGTTCTGATAATCACAATACTGCCCAGGACGGCCATGTCCTGCAGTGTCGGATGGGAAACCGTACCGATAATGTCTGCGGCTATAAGAAATTCCATGCCGAGCAGCAGGTAAGAGCCGAGCTGATGACGAAGCGACTCCCGTTCGGCATAAATGGATTTCCGCCTGAACCGTTTGAATTCAAGGCGGATCAGACGCAGAGTGATCAGAATGACTCCCCAAATAATGATCGCTGCCCCGGCTATCCCGATACCCATTGAAACGATGTGCAGCGCTGCTTTCATAACGCCTCCGGCAAACAGCTTTTTTCAGACACCGGCCGATTCCAGCCAGTAGAGCAGGGCCAGAATCAGAATCACTGCCGGAGCAACGACCGCCCAGTCAGGCACTCTCAACACCTCCGGGAGTGTTTTTGTGCCGAAATCACCCTTTTTCAGGATGCCGCCTTTCAGTCTCGGGTAGAGGGCGGCGAACAGACCCGCTCCGGCGATGATGCCGATGAGTCCTCCGACGGATGCATCGAGATAGCCGTTGCCCACCGCTCCCGCAATGGTGCCCGGACAGTATCCCAGCACGGCGAATCCGATGCCGAAGAGCAGTCCGCCGATGACGCTCATTCCCACGGAGCCCGGTTTTATGGTCAGTTTTGTCCAGCCCATATTCTTCAGGAGAAAGACGCCGATCATGCCGGTGACAACCGCCGAGAGCATAATTTTCACCACGGTGTTGTCCTGCAGCAGCAGCTGACCGATGATTACGTCATATTTTGTGGCGCCGCCCTTCTGCAGGAGAAATCCAAAAATAATGCCGAATACAAGGCCCGCTATCAGCTGGCCGCGATTGGTGCCGTTTTTGCCGGATGCAGTGTGTGGATTCATTTCCGCTCCCTCCTAGGCAATGACATGAAAGATGAAAAAGGCAGCGGCGATACCTCCGATAAAGAAACAGATCGCCGATATCCAGCTCGACACCGCAAGCTGCAGCGTACCGCTGATGCCATGGCCGCTGGTGCAGCCTCCGGTCCAGCGGGCGCCGAATCCCAGGAATATGCCCCCGATCAGGGCGACGATCACCCGGGGAACAGGCGCCGTGCCAAAGGCGGCTGCCCATCGCTCAGGCACCCACTGCCAGTGGAAATCGCCGGAGAGCAGAGCGCTGATCAGGGATCCGATAATGATACCAACCACGAGCATCCATTCCCAGTCGATCACCGGTGGCACCTCCTGGTAGTAGAGGCTGGTTTCCACGTTGCGCCTGCCGAACAGCTTCGCAATCATGCCGCTGGTGCGGGCAAAGGCCGTTGAACAGCCGATCGGTTTTTTCGACAGTAAAAACGTGAACCAGCTGAGAATGCCGATGCCGGCGCCGACGAGGTACGGCGACCAGCGTGTTTCCTGTAACAGTTCCATAGTTATTCCTCCCGTTTCCAGTCTTCGCCGGTGTCAAGATATTTGGAAAAGTAGCGGCTTCCGTGGGGATTTTCACACACGCGGCAGCGCTTGGTATAGCCGGCGGCGCTGTAACCGGTCATTCCTCCCGCGACATTGTAGAGCTCCGAAAACCCGTGCTGCCCGAGAATGCTGGCGCCGAGACTCGAACGGTTTCCGGTGCTGCAGATCAGGACCGTCGGTTTTCGTTTGTCGAGTTCTTTGTGACGTATCCGCAGGCCGGGCGCGGGAATGTTGATCGCGCCCTCGATATGATTGTCGGCGTATTCCGCGGGTGCACGAACATCGAGTAAGACAATATTGGAAGATCCGGTGACCATATCATGGAGCTCTTCCGCGGATATCTGATTGATCTCGCTGGTGGCGAAGCCGGCAACGGCCCAGGCAGACATGCCGCCGTCGAGATATCCGGTTACCCTGTCGACTCCGACCCGCTGAAGCCAGATGTTCGCCTGCAGCGCCTCCTCGTATGAGCTCGAGACCATGAGCACCTCTTTTCCCACCGGCAGCACCCAACCGCTGAAAGTGGGGAAATTGCCGCCGAAATCAACGTGCCAGGAGCCGGGGACATGATGGCTGCCGAAGGAATCATAGCTGCGTGTATCGAGCACAATGATACCGGAATCAGCAATCGCTTTTTTAAAGGCTGCCGGGGTCAGTTCTCGCAGGTGAGGCAGACTCGATATCAGCGCAGGACCTTTTCGGTTGATGTCGCTGCAGCGGCTGAAATGGTCCGGCGCCGGAGGCATGTTCGAGGTGAGCGAGGAGATGAACGCCTTTTTGCTTTCGATCTGAAGGGCCCCGTTGTATCTGCGCTCATAGCCGATGGTCGTGCGCCATTTCGCTCCCATGGCCCTGCCGCAGAGAGAGCCTGCGCCGTGCGCCGGGTAGACTTCACAGTAGTCCGGCAGCTTCAGGAGTTTCTCATGGAGGCTGTGGTAGAGTTTGCCCGCAAGCTCTTCGGCGATGTCCGGGAAGAGGTCGGGCCTGCCCACATCCCCCACGAACATGGTGTCGCCGACAAAGACACCGATGGGACTGTCACCCCGGGATGTGTCGGTAACCACGTAGACGATATGCTCCGGCGTATGTCCCGGTGTTTCCAGAACGGAGAGGACCATATCCTCGAGAGTGACGGTATCGCCTTCACTCAGCGGCACATGGTCGAATGCGCATCTGCCCGATTTGGGCGCGTAGATCTTCGCCCCGGTTCGAGCCGCCAGATCCATGTGCCCCGAAACGAAGTCGGCGTGCAGGTGCGTTTCGAGAATGTGAGTGATTTCCACGCCAAGGTTTCTGGCTTCGTTGATGTACAGGTCAACGTCACGGCGCGGGTCGATGACCGCACAGCTTTTTTTTCCCGCGAGGATATAGGAGCTGTGGGCGATTTTTTCAACAAAGTAATGTTTGAGAAGCATGAATCCTCCTTTATTTACAGCCATTTTTTCTTTTTGAAATAGCTCAGCATGCCGCCGATGACCAGAAGAAACAATCCCCAGACGATGAAATAGGCGAATTTCCAGCGCAGTTCAGGCATATAATCGAAATTCATGCCATAAATACCGGCCAGGAACGTGATGGGGATGAAGATCGTTGCAATGACCGTCAGCACGCGCATTATATCGTTCATTCTATTGTTTATGAGTGAGTTATAGGTATTGAAATGGTCCGAAAGCAGATCGCTGTAGGTGTCCACCGCCTCGCATGCGTGGGTTATATGATCCTGCAGATCCTTGAGAAAAGGGCGGGTCGTCTCTTCGATCAGCGGTGTTTCAAGCTTGGTCAGCTTCAGGATCGCTTCCTGGACCGGGCGTATCGATTTGCGCAGAAAATGGATCTCCTGTTTCAGCGCGTTAATAGCGGTTGGAATGTGTCCGCCGCCGTTATTGAGGATCAGCACTTCCAGGTCTTCGACTTTTTCTCCTATTCGTTCGACGATGTAGATATAGTTGTCGACAATCGTGTCGAGCAGGGCATAGGCAAGATAATCCGCGCCGCAGTTTCTCACCCGCCCTTTCGCTTTATTGATCCTCTCCCTGACGGTATCGAACACATCACCGGGCTGTTCCTGAAGCGTGATCACCCAGGTATCGCCAAGGATTATGCTGACCTGTTCGGATATGATCTTTCTTGATCCCTCATCCCATTGCAGCATTTTTGTGATGATGGTGAGACAACTGTCGAAATCATCCAGTTTCGGCCGCTGGCCCGTGTTGAGGATGTCTTCAAGCAGGAGCGGATGCAGATCGAATGTCTCTCCCAGATTCTTGATAACATCCGGGTCGTGAATGCCGTCCACGTTGATCCAGGTGATCTCGGGTGAGGTGCGGTAGGGTGCGGCCTCCCTGATGTCATCCAGGGGGAAAATGGTCACTTTTTCATTGTCGTAGTTGAAGATGGTGACAATGATCTCTTCAACTTTCCGGCTGCCGATGAAGATCAGCGATCCGGGCGGCATTCCCCGGTTTTTGTCCCTTTTCCTGAAAAATCTGGCCATCCGGTTCTCCGTTCCGCTTGTCTCAATCCCTGTTTTCACGGCTGATCGTGAACGGCGGGGACTGGTTCTGTTTATCCTTGCCCGCGTAGAGCGTGATGTGGGGAAAAGGAATTTCTATATTGAGTTCGTCAAAACGTATTTTAAGCCGGCGGTTGAATTCCCTGGCAACCCGCCACTGTTTGATGGGCCTGGTCATGGTGCGGGCCTTGATCACCAGCGCCGATTCGGCAAACTTGTCGAGACCGAGCATCTCCAGCGGCTGGAGAATGTCGGGTCCGAATTCGGGATCGCCGCGCAGCGATTCATCGACATCCAGCATGACCTGCATCACTTCGTCCACATTTTCCCGGTAGGAGACGCCGATCTCGAACACATACATGGAATATCCCTTGGTCATGTTGGTGACGACATCGATGTGTCCGTTGGGAATAAAGTGTACGTTGCCGGAGAGGTCTCTCAGTACGGTCATTTTCAGGTTGACTTTCTGGACGAGCCCTGACTTCCCGGCGATTTCAACCACGTCACCGACCCTGATCTGGTCCTCAAGGAAGATGAAAAATCCGGTGATCACATCTTTGACCAGACTCTGGGCCCCGAAACCGACGGCCAGGCCGAGAATGCCCGCCGCCGCGAGGATGGGACCGATCTCTATGCCGATTTCATCAAGCACGATCAGGAAGGCCGTTATCACACAGGAGAACGAGATCACGTGCTTGATGATGGAGCTGAGCGTTTCCACCCGTTTGCGGAACTCCTCATCCGCTTTCTTGTTCCCCTTCCCGATGGCAATGACAAACCGGTCGGCGAGAAACGCGGCCGATTTGATGAGGATGATCGTGATGATGATTACCAGCACGATCTTGAATCCATGCAGAAAGATCCAGTCTTTGAGTGACGCGAGTAGTGTCTGCAGATTCATGCCGCTGCTCCTCATATGTTACACGTACAATATATAAAACAGGGCGGTGACCGCCAGCAGAAAGATCACCGTCATGCCGCCTCCGGCTTTGAGATAGTCGCTGTTTTTATACCCTCCCGGCGTCATCAGCATGGCATTGACCTGGTGCGTCGGCAGGATGAATGAATTCGCGGCGGAAACCGCCACCAGCAGCACCAGCGGCCGCGGATCGAGCCCGCCGATTTTAGCCATGTTGATCACCAGCGGAACGAGGAGGACGGCTGACGCCGTGTTCGACATGAACAGCGAAAACAGGGTCGCAAGGCACGCGACGCTGAAAAGGATGAGAACGGGATGCCCTCCCCGCACCAGGTTCATGAGCAGTCCGGCAAGGTAGGCGGCGGCGCCCGATTTCTGCATCGCGATCCCCAGCGGGATCAGTCCGGCGATGAGAAACACCACCTTCCATTCCACCGCTTTATACAGCTCGTCCATGCGGATGACGCCGCTCAGCACCATGGCGATCGCGCCTGAAAAGAGCGACAGGGATATGGGAAAGCCCGCGATGGTGAGAGTGACGGCGCCGGCGAAACAGAGGCCCGCGATAATCGCCTTCTTTCGATCCTGTTTTACAACACTGAAGGGAGTGAGCACGATGCACGCGTCGTTTGCCCGCAACCGGGAAATATGTTCCCAGAGTCCGTGTACGATGATCGTGTCCCCGGATTTAAATAGCCTGTCTGAAAAGTCTCCCTTGATCTCTTCGTTGCCGCTGAAAAAGAGTACCGGTTCCACGGCATAATTTTTCCGGAAGGCCAGGTCACGCATGGTTGTGCCGATGAGGGGCGAATGGGGAGGAATGAGCACTTCGGCAAACCCGGCGTTTATGGGATCACTGAGCCTGGCCAGCGAGGCCGGCTTTTGTATCGACCTGAGACTGAAATCAGTAACAAAACGTCTGATAGCCGCCTCTTCGCCCAGGAGGGCGAGCTCCTGCCCGGCGGTAAAGGGCGTGTGCCGCCAGGGAGCGTAGAGTACGGTCTCTTCATGACAGAGTGCGAGGATGTTGAGCGCGTAGGTTTCCCAGAGCCCGCATGTTTCCGGTGTCTGATCAATCAGCGTGCTGTCAGCCGGAATTTTGAAATGACATATGTCAAAGGGAAGGTGCCAGGTGTCGATCAGTTTTTTCTGTACCGAGCTGCCGGCCGATCCCGGTTCGGAGCGCGGCAGAACCGTTTTCCCGAGCAGAAAGAAATAGCCGATGCCGATGGCAAGCAGCACCAGACCTACCGGCGTCACGGCAAAAAGGCCGAAGGGTTCCAGGTCGGCGTTCCTGAGCAGATCGTTCAGAAGAATCAGGGGGCCCGAACCCACCATGGTCAGGGTGCCACCCAGAATGGCCGCAAACCCCAGCGGCATGATCAGCTCGGAAGCGGGAATTCTTTTACGCTTTGAGATTGTCAGCACCGCTGGCAGAAACAGGGCGGCTGCGCCGACATTCTGCATGAATCCCGATAGAAGGGCGACTGACGCCGACACCAGGGTGATGATGCGCCGTTTGCTTGCTCCGGCAAGCCTGATTATGTGTTCGGAAAAGGTGTTCATGACCCCGGTGGAGGCGATGCCGGCGCCCATGATCATTACCGCCATCATGGCGATGACGGCGTTGCTGGAAAATCCCGCCAATGCCTCAGGTGTGGAGATGATGCCGGTCCATCGAAGCGCGAGCATACAGAGCAGCGCGGTCAGGTCTATTCTGAAAACGTCAAGCACCAGGAGAATCACCGTAATGCCGAGAATAATGAGAACGGTCAGTATGTCAGGTGTCATACGGAAAAGATCCTTCCAGCTTGTTCCTGTTGCCTGCGGATTTCCGGGTCAGGAGAACCGGCTGTCCGAGCGCCGGGAGCGGGCGTGTTTTCTGACTGTGTCTATCCAGCCGTGCTTTGTTGATGCCACGGCATCGAACTCGGGAATATAGGGCTTCAGATCGAGCAGGGGTGTTCCGTCGAGAATGTCGATCCCTTCAACAGTGATCAGCGGCCCTTCGACCGAGACCAGTCTCAGCGTGGAGAGGCCGATGGCATTGGGACGGGTCGGCGCCCGGGTGGCAAAGACGCCGCGGCCGACGGTGTCGAGAAAGGGAATGACGGTCAGCGTTCCGGGTCCGGCACGGTGAAAGTGATAGAGCAGGATGATGTGAGAGAATCCGTCCAGGTCGCTGATTCCGGCGGCGTATTCGCTGAACAGTTCAACGGTACCGCGGATTGCATCCGCGCCGGCGGGCTGTATCGGCATGTCACTGATAGTGGTATACGGGCTGTGAATGATACCGATGGGCCGGTACTCGATGGGCGCTGGTCTGATCTGTTTTTCTTGCGTCATAACGACACTGCAATCCCGCTGTTTGCCTGCTGAAAACATGCATGAAATACGCTTCGGTCTTGCTTGTCCGCAATTCCCGGGCCTGGTTCTGATGGATTATTATACCATTAAAGATAATCATCTTCACCCTGAAGGGCAAGGGAAAGTTGGCCCGGCAGGCCGTCACCGGCAGACATGGATGAGGCATGTCCGGCCGGACAAAAAAAGGCCCGCGAACGAATCCGCGGGCCGAACAGTGCCGATGCCTCCGGCACGGTTCAGTTGGGATAGACCCGTGCCGGGTCGGCGGTTGCCGGATTGTGATAATAGTACCCGACGTCGTGCTCGAGCACGTCCTTGTAGCGGGGTACGTTTTCAGCGACGACGGCCCTCTCCGGCGATGCCTGGGAAAGCTGGTTCATTATTTCAAGAATGACCGAGCAGTGCTGACCCACCCGGTTTTTCATCGGCCACCCGTATTCATCGTAGGGGACAAAGAGTTTGCCCTGGCGGGCCAGGCTCAGAAGCAGGGGATCCCTGCCGGTCAGCAGCAGTTCTTCGGTTTTCGGTCCGGTGGGCTGGTCGAGGAAGGGGATGGGAGCCTCCAGGAGAAACGGCATGGCATTCGAATAATCGCCGATTTCCCGGTGGGAAAGCCCTCTGAAGTTTTGCGGCGACGGATAGACGTTCACGGTGAACCCTTCCATTGCCTGGGTCATCAGCTGCACCATGGTGGCGATGCGTGATGATTTTTCCGGAGCCACGATGCAGTTGGTGACCGGGAACATGGTTTCCGCTCCATGGATATCGATGGCAACATCAACCTGTTCGTTTCTGATGAGTTCCATGGCGGCGAAGCAGACCCGTTCCATGAGGGGACCGTCGGGGCGGCCGGGCCAGGTACGGTTCGTATTTCGGACATCGAGATAGGAGAGCAGGCTTCTGTCCGGATAGTGGATGTACACATCCGGATCGGGCCAGGAATCGAGGGGAGAAGCGTTACGGTTTCCCATGCGGAATTTTTTCTTTCCCCATGCCGTCGGTATCTCGAAATAGAGCGGGTAGCCGTCTCCCGGTTTGGTGTTGCGGCTGCCGCTGTTGTTGAACTGGGGAATGACGATGAGCCTGCCCTTTTGTATGGTGCAGTTCTCCAGAAAGATCTCCGCGGTGAGACGGGCGGCCGGTTCATTGGAGTGGGTATTGGCCACCAGCAGAACGGTGCCGCCGTCCCCGGCGCCTTCCAAAAAGAAGACATCGGTATCAGCGGGGGTCCCCTTCAGGGAAGGGCAGTACTCATGGAGCTTGACGACACGGGTGACTCCGGGGCCGGCAATGATGGGTGCCTGATAGTGGCGGTGTTCATAAAACTGGTATCCGGCAATGCCGCTCACCAGTCCGAAGATCGCGGCAAGCGACATTTTATATATGGCGGTGCGGGTCATGGTACGGCTCCTCTGTTTTCTCACCTGATCCGGAGTATTCGCAGCAGCAGGGGCGTGAGGACGATCAGATAGAGCACCATCTTCTGTCTGTCGCTCTTTTCCCTGATAAAATTCCAGATCAGCATCGCTGCCGTAAACGCAGTGATCAGATAGTACACAATCATGATAACGGTCATGGTATGCCTCTCATTACGAATACTACATGGACCATTCGACCAGGAAAGCCAGTTTGGCGCTGAAAATCACCATAAGGATCCCCACGAGGGTGATCGCCAGCCAGGGAATCCACGTTTTTTTCAGAAACGAAATATAGGACTCCCTGTATTCGGTGACCATCATGGTCAGTCTGCCAATGAGCGCTGTTGGCGGGAGGCCGTCGCCCAGGGGCCAGAGAAGGCTGAGGCCCGCGATAACGACGGTCGCGTGCAGCCCCCTGGAGTCGAGAAACCAGACCAGGGGGATGCCGATGATGGCGGCGCCGCCGTAGGTGAGCACTCCCTCGGACGCCGGAATGATGAACACCAGCAGGGCGTACAGCATAATCAGGGGAACGCTGATCACCGCGAAGGAGATCAGTCCCTTGACACCGGTGACGGTCATCACCTGCTGCATGGCGCCCACCACCGCCATGGTGGCCAGCAGCGGCGTCAGTTTTTTAACCGTATCCCGCGAGAGCGTCAGGATGTTGATCGGTCCGGGGCTCACGGCCAGGGCGACGGCCGCGGAGAGCACGAACTGCAGCGGCAGCCCCATGATGGGAATGGTGAAGGGCAATACGCGGCCGATGACAACCAGTCCGAAGAAAACCCCGAAGGGCAGGGCGACCCGCCACCAGGCCATGCCCTCGGGAACCGGCGGCATCTCCGCCAGCACCTGCTCCAGGCTCAGCCGCTGTTCCTGCCGCCATCCGAGTGTGAGCATGGTGAACGTGCCCAGCAGCAGTACCGGGATACCCAGGGGCAGTTCGAAACCCACGTAGGGAATCGCGGTGCCGGCAGAGACGATCATCGCCCAGATGTTCACCGGCGGCGCGGCCGCGCTGAGCCCGGCAATAATAAAGAGAATGGCCGCGCTTCGCCCCCGTGATACGCCCAGATACCCCAGGGCCAGGGCGCAGGGAGCCCCCACGGTCAGCACGGAAACGCTGCCGGCGCCGGTGAGAGCTCCCGGAATGAGAATGACGAACATAAGCAGGAAAAGCGCCAGCATCCTCACACGAAAGAACGTGGTCACAATGCCGCGAACCACGAAATTCACCGAGCCGGATGTCGCCATGATCTCAATGAATATGGTGGCGGTGACGAACACAAGCATCACATCCAGATAAGTGAAGCTACCCTCAATCATGTGCCTGCCCAGCTGCATGAGCGGGGGCGTATGAAAAAAGGCGCCGGTGATGCCGCCGGCCAGGGTGGCGCTGAGCATGCGCAGTTCAACCGACAGCTTCAGTCTGTTGGCAGCCGTGTAGGCGGCTGCCATGACCAGCAGGATAACACCGATGTGAAGATACATAAACAGATCCTGTCTATTGTGCGAATTCCGTTTTCATGAGCGCGACGATGTTCAGCGCATACTGCACTTCCGTCAGTTTGATGGAGTGCTCCTTCGCGATGGCGGTGAACCGGCCGTCCTTGTTGCTGCTCTCGATCACCACGAGATGATCGGCATAGGGGGCGACCGCATCGATCATGCGTTCATTGTCACTGCCTTCCGCGCCCCTGGTGGCTGCACCCCCGGAATGAACGGCGATGATGTAGATGTTGTTCTCTTTGCAGTAATTGATCACCCGGGCAAGCCGCTTGGCTTCATGCTCGATGGTCAGCCCCGATGCGCCCATTCCCTTGAGACTGGCGCCGATTGCGAAAATGATCGTTTTATAGGGGGTGCCGGTCGGATATTTGTCCAGATCGGTCTTGATCGCCACGTGGAACCCTTCACCTGATTCCTGACCTCCGAGCCCGACGCCCGCCTTGATCATATCCACGGTGGGAACATCGCAGTAGTCATACTTGACACCGGCCTGTTCCAAAATGATATTCAGGGTGTTGACATCGTTGCTCTGTCCGGCTGATGTGGTGAGCACCGGCAGTCTGGCCGCAGGCACATCCTGGGCCGCCCCCGGAACGGAGAGCAGCAGGCAGATCGCCAGGGCCGCGGCGATAAACGGTGTATGTTTCATGGTTGTTGTCCCCTCTCGATTGTGAATGCTTGCAGACTCAATGTCCGCCGTCCTTCGCGGGTTTGAGGCCATTGTATTCGATAAGCTCTTTCAGCCACCAGTCGGGATATGTCAGGGCCTCGCGTTTCCTGTTTTCGATATCATAGTGCCAGAGGTGGTTGTATTCAACCAGAAGCCGGTCGCCGAGTTCCCACCAGGCATCGATTACCAGGTTCGCGTTGTTGCTGCAGTATTCCGTAAGATAGGCTCTCGCGGCCGCGGGATTATTTTTATACAGTTTTGCGGCTTTGGCGTCGATTTCCGGGGTGCGGGCGATGGCGCCGCCTTCCCACTTGTCCTGCGCCTCCCTCACCGTTTTGATGGCGTGGGAGTAGACCACCTGGGTGTGAAAATCGACGTAATCGAAGGCCCAGCGGGCCGATTTCCTGTCGAAGGTCCAGTGGTCGCCCTGGGTAAATGATTTAGGGATTTCGGTGACACCGGCATAGAACGGCATCATACAGTGGGTGTCCTGGGCGCCGAAGCCGATCCAGACCAGGCCCCCGATGTGATCGGGCAGCCAGTCACGGCACTGGGTGATCGTGACGTATTCAGCCCGGTTGACACCGATACAGCGCCCCGTGTTGTACTGTTCGTCCTTATAGGTGAATCCATAAGGAAGTCTGTTGGGATTTTCAAAAGGACCGCCCTGCAATCCCCTGGCGGTGTAGTAGGGGGTCCCCTCGAACTTGTCCTTGAGCAGGTGGATAACATCCGCAACCGATACTTTGTTGTCCGGTTTGACGGAGAAGGGAAACTCCATATTGTTCAGTGTATCGCTGAATTGCTGCGAAGGTGCGACCAGATCAAAGAAGCGCCACATGCGTCCGCGGGAGCCGTTTGAGCTTCTGGCGCTGTAATTCGAGGGTGAATAGGCCTTCTTCCAGTTGAAGGGCTCACCGCTCGCCGGGTCCCAGTATCCGTGATCCACTGCGTAGGACATGACATTTTCCGATGCCATGAAGTAGTCTTTCTTTTTCAGGTCGATCTCTCCGATCCGCGACTCGTTCGGACAGACGCTTACATGGTCATCGGGAACCCGCCGGGCGCACCAGATGGCTCCCGGCTGGCCTGTTTCAGGAGTCCAGAGCGGACCCACCGGCATGATCTCGAAGATCCAGGCCTCGTTTTTATCGGCGATGGCGAGCATCTCTCCGGTGTCGGTGTGGCCGTATCCATAGGTAGTGGCGAGATCACCGATGAACTGAATCGTCTGGCGTGCGGTTTCACCCCGTTCCATGGCAAGGTGCGTCAGCATAGTGATGTCGAGTTTCGGCGTCGGCGTCTGGTTCTCCATTTCGCTTCTGCAGCCGATGGTCGATTCGCCGATGGCCACCTGGTTGTCGTTCATATAGCCGAACATGCCGTGCAGGAATCCATAGGTATGCTCCGCCTGGGGTATGGAAAGTCCGCTGTAGTTGTCATCGATGTTGTCCCAGAGCAGGCCCTTTTCCGGCGGATTGGTGGAGAATTGATTGAACCAGTAAATTTTTCGTTTCGAGCCGGGTTTATGATCGGCGGCCGGAACATAACGCCAGGTCCAGTCGCACAGGCCGCAGTCACTGGTGTGGGTGGTAATGACCGACCCGTCGGTGGTGGCCTTTTTCCCCGCGATGACGACCGTGCATTTGTCGGGGTGGTCGAACTGCGCGAACAGCTGTCCGCCGCCCAGTGCCGTCAGCAGAATGATTACTGCCGTAATCCGGATAAACGGTGCAGATTTCATGGTGCCTCCTGAATAGTTGCGGTAAGACGAATGATATCGCTGCAAAACAGAATCGGTTCAGTTACACGGCAGGCCCGCTGAGAATGCGCGACCATGCCAGGTAAAAATATACGAAACGATTGATATATTATAAAGGGTTTTTTCAGAAAAAAAGCGGACAGGCCGGCGGGGGCGGTGAAAGGGCCGGATCGGCCCGATATACCGGGGACGGGCCGATGATCGCATCATCAGCGGACGCGGCTGCCGAAGATCCATTAGCGGCAAAGAGTGCTTGCATGTATCGGTTTTCATCATTATTTTGTCCACATTAGAGCCGTCTGTTCTTTTCCACTCGCGGTCCCTGTTTTCGGGACTCGATTTAACTTTTATATGTACGGAGGAACGTACCTATGAACGCAGGAAACGGAATGAAAGTTAAAGGGAGCAGCATTATGGCGGTTCCCGCCTTTGTGCAGGCGCGGTATCCCGGGCGGTATCGGGAATGGATCGACGCCCTGTCACCGGAATCCAGCTTTATCCACACGCACATCATTCTCGCAACCGACCTCTACCCCCTGTACCCCGCGATGGTCGAGCCGACTGAAAAAGTCTGCGACCTGTTTTTCAATGGAGATCGCCGCGGCGCCTGGGAATCGGGACGATTCAGCGCCGATTACGCCCTGAACGGAATCTACAAGTTCCTCTACAGGATCGGTTCACCCCAGTTTATCATTGAACGGGCGTCCCGGGTATTTTCGAGCTACTATCCCGAAGGCGAACTGAAAGTAACGGTGTCGGAAGCCAACAAAGTGGTCCTGCAGATAGTGAAATTCCCGGAGCCCTACCGCGTGCTCGATTACGATATGGGCGGCTGGATGGAGGGGACCCTGGAGCTGCTCAAATGCGATCGTCCCCGGGTGGAAATCACCAAATCCATGTCCGCCGGTGATTCAGTTACCGAATTCGTCGCCACCTGGTCATGAACGAATAACCCGAATACGGGCTCGCGGGGCGCCCTTGTCCAAACCAATCCGCCGCACGCATGCCGGCGGAACCCGCGTTCCGCCGGGACCCGCAATTCAGCGGCGAATCTCTTTCTTCGACACCAAATTAATCTTGACTCTGATATCCGCATCCCCTACCTTTTAGGAACGGCAGGGGACGAATGTTCGGTGCTACTTTTCATCTAACTGGAGCGGTCGTCAATGGACAAAAGAAAAAACAGAATTGCCCAGTGGGCGTTTGACACCCGGCCGATACTCGGCCGTTTTCATCTCTGGCTCGATGATGTCGATATTGAATGGGTGAGGGGAGACGGCACCCAGAGCCTGCATGACAGTATCTCCTTTGTCGATGAATCCATGGAGCGGCTCTTTACCATGACCGCGGCGGTCACGGCGCTGGGAACGAAACTCTTCGGCAGGTTCGGTGAAGGGAAAAGCGCCGACAAGCAGGAGCTGAATCAGGTCAAGAAGGATGCGGACGCGATTTCCGCCTACGCCATGAGCGAAAGCCTCTGGTATCTCTCGCGCTCACTTCCGGAGAACCATGCCATCATGGTCTGCCTGGGGGAAGGAATGATGCCCAAAGGCGGTGAGACACCGGAAATGGGATCCAATCCCATGCTTGGGTTCGGGCGGATCTACGCCCGGCCGCAGGTGGCGAAGTTTCTCGAGACCCAGGTGCTCAAACTGATCAACGATGATGATTTCAAATGGGATGATTTTCGCCAGGAAGTCAACAAAGCGGGTGTCACCATCTGGGGATCGGCCATCGACACCCTGGAGAACACCTCCCGTTTCGCGAAGGGAAAAGATACCGGGCCGATGACCGTGCTGCATATTTTCGATCAGCCGCTGGCGGTGACCCGGTCGTATGAAGGGTATATCGGTAATCTGGTCATTCCCGGAGCGATCGCGCGCAGGGCCGAAGAAGAATCGCTGCTGATCAATTTCAATACGCCGCGCAGTAAAATCGTCGAGGCGATCCGGCTCACCTATCCCGATATCCAGAATGCCAATATCCATGTCTGGACCCTGCGCGGCCCCAGCAGAGAGTCCCGGATCGGCGTGCTCTGGGATGAGTGGGAGAATTTGGGGGTTCATCTCGTGGACGAGAACTGGACGCTCCCGTCCGGGTACCAGCCCTTTGTCGATTCCGGCACCTACGCGCCTTCCTTCCTGGTGCGAAGCTGGAAAGAGAAAGGGGTGCGGCATCTGTTTCTTGTCGACGGATATGCCGCGTCGGCGGAAGCGATCCAGGCGGCAAGTCTCTCACCCATTTTTGATCTCGATGTATCGCTGGCGGTGTTCTCTTCGAAATTTTCCCTCAGCTATGAGAAAGAGTCGAGAATAATGCATGTTGATCCCGATGATCCGCATTTCGAAGAGAAACTCGTCGGAATCGCCGGGCGTAAGCTGGAAAAGCATGAGATTAAACGGGTGCGCTCCGACATTCGGCTCGCGAGAAGCGCCGGCATACCGCTCGACAAGCCGGTGGTATATATAGACGATTTTTTACCCGAGAAGAAGTGGAGCGTTATGGCGTTGTCGGGGTATATGGAAGCCGATCCCTACACCGGGGCGCCGGGCATCGAACAGGTGGACGGCAACGCCTACCGGGTGACCGTGCGCCTTTCCACCAGGCAGGGAGACAAGAAAGTGACGCTCACGCTGCGGCTGCTGGAATCCTTTGAGGAGAGCAGGCTTGTATTCAATCCCCTCCTCAACAGGTTCCTGAGGGGTGAGGATTATACGACCAGGCCGGTGAAAATATCCGATTCCGGAAGAATCAGAAACGAACTGCAGACCCTCTGCGGCGCGGCCCTCGAATATTCGGGAAAGGAAAAGATCAAGCTCTGCTACAATAAAATTTCACCTGATGTGATTTCTCTTCCCAACCAGAAAAAGCTGCGGCAGATATTGAGCTGGTACAAGAAACACCATCCTATCTGGTTCAGCTGGCTGGAACAGGAGTAATGTGCAACGGAATAACCGGAACCGGATGCGGTCCGCTGTTATCAGGAGCGGTGTATGAGTAAATTCAATGTCATGTTCCCCGGCGGCAAGAGAGTGGATGTCGGCGTCGGCGATTTCACCATCAACACCGACCAGTCAAAGCTGGGAGGCGGTGAAGGATCGGCGCCGGAGCCCTTTACCCTTTTCCTCGCGTCCATCGCGTCATGCGCGGGCATCTACGCGAAAGTGTTCTGTGATCAGCGCCAGATCGACACTGCCGATATGACACTGGGCATGGATATCGTCTACGATACATCGCGGCAGATGGTAGGAAAGGTCGTTATCAGCCTGCGCGTTCCCGCCGATTTCCCCGATAAATACGATGACGCCGTAATCAGGGCGATGAATACGTGCGCGGTAAAACGGCACCTGCATCCGGATGTGGTGGTGGAATCGATGGTGGTGAGGTGATGACCGGGAAACCCTGAAGACACTGATTTTCCAGCGAAAAACACGAAAGAAACGAAAATAAAGATACTAATCAGGCATGATCTTTTTACAGTAATTTAAACTGTTGTACTCGATTAATATATATCACTTTTATTGCTTTTCGTGTCCTTTCGTTTCTTTCGTTGGAGTGTCTGGTTCACGCCTGCCGCATCTTCTCCCTGGTATTATATCGTAAATGAGCTTCGGCCGCGGTCTTCTCGTTCCAAATTTCTTCCAGCAGGGACAGTTCATCCTCGAGGCTGAAATTGGTCTCATATCGGTCCGTGACCGTTTCAAGCACTTCGAAGGCGAATGCGTCCGGGCCGTACTGTTTCCAGTCGGCCCGCAGGGCTTCGTTTTTATGGATACCCGTGGTCAGTTCCATACGGTGCCTGTTCAGAGGGCCGTGGATGTTGAGACTGCTGCCGAGCCAGAACCGTCCGTTGGCGGTGCAGGTGATGCGGAATACCCCCGCCTGCCGGGGGGTCATTTTGTACTGTTTTTTCAGTTCTGATTGTGATGGTTTCATTTCTTTTACTCCGTTTTCTCCGCGAGCCGGTAGCGGCCGTTTATCCGTTCCATCAGGCCCTGATCGATGAAGAACCGGCGTATCTCACAGTGGTCCCCGTGAAAGCGGTTGATTGTGCTGTTCACGTCGGGTTCCGCGTATAATTCGCCCGCCGTGAAGGACGCCAGAATCGGTTCGAACACGATGGCCCGCTTCTTGTGCTGGGTGGGAATCCGGACGATCCTGCCGTTTTTCATGAATGCATTCAGCACGTTCTTTTTGTAGCGGCGTTCCCGTTCCCTCTGTGCCGTCTCCTTGAGCGCATCCATGGCGATCAGGTCTCTGACCGGGGCATCGAGGATGTCGGTGTTTGCCGAATATACAGAATAGTACTGTTCCCTGCGTTTATGCACAAGGGAACACTCTTCCATTTTCTTGAGATGGAACGAGATGGTGGACGGCGCCAGGCCGAGGCGCTCCGCCAGAATTTCCACGTACGCGTCCTCTTTCATGAGGGCGCTGAGAATGAGCATTCTGGTGGTATCGGCCAGGGCCTTCAGAAGAGCGATGCGGTCTTCCAGGGTCATCGTTCTGTCCTTTTTATTTCGACTTTCATCGAATTAAATATACGAATTTGTTTACCACAAGTCAATCTGTTTTTATGGATGTCGAAATAAATGTGCAGAAGACCGGACCCCGGACCCCCGGCCCAAAAAGCGTCAACGCAGAGGGCGTAAAGGAGCGCAACGAGCGCAGGAAGAGAGCGAAAGAGCGGAAGATGGATGATGGGTTCATGAGTTCAGGAGTTGATGGGTTTATGGGTTTATGAGTTCATGAGTTCATGGGTTTATGGGTTTATGAGATGATGGGTTTAATTATTGAAAAGACACGTGACTTTAACACATGTGAATATATCTTTCTTCCAGTCTCAGGAAGCAAGCGTCGCTACGCGGCTTTCCAGTCCCCGCAATTACCCCTTGCTACTCTCACGAGTATAGTATACCTTTGATACCGAGAAGTGCTGCGGGCATGCCCTCCTGCGGCAGTTATTGACACATCCGGAGATCGAATGACCATATGGGTGGATGCCGATGCGTGTCCCGGGCCGGTAAAGAATATCCTGTACCGGGCCGCCGAAAGAACACAGCTCCAGATGTTCCTGGTGGCGAACAGGCCGCTGCGGGTTCCATCCTCAGACTATATCGCCACCCGGCTGGTGCCCCAGGGATGCGATGTGGCCGATGATGAAATCGTCCGGCAGGTGGCGGCCGGTGATCTGGTTATCACCGCGGATATCCCGCTCGCCGCCTCCGCGATCGGGAAAGGAGCCGTTGTGATCACTCCTTTCGGGAAGCTGCTTGACGAGCATACCATCGGAGAGCAGCTCTCGATCAGCAACTTCCTGGACGAACTGCGGGGTTCCGGCGTGGAAACCGGCGGCCCGCAGCCCTTCAGCGCCAGGGACAAGGAGCGGTTCGCGAACGCGCTGAGCGGGTTTCTGGGCGGGTGAACAGACGGGGAATCCCTCCGTCGCGGGATCTCCAACGAAAGACGCGGAAAAAAACGAATAAAGAAATAGTGCGAGAGCAAAAGACGGTCCAGGCATTCAAGGTTTAACGATTAAAAAGACCCTGACCGGTAACTCTGTTGTTATGACTGTTTTCTCCATCAGCGATGAAACGGCCCCGGGAGCCTGATTTTATCAGCATTGACTCAAGGTGGCAGGCTCGTTTAACTTTCTTTTCGTCAGGATTATTTTCTGTATTTTTTCGCGTCTTTCGTTGGGAAAAAAGGGGAAGGGCGGTGGGAGTCACCCCCGCTCCTTCAGCACTCCAATCACTTCGTCAAGCGTGCATTCCTTCTCAACCAGCAGCACTAGGAAATGAAACAGCAGGTCCGCCGCTTCATTGAGGAAAAGATCCCGGTCGTTATCCTTGGCCTCGATGATCAGTTCCGCGGCCTCCTCGCCGACCTTGCGGGCGATGCGGTTGATGCCCTGCCGGAAGAGGGAGGCTGTATAGGATCCGTCGGGCAGGGTCCGTTTCCGTTCCTGAATGAGCCGTTCAAGCGCATTCAGAAACGGCCTTTCGTTCTTTTCGCCGAAGCAGGTGTCCGCGCCGGTGTGGCAGACCGGCCCCTCCGGCCTGACCTGGATGAGAAGCGTGTCCGCGTCGCAATCCTCCTGAATGGCCTCGACGTACAGGCGGTTCCCGCTGGTCTCCCCCTTGGTCCAGAGCCGGTTTCGCGTCCGGCTGTAAAACGTGACCCGTCCTTCCGCGGCCGTTTTCTTCAGCGCCTCCTCGTTCATATACCCGACCATGAGCACCCGGCGCGTGGCACTGTCCTGAATCACCGCGGGCGCGAGCCCGCTGCCGTTTTTGTGCCAGTCAATCCGCTTCATTCTCTCTCCTCTCTTCGCTAACCGGCCTGACCGGAATACCATTAGCCGCCAGCCTCTCCTTGAGTTCCGGAATGCCGATCGTTCCGTAGTGGAACACCGACGCTGCCAGGGCCGCCTCGGCGCCGCCCTGCTGAAAGACATCGATAAAATGGCTGATCCTGCCCGCTCCTCCGGATGCGATTACCGGTACCGGCACCGCGTCCGCGATCAGCCGGGTGATACCGGCCGCGAATCCATTCGTCGTGCCGTCATGATCCATGGAGGTGAGCAGGATCTCGCCGGCGCCCCGGTCGGCCGCTTCAGCCGCCCAGTCAACCGCACCGCGTCCGGATGGACACCGGCCGCCGTGGGTCCAGACCTCCCAGCCGCTTTCGCCGCGGCGGATGTCGACAGCGACGACAATGCACTGGGATCCGAACGCCGCGGCCAGCCGCGAGATCAGCGCGGGATTCAAAACAGCCGCCGTATTCACGGTAATCTTGTCGGCCCCTGACCTGAGCAGCGTTTCCACATGGCGGCAGGAGGATATTCCCCCCCCGGCAGTAAAAGGGATGTTTAAAACAGAGGCGGTTTCCTCGACCAGTCGCGCGAATGCCGGGCGGTTTTCGATACTGGCGGTGATGTCGAGAAAGACCAGTTCATCGGCTCCCTGCGCCGCATAGCGCGCGCCGAGCTCAACGGGATCGCCGGCATCCCGCAACCCGGTGAAATGCACGCCCTTGACGGTTCTGCCCTCTTTTACATCGAGGCAGGGAATTATCCGTTTTGCCGGCACAGCGGATCCCCCTGTTTCTGCAGGAGCCGTTTCAGCGACAGGTCACTGATCCGGTTCTCATAGAGCGCCTTTCCCACGATGACGCCGCTGCATCCCGCGGCCGCGGCCGCCTCGATATCCCTGAGACTGCCGACACCGCCGCTGGCGATGATCCGCAGATCGGGGAACTGAGCCGTGAGCCCGCGGTATCGATCCAGGGAAGGACCGTTCAGGAGCCCGTCCCTGGTGATGTCGGTGCAGATAACGGTTTGCAGACCGTCGTCGATATATTCGCCGACCACCTCCCCGGCTCCCCGGCCGGAAGACACGGTCCAGCCCCTGACCGCTACTTCGTCGTGGCGAACATCAGCGGCGAGAATGACGTTCCGGCCGGAGTATGTGTTGAGCCACTGCCGGAACAGGGGCGGATCGTCGACCGCGGCGGTCCCGGCGATAACCGCGGCCGCGCCCGACGCAAAGGCGATGTCGATGTCGCTCCCTGTCTGAATGCCGCCCCCGAACTGGATGCTCAAGCCGGTGTTGAGGGCGATCCGTTCCAGGCTGCGGTAGTTGATGACATGGCCGCAGCGGGCCCCGTCGAGATCGACGACGTGAATGCGGCTGAATCCGAGATCTTCGAAGCGCCTGGCCGCCTCGAGAGGGGCGGCCGTATAGGTTGTTTTCCGGTAAAAATCTCCCTCGGAGAGCCGCACCACCGACCCGTCCATGATGTCGATGGCAGGAATGACGGTGAAATCCATTTACACATCTCCTTTGATGAAATTAGTGAGAAACCGTTCACCCGCGCTGCCGCTTTTTTCAGGATGAAACTGGCATCCGGTATAGTTGTCCTTCTGCATGGCAGCGCTGAAGGCAACGCCGTGGCGGCAGACGGAGCTGGTGCCGGGGTTCACGGGGACGCAGTAACTGTGGACGAAGTAGAACCACTCGTCTTGTGCTATTCCCCGGAACAGGGGAGAGTCGGCGTGCCGGATCCGGGCCCAGCCGATATGGGGCACCTTTTTGTCCGCGGGAAACCGGCGGACCATGTCGGGGAAGATGCCGAGGCAGGGGGTTTCTCCCTCGGCGGAACCGCTGCAGAGCAGCTGCATGCCGAGGCAGATGCCCAGCACCGGCTGTTTCAGGTCTGGAATAATCCGGTCAATGCGGAGGGAGCGCAGCCGCCGCATGGCGGATGAGGCCTCACCAACTCCCGGAAAGATCACTCTGTCCGCCTGCAGAATCACGGTCGGATCATCACTGATCACCGTCTTCGGGAACCCGATGCGCTGCAGAGCGAACTGCACCGAGCGGGTGTTGCCGCCATTGTATTCGATAATGACAATGTTCATTCAGCTCAGCACTCCTTTGGTTGAGGGCGGGATTCCTCCGCCGGGATTTCGGGAAAGAGCGGTCCGCAGGGAGCGGGCCGCGGCTTTGAAAATACTTTCTATTATATGGTGCCCGTTTTCTCCCTCGGCATGAATATGAAGCGTGCAGCGACAGGCGTCCGAGAATGATTTGAAAAAGTGCCTGAACATCTCAACGGGAATTCCTCCGATTGTTTCCCGGCGGAAGGGCGCGTGCCAGACGAGGCAGGGTCTGCCCGAGAGGTCGATGGCCGCGCGGCAGCTGCTCTCATCCATGGGCAGGTAAAAACCGTACCGCCCGACTGACCCGTATTCAGTGAGGCTGCGGCGGAAGGCTTCTCCCAGGACCAGGGCTGTATCCTCTATCGTATGGTGTTCATCGACGTGCAGGTCGCCGGTCGCTGTCAGCTGCAGATCACATCCCGAGTGAAACCCCAGCTGTTCCAGCATATGATCGAAAAATCCGATGCCGGTGCTCACCGCCGTCTCTCCCCGCCCGTCGGGATTGAGGACAAGCTGAATATCCGTTTCAGCGGTTTTCCGGCGCAGGGTCACCGTCCTGCTGCGGCCGAGCAGAAACCGCGCGGCGGTCGGCCAGTCGGGAGCGTGGAAATCCGGCGCTTCAGCGGAGCGGGACGTTCCAATCAGCATGGCGTTGCAGCCGAGATTCCGGGCAAACTGAACATCGGTCTCCCGGTCGCCGATCACCCAGGAGTGCTCCATGTCGTAGTCGCCGCCGCGGTACCGTTCCATCATGCCGATGCCGGGTTTCCGGTTGGGCGATCCCTCCCGCGGAAGCGAAGGATCGATGAGGATGTCATCAAAATCGATCCCTTCGCCTTTGAGAATGTCGAGCATTTTTTCATGGGGCGCTGAAAAGGACGCTTCCGGAAAGGCCGCGGTGCCGAGGCCGTCCTGATTCGACACCATAACCAGGGTGAAGGGTGTTTCATGCCTGAGCGCATACAGGGCGAGGATGACGCCGGGCAGGAACCGGAGTTTTTCGAGACTGTCAACCTGCCGGTCTTCAGGCGGTTCAACGATGATGGTCCCGTCCCGATCGAGAAAGAGCGCTTTCTTCATGGCAGATCCTCCCAGTCATTCAGACATCGCAGCAGCGCATCGTTCTCGGCAGGTGTGCCGACGCTGATCCGCAGACAGTTCCCGCAGCCGGGCAGCCGCGAGCGGTTCCGGACAACGATGCCCCGGCCGCGCAGGTAGGCGTGCAGGGCGTCGGCGTCACCTGTCCTGATGAGGATGAAATTGGCATCCGATGGATAGACATGCCGGACGGAAGCCGATCGTTGCAGCGCGGCGGCGAGCCGGTTCCGCTCCGCGATGATGGCGCCGATCATCCGTTCTTTGTCGTCCGCGTGGTGCATCGCATGCAGTGCCGCCGTCTGGGCGGGTGTTCCGAGGTTGTAGGGCAGTCTGATGCGGTTGAGAATACGAACCAGGCGGGGATCGCCGATGCCGAACCCAACCCGAATACCGGCCAGGCCCCAGGCCTTGGACAGGGTCCTGATGAGAAAGAGCCGTGAATGGGCGCCCAGGGCCCCGAGCAGGCCCGGGCCGGATGCGAAGTCGATGTATGCCTCATCCACGACGGTGATGCCCTGAAACGCGGCGGCAAGGGCCGTCACCGCATCGGCGGAGAGCAGGTTCCCGGTTGGATTATTCGGGGAACAGAGGAAAAGCAGCTTCAGACGGGTCCTCCGGGCCAGCAGATCGAGCGTCCTGTCCAGGTCCAGGTCAAAACGGCGGTCAAGGGGGATCTCAACCGTTCCTGCACCGTGAATCGCGGCGAGAATGCCGTACATGCCATATGAGGGCGTGATCACCGCGGCCTCGTCTTTCCCCGGTTCACAGCAGGCCCTGAAGAGCAGATCGATAATTTCATCGCTGCCGTTGCCGGCGATGACGGCGGAGGCATCGAGGCCGAGCATGCCTGCGATCGCGGTCCTCAGCTCGTCGGCCGACGGGTCAGGGTAGCGATTGTAGCACAATCCGCCGGGTGTGCCGAAGGCGTTTTCATTGGCGTCGAGCAGAATGGAACCGCGCTCATGCCGGCCGCTTCGCGCCGGCCGGCAGGGAACCAGCGAGCGAAGATGCTCACGGACCACCAGGACAGGGTCGGGATTGTATTTCTGTTTCACAGGCCGGTTCCTCCCGTGGAATATTCCATGCGGATAGAGACCGCCCGGGCATGGGCGGTCAGGCCCTCGGCGTTCGCCATGGTATCGATGGTGCGGGCAAGCCCGGCAAGCCCGCGGGGAGACAGCTGCTGAAACGTGATATCCTTGCAGAAACTGTCAACCGAGAGACCGCTGAAAGAGCGGGCGTATCCGCCGGTGGGCAGCGTGTGATTGGTGCCCGAACAGTAGTCGCCCGCCGCTTCCGGACTGTAGTTGCCGATAAATACGGAACCGGCATGCCGCACCTGTTCCGCCAGCCGCGGCGCGTCATGGGTGCAGATGATCAGGTGTTCCGGAGCGTAGAGGTCGCTGACACGGAGAAGGTCGGCCCGCTCCGGCACGAGAATCAGCATACTGTTCCGCAGTGCGCATTCGATGATATCCCGTCTTCCGAGGGATGAGATCTGTTTTGCCAGCTCCCGGCGGGTCTGTTCGAGCACCGCCGGCGCCGTTGTCACCAGGACCGCCTGACTCTCCCGGTCGTGTTCGGCCTGACTGAGCAAGTCGGCCGCGACAAACGAGGGTACCGCGGTTTCGTCTGCGATCACCATCACTTCAGAGGGTCCGGCCGGCATATCGATGGCGGTTCCCCGGGAGAACGCCGCTATTTTTGCCGCGGTGACATAGCGGTTGCCGGGGCCGAAGAGTTTGTCCGCTTTCGGTACGGTTTCAGTGCCGAGGCACATGGCCGCGATTGCCTGGGCGCCGCCGATACGGTATACATCCTGAATGCCGCTGATCCCGGCCGCATAGAGGATCGCGGGGTTCACCCCGCCGTCCGGTCCCGGCGGAGTGCAGAGGGATATCTGTCTGCAGCCGGCGATGCGGGCGGGAACCGCCAGCATGAGCACACTGGAGAAGAGCGGGGCAGTGCCGCCGGGAACATAGAGCCCCGCCCGCTCCAGCGGTACGGTCCGCTTCCAGCAGGTGACTCCCGGAGCGGTTTCCACGGCCGGGGTCCGCCCGCTGCGCGACCGGTGAAACCGTTCAATAGTGCGGGAGGCCTCCAGCACCGCCCGCCGCACCGGTTCCGGCAGTCGGGCCGCGGCTGCCTCCATCTCCGCGCGTGACACGCGGATCTCCCGAGGACGGACGGAGTCGAAGGCTTCACTCAGATCCCGCAGGGCCGCGTCACCCCGCGCTCCGACTTCCTGAAAAACCCGGGCTACCGTTTCCTGACACGCGGAACCGGGCTCCCCGCTCCGCTGCAGCAGCGCGGCCGCTTCCCGGGCCGAACCGCATCGATACCATTGGATCATTGACATCTCCTTCATTAGTAGACCATTTTTTCAATCGGCACCACCAGGATGCCCTGGGCACCCATGGCTTTCAGCTGTTCGATGACATGCCAGAACGCGTCTTCCGGGACCACCGACTGCAGTGAGCTCCAGCCGGGAGCGGCCAGAGGCGTGACGGTGGGGCTTTTCATACCCGGAATGAGCCGGACAATCTCATCCAGGGCCCTGTCCGGGGCGTTGAGAAGTATGTATTTGGTGTCAGCCGCCCGCATCACCGCCTCTATGCGCAGCAGGAGACGGCTGAGAAGGGCGCTCTTTTCCTCATCGAGATGCCTGTGTTCGATGAGCACCGCCGATGAGCGATAGAGCACGGCCGCCTCTTTCAGCCCGTTACGGCGGAGCGTGCCGCCGCTGCCGACGATATCGAAGACCGCGTCGGTCAGTCCGATGGCCGGCGCGATCTCGACCGAGCCGGCGAGGACGTGGATGTCGGCCGAAATGTTGTATCCGGCAAGCGCGTTCCGCAGAATCCGGGGATAGGAGGTGGCGATCCGGGTGCCATCCAGGTCGGCCACCGACTGAAACGGACGGTCTTCGGGGACCGCCAGAGAGAGGCGGCAGCCGCAGAATTTCAGGTCTTTCACGAGCTCGACATCGGCGCCCCGCTCATCGACTTCATTCCTGCCGACGATACCGGCGTCTGCGACACCGTCGGCGACATAATCGGGAATGTCGTCATCTCTGAGGAAGAGCAGTTCCAGGGGAAAATTTGCCGCCGCCGATATCAGCAGCCGCGGATCCGCTTCCACATCGATGCCGCAGGATCTGATGAGATGCAGTGATTTTTCGCTGAGCCGCCCCTTGTTCTGTACGGCCAGTTTCAACGGGTTCGTTTTCATCGATTCTTTCTCCATGTGAAAAAAAAAGGCCCGCCTGAGGCGGGCCTTGTCCGAGTGGGTCATTCTGCCGGTATCAACGCGTACGCCTCCAGGGGTCATCTTCGGTATGATGATGGCCATGACTGGTGCCGGCGACGGCGAAGATTGAGATGCATCTGGTCATAAATCGTTCCTGAATAAAAAAAGGGCCGGTGCGGTTACCGGCCCTTGGAAACAGCTATATATCACAGGTCACCGGTGCATGAACGAATCACGGTGATGATGATCGATATCGAAAATTGTTGAATACATTCCGCTCATTGTATTACCTGGTCTCGTTTTTTGCCGTGGAACAACATACAAAAACTGCATACATAAGTCAAGAAAAATATGAAAAGAGACAACAAAATATCGCCCACGGCCTGGAACCCCCTGGCCCGCAGCGGTCCCCTGCCCGTTTCAAAGGCGGCACTGCGGAGGGGGGCCGTTTAAATCTCTTGCAATTGTTACCATAATTTTTATCTTGAAGCAATTCCCCTTCCACAATCTGAGGCAAGGTTATCATGAAGACATACCCGGTCTATCTCGGTGCCTGTGATACCTACGATTCCGCGGCGATCCATTCGGTGCTGAAAACGGCGCTGGACCATGTGACTCCGGCGCGTCCCCCTTACGGAAAAGTCGTCATCAAACCCAACCTGGTCATGGCCCATCCCCGGGTGGCCACGGACGGGTTCACCCGGCCGGAGGTGGTCGAGGGGGTCATCAGGCTGGTCCGGGAAACGGGGAACGATGTGGAGCGGATCGATATCTCGGAAGCGTCGGGTCTCGGGATAACAACGGGCGGCGGCTACCGCTGGGCCGGCTACCGCCGGCTGAAGAAACTGGGAGTCCGCATGCGGGCCATGGAGGAGCATCCTCAGAAGGTGGTGACCCTGGAAAAGGGCCGGCTGCACAAACATCTCACCCTCACGGCTGCGATGGCCGACAGGGATTTTCTCATTTTCGTTCCCAAATTGAAAACCAATGTGCTCGCCCACGCCTATACCGGGGCATTGAAGCTGAATATCGGTACGGTGGACAGCCGGGAGCGCATGCTCTTCCACGATTACCGGCTGCCGCAGAAGATCGTGGACATCCTGGAGGCGGCCAATCCCGATCTGATCGTCACCGACGGCATCAGGTTCTCTTACGGGGGCAACCAGATGACCCAGGGAGGCGTCGATTTCGGACTGATCGCGGTCTCGACCAACGCGGTGGCCCACGACATGGTCTGCGCCCGGCTCATCGGTCTCGATCCCTTCAAGATCGAACACATTAAAGAAGCGATGGACCGGGGATACGGCCCCACCTCCTTTTCAGAGATCGAGGTTGCCGGGGATTATCCCCGGGAACGGGCGGCCGCCATTGTCAAGGATCTCGATTTCGGATTTTATCCGGTGGACCGGTTCCCGTCCAACTTCCGGATCGTTTCCGGGACGCCCTACTGCACGGGCGGCTGTCAGGGAATCCTTTTGGACTGGCTGCACATGATCAGGGACCGCAAGCCGAAGCTGCTGAAGCGTTTTCCCCGCCTCACCGTGCTCGTCGGCAAAGTGACGGAGAACATAGAGGACCGGATCGTGGTGCTGATCGGCGACTGCGCCCGGGCATCCACGACTGTCAGCTGTCGCAGGAAGATCGTCATCGCCGGATGTCCGCCCACCCATAAACGGATCGTCTGGGACATGATGGTGAACCTGCTGCTGCTGGCGCCGCTGGTGCGGCCGTCCCTGATCATCGACGGCTTTGTCGCCTACCCCCTGAAGAAAATCAAAGGCTGGCTGGTCAACAGCGGCAAACGGACCTGATCCATGGCGATGCTTCTCATTCTCCCCGGACGCAATCCGACGAACATCGCCGATCTCCTGGAGGCCCGCCTGCCCGGCGCCGATGTCCGGATCTGGCCGGAGACCGGAACCCGGGAGGATATCGATTTTGTCGTCACCTGGAACCATCCGGAAGGGGAGCTGGGGACATTCCCGAACCTTAAGGGGGTCATGTCCTTCGGGGCCGGGGTGGACCACATCCTGGCCGACAGGTCCCTCCCCGCTGCTGTGCCGGTCTCACGGGTCGTCGACCCGGTACTTGCGGAAGATCTCAGAGAGTACCTGGTCGGTGTCGTGATCGCGCACAGGCGGCGGTTTCACGAATACAGGGAGAGCCAGCGGCGCATGAGCTGGGAACCGCACCGCTATACCCGCGCGTCCCGTGTCGGTATTCTCGGCCTCGGCAGGATCGGCTCGACCGTCGCCCGGGGATTCGCCGCACTGGGATTTCAGGTGTCCGGCTGGAGCACCGGTGACAAATCCCTGCCGGGTGTTTCCTGTCATACCGGCCCGGAGGGACTGATCGCGATAACCGCCGGCGCCGACTACCTCATCTGCCTGCTGCCGCTGACGCCGGCGACGGAAGGCATTCTCAATTATTCACTCTTTGCTTCAATGAAACGGGGATCCTGCCTGATCAATGCCGGCCGGGGCGCGCACCTGGCCGAGGCCGATCTTCTCGACGCGTTGGACAAGGGCATGCTGGGCGCCGCCTGCCTGGATGTGTTCCGGGAGGAACCGCTGCCGCCCGATCACCCGTTCTGGAAACGTCCGGAAATCATTGTCACGCCGCACGTCTCGGCCCTCACCGCCACGGAGACGGTGACGGCACAGATCGCTGAAAATTATGAAAGAATTGCCGAAGGCCTTCCCATGCTCCATCCTGTCGACAGAATCCGTGGATATTAACCCGCAAAGGAACCGATACGTGACCGATACAACCATGCTCGCATCCATCAATCCCGCCGATGGATCAACAATCGGTGAAGTGCCGCTGACACCGGCAGACACTATTGAATCCATTGTTGCCGATGCCCGGCGCGCCTTTCCGGCCTGGGGGCGTGCGCCGCTTCGCGACCGCGCGCACGCTGTCAAGCGGGCGCAGCAGCTCCTCCTGGAGCGGAGCGACGAATTCGCGGCCCTGGCCACCGCGGAAATGGGCCGGCCGGTCAACGAATCGCTGTCCATCGAGATCACCGGCTGTCTCGACCTGCTGGGATACTACGCCGCCAACGCGGGGAAATTCCTCAACGATCAGCGCGTGCCGCTGCACAACCTGCTGTTCAGACGGCGAAAGAGCTCGCTCCATTTCGAGCCGCTGGGGGTGCTGGGGATCATCGCGCCCTGGAACTGGCCCCTGCTCATTCCCCTGGGCGGGATCGTGCCGGCGCTGCTCTCCGGCAACTGCGTGGTGTTCAAACACTCCCACCTGACGCCGCTGCTGGCGGATCGGCTCCACAGGCTCTTCCTCGATGCCGGCATCCCTGAGCATGTTTTCCAGATCGTCCAGGGCGGCGCCGACCAGGGACGGGCGCTGGTGGATTCGTCCGTGGAGAAGATATTTTTCACCGGCAGCACCGCGGTGGGAAAAATGATCTACCGGCAGGCGGCCGCCTCTCTCAAGAAATGCGTGCTCGAGATGGGGGGCAGCGATCCCGCGATCGTCTGCGGGGACGCGGACATCGAGTACACCTCCAGCGGCATTCTCTGGGGCGGTTTCTGCAACTGCGGCCAGAACTGCAACAGCATCGAGCGGGTCTATGTTCACCGCACCGTCTCAGACGCGTTTACCGCCCGGCTCGTGGAGAAGGTAAAGACGCTCCGGATCGGGGCGGGAGACGATCCCGAAACCGATATCGGACCGCTGGCCTCCGCTGACCAGCTTAATAAAATCGACGATATGGTACGCCGCAGCCTGAACGCAGGGGCGGAGCCGCTCTGCGGAGGGAAGCGCGGGGCGGGCGCAAAAGGATACTTCTACGAACCAACGGTCCTGCTCTGGAACGGGAAGGAGGCGAGTGTCACCAGGGAAGAGTTCTTCGGCCCGGTGGTCAACGTGTTTCCCGTCGATTCGGAAGATGAGGCGGTGGCACGGGCCAACGATTCTGATTTCGGGCTGGCATCCTCGGTCTGGACGGGTGATGCGAAGAAGGGGATGCGTATCGCGCGCAGGCTGGAGGCGGGCACGGTGATGATCAACGATGTGATCGTTTCTTTCGGCATGGCCGAAGCGGGCTGGACCGGTATCAAGAAGAGCGGCATCGGCTGGGTGCACGGCGAGAAGGGGCTCGACGAGATGGTGAACATCAAATATATCAACCGCGATCCCCAGGACCAGCTGCAGAAGTTCTGGTGGTTTCCCTATACCCATACCATGCTGACCTCCATGCGAAAGGGGATGCAGTTTATGTTTTCCGGCAGCGTGGTGCGGCGCCTCACGACGGTCCCCGGAACTCTGAGGGCGTTCACCGGCTACCTGCTTTCAAACAGGAGGCGGGGGGATAAGGTGTAGATCACTGTGCGCCGGCGTCCCTTTTCCAGGGCTGATTAAAAGGGAAACCCCTTGACATTTGCCTGGATTCTTTCAAATTTATTGTAAACGCTCGCGTTAACACGATTCTTGCCAGACATTGACACGGTCCGCATCTATTGTTCAGGAATTCGATTGTATGGGTAATCGCGTTGATTCCGATGCGAAGAGAGGCTTGCTGGGCCAAACCATTGGTCACTACCGTCTTATCAGGGTGCTTGGCCAGGGGGGGATGGGTATCGTCTACAAAGCCGAGGATACCGCCCTCGACCGCACGGTGGCGATCAAGTTTTTATCTTCAGAGAAGGCCCCGCAGCAGGATGACCGCACCCGGTTTGTTCGTGAAGCAAAGACGGCCGCATCGCTGAACCACCCCGCGCTCTGCACCATCCATGAGATCGGGGAGTGGCGGGATCGGATCTATTTCGTCATGGAGTACGTCGAGGGGAAAACGCTCAAGGATATCCTCGCCGCTCCGAAGGCAATCCCTTTTACCTGCTCCGATATCCTCTCCTTCGCGCTGCAGCTGATCGACGGCCTGCAGGCCGCCCACGCGAAACATATCATTCACCGTGACATCAAGCCGGCGAATATCATGATTACTCCCCCGGGGCGGATCAAGATCATGGATTTCGGCCTGGCCCGCTGCTGCCCCGATGCTCATGTTACGAAAAGTTCGGCGACAATGGGCACGGTAGCCTATATGTCGCCGGAACAGGCGCGGGGCGACGGCGTCGATTACCGGAGCGATATCTGGTCCCTGGGCGTCGTGCTCTATGAGATAATCTGCGGCCGGAGGCCGTTCCGGGGGGACTATGACCAGGTCGTCCTCTATTCGATACTGCACGAGAATCCCGATCCGATCGGAAGAATAAATTCCGACTGTCCTTTGGTTCTGAAAGAGTTTGTTGAAGGGTGTTTGAAAAAAGACCCCGAAAAGCGGATCGCCGGCCTCGATGCGTGGAGCACGAGGCTCTGGAAATCGGCCCGCCTGCTGCCGTCGCCGGAGCAGATCGCTCCTGGAATCGTGCGGCACGGTACGCGTAAACCGGCGGCAGCGTTAAAGATGGCGGCCGGGATCGCTCTGCCGATATTGCTCCTGGTGCTGCTGCTGCTGGGCAGGGAGAATCCGCTTGCCGCCTTTTCCCGCACACAACCACAGTCAGTCGCGGTTCTGGAGTTCGAAAACCACACCGGCGCGGCTGATTATGACTATCTGACACGAGCCGTTCCAAACCTGATCATTACCAGTCTTGGCCGGGTGTCCCGTCTGCAGGTGATCCCCTGGCGGCGGCTCATGGAGCTGCAGCGGCAGGATTCATCGATAGCCGGCCCGCCGGATGAATCAGTGTGGCTGGCGCTCTGCCGGCAGCACGGCATTGACGCAGCGGTAGTGGGAAGCGTCATCAGGACAGGCGATCTCTTTGCCACGGATGTGAAAGTCTATGATCCGAAAAGCAGCGGTCTTATTGTCAGCGCAGATTCGCGGGGCAGCGGCATCGAGAGTATTCTGCGCGAACAGGTAGACGATCTCAGCGGGAAGATCATTGAGGGGCTGGGCGTGAGTGAGGGCCTCTCGCTCTCGCGCATCGTTGACGTTACCACTACTGACCTGGAGGCGTACCGCTGCTATCTTGCCGGCAGAGATTTTCTCTATAATTTGAGGTATGAGGCGGCCAGGCGGTCCCTGGAAAAAGCGGTTCGCATCGACACCTCATTCGCCATTGCCTATCAGTCTCTGGCACTTGCCTACTTCTATCTCGGCGATGTGGCCAGGGAAGCGGAACTGACTGAAAAGGCCATGTCCCTGATCCACCGGGCGACGGAACGGGAACAGTTCAATATTCGACGGCTCTATGCCAACATCGTGGAAGATGATGTTGCCAGGGATCTGGCGATCACTAAAGAGTGGATAAGAAATTATCCCAATGATATCGATGCGCATGTTGCGCTGATTTATCTTTATGGATCGGAGCTCAACCAGCCGCGGCAGTGCATCGCCGCCTGCCGTGATCTGCTCGGGATCGATCCCGAGAATGTTTACGGGCTGAATATGCTCGGGTTCCTCTATGCGTATAGCGGTGAGCGTAACAAGGCCCTGGAACTGTTTACCCGCTATGCCGGCCTCGATCAATCGAATCCCAATCCCCATGAGTCCATGGGATATACTCATCTGCTGTTTGCCGAACGGGAAGAAGCTGCAACCGCATTCCGCCGGTCTGTTGACAAGGACCCGGCCTACGGATCCGGTGAGATGCTGGCGTATACGCGCGCGCTGATGGAGGACTGGCCCGGAGCGCTTGAGACGATTACGGCCGCGATTGCCGCGGCGCCGACCCCGGGACGAAAAGCTTCCGCGTTCATCCATGAGGCGCTCTATCTCGGGCTGACCGGACAGTATACGCGTGCCTTCCTCGCCGCCGATTCGGCGCGGGCGCGGGCACGCGCAATCGGGAATCCCTTCCTGGAAGCGCAGTCATGGATAGTGAGCGCCATGCTGCACCTCGACCGCGGGGAAACGGGCAGGTGCCGGGGGAATCTTGAATATGCCATGGCACTGGCGGATACGGTACGCCCAAAGGATCCTTTTTTTATCGGTAACTATCAGTACCTCCTGGGAGTGACCGCGCTGCAGGAGGGACTGCCGGAGGCTGCGGCCACGCGTCTGGAACGACTCAGGCAGTATGTTTCCGACCCCCGCGACCGCCGCCGGGTGCGTCTCGAGGCGGGGCTGCTGCTGGAGAATGGCATGATTGAGGATGCACAGCGGTGTGTCGAAAAAGAAAAACCCTGGACGAACGAATCACCCTTTTCGGATCTGCTGACGCCGAACTTTCCCCTGAACGATGATATGACGGTTCGGGTGCGGCTGGCGGCCGGTGATACGGCCGCGGCGATTCGGGCATATGATCGCCTGCTCACCTATGATGTCGACACCCGCTTCGAACTGATCCCTCCCCGGCTCTATTATCGGAAGGCCCGGTTGTGTGAAATCGCCGGCAGGGTGAAAGAGGCAGAGGCCGCCTACCGCACCTATATAACGACGATGAAACCGGCTGTTGGAAACAGTGAGGAGCTTACAGACGCTGAAGCACGGCTGGCGCGTATTGATCGGGAAATGAACACAGGAGCGCACCGTGAGTGACACCGACCTGTTCCGGGAACGGCTGATGGCGCTGATTCCCGCGCTCAATCGCCAGAGCGACCTGCAGGAAATTCTGAGGCTCGTCTCCGGCGAGATGATGACCCTGCTGAAGCCCGATATTGCCTCGGTGCTGCTCATCAATCCGTCCACCCAGGAGACGATGCGGACCGTGTTCCGTGACGGCATCGATGAGGAGGGCGGTCCGCTGCTCGGTCTGGCCAAGACGGCGATCAGCGGCTGGGTGTTCAAATATGACCGGACATTTTTTACCGGCAATCTTCCCGCCGACCGACGGCTGGCTGCCACCGACTGGTCCGCGCTGAATCTGCGCTGTGTGATCTGCGCGCCGATGCGGCTGGCAACCGGATTTGTAGGCGCCCTCTTTGCCTTTTCCCGTAGAAAAACCGCCCTGAGCGAAGACGATGCCGCCCTGCTGGAGCAGCTGGCCGATCTGGTGTCCCCTTATTTTCGCAATGTGCAGAATCTGGATACCGTTTTTCAGACCCGGCTCAGCGAGGCCTCACTGCTGAAAAAATACGAGGCGGCCGGGCTCCTGGGCAAGAGTCCGCCTTTTGTTGAACTGCTGTACGGGCTGGAGGCGGCGTCCCGGTCGCCGGTGCGGGTATTGCTGGAAGGGGAGAGCGGCACCGGCAAGGAGCTGGTGGCCCGGGCCGTGCATCGCTTCAGCGAGCGGCAGGACGGCCCCTTTGTCGCCCTCGATTGCGGCGCCCTGCCGGGAAATCTCATCGAGAGCGAGCTCTTCGGGCATGTCAGGGGGGCGTTTACCGGCGCGGCCGGGAATAAAAAGGGCCTCATCGAGACCGCTGACGGGGGTACGCTGTTTCTGGATGAAATCACGAATCTGCCCTTTGACGTGCAGGCAAAACTGCTCAGGGTGCTGCAGGAGAGCGAGATCAGGCCCGTGGGCGCCACCGCATCCCGTCAGGTGGATGTGCGCATCATCGCGGCCACCAGTTCCTCCCTGCAGGGCCAGGTCGAACGGGGCACGTTCCGGGAGGACCTCTACTACCGTCTCTATGTCTATCCCCTCCACATTCCCAATCTTGCCGACCGGACTGCGGATATTCCGCTGCTCGCCCACCATTTTCTGCGCCGGTTCGCCGGGGAGCAGGGAAAACAGGTGCACCGGATCAGCCGCGGTCTTGTCCGGTTTCTCAGGGAGCGGCACTGGAGGGGCAATATTCGGGAACTGGAAAACCTCATGGAGCGGCTGGTCACCCTTGTCCCTGCCGGCAGTATGGTGCTCGATCTCTGCCACCTGCCTCAGGAGCTGGCCCGGGAAGCGGGCGTGGTTGTAAAAGCCGGCCGCGAAGCGGAGGCGGAAACATCGCTTCATGACCGGCTCGCCGAAGCAGAGCGGGACATGCTGCTCGATGCCCTTGAGGAGTGCGACTGGAACCAGTCCGCGGCGGCCCGCAGCCTCGGGCTCAGCGAACAGGCAATGCGGTACCGCATGAAGCGGCTGAACATCGCCCGTCCCGAATGATGCGGCAGCCCTGTACGATGCTGTTCGCAAATTATGTGCGAGTCGTTAATTAATGTAAATTTATTATAAACAATAGACTAGTGTAAGTTTTATCTTTTCATTATCCTCTTCTTTTCGCAGAAAAATTGCGATTTATCCACTGGATGTACTTTTTACACTCATGCTGTAAAAATAAAATAATCGCATAAATAACAAAATGTTATCTTGTCTCAAAATGACGGAGATGATCCCTGGCATTTTTTTTGTCTGTTAGATGATGCAGCATGCCGATTGTCTGCAACATTCTATTCTTAACTCGAAGGAGGCCGATCATGAAGAGGACGTATATGGTCATAATTTTCATAGTAGTTCTGCTGCCGACGTTCGTCTGGTCACAGATAAAAAAGGAGCACATAACCGTCTACGCCGGTCTTTCACTGCCAAGCGGTGATTTCGGGGACGACAGGATGGAGGAAGACGCCCTGCTGTCGGGCTTTGCCAGGACCGGATTCGGCGCACTTGCGGAATACGATAAGCAGCTTGATTCCCCGGGCCTGGCCTGGGTGTCTGGAATCGCCGTCATGTTCAACGGATTTGATACAGATGCTCTTCCCGATGGTGACAGCGATGAGATAAATGCGGGTTCCTGGATCATCCTGCCTGCCATGACCGGGCTGCGGTATGCCACGGAAGTCTCCTCCGGAACTTTGTTATACGGCATCGGTCAGATTGCATTCAGCCTGATCAGTGCTCCGGATATCGATATCGAGAACACTGAAATCAAGATGGGCTCAGCAACGACATTGGGTTTCGTCCTGGGAGGCGGCGTGATGCTGAACAACAGGATCAATATCGGGCTTCGCTATTTCCTCCTGGGAGAACCGTCTATTAAGGGCGAAGCCAGACATAGCGGGGATTCTGATGATGTTACATGGGAACCCTCGGTTTCTACGATATTTCTGACGGTGGGGTTACGGCTTGGTGGAAAATAGCCGCGTTGTGGATTCGCAGCCAGCGTGCAATGATGTGGGCTGTGTTTTTGCCTTTTTCATTGAAATTTTCCAAGCAGGAGCGTGTGCAGTGAAAAACATATCACCAGTCTTTCAGTTCATGGTGGCAGTCATTTGTATACAGGAAAATCTTTGCGTGCATCTTTCAGCCCAGACTGTAACGACCAGCCGCAGTGTGATCGTCAGTGCCGCAGGATATGCGGCAGCGGGTCAATATCATCTCAACCTCTGGGCCGG
The DNA here is from genome assembly GCA_016934955.1 of bacterium. Taxonomy (GTDB): domain Bacteria; phylum Zhuqueibacterota; class QNDG01; order QNDG01; family JAGLOF01; genus JAFGRY01. The sequence continues at coordinate 111,158 of JAFGRY010000010.1, read as the reverse complement.
ACAGCCGTCCCCTCTGGGGCGCAGCAGCGGTGGAGGTCTTATTCTCAGCAGCGGTTTTAGACCGGGTAAGTCCATGCCGGGCGGCAATGGGGCGATCGCTATTGACAGCCGGTTCGAATCGGGCAATCTGCTGTCTGCGAACCGCATCGGTCCCCTTGAATACACTATCGAGTTGAATCCGTATGATTACTGGGGGTACTGGTTCCATTTCCGGATTGTGAATGCCAGAGACAGTACGGTCACGTTTCATCTGACGAACGTGGAATGGAACGATCTCGAATGGAATTATCTCAGCCCGGCCGTTTCTCCGGACCTGCGAAACTGGTCGCAGATAACGGAACACCGCACGGACGGCAATGTGTTCAGTTTTACCCACACGTTCACATCCGATACCGCCTATGTCTGCACCCATCCCCCCTTTACGACCGCCATGCTGCAGGAATATCTCGACGACATCGGGAACCACGCGAAGGTGACCGACCGTCGCGTTATTACCTGCAGTGTCGAGGGCCGGCCGGTGGAGATGATCACCATTACCGATCCCGCCGCACCGGATGCAGGTAAACTCGGGGCCTGGATGATCTCCCTGCAACATGCCTCCGAATACGCCGGCTGGTACGTTCTGCAGGGGCTGATCGACTGGCTGCTTTCCGATGATCAGGAGGCGGAGGCGGTGACGCGCCATATGATCATCAATGTGGTTCCGATGATGAATCCCGACGGCGTATATCACGGCAGGTTCCGAACCAATACGCTGGACATTGACCTGAACCGGCAGTGGGACAACGCCGATCCGGAGACAGAGCCTTCAGTGTATGCCATGACCCGGCTTCTGGAAGAGTGGGTCGATGGAGGCAATGATTTTTCGCTTTTTCTCGATTTCCATGCAACACGCTGGGGGCGAACCTGTTATGTATACCGGTTTGACGACTCTCTTATCCCCGGGTTTATCACCCAGACATACTACGACAATCAGGCGGCATTCCTGAACCGTCTGGGAGCCTCATGTCCGATTATAGATGTGAGTGCCCCGCAAGGTTTATTCACCGAAGGCGGAAGTGTCAGCTCCCTTTTGTATGTCGCTTCGCGCTATCAAGGTCAGAATTCGCACTTTTTCAACACGACCTATGAGGGGATCAATGTCCCGGTCGATCACGGGCCGTACGCCGGCCAGCCGATGACGATCGAGCTCGAGCGGCAAAACGGGGAAGGTTTCGGCCGGGCGATCTATGCCCATTATATTGAGCCGCTTGTGGATGATGTCGGGGAAGAAACAGCTCCTCTCTCATTCCGCTTTTTTCAGAATTATCCCAATCCATTCAATCCTTCGACCACCATTGAATTCGAGCTGCCGGCGGCGTCGCACGCGGTTCTGGCCGTTTACAACACCAGAGGTGAAATGGTGGAGACACTTCTGTCGGGAAACCTGCCGGCGGGGCGCCATCGCTGCCTCTGGGAGGCGGGGGAGCATCCCTGCGGCGTCTATATCGGCGTCTTGGATATTGGAAGTGTGAAACAGGTAAAAAAATTTGTACTGATGAAGTAATAGTATTCTTGCAAGGAGATCCTCAATGAAAAACTATGTGCTCACTTTCCTCTGCCTGATGTACCTGCCCCTGCTCGGCCAGGATATCCCCCGGCAGATCAACTACCAGGGAGTGCTGACCGACACGCAAGAAAATCCCGTGAACGGTCAGCGGAATTTGACCTTTCGTCTCTACACGCAGCAGACCGGCGGCAGCGCCGGCTGGAGCGAGACGCACACGGCTGTTGCCGTTACCGATGGGTTCTTCTGCGTGCTGCTCGGCAGTCAGTCGCCCATACCGGCTGAGTTGTTCGATAATGAGTATATCTACCTGGAGACGGTGGTGTCGGGTACGGCGCTCAGCCCCAGGCAGCGGCTGACAAGCGTTGCCTACGCATACGCCGCGGCCATGCTGGGCGGTGAGACGAACCGCATCCCGTCCGACGGCAATATCCTGCTGGGAGCGACAACGCAGCCGGTTCCCGAGGCGAAGGTCCACATCGAGAGCAGGGGCAGCGGCCTCTGGCAGCGGGGAGTGCGGCTGCTCAATCCGGCACTGGAAACCGGGTGCAACCTGCTCTATTCGGTGGGGCGTTCGGATGACATGAAAAACGCTGGCCAGTTCTATTTTCATTACACCGATAACGGTTCTGACCTGAACCGGATTTCCCTGGGGCTGTACGGCGTCGACAATGTGCTGAATATCACCGCCGCGGGCCGGGTCGGGATAGGAACGGTCAGCCCCCAAGCCGGTCTGCAGGTACGGGGAGTGATCCAGGAGAACGACCTCATCCAGCGCTGGGGCGCCGGCGGCAACCAGAACGGTAATACGACCCTGGAGCTGTTCAAGACCGCGGATGTGTCGGGCAACTGGCTGTTCCGCATGTATCACGCCGGATCCTCGGGAAGCGGCAAGATCGGATTCGGTAAATACATGAGCACTCCCTGGAGCGGCGCCCAGCTGGTGCTGGACACCGAAACCGGCAACGTGGGCATCGGCACGGACAGTCCGGACAGCCGGCTGACGGTGAACGGCACCATCCGCTCGGCCTCCGGCGGGTTTCAGTTCCCTGACGGCTCGGTCCAGACCTCGGCGGCAAGCGGAGGAACAGGCGGATTTTCCCTGCCGTATTCGGGGAGCACCAATACATATCATGCGGCATTTCGAGTCATCAATACCAATACTCTTCCCTGGTTGCATGGTGAAGACCGCTGCGCCGGCAGGTTTGAGACAACCGAGGGGAGCGGACTGATTGCAATAGGAGGTTCGATTGGTGTAAAGGGAATCGCGTCGAATGAAAATGGGTCGGGTCTGTACGGATCATCCAATGCAACAGGCGGGTATGGAGTAAAAGGTATATCCACAAACGGCGGGTATGGCGTCTATGGGAAAGTAAGCGGCGGGACTCCTACAGCGCCTCATTATGCCGGATATTTTGACGCTGAAGGCGATATTATGGCCCATGGGCTTTTCGCGAAAAGTGGTTCAGCCAATTCATTCGCTGCCATATTTCATGGTACTGTTGCTATTAACAGCTGGGACGGATCCAGACAATTGATCGCACTGGGTGAAGGCCTCGATTACGCGGAAGGATTCAATGTAGCGGATGACACGTCGAACGAGCCCGGTACAGTGCTCTCTATCGACCCGAAGGAAAGAGGCAAACTCACCCGCAGCACCGAGGCGTATGATACGCGGGTGGCGGGGATCGTGGCCGGAGCCGAGGGACTTGGATCCGGTGTGCGTCTGGGCGCCGGTGGATACGATGTGGATGTGGCCCTGGCCGGCCGGGTCTACTGCAATGTGACCACCGCCGAAGCTGCAATCGAATGCGGCGATCTGCTCACCACATCTTCACTGCCCGGCTATGCTATGAAAGCTGCGGATCCGGAGCGGTCCCGAGGCGCCATCCTCGGAAAGGCCATGGAGCCGCTGGAGCAGGGGAAAACCGGCCGTATCCTCGTGCTCGTCACCTTGCAGTAACGCGGAGATAACGCCATGAAGAATACCTTTTTTATTTCAATAATTCTTGCAGGGTGTCTGCTCAGCCTGGTGACGGCTTCGGCGCAGCGTGTTACAAGCCGGCAAGCGGGAACCGTGGCACGATCCTGGATCGAAACCATCCTGATGCATGAAGGTGATTGGGGCGGTCAACCCGCGGCGACAGTGTCAATCCCGGATCCCATTATCATGAATGACGACACGGTCGGATTCTACTGCCCCGTTTTGCCTGCCGGGTATATCGTTGTCTCATCCGTGCGGACTGCCGCACCGGTAAAGGCCTGGTCCGAAAGCGGCGGACTCGATTTCAGCACACCTCAAGGATTTGCCTCCCTGCTTGCCGGCAAACTGACGACCCGGCTGAAGCTGGACCGGTATATTCAGCAGGAACAGCAGCGGCTGGGCAAGGAGGCCGCGACCGGGTACCAGGAGTATCTGCAAAGATGTGGGACAATGTGGGATGCACTGCTTTCCGGCAGATCTGCACTCCTGGCGTATGATGCAGGCGCAGAACCGCTGCTCACATCCAGGTGGGACCAGGATTATCCGTACAATGCGTTCTGCCCGACAGAGAACGGCATGCATAAAAAAGCAGGATGCGTGGCAATCGCCGCGGGCCAGATCATGCGCTACTGGAACTGGCCTCCTGAAGGAGAGGGGAGCGACGGCAGTGCAGGTTTTTCTGATCCTTATTTGTGGTGCGCAATGCTCGACGGGTATGATGGGAACGGTATCAGCAATGAGCAGATAGACGCGGTGGCCGAGCTCTGTTATGAAGTCGGCAAGGCGGCAGGTACCGATTACGGCCTGGAAATGTCCACCGCGTATCTTGGCGGCCATCCGGGTGCCACTGACATGACCGAGGCCTATAGAGAACATTTCCGTTACAATGAAAACACTGATTTCGAGATCAAGAAACCCGACTTACATGTGTTCGACGGCAGATCCTGGTTCGAGATTATTCAGGATAACATCAACGCCAATATGCCTGTTCAATATGGCTTCACTTCATACGATCTGGATCTCCTCTGGGTCCCCAATTTTAAGTCCGCATCTCATTCCATGGTCTGCGACGGCTGGAAAATCGTCGGATCCACTGAGATGGTGCACATGAATTACGGCTGGGGCGGTGCCAATGATGACTGGTACACTATTGATGATTTGCCGTTGAGGGATTACGGCGGCAGTTTTCTCGAGTTCGACGGTACCATGGACTCCATGATCCGCAAAATCCGCCCGGCTCCCTGTTTCCCGGAGGGAATTCTGGACCGCACCTACGGCTGCCTTGACTATCCCTATCGTTATTTTCATGTCAATGCTTCGGGGTGGGCCGATTTCGAGGAAGGGCAGCGGTTTCAGTTTCTGCCGGAGATATCGGTGACCTGTACCAACAGCTTGGGGATTATTTTTCGTGAATCCAGTCTGCTTTTCACCCGGGGCGATCAAACTAAAGGGATACAAACTTTCGCTGGATCTATAAAAATTGCGGAAGGAGGGGTTGTAAAATTATACTGAGATGTGGTCCCGAGTCGGGAAATATCCTCTCTATCCAATATATGCCATTTGTCCAATCGGTATCCCGCCGGTCCGGTGAGTCCTCCTTCGCCGGGCCGGCGGGTATGGGTATCCGCCGGGTTCTCAATCATCCCTTGACAACCAGTGAATGATTTCTTACAATAATAGGTCGCATGTACATACCGCTCCTGCTGTTGTTCAGGGATGACTCCCTGTTGTTCAGAATGACATGTATGACCGGTCTGAACGCCATTTCCACGCAACCGAGGACCAGCTATGAAAAAACTGAGCGCCTACCGGCGGATCGTCGGCGACGCAATTATCGGCGAGATCTACCACAAGGCAAAACCGCTCTACGGCCGCAGGATCATTCATGTTAATTCGACCGCCATCGGCGGCGGCGTCGCCGAGATTCTCAGCAGTCTCGCGCCCCTGATGAACAACATCGGCCTCGAGGCGGACTGGCGCATCCTGCACGGCAACGCGGATCTGTTCGAGATCACCAAGAAATTTCACAACGCCCTGCAGGGCGACACGCTCCACTTCAGCGAGATCAAGAAACGGGTCTACCTGCAGGCGAACGAGGATTTCGCCGCCTACGCATCACTGTCAAATAACCGGGATGTCGTCATCGTCCACGACCCCCAGCCGCTGCCGCTTATCGAGTACTACAAAAAACGGCAGCCCTGGATCTGGCGCTGCCACATCGATCTTTCACATCCCGATCCGGTGCTCTGGGAGTTCCTCAAAGGGTTCATCATCAGGTATGATCTTGCCATCGTGTCCCACGAGAATTACACTAAGAAAGATCTGCCCGTGCGGCAGACCGTGGTCAGGCCGATCATCGACCCCCTCTCCCTGAAGAATATGGACATCAATCAGCGGCAGATCGACGGTCTGATGGAAAAGTATCACATTCCCGCGGACAAGCCGATCATCACCCAGATCTCCCGCTTCGACAAGTGGAAGGATCCCCTGGGGGTGATCGAAGTGTTCAAGCTGGTGCGCGAGAAGGTGGACTGCCGCCTGGTGCTCTGCGGCAACATGGCCACCGATGATCCGGAAGGAGTGGAAATTTTCAATACGGTGAAGCAGAATGCCGCCGAAGAGATCGCTTCCGGGGATGTCATGCTGATCACGGTCGAAAGCAATATTCTCGTGAACGCGCTTCAGCGGGCCTCCAATGTGATCATTCAGAAATCGATCCGGGAAGGCTTCGGTCTCACGGTCACGGAAGCGATGTGGAAGCAGACACCGGTGGTCGCGTCCAATGTGGGCGGTATTCCCCTGCAGATCACCGACGGCGTGGACGGCTATCTCGCCAGCCCCGATGATTACGCGGGGTTCGCCGACCGGATCATCGAGATCCTGAAAAATCCCGCGCTGAAAGAGGAGGTCGGCAAGGCGGCGAAAGAAAAAGTGAGGGAGAATTTCCTCATCACCCGACTGCTGCTCGATTACCTCGATATAATCAACTACGAACTGGGAAATGTCGTATAACCGCAGAGGCTCGCATGAAGAAGCAACTGAGCATATATATTGTCGAAGATGAGGTGATTATCAGGAACGATATCATCAATGCTGTCACCGACGCCGGGTACCGTGTCGCCGGAACCGCGGGATCCGGCGAGGACGCGCTTGCGGAAATACCCGACTCAGGCTGTGATCTCGTCCTCATGGACATTGTACTCGACGGGCCCATGAACGGGATCGAGGCTGCCGCCGCCATCAACCGCACGCTGCAGCTGCCGGTGATTTTTCTCACCACCTACTCCGATGACATCACCCGTTACCGGGCGGAATCGGCGGGCCCCGCCGGATATATCTCCAAGCCGTTCAACGCCCGGGAGCTCCGGGAGGTCATCGAGGGCCTGCGGCTGACATAGGCGCACCGCAGGGGAGGGAGTGCTGCACAGGCGGCATACCCTCCCTGCTCCCGCCGCCTGCCTGGGCCATTCGTGCCTGTTGCAGAATACCGTTCACATCACATATATCGGCGTTTGAAATCGATGTAACCAGGAGGAAGTTCGCATGAAAAAGAACATATTGTTCGTCGCGGTGCCGGCCATGTTCCTGCTGCTGCTCATGCCCGGCAGCGCCGCGCCCCAATCCGCAGAAACACTGGAAACCCGGATGCAGTCGCTGGAGGCACGGTTCGAAAGCCTCGGGCACCAGCTGGACATGCTGAACAAGGCGGTGGATGATGTGCTCTGGTATCATAAGGTCGGCGATGTGGCCTGGGTCGACAAGGTGCGCCATGTCGGCCCGCCCCCGGCGGTGGTGAAGAATCCCACCGGCAAGGGAGCGCACAATCCGGTGAAATTCTACTCCTATGTTTTCATCCCCAAAACCATCGACCGCTCGAGAAAGTATCCGCTTCTCCTCTTTCCTCACGGCGGGGTGCACAGTGATTTCAGCACCTATTACGCCCACATCATCCGGGAACTCATCGCCCAGGGCTACGTGGTGATCGCCACGGAGTACCGGGGCAGCACCGGCTACGGCGAGGAGATGTACCGGCTGATCGATTACGGCGGCCTGGAGGTGGACGACGTCTATGCCGGGAAGGAGTATATGCTGGAAAATTACGATTTTATCGACAAGGACAGAGTAGGCATTCTCGGCTGGAGCCACGGCGGCCTGATCACGCTGATGAATATCTTCGCGCATCCCAAAGAGTTCAAAGTCGCCTATGCGGGCGTACCGGTGAGCGACCTGATCGCCCGCATGGGGTATATGACCGACAGTTACCGTAAACTCTACTCCGCCGACTATCATATCGGCAAAGAGGCGTATGAGGATGTAGAGGAGTACCGGCGGCGGTCGCCGGCCTGGCAGGCCCACAAGCTCGATACGCCCCTGCTCATCCACACCAACACAAACGATGAGGATGTCAATGTTCTCGAAGTCGAACATCTGATAAAATCCCTCAAGGCCGAGGGGAAGAAGTTCGAATACGAGATATTCAAGGACGCGCCGGGCGGTCACAGCTTCGACCGGCTGGATATCATGATGGCGAAACAAATCCGCATGAAGGTGTACAATTTTCTCGCCGGGTATCTGGATCCCCCGGCTCAGTTTAAAAGCGTCGAGGATCTGCACAGGGCGGGGTATCGGTAGCGTGTTTGACATGCGGGAGGCTTGCGGCCTCCCGCATGTCAAACCGTAGGGTGGGTCTTGACCCACCCATGCAGAGCCTTGACCCACCCATGCAGAGCCTTGACCCACCCGTTCAGGGTCTCCACCCACCCACGCAGAGTCTCAACCGGCCATTTATCATATCACAGGCACGATCCGATTTTGTAAACCAATTCCGGTTGTCCTTTTTTATTTCCCCCCTTACATTATCCATCATCCCTTAGGGTGGGTCTTGACTATCCGTTCAGTTCAGGGTCTTGACCATCATTCAGGATCCTGATCCCCAATTTTTTATGCCATGGCCGTTCACAGGAAAGGATGACAGTAATCACGTCAGATACAAGAATGTCAAATTACCGAAGAATATATATCCCCGGGGGGACATATTTTTTGACTCTGGTGACACACGAGAGGCGTCCATTCCTCACAAGCGATACCGCAATACATATATTTAAAAAGTCTTGGCAGTATGTACAAAAATGTATGCCCTTCGCTTTGAATGCAGTCTGTGTTCTGCCTGAACATATCCATTTATTGATTACGTTACCGGCAAACGATGATGACTACTCCAGAAGAATTAAAATGCTTAAAAGCCTGTTCTCAATACATTTTATTAAAACAGGCGGACAGGATGGTTTTCGCAACAGATCACGTAGGAAGAAGGGTGAGGCGGCTATCTGGCAGAGAAGATTTTGGGAGCATACGGTCAGGAGCCAGAAGGATTATGATAATCATTTTCATTATATTCATCGTAATCCGGTGCATCATGGCTTGGTGCCCACGGTAAAGGAGTGGAAATGGTCGAGTTTTCATCGATATGTTGAGAAAGGATTTTATCCCGAATCATGGGGTGGGGATCTCACATTACTTTCTTGAAAAATGGTGAACATTACATGATGGTCGGCTATGATTTGGTCTGTGGTGGTGATATTCTATATGTGGGGGGAGATTCCATCTGATGGGATCACGGGCAATGAGGGTGTGAAAATAGGGGTGATGATCCTGCATGGGTGGGTCAAGACCCACCCTACGGTGATATGAATGCGGTCGTTGATGGGGTGATCCATCGTTCGGTAATATGAATACGGTCATGGGCGGGTTTTAATCCGCCGTTCGGTGATATGGAACCATGTGACCTGCATTCAACACCTGAACACGAACACTTTCAGCATCAGCAGCAGCATGAGCAGGGCGACGAGCCAGGTCAGGCTCCGCTTGAGACCCGGTTTGTCTTCTCCGCCGAACTCCCGGTCGATGGTTTCCTGGTAATCCTCTTCCGTATAAATGTCCAATCCATCCAGACAGGCCCGCTCGGACCATCCGGTCCTCTCGTCGCTGCCGCAGTGGGGACAGGCGGCTGCCCCGGGCGGAACCTCGCCGCCGCAGGCCGGACAGGTGAAGGGTGATCCTTTATGCATGAAACGCTGCTTTTTTTCGTGAATAGTTACGTCTCGTTAATGAAGCAGCCCCGCACCTTTCCGGTGCGGGACCATGACCGTTCCTACTTACACCACTGATCCATCCAGCCGATTACGGTGTCGTGCCATTGAATGGAGTTCGCGGGTTTGAGCACCCAGTGGTTCTCGTCCGGGAAGTAGAGGAATTTGCTGGGGATGCCCTTGCGCTGCAGGGCGGTGAAGGTCGACATTCCCTGGGTCTCAACCACCCTGAAATCCAGGGCGCCGTGAATGACCAGCATGGGCGTCTGCCAGTTCTTGACGAAATTGACAGGGTTGTGCTTCTCGTAGCCTCCGGGATTGTCCCAGGGCGTGCCGCCGTGCTCCCATTCGGGGAACCAAAGCTCTTCCGTGTCGAAATAGGCGAGCCGCTCGTCCAGGTTGCCGTCGTGGTTGACCAGACAGCGGAAGCGGTCGGCCCAGTTGCCGGCGATCCAGTTGATCATATACCCGCCGTAGGAAGCACCCAGGGCCGCCACGTTATCCCCGTCCATCCAGGGATATCTGTCCAGTGCCGCTTTAAGCCCTTTTTTAAGGTCGACCAGCGGCTTTCCGCCCCAGTCACCGCTGATGGCGTCGGTGAAGTCCTGGCCGTATCCCGTTGATCCGTGGAAATCCACCATGACCGCGGCATAGCCGGCGCCGGTATAGGCCTGGGGGTTCCAGCGGTAGTGGAAGTGGTTGCCGAAGGAGCCCTGGGGACCCCCGTGAATGAGAAAAGCGACCGGATAGGTTTTGTCGGGATCGAAATCCACCGGCTTGACGATATAGCAGTACACCGTCTCGTTATTCGCGCCTTTGAACGTGAACTGCTCGCAGTCGCCCATGCGGGCGGCGGCGACCTTGTCCCCGTTGATATCGGTTATCCGCCGTATGTCACTGCCGTCGGCCGCGGCCGAATAGAGTTCCACCGGCGATTTCAGGTTGTCCATGCCGTAGACGATACGGTCGCCGGCGATGCCGACGGAACCGATGGTGCCTTCCTTGATCAGGCAGGCAGCCTTGCCGGTCGCCGCGTCCACCGCGAACAGAGAATTCTGGCCGAGATTGGCGGCGGTGGCGTAGATGGTGCCGCCGTCAGCTGACCAGGTGAGCGATCCGGGGGAACGGTCCCAGTGTTCCGTGAGCACCCGGGTAGTGCCGGTCTCCCAGTCACGGAGAACGATTCGATAGCGGTCCGCCTCGAAATTGGGCCGGGCCATGGCAAGATATGCCAGGGTTTTTCCATCAGGTGAAAAGACGGGCATGGTATCCCACGCCTTGTTCCCGGCGGTGAGCAGTTCGGGCGCCGACGATCCGTCCACGGAGGCGTGATACAGATCAAAATCGGTTGACCAGGGCTCGGTTCTGCCGGCATTGCGGGCGGTGAAGACGATCCCCTTTCCATCCGGAGTGAAGGCTATCTCTTCCGGGCCGCCGAAGGGTTTCGAAGGAGTGTCCGCGTCCATACCGGCCATGACGTTCACCGCTTTTTTGTCCTTGCAGTTCATGACGAAGAGGTGGGACCGGCGTCCGTCTTTCCAGGTATCCCAGTGGCGAATGAACAGTTTGTCGAAGAGCCGACCTGTTGTTTTACGGGAGGTTATCTCGTCCAGCGCCGCTTTTGTCTCAACCGGGCAGCCCTTTTCCGGAAACACCTCCATGGTGAAGGCGATGGCTCCGCCCGCGGGCGAGATAACCAGGTTGCCCACATCCAGCGGCTGGTCGGTGATCTGGACCGCTTCCCCGCCGTCCAGGGCGATGCGCCACACCTGGGATGATCCCGAGCGGGTCGAAAGGAACCATATCTGTTTGCCGCATTTCGACCAGCGGGGGTTGAAATCCGCGGCCGGGTTCGTGGTGAGCCGTTTCAGTCCTTTGCCGTCTGTACCGACGAGCCAGAGATCGGTTCTGCCTCTGTTGGCCTCCAGGTCGGTGGTGCGAAGCGTAAAAACGATCCATGTGCCGTCAGGCGATACCTGGGCGTCGCCCACCCTGTCCATGGCCAGCATATCATGCACGGAGAATGGGTGTGTGTCATCGCCGGGCAGCACTGCCGCCGCTGCCATCCCCGCGCAAAGGATCAGGGTGATCAGTTCGAGTGAAACGCGCATAAGACCTCCTGTGGATAAATGCAGAGTTGTATGGGTTGTTTTTTAATATATCCATTGAGGGGGAGAAATTCAAAAGGATTTTTTAAGGGAGGCCGGAGGCTGGAGACAGGAAGCAAACGATAAAAACGTGAGAACGAGTGGACAATAGAACGTAACAGCAACACCACTTTAGAAAGAGACAAAGACTTTCTTGGAACACTTTTTCACTCTCAATCTCAGGTTATTGTGATTTTCGTGTCTTTCGTTGGCGTCTTCCCGGGGTGGAGGGTCGGGTCCTGTCTCCCGCCCCCGGTCTACTGTCTCTGATAACCGTTGACCATCCTCTATGCAGATTCCTACGACAGCTTCCCTTCCATCGATATCCACCGGGCCCCCTCTTGATCCATCACGAGAATGCCCGAGCTTTTCCCGTTCAGGTCCCGGGCGCCGGCCCGTTTCAGCCATCCGCCCGTGTTGAGAATGGGGTACTCGTAGCCGTTGACGAAGACCATGGTGTCCCGCATGTCGGCGTTGGTCACTGGCCGGTGGGTGTGGCCGAACACGAAGGTGAAGGGCGTGGGGATGTCGGTGTCCATGGGGATGTGATAGGTCCCGGTCTTGCCCTGGCGGTAGCGCAGGAGGATGTACTTGTGGATGTAGTGGGCGATGTTGTATTTCAGGTTGTCGTTTATAGGAACCTCGAACAGCTGCGCTTTCCCCTCGAAGGTCAGTTTGCGGGCGATGGCCTTGAGAATGATTCGCAGCATGATCGCCTTGTGCCATTTGAGGCGAAACAGGTTGGTGAACAGCTGGCCGCCCGATTCGAGAATCGACCTGAGTTTCCGGGTCTCCTGTTTGCCGCCCTTTTCGTAGCTCTCGAGAATGGTGAAGACACTGCTGGTCAATTTGCCTGCATGCCCGATGTGGTAGTTGAAGGCCTCCAGCCAGAAATTATTGAATGCCTCGAGCTCTTCCAGCTGGGCCGGTTCAATGAGAAAGTTCACCGGTTTGAACAGCGGCTCGAGAAAGTGGCCGTGGGTGAACAGGTAGTTCCTTTCTTCTTCCCTGCCCTGGACAATGACCAGGTGATGCGGATACTTGACGACAATCTCCGGCCGCGGCTTGTTCTTCGGCCAGCAATTGGTCAGGGGGATGTCATAGGCGAGAGTGGGATCTTCGCTGGAAAAGCGGGCATCCACGAAACAGTAGGGATAGAATAGATTGTTCGGCGGCGTTTCACCGCGGCGCAGGCTGCCGTTCACGTTCATGAATTCGACCAAAGAGGTCCAGAAATGGTGATCGTGATTACCGGGAATATAAATAATACGCTTGTAGGGCCCCGCTTCCGCAATGAGCGCGAAGAAGGCCCGCACATCCTCGTACACCGCGTCGTGCCCGGCCAGCACCAGATCGAGAAAATCACCGTTGATGATCAGTTCGTCCCGGGGCCCCAGCTCGTTCAGCGTGGCGAGCAGCTGTTCGGCGTTTTTTTCGTAGGTGCTGTTTTTACTGTGGAGGTAGCAGTCGGGAATGCCGAGATGAATATCCGACATGGCGATAGCGGATTTGACTCTGCTCATCGATACTCCAGGCGGTGTTTGTGTTCACGGGAAAGCGGTAGAGGGATCAACCGGATCGTTACTGAAAATTCTCCATAAGCACGATATCACCCTCGTCCCGTTCCAGCTTTGAAAACAGGGCCGTGCGGCTTCCCGGGTCGAATCCGAAATCGGCGGCGGGTTCCGATGTGGTGTAGAGCGGCGTCAGTTCCCGGGAGACAAAATCATAATAGCCGATCTCGAACGTGTCGCTGGTATCGCTCCGGGAGTAATATATGCCCTCATCGGTCAGCTTCCAATCCCAGATCCAGCTGTCCGGGAAGGAAAAGAGTTTTTTCCCCCGGCCGCCGTTTACCGGTTTTTCCCAGATGCTCTGGCTCGTTCTCGGATTGAGCTCATAATACAGGGTCTTTCCGTCGGCTGACTCGGTCGGACGGAAGGAAGGTGAGTTCACGATCTCTATCGCGTCCCCGCCGTCGACCGGAATCTTCCATATCTGCGGCTCATCCCTGCGGTCGGAAGTGAAATAGATCCAGCCGCCGTCGGCGGACCAGGACGAAGTGGTCTCTCTGCTTGGTTCCCTGGTGATCTGAATCGGTTCACCGCCTTCGGCGTTGACGATAAAAATATCCGAGTTGCCATACAGCTGGGCGGTGAAAGTGATTTTTGTGCCGTCCGGAGACCAGCGCGGATGCCCGACGAGGCAGCCGTTGAAATGGGTCAGCTGCACTGGAGCGGAACCGTCCCGCCGGCATATCCAGAGCTGGGGATCCCCGGTTCTGTCCGAGATAAAGGCGATCCGTCTGCCGTCGGGTGAAAAGACCGGCTGGCTGTCCGAACGGGAAGAGGATATGAAGGGTTTCGGTTCATGTGTCGCATCGATTTCTTCCGGCAGCGTCATTCTCCAGATATTCACTTCTCTGTTCGACTGTTCGTACGCGAGACGCCAGCTCTCTCTGGCAACGGTGATATTTTCGATGCGCAAACCGCCGGCGGTGAGAAGCACCGGCTTGCCTCCGGACTCGGTCGTTTTCCAGATGCCCTCTTTCGAGGAGTAGATTATCCAGCGACCGTCGGGGGCCCAGTCGACATCGGTGATCCACTGCCCTCCGGGCGTGACCTTTTTCATCACCGATCCATCGGGCGAGATGGTAAAAACGTCCTTTTCACCTTTGTCGGTCCTGATGAATGCGATCCGCTCCCCTGTGGGAGAGAACACCGGCTTGCTGTCGACGATGCGGTTTGTGCCCGCGGGAGTGATGAGCGTTTCTTCGCCTGTGGTCAGCGAGTAGAGGTAAATCAGCCGCGACCCCGTTTCTTCACTCTCCCTGGCGTAGAGCAAATGGTCTCCGTCCGGGGACCAGACGGGGTTATAGACATCATAGCTGTTCTCGGCCACGCGCTGTTCCGGACCGCTGGAAGAGGGGACCATGTAGATGGCCCTTCCCCGGGCGGTGCGTCTGGTGTATGAAATATACCGGCCGTCCGGCGACCAGGCCGGATCGGACGTGATACCGCCGTTTGTCAGCCGCAGGGGGTTTTCCGAACCGATGACCTTGACGTAAATGCTGGAATTGTACCCGCCTTCCCCGTCCCAGCGGAAAGCGAGGCGATTGCCGTCGGGACTGAGAACCGGGAAGCTCTCTTCGCCCGGATAGCTCGTCAGGGGCATGAGATGGACTGCCGGCCCTCGTCCGGCGGCCGATGTCCGTAATTGCGTAGAGAATACATAGAAGGCTGCAGCAGCGACAATGACGAACAGTGCGATGTAGGCCGTCCGGCCGAAACGGTGTCCGGTCCTGGTCCGGGGCGGCTGCTGTTCCGTTTTTTCAACAGGTGCGATGAGCCGGTACCCCTTTTTGGGTATCGTTTCGATAATCCTGGGCGCCCTGGGATCGTCCTGGAGTATTTTACGCAGTTCCGATACGGCCCGGGTCAGCGATTCCTCGACCACGACCGCATCGGCCCAGATCTCACGCAGCAGTTCGTCACGGCTTACCACTTCCCCCGCGTTGGCGATCAGATAGACAAGCACTTCCATATATTTCGGCGGAATGGTGAGGGTGCCCTGGGGACCGGAAATACGGCTCAGCCGCGGTTTTATTTCCCATGTTCCGTCCAGTCTGTAGATTTCACCCATGATATCGCCGCTATTTATCTGTTCGTTAGTGAAATGTTAGGAGAAAATTAGTGTCGCTTCAGGAGTTTTTGCTTTTTATGCTGTATACTTGTACCATTGAATACCGGCCGCAGGCGCTGGTTTCAATATACAATAAAAAATTGAAATTCAAAACAGTAATTGCGGATAGAACAGGTTTAGGAGTTAGATGAAGAGAAACGAACCAGCCCTCATGATCAAGACAGCGCTGCTGCTGCTGTTTGCGGCCGCGGCCGCGGCTTCCGACGGCGTCGGCATCGATGCGGCCCGTATCAGGGAAGACGCTCCCAAAGTCTACCTTGACGGCCGGGACATCGATGAAAATTATATCAAGACCGAAATTCCGTTCGTCAATTATGTCCGCGACCCGCAGGATGCCGATATCCATCTTCTCATCACCACCCAGAAAACGGGCAGCGGCGGCCGGGAGTACACGATGAATTTTATCGGGCGGAATACGTTTAATGAACTGCAGAATACCATCAGGTACTGTTCAGGAAGCACCGATACGATATATGAAGTTCGGGACGGCGTTGTCCGGACCATCAAGCTCGGCCTCGCTCCCTATATGGCGGCGTCGTCACTGGCCGGTTCCATAAGTGTGCGCTTTCGGGAACAGATCACCTATCAGCACGACAGCGGCGGCAAGTGGAACCACTGGATATTTCATACAAGCGTACGATCGAGCTTTGACGGCCAGAAAACCAGCAATTCAGCATCACTTTCGGGATCGGTCACCGCCGAGCGGGTGACCCTGGAAAGCAGAACGAGAATACGGTTCGACGGCAGGTATAAAGAAAATCAGTATGATTTCGACGATTATGTCTATACAAGTACATCCGAACGCGCCAATGTCAACGCTCTCTGGGTAAAAAGTCTCGGAGACCACTGGTCTGCAGGCGGGTGGATTTCGGCAGCAACCTCCTCATACAGCAACATCGATTACACCCTGCAACCCCAGCCCGCAATCGAGTACAATGTTTTCCCTTATGCCGAATCCACCCGCAGACAGCTGCGGCTTCTCTACAAAGCGGGATTTGAAGCCGTACGCTACCGTGAGCGGACCATTTACGATAAACGAAAAGAGAGTCTGTTCAGCGAGTCCCTCGCCGCGACTCTCGAACTTACCGAGCAGTGGGGAAACGCCCGGTTTACCCTGGAGGGATCCCACTATTTTCATGATTTTTCAAAAAACAAACTCACTTTTTTCGGAGAGCTTTCGCTGAGAGTGTTTCGGGGATTTTCCTTTGATATAAGCGGCCATTACTCCGCCACGCACAATCAGTTGAATTTGCCGAAAGGAGAGGTCAGCACCGAAGATCTGCTGCTGCGCAGAAAAGAAATGGCATCGGATTACAGCTACTTCTTTTCCGTCGGTTTCGGCTACCGCTTCGGCGCGCTCTTCAACAACGTTGTCAATCCCCGCTTCGGGGCATCAAGCAGCTCACGCTACGATTAACGGTCCCAGAGGACAAGGAGAACATCGATGAAAACAAAACAGCTGTTGCGGTACATGGTCACAGCGGCGCTTCTGGCGGTACTGGTTCTGCCGCTGGCGGCCCAGACCACGAATATCAGGGTCGACGGACAGAGAATTTACGATCTGATCGATCACATGGCGGCGGACAGGTACCTGGGGCGCAAACCCCTTACTCCGGAATTCAGGGAGCTGCAGGACTGGGCCGCGAAGAATTTTGAAACCTGGGGACTCGAACCCGCGGGGGAGAACGGTACCTACTTCCAGAGCGTTCCGGTGGAAGGCCGGGGCCGCAGCATGAATTTTACCATGGTGAGCGGTATTCCGGAGCTGAAAATCGGCGGCCGGGAGTTTTTCCAGCGCTATGGTGATTTCAGCATCGATCAGCGGTCCGTCACCGGCAAGAAAATGAAAGGCGAGATTGTTTTTGCCGGATACGGTATCTCGGCGCCGGGCAAAGGGCTGGATGAGTATGCCGGCATCGATGTAAAAGGTAAATTCGTGTTTGTGCTCAAAGGATCTCCGGCGGATGTCGAGGCGCCGCGGGACCGGTTCGCTCCCGAGCAGGCCGAGGCAGCAGCGGATGAGGGAGCTGAGTGGAAAGAGGAGATAGAAGACAGCACCAAGATCAACGTGGCCTACGCCAAAGGCGCGGCCGGCATTATCTTCTTCAATCCCGCGTCCGCATCAGACGACCCCTTCGCCCGCTTTCGCCGAGGCCGCGCCCCGCTGGAGAAATCGCCCTTCACCAGGGATTTCATGATCGTCAGCGAAGTGTCCGACCGGGTGCTGAAGTGGATGTTCTATACGGACGACCAGGAATCCGATCGCGCGTTCGAACGCAGAATGAACGCCATTCAGCTCGACATTAAAAACGGCACGTCTCGATCGTTTGCCACCGGTATCAAGGCGGAGATCAAGGGGTTCGACAAGGTCGAGTATTACGGGAAGGATTTCGGCGGCGATATCGGCAGGAACGTCATCGCCAGGATCACCGGCAGCGATCCCGTGCTTAAAAATGAATATGTGATTATCGGCGGCCATTATGACCACCTCGGTGTGACCAACGGCCAGGTGTATAACGGCGCCGACGACAACGCCTCCGGAAGCGCGGTGACGATGGAGATCGCCCGCGTGATGAAAGCGAACGGGATTCAGCCGAAACGGACCGTGATTTTCTGCCTCTGGACTGCCGAGGAACTGGGCCTGATCGGGTCCAATTACTACGCCGCCAATCCCAGTGACGGTGTTGCCATGGATAACGTGGTGGCATACTTCAATATGGACATGGTGGGTATGGGCGACCGGATCGACGCGCCCGGGGCGCTGAACTTCCCGGAGCTCTGGGATATCATCAAAAAAGATCAGCTGCCGGAAGTGATCGGTATCGTTGACCCCGCCACGGGGACGCCCGGCGGCAGCGATTATTCCGCGTTTATCTCCAGAGGCATCGAGGCCCTGGGTCTGATGACCTCCGGCGGCGGCGGACATCCCGATTATCATGACACCGGTGATGACATCGTTCATATCGAACCGGATATTCTGGGCAAGACCGGACAGTTCGTGCTGCAGGGTACGATCAATCTCGCGAATGCACCCGGATCACTCATTGTTCCCGAACGGCAGGACATCTATAACGCGCTCAGCTGGAATATCACGCTGATCAATCCCGCGCTGAACGCCGAGAGAGGCTGGACGCAGCTGGAGCCGAAAACCAGAGACGATCTCGCCAAGGCGATCGCGGACAAGATCAGCGAACTGCAGCAGCCGGCCGGTACCGGCCAGGACAATACAATGATGCGCTATCTGCGCAGGTTCGGCGGCGGCCGGGGCAGCATCAATCAGGGGCTTGCCGGTCCCGGTGTGTACGGCAACGATCCCGTTCTCCTGAAAATCGCCAAAGACGCCCTGCAGTTCGGCCGTCTCGATGTCTGCGGCAGGGACAGTATCTGGTTTGACGCCGGCCTGACCGAGTGCGGCGCCAGGGGACTGAAAGCCGTGCAGGATCTTGACATTCTCGTTACGGTCAACGCCCCGACAGCGGCCGCTCTCGATGCCATGCTCGCCGCCGCTGAAAAGCCGTTCATCGTTCAGGGCGAAGTGACGCTCAGCGACGAACAGATAGCGGTGATGAATGAGAAGAAGACGCTGCTCGCGGTCGATTTCGCTCCCGCGGAAGTGTCGGATTGCGTCTCGAACCTGGTTACCTTGAAAGAGCGTTTCGGTGATACCGACAATCTGCTCCTGCGGGTGATGTCGTCCGAGAATCTGGATGAGGCAAAACGGGTGCTGTACATGGCCCTTATCGACAAGGGCTGGAGCCATGAAGAAATCTACGCAATCGGCGGCGCCGGGGCCAACCGCGGCAGCGCCGGAAACCTGGACGCTGTACAGCCGCCGAGAAATATCCGGCGGTTCGGCATGTAACCGGGATGATCGTTACTGCGGGCGCCGCTGAGAACGGCGCCCGCAGCTGCACCATAGATACCAAGCAGTTTTGGAGGATGAGATGGGTAAGCGTTGGATACGTGTGTCCACCGTACTGTTCGCAGCGCTGGCTGTCGCGGCAGCCGGAGCAGATATCGGGTCCGGCAGCGGCCCGCGTCCGCAGCGCGCCCGGGTCAATCCCGCCAGAGAAGGTGTTATCACCAACACACGCTGGTCTGAAGACGGCCGCTGCTTCGAATATGTCCACCATTTAAAACAGTACCGGGTCGATCTGCAGACGCTCTCCATCGCCGAGATCGAGAGAACGTCCCCGATCGACGGAGAAGAGCGTCGCAGCCGGCGCCGAAACACCGCGATCACTGTCGGCGGCCGAACCATTGAGCGGCCAGAACGAGGGCATCAGTACCTGACCGAAGTCTCGCCGGACGGACAGTGGTTCGCCTGCTGCCGGGACTGGAATGTCGTGCTCGAGAGCGTCGACGGGTCCCTGTCGATTCCGGTTACCACCGAGGGCCACCGGAAATTCAGATACGGCACCGCGAACTGGACATACGGTGAAGAACTGGACGTGCGGCACGGCATGTGGTGGTCGCCCGATTCGAAAAAACTTATCTACTACGTCTTCGATGAGCGGCCGGTAAAAGATTTTTATCTGCTCGGTAATCTCACAAAAATCAACACATCGCTGCTTGTTGAAGGATATATCAAGGCGGGAGCGCCCAATCCCGTCGTCTGGCTTGAGATCTATGATCTCGAGAAACGGGCCCGTATTCCCGTTGACTGCGGGCACAAAGAACGGGATCAGTACATCTATAACATGCGATTCACGCCCGACGGGCATGAACTGCTGTTCAACCGGACCGACCGTCTGCAGCACGATCTCGAGGTCGTCGCCCTGGATGCTGAAAGCGGAGAGACGAGGATTGTGCTGTCCGAGCATCAGGATACATGGCAGGAGAACAGCCCGGACATGCGGTTTCTCGCGGACGGCAAACGGTTCATCTGGGAAACGGAAAAGACGGGATTCCGTCATTTTGAACTGAGGCATATCGACGGCCGTCTGCTGACCACCCTTACCCGCGGCGACTATCCGGATCAGCGGATCATACGTGTCGATGAACCCGGCGGCTGGCTGTATTACACCGCCAGGAACGGCTCCCATCCGCTCTGCGACCATCTCAATCGGGTGCGACTGGACGGAAGCGGTCAGGCACGGCTGACCAGAAGCGAGCTGAACCACACCTCCTTCGATATTTCACCCGACGGACAATGGTTCGTTGTCAGATTTGAGAGTGTGGAGACACCGCCGTCCACCGCTCTTTACAGCACCGGCGGCGACAGGATGAAAATGCTGGCGGCCGGACCAGCGGAGGCAAACCCCCGTGCCGAGCTGTTCAGCTTCAAAGCCGCCGATGGGAAAACCGATCTCTACGGCATCCTCTACAAACCGGCTGACTTCAATGAGAACCGGCGGTATCCCCTCGTCATCAGTGTGTACGGCGGTCCCGGATCCAGGGCTGTCTCGAACAGATATACGGGCGGCTCCCCGTATAACGACAACGGTTTTCTCGTAGCCCGCATCGACAATCTGGGCACATCCGGAAGAGGCAAGGCATTCAAGGCCGCTGTCTACCGCAGGCTCGGCGATGTCGATATCAGGGGACAGGCTCAGGGAGTGAGGTACCTGCGCCGGCGGCCCTATGTCGACGGCAGCCGCGTGGGAATCGTCGGGCATTCCTACGGCGGATACATGGCCGCCATGGGCATCGTGAAATATCCGGACGTGTTCACTGTGGCCGTTGACCGCGCCGGCCCGACCGACTGGCGCAATTATGACAGCATCTACACGGAACGCTACATGGGCCTGCCCGATGACAATCCCGAAGGGTACGGCAACGCATCGGTGATGCATTTCGCAGGCAATCTCCAGGGCAAACTGCTGATCATGCACGGACTTGTGGATGACAACGTGCACCCGACCAACGCGTTTCAGCTGATCAAGGCCCTCGACGATGCCCAAAAACCCTATGACAGCCGGTTTTTTCCGCTGGGCACCCATGGATTTGGAGGATACGATACCCAGGATGCATTTTTAAAACGCCATCTTTTACAGCAGTGAAAGAGGACTGAAAGGGAATTCCCTGTCCCCCTAATGTTCCCCCTGTACAAACACTCCGATTGTAAAATCGGAGTGTTTCCCTCTTTCCCTACTGTCCCCTGTACAGGCCGTTACACGGCTGTTTCAGCTACCCCCTCGGCCCGGATTCGCCTGCCGGTTTTACTCTGCGGCGAATCCGGGCTTCCCTTATAAATTAGTATCAGGTCAATTTTTCTTGACATTCGTGCCCGAAATCGCTATTTTTTAAAGTCTTCACTCTTGTTTGCCATGTACACGATAACGGGAGAGGCCATATGCACAACGGAGAGGCCGTGGTCGGCCGTGTCCGCCTGGCGATCCTGCTGTTTGTTTTTCTGCTGGCGTCAGCCGGTCAGGCTCAACAGGATTCCCTGCGGGTGACCTTTAAAAATGTTGCGATTACCGATTCGATCTACCGTGCCGTTCAGGCCCGTTTTCCGCATTATATTCTTTCTCTGCTGGCCATTGAGAATTCCGATTCCGGATCCGTGCACAATCTGGCCGATACGACCCGTTTTCTCCGCCCCCATGAGATCGCCATGAACGGTGACACCGTGGATACGATCTGGAGACGAATTCTCGAATATCACCGTGACGATCCTGGAAAACCCGCTGATAACAACGTCAAGCACATCACTCCCGATTATATGGTCACCGAGCTTTACGATGTCGAGGGATACGGGCTGTCAGCCGCGCTGGTGATGGATTACAGCGGCAGCATGGAGAACGACATCTACGTCAGCGAGGCCGCCGCCCGGTCCTTTGTCAATTATATGACGCCGAACGATTCCATAGCCATCATCAAATTTACCGGCAAGGTCGTCATGTATCAGGATTTCACCAATGAGAGGGCTCTCCTGTACGACGCCATCAGCCGCAGCTCGGACGACCGGAACTTCACCGCGGTGTATGATGCTGTCTATACCGCTCTGGTGGCGCATGAGGACCAGAGTGGGAAAGCGGGCAGGCGGGTGGTCGTTGTGTATACCGACGGTGCGGATAATTATTCGAGTCACAGCCTTGCCAATGTGATTGCCAAGGCGCGGGAAGATAATATCGCTGTCTACAGCATCGGTCTGGGGACGAGCATAGACAGTGAGAGCGAAGTGAGCCTGCGGGCCATGGCTGATTCCACCGGCGGTTTCTATCAATACGCGGAAACGGTCAACGATCTTGAAACCGTATACCGCAAGATCGTGGAAAAAATCAAGGGCTTCTATGTGCTCGCCCACGC
The DNA here is from genome assembly GCA_016934955.1 of bacterium. GTDB lineage: Bacteria > Zhuqueibacterota > QNDG01 > QNDG01 > JAGLOF01 > JAFGRY01. The sequence continues at coordinate 88,436 of JAFGRY010000010.1, read as the reverse complement.
GACCACCGATTCCATGTACAACGGAACCTGGCGGACCATCGATGTCACCGTCGATGACGGTACGGCAGCCGGCCGCGGCAGGGGGGAATACTACGTTCCGTTCGTGGCGGTGGACGCCCGGGTCTCCAAACGGGTGGAAACACCCATGCAGCCGGTGATAAGCGGCGCTGACACGACCTGGTACATGTCGGCGCTCGATACCGCGCTCTTTGAGGTCACGGTGACCAACACCCACTCCTACGCCACCGCCGATTCGGTATATCTCACCGACACGTTTCCCGATTCATTGCGCATTGTCGATTTCGAGACACAGCCGACGGATGTGCTGGGTGACGGCTACGGCTGGTATATCGGCCCCCTGAAGGCGGGCGGGAGCCGGGTGATCCGGTACCGGGCCACCGTCGATACCCTGGCGACGTTTCAGCTGTTACCCCTTCACAACACAGTGATGGTGACCTGTGTGGCCGATTCGTTTGCCGCCAACAATATTGACACCTGTACGGTGAGTTATGTGCCGCCGAGTCCGGCGGAGATAACCATCGATAAATGGGCGGTAACCGGCAGTCAGCACATGATCGGCGGCCGCCTGGAACCGTTTGCCGCGGAAGATGACACGTTCAGCGTCATGGTCCGATTGGGCAACAGCGGTGAACTGCCCGGATACAATATCACGGTAAGCGATATCCTGCCCGGGCAGTATGTCAGCTTCCTGGACGGGGATCCGGGAATCGTCAATACCGGTGATTCACTGGTGTGGCACGCGGGTGTGGTGCCGCCTCACGGGGGAGAGGTTACATTCAGCTATCGCTGCCGCACCGCTTCCTATCTGCCCTACACGGACTATACGCCGCTGGTCAATACTGCGCGCGCTTACTGGATTGGCGCCGCTGAGAAGCAAAGCAGCAGCGACAGTGATACGGTCTGGTGCCTGGGCACGCCGCCGCCAGATCCCCAGGTGTTCGTCGAGCCGGCGGTGATTCAGCCCTATGACAGTGTCACCGTGTCGGTATATACCCCCTATCCGGTGATCGCCTGGGATCTCTGGGTCGTTCCCGAGGATACATTCCAGACAGTCTACCACTACTGGGAAGACTTTATCGCCGGCACCGCATTCCTTCCGGGTGAGAACCTTCAGGTCATCCCCGATTTCGGCGAAACGCAGATGACGACGCTCAAAGAGCGGGAGTATATGGATGTCGTGCTGGCGGTTACCTATCGTGATTTTATCGGGCAGCCGGTGCGCTATGCCCGGGCACGGTTTGAAATCCAGAGCGATAATGAATTCTTCCTGGACGAGAACAGCTGGAAGCCGCGGGACGGCAGTCTGGGCATGCGGTTTAAAATCAGCAACTCCCGGAACGTGAACATATCCATTTATGACGTGGCGGGAGGGTTTGTCGCTGAAGTGATCGATGAATTCCGCTACGGAGGCGACAATACGGCGGAGTGGAACGGCATCGATAAAAACGGCAGAGAAACCGGCAGCGGCATTTATATCGCCATTCTGTCGTCCGGTAATTTTCAGCAGCATCGTAAATTCCTGCTGATACGGTAATGGAGGCTGATGTATGCGCATGAAAGCGACGGTACTCCTGATCATATTTCTCGCGGTTCTGACGGCCGCTGAAACCGTTACGGCACAGGCCGGCGTGGGGTTCCCCTTTCTGAAAATCGACACCGGCGCCCGGCAGAGCGGCATGGGCGGGGTCTTTACCGGTGTGGGAGACGATGTCAATGCCATCGCCTGGAATCCCGGCAGTATCGGGCACATTCGCCGCTGGCAGTGGTCCGCGACCTATAATCGCTGGTTTTCAGATATTTACCAGGGGTATTTCACCTATGCCAAGCAGTTCCGGGTCCTGGGAAGCACGAAAACGTCTTTTGCCGGCGCCGTAAACTACCTGGGCATGCCGGCCTGGGATGCCACCGGTGGAATCAAGGAATCGGTCTCGGCCAGTCACCTGGTGGTCTCCGCTACCGCGGGTCAGCGTCTTGACTGGATCAGCGACCTGCTTTCCCTCGGGGTGACCCTGAAGGGGATCTACAGTAATTTTGACGAGCTCTCTTCCAGGGGGTATGCCGCGGACCTGGGGCTGATGCTGCGTGCTCCCCGGTTCAGAATCCAGGAGGACGGCCCTTTTTCATTCGGCGTTCTATCGTTTGGCCTTTCCTGCCTGAATCTGGGCAGGGCCGTTACCGTCGATGCCGAATCATCGGAACTGCCCCGGACGCTGCGGGCGGGAATGGCCCTCCAGATGGGATCCTATGATCTGGTCAGCGTGCTGCTCGCCGCGGACGCCGTTGCGGTGCGTCACCGGGATCTCGCCGTGGCCGTGGGCGGTGAATTCTGGTGGCGGGACATGCTGGGGCTGCGGCTGGGATACCGGTTCAACGGCGCCGATATGGGGAACCTCACCTTCGGCGTGGGACTGCGCTGGAATGACGCGTTCAACCAGCTGCTGGGACTGCCGACCCGCTACTATGACGCGCTGGAAATCGATGTCGCCGATGTCGGATACGGTGACGTCCTTCAGCAAACCTACCGGGGCACCGTGACCCACTATCCGCTGGCGCCCGAACCGTTCCATTTTCATGATCCGCAGGTTGCGACCTCGCAGGTGCTGGGAGGATCATCGAAAGTCGAACTGACCTGGGAACAGGCGTTCGATCCCGATCCTTTCGATGAGGTGCGCTATGTCATCATCATCGGCAGGAACCGGGCCCAGATAAGCCGGGCCATCAGGTTCCTGGAACGGGACATGAGGGGGTTCCTCTCCTCATCCCTCAGGGATAGTCTGCACACCTGTGAACAGGTTCCGGAAAACAGGTTCACCACCAGCGTGCAGGAGCGGGGTGTCTATTACTGGGCCGTGGCGGCCTATGATCTGGGGTATCACGCCCGACAGTCGCGGCGGGGCGATGTGGGAGAGATCGGCGAATTCGTGGTCGAGACAGCCGATATTCTGGTGCGGGCGGTGGCGTTTGAGTACTCTCCCTGGATCACCACCGGTCCCGAGCAGGGAACCCTGGCGTTCGTGGTCGCCAATGAGGGTAACGGCCCGGCCGTGGATTTCCGGTTCGAGGCCCGCGATCGTTTCAGCGGTGCTGCGGAAAAGGATCCGGTGAAGCTGGCCGATGTCTCCATCCATATGCTGGAGGCGGCACAGGACACCACTATCCGGATCCCGTGGAGCACGCCGCACACAGGGCTGCATCTCATCTCAACGGTCCTCGATCCGGATACGGCTCTGCTCGAGATGAACCGCGTCAATAACACCCGTCGTGACAGTATCTATTCCATCCCCAAGGGCATCATCGATTTTGCCGACACGGTACGGGTGACCATCACCAGTTACGATTCCGCGGAGATATCGGTGGTTCCGGAAGTCTATTTCGACAAGAATTCGGCCGTCATTGACAGCAGTTATTTTCTGCCGACGGAACCGATTCCGGGCATTCTCTATACCATCGCCGAACGAATGAAGGCCAATCCATCCATTTCACTCGGGATTTTGGGATCCATCTGCGATCTTTCCGGGGAGAGCGACACCAATCTGGCCCTGCAGCGGGCCCGGGCGGTCCGGCGGCGGCTCGAGATGATGGGAGTGCCGGCGGGACGGCTGACGGTAGTGGAAGATCATGATGATCTCATTATCAGGGATCACCGGCGCAGCAACGAACAGGACAATATCTGGCATATGCAGCAGAACAGGAAGGTCGCCTTCGCCCTCGAGCAGGAGGACGAATACACTATCTTCCGGCCGAACGCCGTGGCGGTGGATACGACGATGACAAACAGGATCCCCTTTACGCTCGCGGTGATCACTCCGGCGGGAACCGAATCATGGGTCGTGCACAACCGCACCGGAGTAGAGCTGAGCGAACCGGGGCTCGCCCGGGACGACAGCCTCTGGGGCACCTTTACCTGGAACGGCCGGGACAGAAATGAGAAGACCGTCCCGATAAATTCCTGGTGCCCGATTGTTCTGGACCTGCGGGACAGCCAGGGCAGAACATTCATGACCAGGCCTGATTCAATGTATATTATCGAGAAACAGACGATCCGCAGGCAGGAGATGTTCGGGGCGGCGAAATTCGGCACCACCGAACCGGTCTACCGGTTTTACTGGGACAAGCTCATGGATATGGCCGAAGAACTGGCGGACAATCCCCGCATGACACTTCAGTTCGAGGGCCACGCCTGCGCCACCGGCCCGGAGAAACTCAACGAACGGCTGTCATACAACCGGGCCAAGGCGTTCACCGATGCCTTCCTCGAACGGATCAGACAGGCGTATCCCGATCGGTTTCAGGAGATCAGCAGTCGGGTGAAACCGCCGGTGGGATGCGGAGAATCGACGCCGCTGACGTTGAAAATGCAGGGGCGGCGGGAGGTGATTCTGGGGGATAATCAGTCACCGGTAGGACGGTATCTGAACAGGAGGATCATGGTGCTTCTCTACCAGGAGAGCGAATGATCCTCCCCGGCCGCTGCCGGGATAATGCTAACTAATTGTGCCCAAATCAGTTATCAGATACGGCCGCCGGTTTTCGGCGGCCGTTTGTATTATGCACGCCCATCGCATCCTGCAATTGTGAACGCCGGCAGTACCGGTTCGGGATGGCTGTTGTTTAACCTCTTTATATTTAATGAGTAAGGAGAGTGTCCGGAAAAGGGAATTCAGGCAATATTACTTTTATGCGGCACTGGTATGGTTTTTGCATTTTATCCCGGGCCGGAATCACCGGTGTAAGTAGTGAATTAATGTAACAATACGAGGTAGGTAATGCAGCGCCTGTTGATGATACTATTTTTTTCTCTCCTTCTGGCCGGTACGGGCTTCGCAACTGATATTATTGTGACGAAAACGGGTGCCCGTATTGAAGGGAAGGTTCTGAAGCGGACAGATGACCAATGGGCCTTCAGAAGACTTGACGGCAGTATCACGATCTTTAAAACCGCCGATATATCTCAGTTCATCCGTGGAAAATATATTTACGATTTTGAGAAGAAAATCCAGTTCATTGTTGAAAAGCGCCGGCCTTTTCTGCCGTTTCTCGTGCTCTCCGCAGGCACCGGGTACTACGCGGTACAAAAGTTCCAGGATTATCGTAAACACCGGGATGAGGCAGAGGCCGATAATCTTGGACCTGATTACCAGAATCTGCAGGATGAGTCCAAAAAGGATATGGCGTTCGGTATTATATCGGGTCTTTTTTGTGCCGGGTCGATATATATCGCCTTGAGACCGGTTGAAGTAAAGACCGCGCTGTCAACCTTCAAACTTTCCGCTACTCCTTCGCGGCTGAACCTGGCGATTGAGTTCTGACCTTCAGCATTCACTATTTCTCTATACGTTCGCGGCCGTTTCTTTCAGGGGACGGCCGTCTTAATATGTACTTCGCGGCTAACAAGTCCGTTGCGGAACTTTTTCAAAAATCATTTCGTACAATGAAGCGCTTTGAGTGTTAACGAAGAGGAGTCGCACATGTTTTTTCTCGACCCGACCATGATCCTGCTCATTCCGGCCATGCTGCTCGCCCTCTGGGCGCAGTACCGGTTCAAGAGCACCTTTACCACATACAGCAAGGTTCCGGCGGCCTCGGGGCTCACCGGCGCCCAGGCAGCCCGGCGGCTGCTGGATGCCAGCGGACTTTCCGCGGTTGCCCTCGAGGAGACCAGGGGAAGGCTCTCGGATCATTACGACCCCCGTTCGCGGGTGCTGCGGCTGTCGGCCGACACTGCCCGCAGCAGCTCGGTGGCCGCTTTGGGCGTCGCCGCCCATGAAGTGGGACACGCGGTACAGCACCAGGCGGCATACGCGCCCTTTTCCGTGCGGCAGGCGGTGTTCCCGGTGGCGAGTTTCGGCTCGGCGGCCGCGTTTCCGCTTTTTCTAGCCGGTTTTTTCTTCGCCGGCTCATTTGCGGTTCTGATGGATATCGGCATTGTTCTATTTGCCGGAGCGGTCCTTTTTCATCTGGTGACCCTGCCGGTGGAGCTGAACGCCAGCAGCCGGGCACTCGTACTGCTCGGGCAGCACGGGCAGCTGGTCCCTGAAGAGCAAACGATGGCGCGGCGCGTGCTCAATGCCGCGGCCCTTACCTATATTGCCGCGGCGGCGGTATCCGTGATGCATCTGCTGCGGCTCGTGCTGCTCAGAGGAATGCGCGACTGATCTTCGCCGCGGTTACCTGAGCATCTCTGTGATGTCACGCTTTCTGCGGAGAGCGGCAAGAAAAAAAAGAAGGAGAACGAATATGAGTGCAGCGAAGAAAAGATGGTCAGCAGCGGGTTTGATCCTGCTTGGTGTGGTCGCGGGGCTGATCTTTGCGAGCCAGTTGCGGATTACACCGGAGGGTTTTGCCTACAAGAGTGAATCCCGCGGCACCGACGCCATCACCGGTGACACATCCAGTGCTCCGGTGGAAGTGATCCGGTTGCAGGACACGGGAAAAGCGTTTACCGCCGTTTCCAGGGAAGTGCTGCCCACGGTGGTGAGTATATCGAGTACGATCCAGGGAACCAGCCGCAGTCCGCAGGACAACACCTGGGATCTGCGTGATTTTTTCCGGTTTTATTCACCTCAGGAGCAGGAATCCCGGCCGCAGCGGGGCATGGGATCCGGGGTGATCGTTTCGGATGACGGGTATATCCTCACCAATCATCATGTGATCGACGGCGCCGATGAAATCAAGGTGGTGCTGTACGATAACCGTTCGTTTGAGGCCAAACTGGTGGGAACCGATCCCCTGACGGAAATCGCGCTGATCAAGATCGAGGGAAAGGATCTGCCGGCCATCCGGTTCGGTGATTCGGATGAGATGGAGGTGGGCGAATGGGTTCTGGCCATCGGCAACCCCCTCAATCTCAGTTCAACGGTGACCGCCGGTATCGTCAGCGCCAAGGGCAGGGGTATCGGCATCATTCAGGACAGGGAAAGCAATTTCGAGAACGGCAGCCTGGCCATCGAGAATTTCATTCAGACCGATGCCGCTATCAATCCCGGGAACAGCGGCGGCGCCCTGGTCAACCTGAAGGCGGAGCTGATCGGGATCAACACGGCTATTGCCACCGGTACCGGGTACTACACCGGAGCCGGATTCGCCATTCCCATCAATCTCGCCCGAAAGATCATGAACGATTTCATCAAGTACGGGCATGTCAATCGTCCCTGGCTCGGTATTTCCATGCGGAACGTGGATGACGTCATGGCGATCAGATTCAAGATGGATGTGCCCAGAGGGGTGTACATCGACAAGGTGCTTGAAAATACTCCCGCCGAAAAAGCGGGCCTGAAGTTCCTCGATGTCATTCTGGCCGTTGACGGAGAAGATGTAAACAAGAGCAACCGCATTCAGAGCATCATCGCCCAGAAGAATCCCGGCGACAAGATCACGCTGACCATCCTCAGAGACGGCAGGGAGATGGAAGTGGTGGTCAAACTCGGGCGCAGGGAGGCCGATACCGCCCAGAACGACAGCCAGCGGGAGGAGGAGTTTCACGATCTCGGGCTTACCGTGCTGAATCCGGAAGATGTCAACCCGAGAATGGGGACAAATATCCGGGGTGTCTATGTCAGCGGCGTCGAGCGTTTCAGCCCCGCCTATGATGCGGGAATCGTGCAGGGATCCTGGATTACCCGCATAGAAGATCAGGATATCAACTCAGTGGCCGACTACCGGCGGGAGCTGAGCAAGTATAAAAACGGCGACGTGGTGATATTCCACATCGTGTTCCGCAACCAGGAGGCGAGGATTCCCATCAAGATTCAGTAGTATCATCGCCGAAAGCCATATCAGGGGCCGGACTTGTCCGGCCCCTTCTCGTTCCCACGGTCCTCCATGGGAACGCACCACGGTCCCCCGCGGGAAGGTACCCCCTGTCAATATGTGCCGGTTTGGCAGCAATCTGCCGAATATTGACATATTTGACAAAACGTCTGCAGAATCGGCAGTAATCTTATATTGATAGTGATTATTTTAAATCTATATATAACAATGATTTGTCTGATTTCCTTCTGTTTGGCATATTGCTTGCATAGGTCAGATCTGGAAATAAGAGAACTTGGACCATACGTTCGGGAAACGAGACATGATGAAACCAGAAGACGACAGGATCGAAGTGAACAGTGACGATTCCGGGGAGAGGAAAAAGCCCGCGAAGAAAAAGGCCGAGCCGAAGCAGGCGTCGAAGGAGGATCAATACCTGGAACAGCTGCAGCGGCTGCAGGCTGAATTTACCAATTACCGGCGACGGGTTGAAAAGGAATGGAAAGAAGTGGCGGTGATGGCCAAGGCCGATATGGCCCTTAAATTCATCTCCGTAATTGACGATCTCGAACGGGTCATTGTGCACCATGAAACCGATGCGATGATAGAAACCGAAGGCGTGAAAATGATCCTTCAGAAATGCCGCAAGCTGCTCAGTGATGAAGGAGTGGAGGTGATTGATGCGGTTGGTGAAGTGTTCGATCCTGAGCGACATGCCGCGGTGACCGTTGAGAATGTCGATGAAGAGAGAGACGATATCGTGCTGGAAGAGTGGCAGAAGGGGTATGTAATCGGAGACCGGCTGCTGAGGCCGAGCCAGGTGAAAGTGGGCCGGTATCAGTCTGAATCGGGAGAGTGACGATGCATGCAGGTAAAGGACTATTATAAAATACTCGGCGTCGATGAAAAAGCCGATGCGAAGCAGATAAAAAGCAGCTACAGGAATCTGGCGAAAAAGTTTCATCCCGATGCCAATCCCGGTGACAGCACGGCGGAAGATCGGTTCAAGGAGATATCGGAAGCCTATGATGTGCTGGGAGACGAGAAGAAAAGGCGTCAGTATGACCAGATGAAAAAATACGGCGGATTCGCGGGACGGCCCGGCGGCGCCGGGTTCGATTTCAGCGGCTTTGATTTCAGCGGCTTCACCGGAGGAGGTCCCGGGTTCAGGGGCGGGAGCGGCCGTGTGCATGGCAACAGCTCTTCCCTGTTCGGTGATCTCGGAAGTATTTTTTCCCAGTTCTTTGATATGGGCTCGGCCGGAGCCGGACCCTTCAAACAGTCGGCAAGGGGAGCGGATACACGGGTCTCCCTGACCATACCCTTTGAGCTGAGCATCACCGGCGGCAAGACCTCCTTTACGGTCGGCAAAGAAAAGACCTGTACGGTTTGTGAGGGGGGCGGTGCCAAGCCGGGATCGACGGTGGAGACATGCAGTGTCTGCGGAGGCAGAGGAACGGTCGTTGTCGGGCAGGGGGGCTTCGGTGTGAGCAGGCCCTGTTCCGCCTGCTTCGGGAGAGGGGAGATTGTGAAGAATCCCTGCGACCGCTGCCACGGCAGCGGCAGGGTTGAGGGAAAGAGAACCTATACCATACGTATCCCCGCCGGTATCGAATCGGGCAAACAGATACGGCTCAAAGGTGAAGGCAGGCCCGGAGAAGCGCATCGCCCCGCGGGCGACATGCTGGTAACCGTGTCGGTTACGCCGCACCGGTTTTTCAGCAGGCGGGGTCATCATGTGACATGTGAGGTAAAATTGAGTTTGAAACAGGCGATGAGAGGCAGTAAAGTGAAAGTGAATACGGTTCACGGCAATAAAGTGGTTCTGACCATACCTCCGGGAACACGGGACGGGTCGGTTCTGAGGATTGCCGGAATGGGAGTCCACGGCAAGGGGGCTGATGGTGACCAGCTTGTTACGGTGAAGATAAAAATGCCGGCGCATCCCTCAAAGGAGGACCAGGAACTCATAGACGAGTACGAACGAAACGACGGTCAGTGAAACCGGACCATGACCAGGGGAAGGAGTGGATATGCCCAATTATGATTACAAATGTCAAGCATGCGGTCATGTGTTTGAAGAGTTTCAGGCGATGACCGACGAGCCGCTGCAGCAGTGCCCCGAATGCGGCGGTGAGGTGAAGCGTCTGATCGGTGCCGGCGCCGGATTGATCTTCAAAGGATCGGGGTTTTATATAACCGATTATAAAAATAATAAAAAGTCGAACACGCCGGCCGCCGGTCCCGCGGCTGCCGCCGCCACGGACAGCAAGCCGGACAAAAAGGATGCGGCCGCGAACAAGGACCACTCGGCCGCCGAATGACGCAGGGAAAATTACATATATATATAAAGGAGGCTTATTATGGGTAAGATTATTGGAATCGATCTTGGAACGACCAACTCATGCGTCGCCGTGCTTGAAGGCGGCGAGCCGGTCGTAATCCCGAACGCGGAAGGGACGAGAACCACACCGTCCATGGTCGCGTTCTCCAAAAAGGGTGAACGGCTTGTGGGAGCCGCGGCCAAACGTCAGGCCGTGACCAACCCGGAACAGACGATTTTTTCCATCAAACGCTTTATGGGACGCATGTTCGATGAAGTCAAGGGCGAAATCGCTGAAGTACCATACAAAGTAGTGAAAGGGAAAAACAGCGTAGCCAGAGTGAAAATAGCCGATAAGGAATACTCTCCGCCGGAAATTTCAGCCATGATCCTTCAGAAAATGAAGCAGACGGCAGAGGACTATCTGGGTCAGAAAGTCACCGAGGCGGTTATCACCGTGCCGGCCTATTTCAATGACAGCCAGCGGCAGGCCACCAAGGAGGCCGGAGTGATCGCGGGCCTGGAAGTGAAACGGATAATCAATGAACCGACGGCGGCCTCCCTGGCATACGGGCTCGACAAGAACAAGAACGAGAAGATCGCCGTCTATGATCTTGGCGGCGGCACCTTCGATGTTTCGATTCTCGAGCTGGGTGACGGCGTATTCGAGGTCAAGTCGACCAACGGCGATACTCATCTCGGGGGTGACGATTTCGATCAGCGCGTCATCGACTGGCTGGTGAACGAGTTCAAATCAGCCGAAGGGGTTGATCTCTCGAAGGATCCCATGGCGCTGCAGCGGCTGAAAGAGGCGGCTGAAAAGGCGAAAATAGAACTGTCGACAACCACACAGACGGAAATCAACCTGCCCTTCATCACCGCTACGGATTCAGGGCCGAAACATCTGAACCTTACCCTGACCAGGGCGAAATTCGAACAGCTCTGCGACGATCTGTTCACCCGGACAGTCGGTCCCTGCGAGAAGGCGCTCAAAGACGCCGGCCTGAGCGCCGGCGAAATCGACGAGGTTGTCCTGGTGGGCGGAATGACCCGCGTGCCGAAAGTGCAGGATATTGTCAAGGGGATCTTCGGGAAGGAGCCCCACAAGGGCGTGAATCCCGATGAAGTGGTAGCCATCGGTGCCGCCATTCAGGGAGGCGTACTGGGCGGTGATGTGAAAGATGTGCTGCTCCTCGACGTGACGCCCCTGTCCCTGGGTATCGAAACCCTGGGCGGCGTCTTTACCAAGCTTATCGAGAAGAACACGACCATCCCCACCAAGAAGAGCGAAGTATTCTCCACCGCGGCCGACAGTCAGACCAGTGTCGAGATCCACGTGCTTCAGGGTGAGCGGGATATGGCCGCCTATAACAAGACCATCGGACGCTTCCATCTTGACGGTATTCCGCCGGCACCCCGGGGGGTCCCGCAGATCGAAGTGTCTTTCGATATTGATGCCAACGGCATGATGCATGTATCGGCCAAGGACAAGGCGACCGGCAAGGAACAGTCGATCCGGATCGAATCCTCCAGCGGACTCACCAAGGAGGAGATCGAAAAGATGGTCAACGATGCCAGGGAGCATGCGGCCGAGGACAAGAAAAAGCGGGAAGAGATCGACACGAAAAACCAGGCCGATCAGCTTGTTTACCAGACCGAGAAGAACCTCAAGGAGTACGGCGACAAGCTCGATGCAGGTACGAAAGGCACACTGGAGGCCGCTGTGGGTCGAGTGAAGGAAGCGCTCAAATCCGGGAACAACAGTGAAATCAAGTCTGCCAGTGACGACCTGAACAAGATCTGGTCGGAAGCCGCATCCGCCATGTACGCCCAGACAGGCGGCGCCCAGGGACAGCCGGGCCCCGATGCCGGAGCGCAGCAGGCGGGGGGAGAGGCTGGCGGTGACGGAAATGTTCAGGACGCCGATTTTGAAGTGGTCGATGACGACAAATAATCCTGAGAGAACAGTGCGGAATATGCACGCGCACCGCACCGTTCGGCCCCCGGTTCTCACGAGCTGGGATTGATACATCAGCAAGGGGGGCACTGCCCCCCTTTTTATTAATAGAGGAAAACAATGATATCACCGGATAGATGTACCATCAAGGCGCAGGAGGCGCTGCAGCAGGCGCAGCGTCTGGCAGCGGACTACGCAAACCAGCAGATGGAGCCTGTACACCTGCTCGCCGCCGTACTCGCCGACAATACCGCTCTCCCGGTACAGGTGCTCAAAAAACTGGATGTCCCGGCAGCGGCTGTGAAAGAACGGGCCGCGGCTGAGATCAAACGGCTGCCGAAGGTTACAGGGGGAATCGGACAGGTGTACCTGTCGCGGGAAAGCGGAGAGGTGCTTGACCGGAGCCTGCAGATGTCCGAGGATCTGAAGGATGAATATATCAGTCTTGAACATCTGTTTCTCTCCCTGGCCGAGAGTGAGGGAGAGGCCGGGGAGATACTGCGGGAAAGCGGGGTGAGCAAGGAAAATATCCTGAAAGTCCTGCAGGATATCAGGGGAAGCATGCGGGTCACCGATCAGAATCCCGAAGACAAAATGCAGGCCCTGAAACGGTACGGCCGTGATCTCAATGAGCTCGCCCGCCGGGGAAAGCTCGATCCGGTTATCGGCAGAGACGAGGAGATCCGCCGGGTGCTGCAGGTGCTGTCCAGGCGCACAAAGAACAACCCGGTTCTCATCGGTGATCCCGGTGTGGGCAAGACCGCCATTGCCGAGGGCATGGCCCATCGCATCATCGAAGGGGATGTCCCGGAAACCCTGCGCAGCAAACGCATCGTCGCTCTCGATATGGGCGCTCTCATCGCGGGATCGAAATTCCGGGGGGAATTCGAGGACAGACTCAAAGCCGTGCTGAAGGAGATCGAGGAGTCCCAGGGCGAAGTGATCCTCTTTATCGATGAACTGCATACGCTGGTGGGCGCCGGCGCCACCGGCGGTTCCATGGACGCCTCTAATATGCTGAAACCGGCGCTGGCCCGGGGTGAGCTGCGCTGCATCGGGGCAACAACCCTGGATGAGTATCGCAAATACATAGAGAAGGATGCCGCCCTGGAACGGCGGTTCCAGCCGGTGCAGATCGGGGAACCGTCGGTTGACAGCACCATTTCGATTCTACGCGGTCTCAAGGAACGGTATGAAGTCCACCACGGCGTTCGTATTCAGGATGCCGCCCTGGTCGCGGCGGCGGTGCTTTCCCACCGGTATATCAGTGACCGGTTCCTGCCCGACAAGGCCATCGATCTCGTGGATGAAGCAGCCTCGAAGCTGCGTATCGAGATTGATTCCATGCCCCGGCAGCTGGACGAGGCCGAACGGAAGATCAGGCAGCTGGAGATCGAACGTCAGGCGATGATGAAGGAGAAAGACGCCGCCTCCAGAAAACGGATCGACGATATCGGTAAAAAACTGGCCAACCTCGAGGAAGAAGCGAGGACCCTGAGAGCCCACTGGCAGATGGAGAAATCGCTTATCAGCGACATCCGCGGTTCCAAGGAGGAACTGGAAAAGATCAAAACGGAAGCCGCGGCCGCCGAGCGCAACAGCGATCTTTCCCGGGCGGCCGAACTGAAATACGGGCGGGTGCCCGAGCTGGAGAAGACCATCGAAAAAGCGAATCAGAAACTGGCCGCCGTGCAGAAAGACCTTCGCATGCTCAAGGAGGAGGTCGAAGAGGAGGACATCGCGGAAGTGGTGGCCAAGTGGACGGGCATACCCGTATCACGTATGATGGAAAGTGAACGGGAGAAACTGGTCCATATGGAAGAACGGATCGAGCGGCGGGTGATCGGCCAGACCGAGGCGGTGCAAATGGTGGCCGATGCCGTGCGGCGGGCGCGAGCCGGTCTGCAGGCGGAAACACATCCCATCGGATCGTTTATCTTTCTCGGCACCACCGGCGTCGGCAAGACCGAACTTGCCCGGGCCCTGGCGGAGTTCCTTTTCGATGATGAGCAGGCCATGGTCAGGATCGACATGTCGGAGTACATGGAGCGCCACTCGGTCTCCCGCCTGATCGGCGCCCCTCCCGGGTATGTCGGATATGATGAGGGGGGCCAGCTCACGGAAGCGGTGCGGCGGCATCCCTATTCAGTGGTCCTGCTGGATGAAATCGAAAAGGCGCATCCGGAAGTGTTCAATATTCTGCTGCAGCTGCTCGATGAGGGCAGGCTCACCGATAATCAGGGGCGGACGGTCAATTTCCGCAACACCATCATCATCATGACCTCGAATCTGGGGGCATCGCTGATCATGGAAAAATCGGCTGGGCTGACCGAAGAAACCGGCGAGGCCGTGTATGAAGAGATACGGAAAAGCGTTACCGCAATGCTCAAACAGCAGTTCAGACCGGAATTCCTCAACCGGGTCGATGAGATCATCGTGTTCAGGCCCCTGGGGCTGGAACAGATCAAGCAGATCGTTGATCTGCAGTTCGCGTTCATCAGGAAAAAAGCCGCGGAACAGAACATTGACCTGGAACTTTCACCGGAGGCGCGCGTTTATCTGGCACGGTCCGGGTATGATCCGGCCTTCGGCGCGCGGCCGCTGAAACGGGTGATCCAGCGCAGTATCGCCAACCCTCTTGCGGCGAAGATCCTCAAGGGAGAGATCAGCGGCGGCGATCATGTGCTGATTGTCTCGGATGAGAAATCTCTTGATTTTTCTCTTGATAGTAAGTAATTTTAAAATTTGGTTTTCCGGCTCCTGAACGATAATCCGCACCTGGAGGCTTCTCATGAGAAAAGTGGTTATTATAACGGCAGCAGCGGTCACCGCTGTTGCTCTGATCATGTCCTGCGGCAAAGCATCCGATGCCGATCTCTACAGCAGCGGCAAAGATCTCGAATCAAAGGGCGAGTATGCAAAAGCGCTGACCAACTACGATGTCCTGATAAGCGCCCACGAATCAAGTCCGCTCCGTCAGGAAGCGCTCTGCCGCGCCGGCCTGCTCAGTTTTATCCGGCTGCACGACAGGGAACGCGCCCTTTCTTATTTTCAGCGTGTTTCCAGAGAGTATCCCGAAGACCTGACAGGACAGGGATGCGCGGGACTGGTGGAGATCATGCAGTCGGACAGCGTTGCCAGCCCGGCCGATGATCTCTACACCATCGGTCTGGCCTATACCAATCTGCTCCAGGATTTCGATACAGGAACAGCGCTGCTTCAGGATCTGGTGACGCAGTATCCGGAGCACAAACGGGCCCCGGAGGCGCTGTTCATGAGCGGATTCATTTACGCCAACAGCGCCGCGGATACGGCCAGGGCCAGGGTCTATTACAAGCGGTTTCTCGAAGCATATCCCGACCATACACTCGCGCTTTCCGTGGAATGGGAGCTTGAACATCTGGGGCAGGACATCAATTCCATACCCGAGATGCAGCAGATAGACGATAGTACAGTGAAATAGTATACATCGAATCGTGTGTGCCGCTCCTCAGCGGCTGTAACGCCTCCGGAAGGGGCGGCACATCATCGGCACCGAAGCGTAACTCAAAGCTCGATCACGAGGCTTCGGTTTTTTCTCTGGAGAGATTGCATCATGCGCTATTCACGACTATTTCTGGCCGCGGCAGTCTTCATGTGGGCGGCGGCGGTTTCGGCCCGGGAAACGGCGCCGACCGTGGTGGAACTGTCGACCCGGCTGGAGCCTGCCGAGGTGCCGCTGAACCGGGAAGCCGTCCTCACGATCGAAGTGACCTGGTCGGGCGATATCGATCAGATCGAGATCGAGTCCCTGGATGAACCGGTGCTCACCAATTTCGAGATCCGCGCTACGGCAACCGCGAACCGCGTGGAAGATGTGGCGGGTGAACGGAGGGCCGTCAAGCGGATCACCTACCGGCTGCAACCGGTGACGCTGGGCATGGCCTATGTGGAATCGGTTTCGCTTGCCTACCGGGACATCGCCGCAGGCACGGTTCAGCACCTGCTGACCAGGCGCGTCGGTGTCAAGGCGGTGGCGCCGGTTCCCGAACGCGAAGGAACCGCGGCTGTCTGGCTCTGGCTGGCGGTGCCGGCGGTGTTGCTTGCGGCGGCCGCATGGCTTTTCCTCAAGGCCGGCAAACGGAGAAAAGAGAGTGATGTGCAGCAGGAAGCGCCGATTCTCGAGGAACGCTTTCTGCGGGAATTGAAAAACGGCATCGATCCTGAAACTTCTCAGCGGTCTGATGCGTTTACCTATTTATCCAAACTGTTTCGCAGATATCTTGCCGAGAAGTTCTCCATCGCCGCCCTGGAAGTGACCAGCGCGGACCTGATTACACTGATGATCGATGAGGGGCTGGACGAGGAGCTTATCGAAGAGACAAGCGCAATGATGCAGAAGGCGGATCTGGTGAAATTTTCCGCGCAGGACGCCGAACCCGCGGAACTGAGGGATGCCTATACAACGGTGGAAACGTTTCTCGAGGAGGAACTCGCCCGGGAACGGGAAGAGCGGCTGACCGATGCCGGGGGGGCTTCCGGCGGGATGCGATTTCCCGGGAAAGGGCGGCTCGGCCGTAAAAAAAGGAAAAACAGCGCAGAATGATGACACCGCGGCGGCGGGAAGCAGCGGTTCGGAACCCCGCGCAACATGATACAACATTACTCTGTAGCAATCGGGAGGAACGATGGATAAGAATATCGAAGCTATCCATGAGAAGATCAAGAAAGAGAGTGTTTTCGTCAATACAATCACCGATGAGGTCGCCAGGGTAATCGTCGGCCAGAAGTACATGGTAGAGCGCCTGCTCATCGGGCTGCTGTCAAACGGACATGTGCTGCTGGAGGGCGTGCCCGGGCTGGCAAAAACCCTCACGGTCAGGATGCTCGCGGAAGCGATCAAAACCAATTTTCAGCGGATCCAGTTCACACCTGACCTGCTGCCCGCCGACCTGATCGGCACCCTGATTTACGATCAGAAAAAAGGCGATTTTATCACTAAAAAGGGCCCCATTTTCTCCAACATCATTCTCGCGGATGAGATCAACCGTTCTCCGGCAAAAGTGCAGTCCGCGCTTCTGGAAGCGATGCAGGAGCGGACGGTAACCATCGGCCAGTCGACGTTTCCCATGGATGAGCCCTTCCTGGTGCTCGCCACCCAGAATCCCATCGAGCAGGAGGGCACCTATCCGCTTCCGGAGGCCCAGGTCGACCGTTTCATGCTCAAGCTGGCGGTGACCTATCCCAATCCTGAAGAGGAACTGGAGATCATGCGCCGCATGTCCACGGGTCCTGCACCCTCGGTCAAGGCTGTTGTGAAGCCCGCCGATATCATCAAGGCGAGAGCGGTTGTCGAAGAGATTTACGTTGACCCCAAGATCGAGCAGTATATCATCGACATCGTTTTCGCCACCAGGAATCCCGCATCATACGGTCTCGAGGATCTCGAGGACCTGATCTCGTTCGGTGCCTCACCCCGGGCTTCCATCAACCTCGTGAAGGCGGCGAGGGCCCACGCTTTCCTCAGGAACCGCGGGTATGTGACCCCCGAGGATGTCCGGGCCATCGGCATGGATGTGCTGCGGCACCGGATACTGGTTACCTATGAAGCCGAAGCCGAAGAGGTAACGCCGGAAGACGTGGTGAGAAAAGTGCTGAACAAGATCGAAGTGCCCTGATGCGCTCACACAGTGACAGCCGGTACCTAACGCTGCTTGTAAACACGGTATGATACCAAAAGAGATACTTAAAAAAGTCAAACGGCTCGAGATTACCACCCGCGGACTGGTCAACGATGTGTTTTCCGGCGAGTACCACTCCGTGTTCAGGGGCAGGGGTATGGAGTTCTCGGAAGTCCGCGAATACCAGTACGGTGACGATATCCGGACTATCGACTGGAACGTCACCGCCCGCCAGGGGCACCCCTTTGTCAAAGTGTTCGAAGAGGAGCGGGAGCTGACGGTGATGCTGATGGTGGATGCGAGCTCCTCGGGGGAATTCGGGACCGCCTCGCGCCTCAAGGGTGAGATCGGGGTCGAGATCTGCGCCCTGCTGGCGTTCTCGGCGATCAAGAACAACGACAAGGTCGGCTTGATTATTTTTACCGACAAGATCGAAAAATTCGTTCCTCCCCGCAAAGGGAAGTCCCACGTGCTGCGGGTGCTGCGGGAGCTGCTCTATTTCAAACCGGAAGAGAAGAAAACCGATATCGCTCTCGCCCTGGAATACCTGAACCGGGTGGCAAAGCGCCGCAGCGTCGTGTTCATGATCTCCGATTTTATTTCCGGCGATTTCGAGAAACCGCTCCGTATCGCCAACAAGCGCCACGATATCGTGGCGGTGAATATCGTCGATCCCCGGGAGATGGAATTCCCGGATGTCGGCTATATCGAGCTGGAGGACGCGGAAACCGGCGAACAGATGCTGCTGAACACCGGCGATCCCGGTGTGCGGGACCTCTTCGCCGCCGAAAGCGGGGACGAAAAAAACCGCAGGGAGCGGATGTTCTCGAGCATGAACGTCGATACCATCTCCATCAGGACCGATGAATCCTATGTGGAACCGCTGATCAGGTTTTTCCGGATGCGGGCGCGGCGGTTCCGGTAACGAAGGAGACCGTAGAGGCGCACGGCTGTGCGCCTCGGAAAAAACAAATAGACAACAGCAATCGCATGAGGGAATAGTGTGAGACGATATCACAATTATATAATCGGATTCGGAGCGGTCCTCCTGACGGCGTTGCTTGTCCGGTGCGGGGGCCAGAACAAACCGGCCGTTGCCGGCGACAAGGTTCGCGAATACGCAAACGCGCTCTATAACCGGGAACTCTACACGGCTGCCGTCACCGAATACCAGCGGTATCTGGATCTTTACGATGTGGATGATAATGAACGGGGAAACATCAATTTCATCATCGGCAACGTCTATTTCGACCGGCTGAACGATTATGAAAACGCTCTGGCCAGATACATGAAGGTGAAATACCTCTATCCGGACAGCCCGGTGATGGACGAAGTGAACAAGCGGATCGTCGCCTGCCTGGAACGGCTGCAGCGGACCGCGGACGCAAAGCAGGCCCTGGATGAGGCCACGGCCTTCGATCCCGCCGAAGTACAGCAGTCACGGCCGGGAGAAGTGGTGGCGGAAGTCGGCGGCAGGAAGATCACCTCCGGCGATCTGGCCTATCGCATCGGCCGGCTGCCCGAATACGTGCGGTCCAGCCTCGATACCAGAGAGGCGAAACTGGAGTTTCTGCAGCAGATAATCGCCGCCGATCTCTTTTACGAAGCGGCCAAACGACAGGGGCTCGACCGTGACAAAGAGGTGACCGCGGGTTTTTTTGAAGCGAAAAAAAGTCTCATGGTCCAGAAGTACCTGGAAGATCAGATCGCCTCCAGGATTGATATCAGTCCGGATGATGTCCGGCTTTACTATGACGCCCACAAGGATCGCTATACGGAAAAAGACGACAAGGGGGCGGTGGTAAGGCAGATTCCTTTTTCGGAGGCGGCTCAACAGGCTGCACAGGATCTGGCGGCGGAAAAACAGCAGCGGTTGTACGGGGAACTGATCACGAGAATGATACAGACGGAAGACGTGAAGATCTATGACGACAGGATTAAATAGAACGGCTGCGGCAGGCTGCCTCTTTCTCCTGCTGGCCGCGGCCGCTCTGGGCCAGACAGGAGTGCAGGTAACCTCTGCGGTGGATAGATCACGGATTACCATCGGCGATCTCATTACCTATACGGTAACGGTCAGCCATCCGGATACGGTCGAAATCGAGATGCCGGGCCCGGCCGCGAATCTGGGCGGATTTGAGATCAGGGATTACCGCATTGAAGATCCCCGCAGAATCAGAGGCGGCGTCGTCAGCGAAGCGGTCTACACAATTTCGACCTTTGTCACCGGTGAATTTGCTATTCCGCCCCTCACGCTCCACTACCGGAGCGAGGGCGACACCCTGGTAAAGTCCATGTCGACGCAGGAGATACCCATCGTCGTTGAAAGCATGAAGGCGAGTGAAGCGGGCGACATAAGGGATATAAAGCCTCCGGAAGAGATTCCCCGGGACTGGCGCCGCATCATGATACTGGGAGCGGCGGGCCTGCTCGCGCTGCTGCTCATCGCCGCCGGCATTGTCTACTACCGGAGACGGAAAGCCGGCGCGCCGCTGCTGCCGGTGAAAACCGCTCCGCCCCGCCCGCCCCACGAGATCGCCCGGGAAGCGCTGGACCGGCTGAGGCAGCAGGACCTTCCGGCACAGGGGAAAATAAAAGAGTATTATATAGAACTGTCCGATATTATCAGACGGTATATCGAGGGCCGTTTTTACCTGGTCGCCCTGGAAATGACCACCACCGATGTCCTGGAGCAGCTGGCGGCCGTGAATGTGAGTCAAGAGGATCACGCCCTGTTTCGCGAATTTCTCCAGGCCTGTGACCTGGTGAAATTCGCCAGGTACATTCCATCCAACGAAGCCCATGTACGAAGAATGGATCAGGCGTACGAACTGGTGGACCGGACCCGGATTCTTTCAGTCACCGCCGACGTATCCGACGCCGGGGAGGAGGTGACGGCATGATCGTACGGTTCGCAGATCCCTGGTTTCTGCTGCTGCTTCTGATCGTGCCGCTGCTGGTCTGGTACCGGTTCAGGAGAGGCGGCGCGGGAGCCGCGGTGGTCAGATTCTCCAATCTCGGGTCCATCAGAAAAGCCCGGATCCCGGCAGCCGCGGCGCCGTTTCGTATACTTTTTGCGATGCGCATGATCGTGCTGGTGCTGCTGATTTTCGCCATTGCCCGGCCGCAATCGGGTGTCAGCGTGGAAGAGGTCACCACCCGGGGCATCGACATTGTTCTCGCCGTCGATGTCTCGACATCGATGCTTGCCGAGGACCTCAAGCCCAACCGGCTGGAAGCGGTGAAAGCGGTGGCGGCCGAGTTTGTCGGTAACCGGACCAATGACAGAATCGGACTGGTGATTTTTGCGGGGCAGGGGTACACGCAGTGCCCGCTGACCACGGATTACGGTATCCTCTACAATTTTCTCGCGGGTCTGGAAACCGGGACCATCGAAGATGGTACGGCGATAGGCATGGGACTGGCCACCGCCGTGAACCGGCTGCGGGCAAGCGAGGCAAAATCCAAGGTGATCATCGCGCTCACCGATGGACGCAACAATACGGGCCAGATCGATCCGGTCACCGCGGCCCAGGCCGCCCAGGCGCTTGACATCAAGATATATACCATCGGGGCCGGTACGCGCGGCACGGCCATGTATCCGGTAAACGATCAGTTTTTCGGCAAGCGGTACGTGCCCATGAAGGTCGATATCGACGAGCCGACACTGAAGAAGATCGCCGATATGACCGGGGGGCGTTATTTCCGCGCCACCGATAAAGAACGGCTGAGAGCCGTATACAACGAGATCAACACCATGGAAAAGACGGAGATAAAGGTCAACCAGTATACCCGGTATTCTGAACTCTTTTATTATCTGGCGGGTCTGGCCTGTCTGATCCTGCTTGCGGAGATTGTTCTGGCACACACACGGTTCAGAAAAATCCCCTAGTTCACCAGCGGTTTCCCGGGAATGCCGGCCGCGGTGCCGTCTCCGAAACACGGTAGTATTGAGGTGCGTTTTGTTCAGGTTTGCCTTTTCACAACTCCTGTATCTGCTCGGCCTGGTGCCGGCATTGATTCTCTTTTTTATCTGGGCGTTCAGAGAGAAGAAGCGGGCGATGGCCCGGTTCGGAAATCCCGAACTGATGGCGAAGCTTACCGTTACCGTGAGCAGAAAACGCCAGATATGGAAGCGCGTGTTTCTGGTCTCAGCGGTGCTGCTGCTGATTTTGGCGATCGCCCGCCCCCAGTTCGGAACCCGGCTGCGCACAGTGAAGCGTGAAGGTCAGGATATCATGATCGCTCTCGATGTCTCGCTCTCCATGCTTGCCGAAGATATCAAGCCGAACCGGCTTGATAAAGCGCGCCATGAAATCAGCAGTCTCTTCGAGAAGCTGCAGGGCGACCGTATCGGCCTGACCGCGTTCGCGGGGCAGGCGTTTGTGCAGTGTCCCCTTACCCTCGATTACGGCGCCGCCGCCATGTTCCTCAACGCGGTGGATACCGACCTCATTCCCGTGCCCGGTACCGCCATAGCAGACGCTATTGAACGCTCTCTGACGGCCTTTGATGAAAAAGAGCGAAAACACAAAGTGCTGCTTCTGATCACCGACGGAGAGGATCATGTGGGAAAACCGCTGGAGGCGGCACAGAAGGCCGCTGAACAGGGGGTGGTCATTTACTGTGTCGGCCTCGGTTCCCGGGAAGGGGTGCCGATTCCGGTCTTCGATGCGGCCGGCCGCCGCAGTGGGTTTAAAAAGGATGAGAACGGCGAGGTGGTGATGACGAAACTTGACGAACTCACCCTGGAAAAAATCGCCCTGGAAACCGGGGGCAAGTACTTCCGGGCATCTCCCGGAGAGGCGGAACTTGACAGGATTTATGACGACATTCTCACCATGGAGAAAAAGTCGCTGTCTTCCCGGAAATTCGCCCAGTTCGAGGACCGGTTTCAGGCGCTTCTTGTTATCGCTGTCGTGCTGCTCGCCGGCGAGCTGTTCATTCCGGAACGGCGCCGGCTGAAACGCACCTGGAAAGGGAGATTTACAGTATGAGAAACGGTGTGCGGTATATGCTGATACTGCTGCTGGCGGCTTCGCTGCCGCACGGCGCCTTCGGTCAGACCCTGAGAAAAAAGGTTGCGGAAGGGAACCGGCTCTTCAGTGAAGAAAAGTACGATGCGGCCGGGAATGCCTATCAGGATGCCCTTATTTCAGATCCGGGGTCTCCTGTTGTCAATTATAATATCGGGAGCACGCTTTACCGGAAAAAAAATTTCGATAAGGCAATTGAATCATATCAGAAAAGTCTGCAATCGGATGATGTTCAGCACCAGTCACGCGTCTACTATAACCTCGGAAACACCCTGTACCGGCAGCAGAAACTTCCGGAAAGCATCAAGGCGTATGAACAGGCTCTGACGCTCAATCCTGATGATGAAGACGCGAAGTTCAACCTTGAATTCGTTCGCAACAAGCTGAAAGAGCAGGCCGATCAGCAGCAGGATCAGCAGAACCAGCCGCAGAACCAGCAGCAGGATCAGCAACAGCAGCAGGATCAGCAGAACCAGCAGCAGGATCAGCAACAGCAGCAGGATCAGCAGAACCAGCAGCAGGAACAGCAGCAGGATCAGCAGAACCAGCAGCAGGATCAGCAGCAGGAGAAGGAGACGGACGGGGACGAACAGGGCGAGAAGGGTGAAAAGAAGGAGATGTCACCGGAAGAGGCCCGGCGGCTGCTCGATGCGCTCAAAGAAGATCAAAAAGATACACTGAAAAAAAATATAAAGGTGAAAGGCCGGCCGAAAGTCGGGAAGGATTGGTGACGGGTCAGTATCCCGGCCGGAAACGACAGGCATGAGAATCCGAAACGGAAGATTCAGGAGTATTGCCGCAGCGGTGGCGCTGATCGCCGCGGCCGATGTATTCGCCCAGGATGTCACGGTCAGGGCGTGGGTCGATAAAACGAATGTCGGTCTCAACCAGCAGTTCACCCTGAATATCGAAGTGTCCGGCGATGAGGCCCGCGGGGCGCAACCGGCCGTTCCCGATCTCGATGCGTTCGCGGTGTTCCTCGGCAGCGGATCTTCCCAGAATATTCAGGTGATTAACGGTGCCATGAGCGTCTCCCGGATTCTCAGCTATCATTATCAGGCGGTGAAAACGGGTACATTCACCATTCCCGCGATCGTGGTCACCTCGAGCAACAAAAAGGCGGAAACCGATCCCATATCGATCGAAGTGGTGCAATCCGCCGCCGGCCGGCAGCAGCCGGCATCTCCGGATACCCGGACACCGGCAGCGGCGAACGAGATCGCCGATGACGACCTGTTTCTGCGGGTGACCGCCGATACACGCACCGTTTTTCAGAACCAGCCCCTGGTGCTTACCTATACACTGTATACGCGGGTCAGCGTCACGTCTTTCGAGTACACCAGGCTGCCTGAGACGGCCGGATTCTGGGTCGAAGATTTTCCCGTGGGTACACAGCCCAGAACATCCACCGAAGTCTATAATGGAAAACGGTATACAACGGCGGTACTGAAAAAGATGGCCCTATTCCCCATGACGCCGGGGAGCAAGACCGTCGAGCCCCTGCGGCTCACCTGCAACATCACGGTGCGCAGCCGAAGCCGTGATATATTCGATGATTTTTTCAGCAGCGCCCTGGGACGCAGTGTGCGCAAATCGATCGCGTCTGCCCCGGTCACGGTTACCGTGAAGCCGCTGCCGGATGCAGGCAGACCCGATAGATTTTCCGGTGTTGTCGGCAGCTATCAGATGACGGCGAGCGTGGACAAGAGGAATGTGACCACCGACGACGCGGTTACCTACCGTCTGACCATTCAGGGAAAAGGCAACATAAAGACGATTCCCGAGCCGGCGGTTGCATTCCCGCCGGCATTCGAGGTCTATCCTCCCTCACTGAACGAGGATATTGACAGACAGGGAGAGTCGGTCTCCGGGAAAAAGACATTCGAGTGGGTGATCATTCCCCGGGCCACGGGCACGCATACGATCCCGTCGGTCACCTTCCCGGTATTCGATCCGGCGACTGCGTCCTATACGCTGCTTGCCACCGACCCGGTGAGCATATCGGTGAAGAAGGGGAGCGGCTCACTGACCGCGACCCCCAGCGGATTGTCAAAGGAAGAGGTGCAGCTACTGGGGCAGGACATTCGGTTCATTCACACCGACGCGCCGGTCTTTGTCAGGAGCGGAAGCGGCCAGGCGGTGCCCCCGCTTTTCTGGATCGTTCTGGTGCTGCCTCAACTGGCGCTGGGAGGGGCGCTGACCTACAGCAGGTTCCGGGGCAAGCTGGAAACCGATGTCGCCTATGCCCGTAACAGGAGGGCCGGGAAAGCCGCGCGCCGGCGCCTGGCAGCGGCGGAACGGGTGCTGAAAAGCGGCGACCAGAACCAGTTCTTCTCGGAAACCGGGAAAGCGATCGTCAATTTTCTCGGTGACAAGCTGAACATTCCGGCCGCTTCGATCATGACCGAAGAGGTGAGAGAGCTGCTGAAAGCCCGCAGCGTGCCCGATGATGCGATCGAAGGGGTGGTCCGCTGCCTGGACATAGGTGACCGTCAGCGGTTTTCCCCATCGTCACTTGACCGGGAGCGAATGGAAGCGTTTTTCAGGGAATGCAGTGAAGCCATCAACCTGCTTGACAGGGTGTTATCATGAAAAAAAGTCTATTTGTCGCGGTCCTGGCGGCCGTGTGCGTTTCCGCAGCGGCGCAGGAGCGGGAGCTGTTCGACCAGGGCAATACGTTATACAGGCAGGGCCGGTACCAGCAGGCCCTCGACACCTATGCATCGATTGTCGAGTCCGGCCTGGAGAGCGGCAGCCTCTATTTCAACATGGGGAACTGCTGTTATAAACTCCAGGATATCGGGCATGCGGTACTCTATTATGAAAAAGCGTTGAAGCTGTCGCCGGGTGATGAGGACGTTCTCGCAAACCTGGCAATCGCCAATCTCGCCGTCGTGGACCGCATTACCCCCCTGGAAAAGCATCTTTTATATACCATCGCCGACGGTTTTATCGGAGCCCTGCCGCGTCATACCCTGACAGGAGTGCTGACCGCTCTCTATCTGGCGGGTATGCTGCTGGTAATTACCGCCGTCATCAGCCGAAAGCCCGCGGTACGGACGGCGGCGGTTCGTTCGGCAGTTGTCATGGGAATTGCCCTGGTGCTGCTGGGGGCAATGCTGGCAGGGCAGATCCACCGGGCCCGCAGCCGTGTCGAGGCCGTGATCCTGACGGATGCGGTCCAGGTGAAAAGCGCTCCCGATGAGAGCGCCGCAATGGATCTATTCACTCTCCATGAAGGGACCCGGGTGCGGGTGGATCAGCAGACCGGGGGGTGGCTGGAAATCGTGCTCGCCGACGGCAAAGTCGGATGGATGCGGGAGGAGGATGCCGGTATCATATGAGCCGGCCCGATGCCGCCGGCAGGGAAGAATCCAGGGAGCGTCAGCAAGGGCGGCACACCGGTCACCGGTGACACCGCCCTTTTTTTTATCTCCGATTCTTTTCCTATTTGAGAAACAGGTAGAGAGCGCCGAACAGCGCCACTGCGAACAGTGACGTGATCACTATCGCGAGTGTGAGGGCTCTCATCCACAGGCGGTGCTTTGCCTCCGTGAACGCTTTCATTGCGGCCTCCTTTCTTTCGGGTGGGGGGACGGCGCCGGCTTCGCCAAACGCTTCCGCGGCGCGCGCGGCCCGTTCCAGTTCGGGATTACGGCTCAGGTAGTCCTGTACAAGAGCCCGGGTGTCGTCGCTCACATCGCCGGCCAGGTAGAGCGGCAGAAGATCGAGAATGACGTTCTTGGTTACGGATTTCATATCGCTGTCTCCATATCGAGTATCGCTTTGATCAGTTTTTTTCTGATACGGTGAATGGTCACTTTTACCGCCGAGAGGCTGAGATCGGTTACCCTGGCTATTTCCGCGTATGATAACCCCTGCCGAATCCGGAGTAAAAACACCGACCGTTCCTCTTCCGGCAGCGTGAGGAGCAGCGATTCGGCGCGTTCGAGCTGCATCCGGATGTGGGCCGTTTTGTCGGGCGACGGTTCGCGGTCGGGAATCGTGTCCAGGAGAACCGTCTCACGTCTTTTTTTCCGGTATCCTTCCAGAAACAAATTACGCGCGATGCGGAAGAGATAGGCCTTCAGCGTTTCAGTGCGAATACTCTCCCTGCGGCTCCAGGCTCTGATGAAGGTTTCAGATGTGATGTCCTGCGCCGTCTCCCGGCTGCCGGAGAGTCCCAGGGCATAGGAATGGACATCATCCGCGTAGTGCGTGTACATGGTTTCGAAATCCAGCATTTTTTCCTCGTGTGTGCGCTTCTGCATGTAATATGCGCAAACCGGGGGAAAGTTACAACCATTCCGTATTAATTGTATATCAATCAACCAGGAGATCACCATGAGATATCTGCGACGCTGCATCGCCGGCAGCATGCTGCTGGCTCTGACCGCCGGCGGAGTATCGGCTCAATCGTCACTCCCTCTTGTACGGGTGCACTATCTCGGCCATTCCGCTTTTGTGCTGCGATTCGATAACGGCATCACGGTCGTAACCGATTACGGGCATGAAAACATCTGGAAGGAGTGGGGATGGGACAGCCCCATCCTGAGCATCGGAGACCTGCAACCGGATGTGATGACCTTTTCCCACAAGCATGACGACCATTATGATCCGGACCGCATTCCCTCCTCCGCGCGGTATATTCTCAGCGGCAGCGACAGTCTCGAGATCGACGGCCTCCGTATCGTTCCGGTCCTGACCGATGAGGACGATCCCGCCGGTGAAAGCAATACCAGCTTTCTGTTTTTCTATAAAGGCGTCAGTATCTGCCATCTGGGTGACGCCCAGGCGTACATCATGAATGTCGATACGCCATCGGTACAAAGGGCGCTCACCGGGAAATTTCCCCATGCCTTCGATCTCCTGATCATGCCCGTGGAAGGGAAAAAGCAGTTTATCCCCGAGGCGGTGTCCTTTCTGAAGCTGCTTCACCCCCGGGTGATGATCCCGGCGCATTTCTGGTCGCAAGCCTATCTGGAGCGTTTCCTGCAGCAGGCGGGGAGAGCGGAATGCCGGATTGTCCGCGAGGGCCGGTCGGTGTTCGATCTGGTCCCCGCCGCAGCTGATGACACGGTGCGCGTGACCGTTCTCGAGCGAGCGTCCTATCCGGGAGAGTCCGCACCCTGAGCGGAATGCCCGCGCGCAATTTCCACGGTTGATTTTTTTGCCGGGGTTGTGTATATTGCATCCTTATGCTGCCACACTGGCAGGGGACGCACCTGATGGATCAGGCGGACACGGGCAGCGGTGATGTGCGGTTCATAAGGCGGGAATACACACCCTCTAAGCCTGCTCCGTCCGGACCGCCGGTCCTTACAAAAAGGGGGCCGGCCCGGGCTCCGGCACGTGCCGACCTGGCCCAGGTGCCCGACGAGGTCCGCTGCCGGACGGTACGTCCCGGATAACCCGGCTGCGACGACACACATACAATGCGGACGGTACCGGCTTTCCGATCGGAGCCGGTATTTTCATGTACTGCATAATCGGGCAATCACTCCCGCTGCAGGGGGTATCCCGCAACGGCGCATGTACTGCCACCGATACCGGCTATGAACGAACACTCACGTTCCGGACCGGATGCCCCGTGCATTCGCGTTACCGGCGCGCGCGAAAACAACCTCAGGAACGTCTCACTCGAGATTCCCCATTATCAGCTCATCGCGGTAACCGGCGTTTCCGGCTCGGGCAAATCATCGCTGGCCTTCGACACCATCGCCATGGAGGGAAGAAGGCTGTACCTGGAGTCGATCCCATCCTTCGCCAGGAGATTCGCAGGCAGGGTGAACCGGCCTGCTGCTGACGGGCTGTCGGGGCTTTTCCCGGTGATTACCATCAGCCAGAGGACATCCGGGTACTCTTCCCGCTCCACCGCGGGTACGCTTTCCGAACTGTACGACCTGCTGCGGCTGCTCTTCGCCCGGTTCGGCAGGTCCGATGGGAACGCGGCCCTTTCACGCAGCCTGTTCAGTTTCAACAGTCCCCTGGGAGCCTGCCCCCGCTGCCGCGGACTCGGTGTAGAAGACCGGATTTCCCTGGAAAAACTGGTTGCCGATCCCGCGCTGACCCTGCGTCAGGGGGCCCTTGCCCCCACACTCCCCAACGGATACGTTATGTATTCCCAGGTAACGGTGGACGCGCTGGACGAGGTCTGCCGCGCCCACGGTTTTTCCGTGGATATTCCCTGGAACGAGCTGAGCGAGGATCAGCGCCGGGTCGTGCTGCGGGGCAGCGACAGGATCAGGGTGCTGCACGGCAAGCACAGCCTGGAAAGCAGGCTGAAATGGACCGGATTGAAGGCGAAACCGCGGGAAATGCAGTACTACAAGGGCATGCTTGCCGTGATGGAGGATATTCTGCGGCGGGACAGGAACAGGAATATTCTCAGGTACGCCGAATCGGTGCGGTGCAGTGAGTGCGGCGGCGCCCGACTCAATACCGAGGCTCTCCGGGTCAC
Organism: bacterium; assembly: GCA_016934955.1. Taxonomy (GTDB): domain Bacteria; phylum Zhuqueibacterota; class QNDG01; order QNDG01; family JAGLOF01; genus JAFGRY01. The sequence continues at coordinate 59,230 of JAFGRY010000010.1, read as the reverse complement.
CTGGCACGGCAGGACCATTGCCGGGCTTGCCGATATGGAGCTGAGAGAACTGAGGGAATTTCTGCAGGCCTGTCCCGACCCCGGGCCGGCTGAAGCGGCAATCATCGCCCGCATATGCGCGCAGGCCGGGCGGCTGGAATCGCTGGGACTCGGCCATCTCAGTCTCTCCCGGCCGGCATCGACCCTGACGAACGGAGAGATCCAGCGCATCCGCCTCGTGAACCAGCTGGGATCGGCGCTGTCCAATGTGCTCTACGTGTTCGACGAACCGTCCATCGGGCTGCATCCCCGGGATACGCTGCGTTTGACGGAGATGCTGCGGGAACTGGTGCGGGGCGGTAATACCGTGATCATCATCGAGCACGATCCTGATATCATCAGGCAGGCGGACTGGGTCATCGAGACCGGGCCCGGGGCGGGAGACGAGGGAGGGGATATCCTGTTCAACGGGCCGGCCGCCGATTTCCTGCGGCCGCCGCGGGGAGCGGCGCCGACGCCAACCCGGGCGGCCCTGACCGCGGTGCCGGCCGCGGCGCCGGAACGGAACGGCGATCTGTTTTGGCTGAAAGACTGCCGCGTGAACAATCTCAAGGGGTGCGACGCCGCGTTTATGACCGGGGCGCTCAATGTGGTCACCGGCGTGTCAGGCGCGGGCAAGGCGAGCCTGGTCTACGGCTGCCTGCTGCCGGCCCTGGGCGATGCGGTGCGGGTGGATCAGTCTCCCATCGGAAGAACTCCCCGGAGCAATCCCGCGACCTACGTCGGTCTTGCCGACAATATCAGGGACCGGTTCGCGGCCCTGCCGGAGGCAAAGAAGCGGGGCTACACCAGAAGCCGGTTCTCATTCAACAACCGGGGAGGACGGTGCGACACCTGTGAAGGCGCGGGCCGCATTCAGATCCGGATGCACTATATCGGCCAGGTGGACGTACGCTGTCCCGAATGTGACGGCAGGCGGTTCAACGCCGGAACACTGGAGGTGCTGCTGCGGGGTCTCTCCATCGCCGATGTGTACGATCTCAGCATCGATGGAGCCGCAGCTTTTTTCAGTGATGATGCTCCTGTTATGCGCTACCTGACCGTGATGCAGTCCCTTGACCTGGGATATCTGCGGCTCGGTCAGCCTTCGACCACGCTCTCGGGCGGGGAGGCCCAGCGAATTAAGCTTGCCGCATCGCTGGTGAAAAAAAAGCGGCGCGGCACCTGGTACATTCTCGATGAGCCGACAACCGGGCTGCACTATCGCGACACGGAATTTCTCGTCAGGGCGCTCAGGGACCTGACCGATGGAGGCAGTACCATCGTCTGCATCGAGCATCAGAAACAGCTGATCGAAGCGGCGGACCATATCATCGATATGGGACCGGAAAGCGGACAGGCGGGAGGAAGGGTCGTTTATCAGGGGAGCGCACGACGGTTCCCCGGGTGGCGCGGGTCCGTCACAGCCCGGTCGCTTCAGGCGGTACCGCGCTTTTCCGCCGAACCGGCGGCCATACCCGATACCATTCAGATAGAGCGCGCGGTCACCAACAATCTCAAGGGAGTGTCCGTCTCGTTTCCCCGGAACATGATCACCGTGCTCACCGGGCTCTCGGGAAGCGGCAAATCATCGCTGGCGTTCGATACGCTTTTCGCGGAATCCCAGTCCCGCTTTGCCGAGAGCCTGTCGGCCTATGCCCGCACGTTCATACGCCAGGCGAACCCGGCCGAAGCCGATGCGTTCACCGGCCTGACACCGGTGATCGCCGTTGACCGGGGTTCGATTCCGGTGACGCCCCGCTCGACCGTGGGCACCCTGACCGGTATCAGCGAATCCTACCGGTATCTCTATTCCCGGGCCGCCGGACTGCAGGGGAAACGGATGAACGCGTCCGCCTTCTCATTTAACCATGAAGCCGGCGCCTGTCCGGCGTGTTCGGGCCTGGGAAGCGGGCTTGTGGCGGACCCGGCCAAAGTGGCGCCCGACCGCACCCTCTCGTTTGCGGAGGGCGCGTTCACCCACAACCCGGTTATCCGGTATTACGGTGATCCGGACTCCCAGTTTTCCGCTGTGCTGAAAGCGGCCGCTGCCCACGCCGGGGTCGACCTGGGTCTGCCCCTGAAAGATCTGGACCGCGCCGCACTCGAGCTCGTCTTCTACGGCACGGGAGACCGCGTCTGGGAAACAGACTGGCACTATAAAACCCGCAGCGGCACCGGCATAAAACGGATATCGATGCCCTGGAAGGGATTCTGCACGCTGCTGAATGAAGAGTATCTTCGCCGGCTCCACAACAAACGGCTGGAGACACTGACGGCGATGCTGCATGAGCGGGAGTGCGGAGTCTGCCGGGGCGCGCGGCTAAATCCCGAGGCCCTCTCCATCGCCATTCAGGGGAAAACCATCCACGATCTCAGCTCCCTGAGCATCCGGGATACGGTCGCGTGGTTCGATGCGTTCCGCGGCGAGGGGCCGGCCGGCCGGCTGGTGCGGACCGTGTATGATCACATCCGGCCGCTGCTGGGGACGCTGCTCAGTCTCGGTCTCGGACATCTCAGCCTCACCCGCGGGGCGGCGACGCTTTCCGGCGGAGAGGGGCAGCGTCTGCGGCTCGCCGGTCAGCTGCACAGCGGCCTCACCGGACTTACCTATGTACTGGACGAGCCGACGATCGGTCTCCATCCGCTCAATGTCTCATCACTGCTCGGGATCATCGATGCTCTGAAACGGAATGGGAATACCGTGGTCATCGTCGAGCACGACGAACAGGTCATCAGGCACGCCGATTATATCATCGAAATGGGACCGGGGTCCGGATCCGGCGGCGGCAGGATCGTGGCCGATGGATCGGTCGCCGAGTTCCGGAAAAACCGGAAGGCACTTACGCCGCGCTATCTGGGAAAGACGGCGCTTCCCGAACCTGCCGGACATACGCTGGTTCCCGGCGCCTTCGGTCTGCGGGGCGTGAGCAAGCACACGCTTGTCGAACGCGATTTCGATTTCAGCGCCGGCGGCCTGATCGCGGTGACCGGCGTGTCCGGTGCGGGCAAATCGACCCTGGTCAGGCATGTGCTGGCTCCGACGCTGCAGCAGCGGCAGCCGGTGTCCTGCCGTGACTATTATGACCATGTCTCCTTTGACAGCGTGCTGTTCATCGATCAGCGGCAGACCGGCGGGCCGGGCGGACGGGCCGTTGCCGAGGAGAGCGGCCTGCTGCCGCTGCTGCAGACGGTGTTCTGGGAAGCGGTGCGTCCCGCCCATCCGGAGGTGACGAAAGCGGACTGTTCCTATACCAGCGCCGGGGGCCGGTGCAGTCTCTGCGGGGGAGCGGGCCGGATTACCGTGAGCATGGATTTCATGGATGATGTGGACAATATCTGTGACGCCTGCGGCGGCAGCCGGTACCGGCCCGGGATCGCGGCGCTGACCGCGGACGGCTGGTCCCTCCCCCGGCTGATGACAACGCCGCTGGCCGAGACCGCTCCGTTTTTCAGGGATCGGCCCCGATCCCGGGCGGCCGGAGAGGCGCTGGCGCGTATTCGCACCTGTACGGAACTCGGGCTCGGACATCTTCCCCCCGGTCAGGCAATCACCACCCTTTCCGGGGGTGAACGGCAGCGGCTGCGGCTGGCCGTCCATCTGCTGCGTCAGCGCGGCGAACGCACGCTCTTCCTTCTGGACGAGCCAACCGCCGGCCTCCATTACCGGGACATCGATCATCTGATCGCGGTGTTCAACCGGCTCGCAACGGCGGGGCACACCATCCTTTTCATCGAACACAACCGGTACCTGATCGCGGCCGCGAACGAGGAAGTCTGCCTGTAGTCTGTGCGGGTGAAGGGAAGAAATCTCTTTGCAATGTCCGGTGATTTGCGTACGTTTACAAAAGTAGCGGCGGTCGGCGACCGCCGCGAATCAGAAAGATCAGCATCCGCCATAAAAAGGAGTGCCGGTCGGCAGCCGCCGCTACGGCGAATGCGCCATGGGCGGGAACCCGTCCATAACAAAGGATTTGACTTTTCAGAATTATGTTTCCATATTATAAATATAGCGATAACCGGCTCAGTTACATCTACATCGCGCTGCTGGCAGCGGTGCTGGGCTGGTTGTTTTTAATTCTGAGCGTGCCCTGGCTGGCCGAGGGCGATGCCGGCTGCCGGAAAGGAGCGGCTGCGGTGACGCTGTTCTTCTCGCCGGTCTGTCATCAGATTCCCGGCCGCTGTTTCATCGTCAACGGCCACGCACTCCCGGTCTGCGCACGCTGCAGCGGGCTCTATTCGGGTTTTCTGACAGGCATAGTGCTTTTCCCCTTTTTCCGCCGGCGGTTTCTCTTCCGGACACCGCCAAGGTACATACTCGTCTGCGCGGCACTGCCGGCCGCGGCCGAGTTTCTGCTCGCCAAAACGGGGATATGGGAGGGCTGCCTTTTTATCCGGTTCCTCACCGGACTGCTGCCGGGAACGGCGGCTCTTTTCTATGTTCTGCCGCAAATAAACAAAATGGTAACGAGAAACGAGGTGCGACATGACTGAACAGCAACAACCGGGAAAACTCATACCGGCGCTCGTCGGCGGCGGTGTCATGGCTATTTTGTCAACAGTGCCCATTATCAGTCTGGGCAACTGCCTCTGCTGTCTCTGGATTCTGGCCGGGGGCGCCCTCGCCGCCTACATGTACAGCAGGGAGCTTCCGGGCGATGTCAGCATCAGCGGGGGTGACGGCGCGGTAACCGGTCTGCTGGCCGGCATATTCGGAGCCCTGTTTGCGAGCATTCTCGGATATCTGTTCATGTCCATGGGCGATGCGGAGATCCTGAACCGCGTTTTCGAGAATGTGCTGCGGGACCGGAGTGACCTCTCTCCGGAAGTCGATGAACTGATGAGAAGTCTGCGGGAAGGGGAGCGGCTGAGTCCGTTATACATGGTCGCGGGGCTGTTCTTCAGCCTCATCATCAATGCCGTATTCGGAACGCTGGGCGGCCTGATCGGCGCTTCCATGTTCAAGAAAAAGAGACCCGCAAACCAGCCGGGTTCGGCACAGTAGATCAGGAAGCGGAGGGGAACCATGAAGCGATGCGCATGTTCGGCGCTGCTGGCGGCGCTGCTGCTGTTTGCCTGTTACAAGGGTAACGGACTCGATCCGGTCAGCGGCGGTGAGGACCGGGCGGGTATCAGGGGACACATCTCCTACACGGGCGCCTGGCCCGATTCAACCAGGGAGGTGAGGATCGCCGTGATGAAATCCTATCCTGAAGGCATCTCGGATCCGGATTCCCTGCTGGCCTTTATGATCGAGGCTCTCAACACGGGACAGCTCTTTTTCAGCGACACGCTGACCCGGTTTATCGGCGGGCAGGATTACGAATGCGATGTGGAACCCGGAGAATATGAATGGATTCTGGCCGCCTGGTTCCCTGATATTACCCTTTTTCTCACCGGCGTGAAACAGCTGGGAGCCTATTCCGATGATCCCGCGCGTACCCATACACCGGTACGGGTCATGCCGGGCAGTTTCACCGAACAGATCGACATGGAGGCCGATCTGGACCGGGCAGCGGGCGACGTGATCTTTTACTAGTCTTGGGAGCGACAATGAAGCCTTCGCTATATATCGTGATACCGCTGCTCTGGGCCGCCGCTGCGGGTTCGGTCCCGGCGCAGCAGACGGTGACGGGACGCATCACCGGCATCGTCACGGACCGGGAAACCGGCAAGCCGCTGGCCGGCTGCAATGTCGTCGTCGAATCAACCGTGCTGGGCGGCGCCGCGGACAGCGGGGGACGGTTCACGATCTCACGGCTGAGACCCGGCACCTACGCGGTGACCGCCATGATGATCGGATACCGGAACGAAACGAAGCGCGATGTGCGGGTGACGGGCGGCGGCAGTACCGAAATCGCCTTTGCACTGAAGCCGACCACGCTTGAAATGCCGACCATGGTGGTTACGGCCTCCAAGCGGCAGCAGTCCATCGAGGATACACCGGTTTCTGTTGATGTCGTCAACAGGGAGGCGATCGAGAGCCGCAATGTCACGACCCTCGACGAGGTGCTCACCAACACGGCGGGAGTGGGCATTATCGACGGACAGCTCGATATCCGCGGTTCAACCGGGTTCAACTGGTCCGCGGGCAGCCGCGTGCTCTTCATGGTGGACGGACATCCCATGATCAGCGGGGAAACCGGAGGCATCAGCTGGGATGCGATCCCGGTCGAGCAGATCGAGGCTGTGGAAGTGGTCAAGGGCGCAGGCTCGGCACTCTACGGATCGAACGCCATGGCAGGCATGGTCAATGTCATCACCAGGGATCCCTCGGATACGCCGGTGACACGGTTCCGGGTATCTCTCGGTTATTTCGACGAACCGGCCTATCCTGAATGGCGCTGGACGGACCGGTTTCTGACCACGCAGATCGCCGACGGTGCGGTGAACCTGGGCACCGCCCTGTCCGCGCAATCGATCGATCTGTCGCACAGCCGCAAGGCGGGACCTGTGGGGCTGCTGGTCAATGTGGGACGCAAGGTGTCCGACGGGTATCACCAGAACGGTGACTATTCCCGCTGGAATGTGCTGGCGAAAGCCAGGATCAAACCGGCTTCCAATCAGACACTGGTGATCAGCACGGTCTACGCCAGCGACGATCACGGCGATTTTCTCCAGTGGAAGAGTCAGGAGAATGCCCTGGAGGTTCCCGATGCGGAGCTGGGCAACCGTGTCACCAATGAAAAAACGAATATCAACGCCACGTTCAAGCACGGTGTCAGCGCGCTGTTCGCCTATACGCTGAAAGCGAATTTTTACCGGGTGGGGTGGCACAACCATTTTTACGACAATGACGACTATGCGGTCACCGACCGGGCGGGATTCGAAGTGCAAACCGACTATATCCGGGGTGCGCACTCGATCACCGCGGGGAGCGAGGTCATTTATCATCAGGTCGAATCGCCCATGTACGGTAATCAGCGGACCGGCGATGCCGCTCTCTACGCCGAAGATGTGATTTCGGTCGGCGGCACGGTCACGGTGACCGCCGGCAGCCGTTTCGATTATCACCACGTGGAGGGGATCGGTTCCGACCGTCAGATAAGCCCCCGGGTGGGGCTCTCCGCCCGGCCCTGGAGAGGCGGCTCGCTTCGCCTCTCGGCAGGGTATGGATTCAGGGCTCCCTCGATCGCCGAGGTGTTCGCCAACCTCACCGTATCAGGCTTTCGCGTCGTGCCGAACCTGGAACTCAGGGAAGCGGAACGGGCCTGGAATTTTGAAACGGGCCTGCATCAGGGGTTTTCTTTCGGCAGCGGCGGCTGGCTCGGCACGGTCCTGAATCCGGAAGGTATGGTCGATCTGGCGTTTTTCTACAGCCGCTACACCAATATGATCGATGTCGATCTGAACACGGATTTGATGGCGTTTCAGTTCATCAATCTCAACAAGGCAAGGAATATGGGCGCGGAACTGCGGGTCGCCGCAGCTCTTTTCAGGGGAATGCTGAGTATCAACAGCGGATTGACCTGTATGGATCCGGTGAACCTCGAGACGGATAAAATGCTCAACTACCGCTCCCGCTACCGGTTTACCGGGGGTTTTTCCCTGAAGCTGGGCAGGGTAACGCTTGCCTATGATTACCGGTACGCCAGCAGGACCGAGGAAGTGGTCGACATTTTCCGCAGCGATCAGCGGGTGCCGATGCATGTGATGGACGCCCGTATTCTCTACCGGCTGGGAGCGTTTCAGATCGGCTTTGAGACGAAGAATCTCAGGAATTACCACTACTCCCTGCGGCAGCGGAGCATTGAACCGGTGCGCCAGTTCGTTCTGTCGCTGAGAGGGGAGATATAACCGCGGCACCGACGCGGCATGCTGTTCAGCGAATGACAGGGGACAATCCGCCTTCGCGTGCAGGAGGCGGCGCATGAAGAGGGCTGCCGGGGACCAGCCCTTTGCACCAACCACATGACCAAGAGGGAACAGTAGACATGACAAAAATTTTCAATGCAGCGGAACCGCCGGAAGGGGAATTATCGGAAAAGCTCACTGATTTTCGACAGCTCAATGTCTGGAAAAAGGCGCATGCGCTGGTTCTCGAAACCTATGAGGTGACAAAGAAATTTCCAAAGGAAGAGAAGGGTGAGCTGGCGTCCCGGATGCGGCAGGCCGCAATGGACATTCCGGTGTACATCGCGCAGGGGTTCATGCGCCGAAATCCGAAGGAGAAGGCCGTGCCGTATAAAAAGACGCTGGAATCGCTGGAGGCGCTCAAATATTACTTTATCCTTTCGGAACAGCTCGGATACATCCGGGAGGTGCCCGACACCATCGAAGCCCTCGAAGAGGTCGGGCGCATGCTTACCGGCCTGGTGCGTTCAGTGAAAACCGAATCGGTGAAACCGCAGCACAGAGATTACCGATGAGCAAACCGGTGATGATCAGTGTCTCCGGGATCAGGGGCATTGTCGGGGAAGGACTGAGCCCGCTGCTGATTACGGAATTCGCCGCCGCCGCGGGCACGCTCTACGGGGCGGGTCGGGTCATGGTGGGCCGTGATTCCCGCATCACCGGTGAGATGGTACAATCAGCGGTGTTCGCGGGGTTGACGGCGGTGGGATGCAATCCGGTTGACCTGGGCGTCTGTTCCACACCCACGGTTGAAATGGCGGTGCAGCATTCGGATGCCGTCGGCGGGATCGTGATCACCGCCAGCCACAACCCCGTTGAATGGAACGCCCTCAAGCTGCTGACGTCCGAGGGGCTGTTTCTCGACGAGGAACAGGGCGCCGCCGTCGCCGGCATTGTTCAGCGGCGCGGTTTCGCCTGGGCCCCCTGGGACGGCATCGGCCGCGTCAGCGAAAAGACCGGGGCATCCGAAGAGCACGTTCAGGCGATCCTGTCCCTTCCTCTTATCGATGCGGCAGCTGTCAGACGCAGGGGGTTCAGAGTAGCCTGTGACTGTGTGAACGGCGCCGGCGGGACCATCCTGCCGCAGCTGTTCGAGGCGCTTGGATGCACGGTGTTTTTCCTGAACCGGGAGCCCACCGGACGTTTCAGCCATACGCCTGAACCGGTTCCGGAACATCTCGGGGACCTCTGCAGGCTGACCGTGAGCGAAAAAGCCGATATCGGATTCGCCGTCGATCCTGATGTGGACCGGTGCGCGATTATCGATGAAGAGGGCGTGCCCTGGGGTGAAGAGTATACGGTGAGTTTTGCCGCGGCACACGTCCTGGCGAACATGAAGGGTCCCGTAGTCGTCAACATGTCGACGACACGGGCCGTCGATGACATCGCCGCCGCTGCCGGTGCGGTCTGCCACCGGACAAAAGTGGGCGAAATTCATGTCGCGAAAAAGATGCTCGAAACAGGCGCGGTGATCGGCGGAGAGGGCAATGGCGGCGTGATCCTGCCGGCGCTTCACGCCGGACGTGATGCGCCGCTGGCAATCGCGCTGACGCTCCAGGCACTGACCGAGAGGCGCTGCACCGCTTCCGCGGCCCGCGGCTCGCTTCCCGGGTATGCCATGGCCAAGGAGAAGCTGCATATCGGTGACAGCGATCCCGACGCCATTATGGAAACACTCAGGCAGCGGTTCAGCGGCGAACGGGTGTCCGCGCTCGACGGGCTGAAGATCGATTTTCCGGACCACTGGGTGCACATCCGCAAATCGAACACCGAGCCGATTATCAGGGTCATCGCCGAAGCCGGCACCCTGAACGCTGCCAGAGCCGCGTGCGGCGAATACATCGACGCGATCAGCGCCCTCATGACCGGGGACCGGAACCATTCGTAACGGGCCGCCCGCGTTTCCCATGCCGATACTGCCGCCGCACTGCCGCTGCCTGCTGTTTGACTGGGGAAACACCCTGATGGTGGATTTCCCCGCAGAGTCGGGGCCGATGTACCGCTGGAAGCGGGTGGAGGCTGTTCCCGGTGCCGTCTCCGCGCTTGAACGGCTTCGCGGACGCTATGACTGCCATGTCGCCACCAATGCCCGTGATTCGACGGCCGGCGAGATTCGCGGTGCGCTGGCCCGGGTCGATCTCGATCGTTTTTTCAGCGGGATATTCTGTTTCAGGGAGCTTGGCTGCGCGAAACCATCCCGGCAATTTTTCCTGGCCGTGGCCTCCCGCCTCGGGTGTCTCCCCCGGGAGATGGTGATGATCGGCGATTCCCTCGAGAATGACGTGCTGGCCGCGGCGGCCTGCGGTCTCGGGGCGGTCTGGTACAATCCCGCGGGTCTGACCGTGCCCCGGGGTGTCTCAGCCGTGTCACGGCTGATCGATCTCGCCCGCTAGAAACGCGCTTCCGGCAACAATGGTCACCGGTTTCCCGTATATTCACCCAGGTATGTGTTCGCAATCGATGTCCCATGAATAAATACATCCGTATCCTGCTCTTCCTCAGCTGCGGCTTTTGCCTCAGGGCCTGGGCGGCCGAGAAGCCGGTGGAATTCAGAAACATAACCGTCACCGACAGTGTCGTTTCCGCGGATATTCTCTTCAAGCAGCTGTTCCGGGACGACATTGTCCCGCGGCTTCGCAAGGGTATGACGGCCGCCATGGAGTACCAGATACAGCTCTGGGAACAGCGCGGGGGCTGGGCCGACCGGCTGGTCTGTGAAAAATACACCCGCATCAAGCTTTCCTATGATCCCTGGCTGAAGCAGTATCAGCTTATCGCCGGATCCGATGATCCCCGCCAGATGAATGAGGACAGTTTGCGGGCGAGCTGCTCGATCCTGCAGGATATCGGGCTTGCCCCCGAGGGCGGGGTTCGGGCCGACAGCCGCTATTACATCGCCGCCCGGGCAGTGGTGCATCCCATGTCGGTTGAAAATGTCGATGAGATCCGCCGCTGGCTCTCGGGGGAAGCCCGTGAGCTCGACCCCCGTTCCATCTCCCTGAAAGACCAGCCCGGACGCAAGGCAAGCCACTGGGCGGTGCGGTTCTTTCTCAACATAACCGGATTCGGAGACAGAGTGATGTCAGGGAAGAGCGGGCTGTTCCGGCGGGAAGAGGAGTGATGACCCGGATCGCGGTCATCGACATCGGCACCCAGTCGGTACTGCTCCTGATCGCGGAGCATGACGGCGGCAGCCGGGTACGATCCGTGCTGCAGCGCACCGCCGCGGTCAGGCTCGGAGAGGGGCTGGCCGCGACGGGAACGGTCGGGGATGAACCGCTTCGGCGGCTGCTGCCTGTCCTGCACGAATTCAGGAAAGAGGCTCTGGCGGCCGGATCCCCCCGAATCATTGCCGTCGGCACCAGGGTTTTCAGAGCGGCATCGAACTGTGACCGCATCGTGCAGGAGGTGGCGGAACATGCCGGGCTGGACATTGACGTGCTCTCCGAGGAGGAGGAGTCCCGCTACGGGTATCTGGGCGCAACCTGGGCGGCGTCATACGGGGGAACCGTGACCGTACTCGATATCGGAGGCGGCAGCACCGAGATCATCAGGGGAGAGGGCACCCGCATTATCGACTGGCGGAGTTACGGAGCGGGAGCGGTGACATGCACGGAAACGGAGTGCGCCGATCAGGATATGCCCGCGCTCTTCCCCGGCTGTGAGGGCCTGCTGCGGAGCAGCCGGCTCGCCGGTATCGGCGGCACGGTGACCACCCTGGCCGCCCTCGATCTCGGGCTCAACCGGTACGAAGCGGACGCTGTGGACGGCCACATGCTTGCCGCCGCCGCCGTTGCGGCCATGAAACGGGAACTCGCGGGCATGGACAGCCGGGAACGGCGGGTACGGGTCGCCATCGATCCCGGCCGCGCCGACATATTGCCGGCGGGAGCGATGATCCTCGACCATCTGCTTGCCCGCAGCGGCCATGAATGGATCAGTGTGCATGACCGGGGGCTCCGGTTCGGTATCGTTCTGCGGGAGTTAGGGCTGGTATGATCATCCTTTCCTATGCAAAAATTAATCTGGGTCTGCTCATCCTGGGAAAACGCACGGACGGATTCCACGACATCGCCACCCTCTTTCAGGAGATCAGCCTGGGGGACACAATCCGCCTGCGCAGACAGGCCGCCGGGATCAGCATCACCTGCAGCCGGCCGGATATCCCCGTGGATGAACGGAATATCATCTGGCAGGCCTTTGAACGGTTCCGAAAACGCACGGGTGTGGACGATGGCCTGGCCGTCGATCTCGAGAAACGCATTCCCTCCGGAGCGGGACTGGGGGGCGGCAGCAGCAACGCCGCGGCCGTGCTGGCGGCCGCGAACCGCCTCTGGGACACCGGTCTGACCGAGGCCGATCTTTGTGAGATCGGAGCCGGAATCGGGTCAGATGTGCCCTTTTTCATAAAGGGAGGCACCCAGTTCGGCAGAGGGCGGGGTGAGATCCTGGAGCCGGTTCCCATGCGTCACCGCTATTACATTCTGCTGGTCTGTCCCGGCATTCACGTGTCCACCTCCCGGGCCTACGGAAGTGCCAGAATTGCCTTGACAAAAGAAGAAAAATTTACTACATTTAGGGCGCTTTTTCCGGGCTTTGACGAGGTCGGACTCAGGAAGCACTGCGTCAATGATTTTGAAACAACGGTGTTCGGGTGGTTTCCCCTGCTCGCCGACATCAAAGAGCGACTGTACGGTTCGGGGTCATTTTACGCGTCCATGAGCGGCAGCGGGTCCACGATGTTCGGGCTGTACCGCAGGAGGGACGACGCGGAAAAAGCGATGGCGCATATCAGGGCGGGACATGATTTGACCTGCCATATCTGCACTCCGGTATATGAAAGATGATCAGGGAATCCGGTTGTCAGGAACACTGTACGGCGGCCGGATTTATCAATTTACCCTGGTTCTGTTATGACATTCTGGGGCGTCGACAAGCGGTAAGTCACATGGTTTTGGTCCATGCATTCGGGGGTTCGAATCCTCCCGCCCCAGCTGAAGCAGCGTGACGATGCATTCGGTATGGTGCTCCCGGAACTGTACCTGTCGAGGGTTCCGGGCGTTTTCATAATGGTTATGGACAGATGAACGGCAACGACATGAAAATATTCAGCGGGCTTGGTAACCTTGAACTTGCGGAGCAGATCGCGGACTACCTGGGAATGCCGTTGGGTAAAACGAAGATCACCAGGTTCAACGACGGTGAGATCTCCGTCAAGTACGATGAAAATATTCGGGGAACCGATGTGTTCATCGTCCAGCCTACCTGTCCGCCCGGCGACAGGCTGATCGAACTGCTGCTGCTCATCGATGCGTCACGGCGCGCGTCCGCGAAACGGATCACCGCGGTAATTCCCTATTTCGGATACGCGCGTCAGGACCGCAAGGATCAGCCCCGGGTCGCAATTTCGTCAAAGCTCATGGCGAATCTGATCACCGTGGCGGGAGCGGACAGAATGCTTACCATGGATCTGCACTCCGCCTCGATCCAGGGATTCTTCGACATCCCGTCCGACCATCTGTATTCATCGACGCTTTTCGTCGACCGGCTGCAGAGAATCGATCTCACCGATCCGGTAGTGGTAGCGCCCGACATCGGCAGCTCGAAACGGGCCGGCGCCTATGCCACCAGACTGAACGCGGACCTGGCGGTCGTCGACAAGAAACGGTCGGGACCGGGGAAAATCGCGGACATGACATTGATCGGCAATGTTTCCGGCAGAGATGTCATCATGATCGATGACATGGTCGACACCGCAGGCACTCTCTGCAGGGCGGCCGAAATCATCGCCGATGCCGGCGCGAACAAAATATTCGCCGCGTGTACGCATCCAATACTTTCAAAGGACGCGGTACAGCGGATCCAGGATTCAAAAATATCACGCATTTTCGTAACTGATACGATACAGGTCCCTCAGGAGAAGCGGTTTAAAAAGCTGGAAATCATTTCTTCAGCCCCGCTCTTCGGTGAGGCGATCAGGCGGATCCACAACGAAGAGTCGATCAGTTCACTGTTTTGATCATTTACGTATAAAAAATGAGGAATACTGCATGGCAGTAGCAGAATTGAAAGTGGAAAAGAGAGCGGGCGGCAGCCGTCTGGAGACAAAGGAGCTGCGTCGTCACGGCAAGATACCCGCCGTCTATTACGCATCCGATGCCGAACCAATGATGCTGACGGTGGACCAGCTGATATTTCAGCGCCTCATCAGTCACGATGTCAATGTCATCGATCTCGTTCTCGAAGGAAGCAAGAACCGCAAGTGCATCATTCGGGATATTCAGAAAGATCCGGTGACCGAAAAGGTCGTCCATATTGATTTCATGGGCGTTAAGCTCGACGTGGAAGTGACTCTCACCATTCCGGTTATCCTCCATGGAACACCCGTGGGCGTCAAGGATGCGGGCGGTATCCTGGAGCATTCCCAGCGCCTCATCGAAGTCAAGGGTCTGCCCCTGGAAATCCCGGAACATGTCGAGATCGATGTGTCACAGCTGAACGTGGGCGACAGCATTCATGTCAGAGACCTGAAACTGGATAAAGTGGAAATCATCACCGATCCAGACCAGGATCTGGCCACGGTGGTGCTGCCGAAGAAAGTCGCCGAACCTGTCGCCGAAGAACTGGCGGAAGGCGCAGTGGGTGAAGAAGGCGTCGCGGGCGAAGCCGCGAGGGCCGCAGAGGAACCCGAAACCGAATAAAAGAAGCATATATACTCATAAAACAGTAAGCCCTGCTGTTCCGTTGCCGGAACAGCCAAATGACCGAAGGGAGGTGAAACGTTGAAAGACTACGAAACTACGTTTATTGTTGATGCCCACCTGCAAGATGATGTCATCGAAAAGACCGTAGACAAGTTCCTCAAATTTATCGAGAATAACGGTGGTAAGCTCGGCCTGGTGGATCGCTGGGGGAAACGCCGTCTTGCATACGAAATCCGCAAGAAGCAGTACGGGTTTTATGTCTGTGTCAGGTATGGAGCGGAAGGTACGTTCATTCAGAGTCTGGAGCGGGAGTTTCAGCTGGATGAGAATATCCTGCGCTCGCTGACGATTCTGGTGCACAAATCCGTTCTCAAGGAGGAGCAGGAGAAGCCCGGAGAAGGGGCACGGAAATCCCCTGTCGCCGAAGACGACGAGACCGGTTCCACCGACACTGACGGTCCGGACAGTGCCGGGAAGGAACAGAAGGAAGAGGCCGCCGGGGACGTCGAAACCGAGGAACCCGGGGAGTCCGGTGATGAGAGCGCCGAAGAGCAGGAACCCGCCGCGGAAGAGGAGAAGACGGAATAGCGGTTTGCCTGCGAACGGCGGCAGTCAGGCGGTAGTATGGTATGTAAGGAGGTATGAGCCGGCATGAGTGAGCTGAGAATGCCTGACATAAACAGTGTCTTGATCGCCGGTAACCTCACGAAAGATCCGATTTTACGCAAGACCGGGAACGGCACATCGGTCACCAATTTCTGGATCGCCTCAAACAGGCGGTTCAAGGACAATCTCGGACAGTGGCGTGAAAATGTCTGTTTCGTGGGGGTGGTTACCTGGTACAAACTCGCCGAAAACTGCGCCAGAAACCTGAAAAAAGGGAACGCTGTGCTGGTCGAGGGGGAACTGCAGAGCCGCAGCCTTCGATCGGGGAACGGACGCGGGCGCAGCATCGTTGAAATCAAGGCGCGAAGAGTACAGTTTCTGAACAGAAAAGATGATGCCGACTCCGACGGCAGCTTTGAACAGGATTTCGGAGAAGGGCAATATCCTGAGGAATTCGAGCAGGAAAACGAAGAGGATCATTACAGCGAGGATACACGGCAGCACGAGGATGGTCCGCTTCAGACCGGGGATTCCGGAAATCCCCGCAGAGGCAGATTTGATTTCGGTTTTCAGGAATTGGATCTGTAGACAGCGATTATTTGGCAAGAGGAGGAAATCCTGATGAGATTACGACGGAAACGCATCTGTCGTTTTTGCGAGAGTCATGTCGCATATATCGATTACAAGGATCCCAAGAAACTCAACAAGTTTACCACGGATGTCGGGAAGATAATACCCAGACGGACATCAGGGACATGCGCCCAGCATCAGCGGCAGCTGGTAAAGGCGATCAAGCGGGCACGGCATCTCGCCCTCATCCCCTACGTGTCTGATTTCGCCCGCTGACAGAAGCAGGAATGAGGTCATTATGAAAATTATTTTAAAGCAGGATTATGAAAATCTCGGAAAAGCCGGCGAGGTCATGACGGTCAAGAACGGCTACGCCCGAAATTATCTGATTCCCCGGGGAATCGCGGTTACGGCCACGCGCCGGAATATGCGGGTTCTCGAGGAAGAATTGAAAACGGCCGAACGGAGAAAGGATAAAGACCGGCATGCGGCCGAGAACGTCGCCGCCGAACTCTCCAAGGTTTCCCTGACCGCCGCGGTTGCCGTGGGAGAGGATGAAAAACTGTTCGGATCGGTGACGTCACAGACGATTGCCGATCTGCTGAAGGAAAAGGGTTTTGATGTCGATAAGAAGAAAATTCTGCTCAATGATCCGATCAAGGCCCTCGGTATTTACACTGTTTCGGTAAAGCTCCATCAGGACGTGACCGCCGACGTCCGTATCTGGGTCGTGAAGGAGTAGCCGGCCCGGCGCGTTCCTGCTCTCCTTCACGTGAAGCGCGCGATGTGTTGCCGTTGCCGGGCGCGGCAGGTGTGGCAGCGGTACCGGGTGAGGCGAAAGAAAGGGAGGATGTATGATGGAAAATCAGTTGCCTGAATGTCAAAAATGCAATATAGGTGTTCTCGTCCCCATGTCCGATTACGGCCGGGACGGCGCATCGATCCGTTATAAGGCCTGGGTCTGCACCAACCCCGAGTGCGGGTTCAATATTCGCATTGACAACGGTGAGATCAGCTTCGGACGTCCGGTGCAGAAATCGCAGAAATAAGTAGTGACCGCATCAGCAAACAACAGAGGAAGCGGCAACGCTTCCTCTGTGACCGGGAGTAGAGACGATGAAGAATACCCGGATCATGAGACTTTCCAAAAATTACAAAGTCAAGCTGGCCAGTCTGGTTATCGCGATACTGCTCTGGCTGATTGTCGTCATGGGCAACAGCTACCTTCAGCTTACCGTCATCCCCTTTGAAATTATCAACCAGCCGGCCGGCTATGTCCTCTCCGAACCGATCCCCGACGGGGCGGAGGTGACCTTTATCGGCAAGGGATTCGATCTTATCGAGCTGCACAGTCTGCCGAAGTTCATCGAGCTCGACATGCACAGCGCCGATATCACCAGGACATTCGTCATGCGCAACGACATGATCCGGGGAATACCCCCGGACCTCGATGTCCAGGTCGAGCACATTATCGGGCCCGAAACCGTTACCGTGAGCATGGAGCCGCTGATTTCGAAGCGGGTGCCGGTAAGCCGGAAATTCATCCGGCTCGAGCCGACGGAAGGGTACATTATCGTCGGTCCGGTGCAGCTGTTCCCCGATTCGATCGATGTGAGCGGTCCGAGCACCGCCGTCAATCAGATCGATTCGGTGGTCACCGAGCCGGAAACCTACAGCCATCTTATTCGCGATTTCGAGGGGCACCTGCGCATTGTGCCTCCGGTCTGGGAACAGATCACCTATTCCCGCACGGATGTGCAGTTTTCCGCTGATGTTCAGCGTATTCACGAGCGGCATATTTACGGTGTGCCGGTCGAAGTGATCAATATTCCGCCTTCGGTGAGCGGCGTCAAGGCGGATCCATCGGTCCTGACACTCACGATACACGGCGGCGTCGACGTCGTTTCGAAAATCACGGTCGATGATATCAGCGCCACCATCGATTACCAGAAGGAACGGTATCGCAGTCAGACTGCGCGGGCGGTCATCACCATTCCCAGGGATATCCTCAATTTCACCGCCAAGCCAGCCTTTTTCAAGCTCAGGATCGAGCGATGATCGTTCTGGGGATCGAGACATCCTGTGACGACACCAGCGCGGCCGTCCTGAAAAACGGCGCCCTGCTCTCTAACGTCATCTCATCCCAGGCGGTTCACCGGCAGTTCGGCGGTATCGTCCCCGAACTGGCTTCCCGCGCCCATATCCAGGTGATCATGCAGGTGATCGGAGAAGCGCTCGATCGCGCCGGTATAGGAAAACACGATCTGGAAGGCATCGCGGTGACCTGCGGTCCCGGTCTGGCCGGGTCGCTTCTGGTGGGATTAAGCGCCGCCAAGGGGCTCGCCCTCTCGCTGGGGATCCCCTTCAGGGGGGTCAACCATCTGGAGGGGCATCTGATGGCAACGCGGCTCGAAGCGACCCATCCCGAACCGCCGTTCATCGTTCTTATCGTGTCAGGGGGCCACACCCAGATCGTCCTGGTGGAACGCTGGGGGGCCTACACAGTCCTGGGGAGAACCAGGGACGACGCAGCAGGTGAAGCATTCGACAAGACAGCGAAATTGCTGGGGCTTACCTACCCCGGAGGTCCGGTCATCGAACGTGAGGCGGCCCGGGGTGACAGCGGATACGTACGATTTCCCAGGGCCGATCTCGGCGATACCTATGAATTCAGCTTCAGCGGCCTGAAAACTGCGGTACTGAATCACGTACGCACCCGGAGCGAGGAGACGGTGCAGCGTCACCTGCAGGATATCTGCCGCTGCTTTCAGGATGCGGTGGTCGATGTTCTCACAGAAAAGACACTGAAAGCCGCGGTTGCCTGCAAGGTCAGGGATATCGCCCTGGCCGGGGGAGTGGCGGTGAACGGAGCGCTGCGGCAGCGGATGAAGGAGGCGGCCGATGCCGCGGGCATGGCGGTCCACTGGCCGTCACCCGCCCTCTGTACGGATAACGGAGCGATGATCGCCAGCGCCGGCGCGTTTTATCTCGAAAAAGGGGATGTTTCGCCCTTTTCTCTCTCTCCTCACCCTTCACTGAATCTTTGACCATGTTTTCCGGTATCTCCTTCAGCCTCTCCTTTGCAGCCGGGCGTTTGCCTGTTTTTCTGACCCTGATACTGATCGTGGCCGCCGTCTGGTACTACTACCGGGTCACCCTTCCTCCGGTGCCGTCAGCGCTGCGGGTGCTTCTCGCGTGTCTGAGAGGGGGGGCGCTCCTCCTTCTGGCAGCGGCCCTCTTCGGCGGCGTTCTTTCGCTGACCAGGGAGCGGGAAGTGAAGGCTCCGGTGGCCGTGCTGGTCGACACCTCTTCCTCCATGGGCATCGGCGGTGGAAGCAGGGCCGATACCGCAGCGATCAAGGCCTTTTTCAGCGGCAGTGAATGGCAGGGCTTCGCCGCCGCCCATGACGTGCGCTTTTTCGCGTTTTCCGACACCGTGCAACAGACGTCTCCCGCAGCGCTGCTGTTCAACGGTCCGGTCACCGATATCGAACAGGCGCTGCAGACCGGCAGTCGGGCCGCCGGACCGAATACGGCCGCCCTGCTGCTCGTTTCAGACGGCACGTACACCAGAGGCGGTGATCCGGCGGCCGCGGTATCGAGTTCTCTGCCGGTGTACACCGTGATCAGCGGCGACTCCGGTGCGGTTGCCGATGTGATGGTCACTTCGGTGCAGCTCAGCGCCACCGGACTGGCCGGACACCGGATCCCGGTGCGGGTTTCGGTGCGCGGACCCGGATATGCCGGGGAAAGCGTGCGCCTCGAGCTGCGCCTCGAGGATGTGGTGCAGGATGAACGCCGGATTCGCATACCGGCTGCCGGATTCGAAAAAACCGAAACGCTCTATTTCGAAACGGACCGCCCGGGATTCACGGCGGTGAGCGCGCGGGCGGCGGTGCTGCCCGGCGAGGTGTCCGATCGCAACAATGAGCAGACGGGATATATCAATATTACCCCCGGCAGCATTCGGGTGCTGCTGCTGGCCTCGGCTCCTCATCAGGACACCGCGTTTCTCATAAGAACGCTGAAAAACGATCCCTTTGTCGACCTGACATCCCGGGTTCTCAGGGATGCCGGCGATTTTTACGAGGGCCCCTTTCCGGGTGCCGCGGACCTGGCGGGCATCGACTGTGTCGTGCTTGCGGATATGCCGGGCCGCCGCATGGATCCGGCGCTCTGGGACCGCATCGGCGGCTGGCTGGTGCAGGCGGGTGTACCGCTGTTCATTCAGGTCCGGGAAGCATTCGATCCCGTGAAAGCCCGGCGGCTGGAGATGCTGCTGCCCGCTGACGGCCTGCACGCGGACGGCGATGCCGGCGAATACCGGATCAGTCTCACCGAAACGGGACGCACGCATCCGGTTACCGGGCTCGGTGAAGGAGAGACGGGTTCCGGTTCCTGGGAACAGGCCCCGCCGCTGGCCCTGTCACTGTTTGCCGGAGAGCCGAAACCGGCGGTCATGGTGCTTGCGACGGCCGCGCCTTCATATGCGGCTCCGGGGGATTCCGCGCAGCCGGTGCTGCTTGCCGGCGTGTGCGGGGGGGTGAAATCGGTTCTTCTCAATGGAACGGGCCTGTTCCGCTGGTCGATGCAGCCGGGGCGGGAGGGGCTGGAACCGGCGGCGATGCTGCACAGTACCGTCAGGTGGCTCACCTCTCCTGAAAACCGGGGCTACTACCGGCTCTCTTCACCCCGGCGGGTATACGAGACCGGAGAAGCGATTCCGTTCAGATTCACCGCCTTCGACGCGATTTACCGGCCCCTCAGCGGCGGGCAGGCGGCACTGACGCTCTGGAACCGTACCGACACCCTGAGAGCGGCGATGACCGAGTCCGGAAACGGTGAATACCGCTGTTCCCTGGCTGCGCCGGGTACCGGCCGCTGGCGGGCGGCGGTCCGCTTCAGCCCTTTCTCCCGGCAGCAGGCAGCGGGCGGCGACAGCACGGAACTGTTCATCCAGCCGTTCAGGGCGGAACTGCAGCGCCTTGAACCGAATCCGGAAGTGCTCAGACAGATCAGCAGGGCGTCGGGCGGCGTCAGTGTCGGTTTCAGTGATGCAGCCGCTCTCGTCGACACGCTTCGTTTTCCGCGGGTGAGCGATGCTACCGCCGGCAGCATCGCGCTGAATGAAAACGGCGGCATACTTGTCCTGGTCCTGCTGCTGCTGTTCACCGAATGGCTGGTCAGAAAACGAAAAGGTATGGTCTGAGCTTGCTTTTTCTATGATAAAGCCGTATATTTAAATTTTAACATTATAGAGAGTGTTACTGTGACGAAAATTATTGCGATAGCGAATCAGAAGGGCGGAGTCGGCAAAACAACGACGGCGGTTAATCTCGCGGCCAGTATCGCGGTCGCGGAAAAGCGGGTGCTGCTGGTCGACATCGATCCGCAGTCGAATGCCACCAGCGGTATGGGAGTCGATCACCGGACCGTAGAGACCGGATCGTACGAGGTGATCATCGGGGAAGCCGACATCAACCAGGCGATCATTACTTCGGAGATCGGGTTTCTCGATCTGCTGCCCTCAAATCCGCGGCTGGTCGGCGCGGAAGTTGAGCTGGTGAGCGAGATGGGGAGAGAACGTATCCTCTCCCGGGCGTTCGAGAAGCTGGACCGGGAATATGATTATATTTTTATCGACAACCCCCCGTCCCTGGGGCTCCTCACCATCAACAGTCTTACCGCCGCTGATACGGTGCTGATCCCGATTCAGTGTGAATATTACGCTCTCGAAGGGCTGAGCCAGCTGCTCAAGAGCATCAGAATGGTACAGAAGAATCTCAATCCCGATCTGGGAATCGAAGGCGTGCTGCTGACCATGTATGACAACAGGCTGAACCTTTCCCAGCAGGTACGGGAAGATGTGACCAATTTTTTCGAAGAGAAAGTCTTCGACACCATTATTTACCGGAATGTCAGGTTGAGCGAGGCGCCCAGCTTCGGGAAACCGGTCATTCTCTATGATGCGGTCTGTGCCGGTACCGAAGCCTACATGAAACTGGCGCAAGAGGTCATCGCTCATGAAAAATAAACGTCTCGGCAGAGGTCTTGAAGCGCTCATTCCCCAGATGGATGAGAATGAGAGCGCTTCCCGTCAGCACTCACTTGATGAAGTGGAAGTGAAGAGCATACGGGAGAACCCGCTTCAGCCGAGACAGGAGTTCGCCAGAGCACAGCTTGATGAACTGAAACGGTCCATCGAGCAGAACGGTATGATCCAGCCGCTTACCGTGCGAAAATCGGGATCCGATTACGAGCTCATCGCCGGAGAGCGGAGGCTCAGGGCCGTGCGGGAACTCGGGTACCGCACGGTGCCGGTCTACGTGATGGATGTCACGTCGGATGACCGGATGCTGGAGCTGGCGCTGGTCGAGAATATTCAGAGAGAGAACCTCAACCCCATCGAGCTGGCAAAGGCCTACAGCCAGCTTCAGAAAGAGTACGGCCTGACCCAGGAAGAGGTGGCGGACAAGGTCGGGAAGGACCGGGCGACCGTCACCAATATCATCCGGCTGCTCAATCTTCCCGATCAGATCAGAAAGAGCCTTCGGGACGGCGAGATCGGTATCGGGCACGCGAAACCGCTGCTGAGCCTGCCGACAAAGTCGGCCCAGCTGAAACTGTGGCAGAAGTGCGTGAGCAACGGCTGGAGCGTGCGAACGGTGGAGCAGGAAGTGAGGAGCCGTCTCGGAAATGAAGCCGGTGACAACCGTCCCGTGAAAGCGAAAAAGCCGGCGCGGCTTGCCCACCTGGAAGACACCCTGCGGTCGGTCATGGGAACACGGGTGCGAATCGTTCCTTCCGGAAAGGGAGGGCGGGTTGAAATCCACTACTTTTCCGACGATGAGCTCGACCGGGTTGTGGAAATGATTCAAAACAGCAAGAGCTAGACGGGTATGGCTATCAATAACCGCAGAAGATTTTTTTCCCTGATTTTTGTTCCGGACCAGGAACGGAATCCTCGCAGCATATCTCTCAGTTACAGCACCGGTAAAACGCTGCTCGCTGTGCTGGCAGTCCTCGTTCTCCATCTCCTGGTCGGTATATACGCCTACGTATCCGTGTTTTCGCTGAGAGCGGAACGGAAGATGCTGCGGCAGCAGAATAGTGAGCTGAGCATGCAGAACCGCAAAATCGAACGCATCGCGGAACTGCATCTTGATTATAAAGCGAAGGTGAACAGGATTCTGAAAGCATACGGCGTCAGTCTCGGAGTGATCGATGACGACCGGGAGAGCGATGATATCGGCGTCGATATCAGCCGGCGGCGCGATGACATTGTCCTGAACGAGAGTGTCCCCGAAGCACCCTTCGAGCCGGACACGCGGGTGCAAAACCGGCTTCCCTATCTGCTGACCGGCGAGAGTGATTTCTACAATCCGGAAAACGTGCCGACACTGCTGCCGGTGAACGGGTTTCTCACGACCCGGTTTCAATCGGGAAGCTGGTACTACAGCAGACGGCATCTGGGAATCGATATCGCCGCCGACACCGGCACACCCATTCGCGCGGCCGGGTCGGGAATCGTGATCTTCGCCGACTGGACCCCTGATTTCGGCAACCTCGTCATCCTCTCCCACGGAAACGGCTATTTCACCTATTACGGGCACGCGAGCCGTATCGAAGTGACCGCCGGGCAGGACGTAAAACGGGGCGACATTATCGCGCTGCTGGGAAGTTCGGGTATCAGCTCGGCACCCCACCTCCATTTTGAAGTATGGAGACACGGGAAGGCGATCAATCCCGAGGATATCCTCTATGTGAAACAGCAGGCGAGTAAAACCGATTAAATAACGAGCAAGGAGCATCCTTTGAAGAAAGCACAGATGAGTTCTGACTACGGCAGGGGCGGTGAACTCAATACGTTCATCGGCAAGGGCAGTACTGTCAACGGGAATGTTAAGATCGAGAACAGCCTGCGTATAGACGGGAAAGTGAAAGGGGATGTTTCCTGTACGGAAACGGTCGTTCTGGGAAAAGGCGGCAAGATCGAGGGAAACGTGACGGCAAAGCATGTGATGCTGGCCGGAGAAGTCAGGGGAAATATATCCGCGGAAGGGAAAGTGTTTCTGGAAACGACCGCAGTCGTTACCGGCGATATTCAGGCGGTTAAACTTGTAATCGATGAAGGCGCGGTGTTTGACGGCACCTGCGCCATGAGTGAGCAGTCCGCGTCCGGCTCGAAGAACAGCTAGGCAGATGACGTCCGGGCAGCTCTCCCTGTGTCAGCCATGTACGGCCTTTCGTACCCGCAGCATTCGCGAATGCGCCGGAGCCGCGCCTGTTTGTCCGCGTTGATCAGGATGCCTTGAGGCGCAATGCCGGCCGGCTTCCCGCCCTACAATTACAGTGTGATGGATACTGCCCGCACATCGTTTTATCATGAGAGCGGGTCAAGGGCGTTTGTATGTTTCATGTTCAATTCGTTGAGCGAAAGGATAGAGATCGATGGATGCAAAACTGGAAAAACTGATTGAAAAATTGAGGAAGGAAGGGGTCGAAGCCGCCCGGAAGGAAGCTGATGCCGTGCTCGAAAAGGCCCGCAGGGAAGCGGCGGCGATCAAGACCGCGGCTGAGAAAGAAGCGGAAGCCATAAAAGAGGCGGCCGGGCGGGAGGCGGACCGTTTCCGGGAAAACAGCGAACGCGCCATTCAGCAGGCCGGACGCGATGCCGAGCTGAAACTGAAGGAGCAGCTTTTCATCCTCTTCGATCGGGTGTTCAAACGGGAAGTGGGGGAGGCGCTGGAGAAGGATTTTCTTCAGGAGATAATTCGAAAAGTCATTGAACAGTGGTCCGCCGACGGCGATTTTCAGATTACCCTCAGTAAAAAGGATACCGAGGGCATGGAGAAGGCGCTGCTGGCGGGTCTGAAGAAAGACCTGAAAAAGGGGATCGATATCGATGCCGGCGCCACCATCGGGAAGGGATTTCACATCGGCCTGAAAGGCAGGGATCTGTACTATGACTTCAGCGACGAAAGCATCGCCGCTCTCCTGAAATCATTTCTGAACAAGCGGCTCAACGATATTCTGGAGTGAGCATGGACAGGTACTACTACATTGTTTCCCAGATGCCGGGGCTGCGATTCGGCCGGGAGGCGCCGATGCATGCAGACCGGTTTCTTGCAGAAGCGGAAAAATGGCTCGGTCCCGGGGAGATGCGTTTCCTCGGCCGTGTGCGTCTGTTCGACAGCGACCCGGCCGGGCGGGGTCCGCGGGTATACCGTGACTACCGGCGGTTCGAGGCGGCGCTCCGGAACGATATCGCCTCCTGGCGGAAGGCGAGGAAATCCGGTGAAGAGTACAAACCGGCGCTGTTCCCGGTGTCGCTGGTGAGCGAGGGGAATCCGCTGGAAATAGAGACAAAATTACTCAAACTCCGCTGGGATTTTTGCGAGCAGGCGATGTTCGGTCACCATTTCGACCTCGGGTTTCTTGTCCTCTATCTGCTGCAGTTGCAGATTCTGGGGAAACTGGCGGAATATGTGCAGGAACGGGGGATGGAGATATACCGGGAGACCGTATCCGTCGATCTGGATGACCATGTGAACGCGGTATCGGTGAATGAGCAGGCCTGGCAGACGTGATTGTAACTGAATAACTGGTGGGAATGGATAATGAAGAAGAATGTCGGTACAATTGTTGGAATAAACGGGAACATGCTCACCGTGCGGTTTACGGGAAGCATCACCCAGAATGAAGTGGGATTCGCGCTGATCGGGGACGAACGCCTGAAATCGGAAGTGATCAGGATTCAAAACGACCGCGCGTTTCTGCAGGTATTTGAAAGCACCAAGGGATTGCGGGTCGGCGACAGCGTGGAGTTCACCGGTGAGCTGCTTTCGGTTGCCCTGGGCCCCGGACTGCTGGGGCAGATTTATGACGGCCTGCAGAATCCGCTTCCCCAGCTTGCGGAAGAACACGGGTTTTTTCTGCCCCGGGGAGTGGTCCTGGAAGCGCTCAGCCGGGAAACCAGGTGGCACTTCACCCCGGCGGTGAAAAAGGGAGACACGGTCATCAAGGCGATGCCGCTGGGGCATGTTCCGGAAACGCAGTTCAGTCACCGGATCATGGTTCCCTTTTATCTCGAGGGAGAGTATACGGTGCTGTCCGTGGCTGATGAGGGCGATTACACCATCGAAGACGAGATCGCCGTGCTGCAGAACGAGAAGGGCGGGAAAATAAGTGTCAGCATGACGTTCGAATGGCCGGTGAAATTGCCGATCGACGCCTATCGGGAAAAAATTCTGCCCACGGAACCGCTGACTACAAAATCCAGGATCATCGACACGTTTTTCCCGGTGGCCTTGGGGGGCACCTACTGTATTCCCGGGCCGTTCGGCGCCGGCAAGACGGTGCTGCAGCAGATTACCAGCAGAAACGCGGAAGTCGACATCGTGATCATCGCCGCCTGCGGTGAACGGGCGGGTGAGATTGTGGAGACCATGCGGGAATTCCCGGAGCTGATCGATCCCCGCACCGGCAAGTCTCTGATGGAGCGGACGATTATCATCGCCAATACCAGCTCCATGCCGGTGGCGGCCAGGGAGGCGTCGGTGTATACGGCGACCACGCTGGGTGAGTACTACCGGCAGATGGGGCTCAACGTGCTGCTGCTCGCCGACTCGACCTCCCGCTGGGCCCAGGCCATGCGGGAACTCTCGGGCCGTCTCGAGGAGATTCCGGGAGAGGAGGCCTTTCCCGCGTACCTTGAATCCAGGATAGCCGAGTTTTATGAACGCGCCGGACTGGTTGAACTGCACAGCGGCGACCGGGGCAGCCTGACCATCGGCGGCACCGTGAGCCCGGCGGGAGGCAACTTCGAAGAACCGGTGACCCAGTCGACACTGAAAGTGGTGGGTGCGTTTCACGGGCTTTCCCGGGAACGCTCCAACGCGCGGCGGTTCCCTGCCATCGATCCCCTTGAGAGCTGGTCCAAGTATGAGAGTTTCATCGATTCCGCCGCGATCTCCCGGGCGCGGAAGTTTCTCCGTACCGGCGCAGAGGTGCACCAGATGATGATGGTGGTGGGTGAAGAGGGGACGTCGATCGAAGATTTCGTGGTCTATCTCAAATCGGAGTTTCTCGACAGCGTCTACCTGCAGCAGAACGCGTTCAACGATGTGGACGCGGCCACCTCTCCGGAACGTCAGAAATATGTATTCGACCTGATTGCCACCGTGCTCGGTACATCGCTGGGATTCGCGGGCAAGGACGAAGCCAGAAAATTTTTCACCGACCTCAGGCAGCAGTTTCTGGACTGGAACGTGCTCGAGTTCGAATCGGATGCGTTTGCCGCCGCCGAGAAAAAGATACGCGCAATGATTGAAGGGATTGCAGACGATGAAGAAAATCTACAATAAAATTCTCAGTATCGCAGGAAATGTCATCACCGTAAAGGCCGAGGACGTCGCGTATGAAGAACTCGCCGAGATAACGACCAGACGGGGCAGATCTCTGGCCCAGGTTATCAAGATCGAGGATGATATCGTCTCGCTGCAGGTCTTCGCCGGCAGCCGGGGAATCGCCACCAATGACGAAGTGCGGTTTCTCGGACATCCCATGCAGGTGTCTTTTTCCGACACCATGCTGGGACGGATCTTCAACGGCAGCGGCGTCCCCCGGGACGGAGGTCCCTCCATCGCCGATGAGGTCATTCCGATCGCGGGGCCATCGGTGAACCCGGCCAAGAGGATCATCCCCAAGCGAATGATCCGCACGAACATACCCATGATCGATGTGTTCAATTCGCTGGTGGCCTCCCAGAAACTGCCCATATTTTCAGTGTCGGGTGAACCATACAACGAACTGCTCGCCCGCATCGCCATGCAGGCCGAAGTGGACATGATCATCCTCGGCGGCATTGGCTTGAAGTTCGACCAGTACATGTACTTCAAGAACGTGCTTGAAGACGGGGGGGCCCTCTCCCGTTCCATATTTTTCATTCACACCGCTTCCGAACCGATCGTGGAAGGGCTTATGGTGCCCGATCTCGCTCTGGCCGTTGCCGAGAAATTCGCCATGGCGGGCAGGGAGGTGCTGGTGCTGCTCACCGACATGACGAATTTCTCCGACGCGCTCAAGGAAATCGCCATTACCATGGAACAGGTGCCCTCGAACCGGGGCTATCCCGGAGACCTCTACAGCCAGCTGGCCTCCCGGTACGAAAAGGCCGTTGATTTCGAAGGCGCCGGCGCCATTACCGTGCTGGCCGTGACCACCATGCCCGGTGACGACGTCACTCATCCGGTGCCGGACAACACCGGATATATCACCGAAGGCCAGTTCTATCTGAGGAACGGGCGCATCGAACCCTTCGGGTCGCTTTCCCGGCTCAAACAGCAGGTCAACAGCGATACCAGAGAGGACCACCGGGCCATCATGGACGGCATGATCCAGCTCTACGCCCAGTATCAGGAGAGCGAGGAAAAGCGCGCCATGGGATTCCGCATGAGCGGCTGGGACAACAAACTGCTGAAATACGGGAAACTCTTTGAAGGACAGATGATGGATCTCTCCGTGAACATTCCTCTTGAAGAAGCGCTGGACCGGGGATGGGAGATCCTCGCTGAATGTTTCGAGCCGGGTGAAACCGGTCTCAG
The DNA here is from genome assembly GCA_016934955.1 of bacterium. Classification (GTDB taxonomy): domain Bacteria; phylum Zhuqueibacterota; class QNDG01; order QNDG01; family JAGLOF01; genus JAFGRY01. The sequence goes on along the minus strand of JAFGRY010000010.1, from coordinate 30,873 downwards.
AAGCGAGCTGGTGAAAGCGTTCTGGCCGGCTGAGCGGCAGGAGACGACAGAGGGAAAGCCCGCCCCGAAGACGGAACAGGGTGAAGCGGCGCCGTCCGAAAAGGAAGGCGGCCGGAAAGGGGACGCCGGGGAAAAGAAAAAAGAGAAAAAGACGAAGAAAAAGAAATAGATGTCCTGACGGATAAAGGCGAACCATGGCGAAAATTCGACTGACGAAAAACGAACTCAAGAAACAGAAAGACGATCTCAAGCGTTTTACCCGCTACCTCCCGACGCTGGAACTGAAAAAGCAGCAGCTTCTCGTGGAACTGCGGAAAATACAGTCGGACATACGGGATCTTACAGAAGAGTCGGAGAAGCAGGACAGAGCCGTGGAAGCCTGGGCCGGGGTGTTCGCGGAAAAGGGAGTCGATCTGCAGCCGCTGATCCGGATCGCCGAGGTCTCGCTGGACAGCGGCAATATCGCCGGTATCGACATACCGCTGTTCAGGAAGATCACCTTCGAGGATGCGGTATACGATTACGCGGAGACGCCCCTCTGGATCGACACGGCCCTCGATGTCTGCAGAAAACAGATCGCGCGGGCCGCGGAGATGGCGGTCCTGAGGCAGCAGGAGGATGTCGTTTCCCGGGAGCTCAGGGTGACCATACAGCGAATGAAACTCTTTGAGGAAGTGAAGATACCCGGCGCCAGGGAGGCGATCCGCATGATCAGGATCTTCCTCGGTGATATGCAGACAGCCGAGGTTGTCCGCGGCAAGATCGCCAAAACGAAAATTTTGAAGAAGAAAGAGAAGGTGACGGCTGAATGATCGTTCCGATGAAACAGATAACGCTCCTGATCAGCGCGTCCGCGCCTGACAAGGCCCTGAAACGGCTGCGTAAGCTGGGCGTTGTCCACATTGAACCGGTGCAGCCGCCGGAATCGGAGGACCTCGATGCGCTTCGTGAGCGCATGGGACGGTACGAGCGGGTGCTGCGGATTCTGGAATCGCTCTCCGCAGAGAGCCGGTCCGCCGATCCCGATGCCGACAAGGTCGTGGATTTGGTGCTGGACCTGCACACGCAGGAAACCGAGCTGACGCGCAGGATCGCTGATCTCAGGCAGACGGCCTCCTGGTTCGATCTCTTCGGACCCGTATCCAGGGAGAGCATCGACCTGCTCGGGGAAACGGGCGTTGCCGCCCGCTTTTACGCGCTCGATAAAAAGACATTTGCAGCCCTTTCACCCGATCTCGATATATTCACGGCCCGGGAACAGCACGGTACTGTCTACTTTGTGCATCTCTCCCGTGATGGTTCCTCTCTGGATCTCAAGCCGGTTCCCATGCCCGAGCGGGAATACCGCGACCTGATGCGGGAGATAGCCGACGCGGAGAAAGAGCACAAACGGGTCGGAAAGGAAATCGCCGCCGCCGCAGGGATGCGACAGTCAGTGGAGGACCGGCGCAGCGATCTGGCGAAGGAGATCGAATTTCAGGAAGCACTGAACGGCATGGGAGACGGTGAGGGATTCTTTTTTCTCCAGGGATACTGCCCGGAAGAGAGTACGGATAGCATACGGGCAGCGGCCGACAAACAGGGCTGGGCGTACGTACTTGATGATCCCGAGCATCCTGAAGAGGTCCCGACCCTGATCCGGAAGCCCGGATGGCTCGGCATGATCGATCCGCTCTTCGCGTTCATGGGAACGGTGCCGGGGTATGCCGAACACGACATCAGTTTCTGGTTTCTCCTCTTTTTCAGCCTGTTTTTCGCCATGCTCATCGGCGACGCCGGCTACGGCATCGTCTTTCTCGGTCTTACGATCTGGGGAACGGCGAAATTCAAACACGCTCCCCGGGGAGTATTCGCGCTTATGGCGACCCTGAGCGGAGCGACCATTATCTGGGGGGTCATCACGGGCAACTGGTTCGGCTACGCTCCCATCGGGAGACTGCCCTTTTTCAACTCCCTGGTCATTGACCGGATCGACAGTTTTGCCGGCGACAACAGCACATTTCTCATGTATCTCTGTTTTGTCATCGGGGTCGTTCATCTTTCCATCGCCCATGGACTGAAGGCGTTCAGGGCGGTCAGGTCACCCAGGGCGCTGTCAGAGATCGGGTGGATCGGTATCCTCTGGTCGCTCTTTTTCGTGGCCGGGAATCTGGTGATCGGGAAACCGCTGCCGCCGTTCATGATGCCGCTGCTGCTGGCAAGCATCGGGCTGACCCTGGTTTTTTCCAATTTCCAGAAAAATATACTCAAGGGAATCGGGGCGACACTGGGTGATCTGCCGCTTTCGATCATCAGTTCGTTTTCTGATGTGGTTTCCTACCTGCGGCTTTTTGCGGTTGGATACGCCTCGGTAACGGTGGCCGCCAGTTTCAACGACATGGCGGTCGGCGGCGGTGTCCCCAGCGTTACGGCCGGAGTCGCGGCCGCGCTCGTGCTCTTTCTGGGACACGGGCTCAACATTGTTCTCGGATTGATGGCGGTGGTGGTTCATGGTGTCCGGCTCAATATGCTGGAGTTTTCGGGCCAGCTCGATATGCAGTGGGCGGGCAAACCGTATAAACCGTTTACAGAGTAACAGACAGTGTATCGTTAACTGAAAGGAACATGCAATGACTGGTTTAGGTGACATGAATATTTCGCTCGTTCTGGCCGCCATCGGATCGGCCTTCGGCACCGGAGTGGCGGGGATGGCCGCGGTCGGCGCCTGGAAAAAAGCGTTCAATGACAATAAAGCGGCCCCTTTCATTCTGGTGGCGTTTGTCGGCGCTCCTCTTTCCCAGACGATTTACGGCATGATTCTGCGGAATGCGATTCAGGCCGCACCCTGGGCAGCGGGCACATACGGATGGCAGATACTGATCGGCGCCCTGGCCGGTGCCGCCATGGGGCTCTCGGCCTATATGCAGGGCAAAGCGGGCGCGAAGGCCTGTGACGCGCTTACGGAAACCGGCAAGGGGTTCGGGAACTATATCATGGTGGTCGGTGTTATTGAAACAGTAGCCCTGTTCGTGATGGTATTCGCCATGACGGCGCTGCCGAAATAACAGCTGTATCTCCGTCCGCACCGTCCCGTGAACGGGGCGGCGGCAGTCACTATGATCACGGCCTGCGTGCGAATGGATTCGCGCGGGCCGTTTTTTTTGGAAATTTACGGTTTTGAGGCCAAAATCAAATTATTCGGTATCATTTTTGCAAAGATAGGTATATTAAGGGATATCGGCCGTTTTTCAGACAATTTTTCCCTGTTCAGGAAAGGGAACGGCACTCTCCCGGTCATGTTTCTGTTTTCCAAAGGAGGACCCGTCGTCACGATGAGCGGGAACAGCTTAAAACGAATCGCTGTATATGCGACGCTGATTGTTTCCGGATGGTTGTCTGCCGGAACCGCGGCCGCTGCTGACGATACAGCCGGTTCCGCAGCGCCGGCGGAACTGCGGTTCCGTTACTACGCGGAACTGGCGAAGCAGGATTTTCTCACCCTGTTCGTGCCCAAGGAGAAGTATCTGTTTGAACTGGTCAGGAACATCACCAGTGAACTGGAGCGCAGACGGGCCGAAGGGGCCGACCTCGCTGAACTGGGCATCGACGAGCTGACGACCCCCGAAGAGAAAATCCGGTCCCAGTATGAGCAGGAGCTTGAACTGCTGGTCAGGCTCATGGATGACATTCAAACCCTGGAGATCCAGGCGAAGCGGAAAGCCGACCTGGAAGTGCTTGATGCCCTCGAGAAGCTCAAGAAGCGGCTGCGAACGATTCTGGAGACCCGGAACATCGATATGACCGAACGCCGCCTGAGCGGCGGCGCGGCTGATTCACTTTCCGGGGGTGAGAACGGCGCGAATACGGCTCCGGACAGCGCCTCGGCGATGAGGAAAGAGACAATTCGCACCATCTATGAAGAGTGGCAGCTCAACCGCCTGCTCACCTACAAGGTGGAACAGACCGGATATGAGATATTACGCACGCGGCTGCTGAAAACGGCGACGCCCAGGCAGGAGGAACGGATGTTCAGGCGCGCTCTGAAATCGGCGCTGGAGAGTTATAATAATCGTGATTTCCCCCTGGCCCGGCTGCTGCTGCAGGACATCATCGGAACATACAGCGGAGAGAGAGTCCTCGACGATCTCTATTTCTATACCGGGGAATCCTGTTACGGATTGAATCTGCTCGATGAAAGCCTCAGCTATTATACCGATCTTATACGCCTCTATCCCGATTCACCATACGCGGCCCGGGCGCTCCTGAAGCAAACCTTCATCTATTATATTTACGGCGATTATGAAAAGCTGGTGGATACATACACCCGCGTGCTTGCCAGAGCCTCGCTGCTCGACGATGAGCAGCTCGGGGTGGTTTCCTATCTCGTCGGATTTGTCCACTATATAAACGGCGAATCGGGTAAGGCGCTGTCATCCCTCAGGCATGTCAGGGCAGGCACCCGCTTCTACTATCCCGGCGTCTATCTCACCGCCTCCTGTCACACGAGCATGGGCAATGACAGCCTCGCCATGCCGATTTACCAGCGGATCATCGATACTCCGAACAAGGGCAACCGCGATCCGGTTCTCGGCCAGATACGGAACAACGCCCTGCTGAAAATGGGCATGCTTTATTATGAACAGGGTAATGATGCCCTGGCGACCCACTTTTTCAGCCAGGTGACGGAAAATTTCCAGAATTATGATCTCAGTCTCATGGGCAAGGCCTGGAGCGCTTATCGAAGCGGCAGGCCGGGTGAAGCGCTCAAGAATGTCGAGGAGGTGCTGCACTCTTCGCTGCTTTCCAATTACACCTATGAAGCGCGGGTGCTGGCGGCAAGCTCCAAGGATCTTCTCGGCAAGTCCGAAGAGGCGATCACCGACCTGGAGTCGGTATATGCCGCGGGCTATGTGGCCGGGATCAGAGAGGATGAAGATGAAGTCAGGTTCAGAACCCGGCTCAACGAGTTCGAGATGACCCAGCGGGAGCTGGCCGATGCCCGGGACCGGGAGCAGTTCCGGAATCTCGATGAAATACGGATCTTTCTGGAGAACGTTCAGCCCGATTCCGATCCCGCGCTTCCCGCAGGCAGTGATGATGTGTTCGCCGAAGAGACCGCCGAGATCAGACACAAAATCGCCAGCCTCGATCAGCTTGAGAAAGAGGCCGAACAAAAAAACGACGCCGGGGCGCTCTCGGAAATTCGTAAAATCAGAAGCCATCTGATCAACCTGCTTGCCGATCACACGAAACGGTTTTCCGCCGGCTCGGAAAATCCCGCCGAAGATCCGCTCATCAAACGGATGGGGACCTCTGAATTCCTGCGGTACTCCTACCAGACACTGCTCAGTGAGACCGTCGGCAGGAAGCAGGAGGTCGAAGCCGAGCTCGGGCAGGTGGCCGCCCGGCTGGAGGATGCCCGCTCCCGGGAGAACTTCACCTCGATCGTCGAGGGCGAGATCAGGGAGGAAGAACTGAATGACTATTACGGGCGGCTTAACCGGTATGAAATCTGGCTGCGGGAAAACATGCCCGGTGATGTCAATATCGAAGTCGACCGCTGGGCCAGTTTCAGCGGCTACGGCATCAGCTCCATCAATTTCGCCAGGATAAAGGAATGTGAACGGAACATCGAGCAGATATCCAGCATTATCGAGAATATCGATTACATTTTTACCGACAAGCGAAGGAATATGGATAATCGCATCAAAGGGCTGCTGCTGGATGTGGCCAAAATAGAGGAACAGATGCGCAAGGAGGCCGATCAGCGGTCCCTGAACGAGAAAGAGCGGTTTTTCAGGGTTGATTACTTCAACAAACGCAGGCGTGAATCGGTGATCAACAATATTGACGAAATCGTCCGGAAGCAGACCGAGGAAGCGGGTGGTGAAAAATGAGACGGCTCCTTTTCACCTATCTGCTGCCGGTGTGGCTGCTTGTACAGCCGCAGGTTCTCAGGGGACAGCTCGCGACCGAGAGTCTGGATTCAACATTTCACGTGCTTTCGCTGCCTGAACTGCAGAGCTACCGCCGCTACTATGTGCTGGAGCTGCAGTCCCTTCAGCAGGAGAAGCAGGATCTTATCCAGAAGGGCATAGATGACGGGGAGAAGCTGCTTGCGGTCAATCCCGATGCGAAAATGCTTGATGAAATGCTCATCAGGCTCGCTGATCTCTACTACTACCAGGCCAAAGACGACTATATCTCGGCCATGGACGAGTATGAACAGGCGATAATCGCCGCGGAACAGTCCGGTGAACCATTCAGCGGGAATGAACCGGTGCTCGATCTTTCAAAGCCGCTGGGGCTGTATGAGCGTATTCTCGATGAGCTGCCCGAAAGTGACCTTGTGGATGATGCCGTTTATAACAAGGCATTTCTCTATGAGGAGATGGGGGATCATGAACGGGCGAACGACATATACCGGTATCTGACGGAGACCTATCCCAACAGCCCCTACGTTCCGGAAGCCTATATGCGCCTGGGTGAATACTATTTCAATCCGCCGGTCAATGACCTGGAGACGGCCATCGAGTATTACAAGGCGATCGGACCCTATAAAACCAACGCCCGGTACGGCGAATCGCTTTACAAGCTCGGCTGGTCCTATTACCGGCTGAGTGAGTATGTACAGGCCATCAGCTATTTCACCGCCCTGGTTGAGGATGTGACCCTGACCAGAAAGTACGATCCGGAGGGTGAGTCGGCGGGCGTGGACCTGATGGAAGAGGCGCTGGAATACATTGCCATCAGTTTTCACGATTACGGCGGCCCGCAGAAAGCCGTCGAGTATCTCAACGGTATCGGGCGCCCGGACTGGAGCAGGGCCGTCATGCGCAACCTGGGTGATGTGTACATGGAGCAGAAAGAGGAATACACCAATGCGATAACGGCCTACAGTTATTTCCTGGAATTCGCACCCGATGCTGCGGATGCGCCCATCACCATGCGGAAGATTGTCGATTGCTACCTGCTGGTGGATGACGACGACAGCGCCTTTGAGGAACGGTACAAACTGTTTCTCACCTACAAAAAAGGAAGCGTCTGGTGGGAGCAGATCGATGATGAGAATGCGAAACTCACCGCCTATCGGCTTACGGAACAGGCGCTGCGGGAAAATATCAATACGCTGATCGAACAGGCCGGTGCACACGGCAGCAGAGCCATCTATGAGCAGGCGGTGGAGATGGGCAGGACCTATCTCGATAATTTCCCTGAAGATGAATATGCCTATATGATCCGCTGGAATATCGCCCTCATCCTGGATACCCGTCTCGCCCTCTACAAGGACGCCCTGCAGGAATACCTCACTATCTGCATGGTCTACAATACCCGTAAATACGAGACATTCGCGCGGAACAAGGGGCTCTCCTCGATTCGCGACGCCGCGGCCAACGCGATTGTCGTCAGTGATTCGCTGGTGGCCATCGAGCAGCGGAGCACCGGCACCCCTGCGCCCGCGGGCGGGGCGGACATCGATGCCCCCCGGCCGTTGAGCACCGCCGAGAGCTGGCAGGCGATGGCCTACGACAACTATATCAAGCTGTTTCCCTTCGATGAAGAGAACACACCGCTGATCCTGGCCAATGCCGGCGCCCTTTACTACATCCACAATCAGTTCTCGGAGGCGATCAAGTACTTCAACACGCTCGTGCAGTACTTCCCGGAGAGCGATCAGATCAACACCGTCAAACTGTCGATCCTTGACAGTTACTTCGGGAAAAAGGATTACAAGAGCGCGGAACAGCTGGCAAAACGAATTCTCAGCGCCAAGCCAGTAAAAGAGATTGAAGAGCGGGCGAAAAAACGGCTCGGAGAGGCGATTTTTCTGAACGCTCAGACCTTTGCCGAACATCAGAGCAGCAGCCTGGCCGCCAGGGAATTTCACAGAATGGCCCTGGAAGCGCCGACAATGGAATTCGCGGACCGGGCGCTCTTCAATGCCGCGCTTTACTATGAGAAAGACGCTGATTTCAAGTCGGCCATCAGCGCCTATGAAAATATCATCAGCGTCTATCCGGCATCGCCGCTGCTGTATGATGCCTATAACAACCTTGCCCTCGACTATGCCGAGACCGGCAATTACCTGAAGGCCGCCACCTATTACGCCCTGCTGGCTGAGCGGGCGGAGGACGGCATGAGGAAACGGGACGCCCTCTATAACTCCTTTATTTTCTTTGAGAAAGCGGGGGAGTACCGGAAGGCGATCACCGCCGGGCAGACCTATGCCGAGACCTATCCGGATTCAGGGGATGCCGAAGTGATTTTTTACCGCACCGGGGAGTGCTACCTGGCTCTGGGAGACACGGCAAGCGGGATGCGCACCTTCACCAGCTTTGCGGAGCGGTTCCCGGAATCACCGCTGAATGTGGAGGTCCATTTCAAGCTCGGCGTCTACTACCAGGCCAGGGGTGAATACGACAAGGCCGAGCAGCAGTTCGCGACCGCCCATGAAACAGGTATCCGCTGGATAGAGCAGGGAAAAGAGCTCGACGGGTACTATGTTTCCGAAGCTCTGTTCCTGCAGACGAAACTGATCCATCGCAGATTCAACACCATCCAGCTTCTGCTGCCCCGGTCGAGATTCGACCAGTCACTGCGCGAAAAGCAGCGCCTTCTGGGCCAGCTCACCGACCAGTATACCAGGATCGCCGCCTACAAGACGTCAAGACTGCCGGAGTCGGTCTTCTGTCTTGGACAGATTTTTGAGGATTACGCGCTCACCTGGCGGCGGCAGCAGCTGCCGCTGCTGAGTGAGGAAGAGCTGGTGCTGAAGCAGAAAGAGGTCAACGAACGAGCCATCGATATTTACGAGCGGGCCATTTCCGCCTTCATCGACGCTCTGGACGCCATTCATACGTTCGGCGGTTCCGCGGCGGCCGCGGAATCCGGTGCCGGCACCGGTGAATGGCAGGCGCGCACGGAAGAGAAGATATCGGAAATACTCTACACCATCGCTGAAATGAACAGTGAATCGCTGCAGCGTTTCCTGGATACGCCGGTTCCCGCCGACCTCGACGATGTCGCCAAACTGGAGTACCGGAACCAGGTGCTGTTTAAAATTGCAAAGCCGCTGGCAGACAACATCGTGGCCGCCCATGAACGCACCGTGCACGTCTCGGACAGCCTCGGCATTGACAATCAGTGGCGCCGCGATTCCCAGGCGAAGATCAACAGCTACAGCCTCATGCTTTTCCGTGAGTACGGTGATCTGACGCTTGACGCGTACGAGTCCCTGAGAACATTGAGCCGGCGCTACGCATACGCGGCTCTCGATCGAAAAATGGCTCCGGCGGAAAGTCTTCCCACCTCCATGATCAACCTCACCGAACTCGCGAAAACGTATGGGAAAGCCGCGGTCCATTTCTTCCTCGAAGGTGCGCAGCATGTGGCTGATGCCGGAGAAAACGGCGGATCGGTCGAAGCGGTGAATACCCGTCTTGTGGATTTTGCCTTGACAACCGTTGATACAATAGATATATTACTGGCTATCGGTGAGGGGTATCGCAAGCGGGCGGACGACCTGTTTCAGGCAGATGATAACCTCTTGTTTGAAGACGCGTTAACTGTTTTTGAAGACAATATCTTTTTCCTTCAGGAATGTCGTCTGGAACTGCTTGAAACAGCCTATAACGCCTACAGGGAGCTCCCCGGTTCAGGAGCCTACGGCAACACGCTGCTGGTGCGTCTGATGCAGTCCGATCCGGAACGGTTCGAAGCGGAGTATACCGATTCGATCTATCGGATAAGCGTGCGCACGGATTCGTCCTGGTACTATCATGAAGGGCTCACTGAAGGGGGCGTGTCCGCCCTGACGACGGTGCAGGGCTGGAAGCATCCGATCCAGTCCCCCAGCGCCCTGATCTGGGGCAGGGTACGGGTAGATGATGCCGAACAGGCCGTGCCCGACACGATTATCATCAGGAAGAGCATCTATGTTCCGGGGTATCCGATGTCGGGAACGATCTCGTTCCAGACAACCATTCCGGAGCATATCGTCGTCAACAATACGCTCATCGAAGCCGAAAATGGCATGGTTTGTGCACTGTCCGGTGAGAAACTCAGACAGGGGGACAACCTGGTCGTGTTTTTACACCGGAGGGACACGGGGTTTTCATTCTACGCTGATGTGACCATCCGTTATATACCCCTGCCCCCGCAAACCGGAAGGGAGAAATGACCGTGAAAACGTCAATGAACACACACATTCTGCCGCTGCTGTGTGTCGCTGCATGCCTGGCCGCCGCACCGGTGTGGAGCCAGGATGTGAAAGTCGATACAATGAAGGTGAAACATACGAGCGGTGAGACGACGGCGAAGGCCGATTCGATGAACAGCAAGGGTGAGATCGTGCTCGATGAGATCTTTATCGAGGGCAGGGTCAGCAAGCCCGGTGTCATGATCGTGCCGAAGCGGCTCGAACCCAAGCTGAAAGAGCGGCAGCTGGAGCGAAGTTTCCAGAACGAACTGAACGACAAGGAAAGCGGACTATACAAGCCGAAACAGGAATTGCATCAGGTTGAACGGGTGCAGAGTATAAAACAGGCACTTGAAAAAGAACGGAAAAAAGAGACTGACTGAATCCTACGTTGGAGGTAATTGATGGCTGAATTCTGGCACAGTTTTATTCCCGGAGCCGGCAGCGGATGGCTCTTTATGTGGGCGCTGCTGATCATCGCGGGGTTTATGATTACCATCGCAATCGAGCGCACCCACTATATTTATATTAAATCAAATATCGATGCGGCGAAATTCATGGCCTATATACGCAAGCTTATCAGCGAAAACAATTATAAAAAGGCGATTCAGCTCTGCCGCAGCGCCAACGGCAAAGCGCTGCCCCAGATCGTGCTGTCCGGCCTGATGCGGGCGTCCCGGCAGAAGACACCCAGTGCCTCGGCGATTCAGAATGCCGTCGATGAAGGCACCCTGGAGGTGATTCCGAAACTGCAGGCGCGCACCAATTATCTGGCGATGATCGGAAACATCGCCACCCTGGTCGGACTGATGGGAACCATATACGGGCTTATCCTTTCGTTCCGTTCCGTATCCGCGCCGGGGATCGATGCAGCCGAGAAATCGAGATTGCTTGCCCAGGGTATTTCCGTGTCCATGAACACGACGCTCACCGGTCTGGCGGTGGCGATTCCGGCGATTCTCATCTACACGATTCTCAATAATAAAACCACCCGGATCATTGATGAAATAGATGAACATACGGTGAAACTGATCAACCTGATCACCGGCGAGGAATAGGATGGCCTATCGACCGTCGAAAAGGGGCCGCCATCCGCATGAAGAGGGAGAAGCCAACATCACGCCGATGATGAATCTGATGGTCGTGCTCATCCCCCTGCTGCTGACGTCAGCGGAATTCGTTAAACTCGGCGTCATTGAACTGAATCTGCCGCCGGCGGCCAAAGGTCCCGCGGGTCAGCAGCTGGAGGCGATGCCCAGCGAGGATATACAGAAGCTCGATCTCACGGTGACGATTACCGATCGCGGATTTTTCATCTCCAGTTCTCTGGCCGTGCTGAGCGGGAATCTTCAAGGCGAACCGACCATTCCCCGTTTTCCGGGAGAGACCGGTTCCCGGGCCTATGACTATGCCACGCTTTCCGATAAACTCTACGAGATCAAATCCCGGGCGGCGTCCAGCTATCCCGATACGGAGCAGATCATCATTCTCGCAGAACCCGAGATCGATTATCAGACGCTTATCAGCACCATGGACGCGTCAAGATCGGTGATGAAAGAGGGCAAACGGGAAAGTCTGTTTCCCGATGTTTCCCTGAGCGCGGGAGTATTTTAATGCACGATGACAGGAACACCATGACTGCAATTCCCTCAAAACGCAAAAAACACAGAACACAAAACCGTGATGTCAAGCTGCAGCTCACATCGATGATGGATATGTTTACCATCATTCTGGTCTTTCTGCTGAAAACATATTCGACCCACGGGCAGCTCATCAGCCCCTCCCAGGATCTGACGCTGCCCTCTTCCACCATACAGCACGAACCGGAAATGGGACTCGATGTGACTGTTTCGAATGACTGGATCCTCGTCAATAATCAGGCCGTTGAAAAAGTCTCCACCATCCTCGAGCAGGAGGAGTACATCATTCCCGCTCTGAAAACCGTGCTTGACCGGTATGGCTCGGAAGCGGTGAAGATGGAAGAGATGTACGGCGCCCCATTTTCCGGTAAAGTGACGATTCAGGGCAACAGGGACATTCCCTACAAGCTGCTGATACGGGTCATGTACACATGCGGGCAGTCCAGCTATCCAAATATGCGGCTTGTTGTTTACAGAGAAGAGGCATGATGAGTACCGGTTCGCTTAAAAACAGGGCGGTTACGTTAGCACCGACATCATTCGAAAAGCCGTTTTTCGGCGATTTCGATTTTCACTTCCTGATCCTCTTTCTCTGCTGCCTGGTCCTGGAGGGTGTTGTCGTCTATTCGCTCTCCCGCCGGCCGGTAAGTGAATTCAGCGACAAAGAGATTTCGCGGATACAGGAGCGGTTCGCACAGTTCATTCTCAAGGAAGAACGGACCGCAGACGACAGCCGGAATACGTTCGCTTCCGGAGAGGCGCAGGGCGGTGAGGAAGAGACGGCCGAGGAAGCGGTGGCTGCCGAGGAGACGAGCGGCGGCAGCGGCGGTGAGGACAACGGCGAATCCCGCACCGCGGTCGCCGAAGTGCGGCATGCAAACCGGCGGGCCGACGCCTCCGCCAGGCGAGCCGAAATGTCGAGACAGGTGAGCAGCAAAGGACTGCTCGGTCTTCTGACCGCCAGCGGCGGCAGCCAGGGGAGCGGCTCCGTGACCGATGTGCTGGGCAGCGTGGGCCGGGGCGGCGGATCCGATCTCGACGAAGTGCTCGCATCCTCTGACGGGCTGAAAACGACCGGAAGGTCAACGCTGGCAGGCGGTGACGGCACCGGTACGGGCGCGCGGGGAGGCCGTACGGGCCAGCAGGGAGCCACCATCGATGATCTGGTGACGGAACGAGGCAGCGCCGGCTCTCAGTCACTGTCGCGTTCAGGTGAACTGCAGGTTGAAACTCCCGCCGACGTGGCGGGACGGGGCCACGGCAGCGTGTACCGCAGCGGCCAGGAACTGCAGCGCGTTATCTATGACCACTACAGCGCCATAAAATACTGCTACGAGCGGGAGCTGAAGCGGCATCCGACTCTCAAGGGCAAGGTCACGGTCAGAATCACCGTTAACGCCGACGGTGAGGTTGCCGATGCGGAAATCGTCAATTCCACCCTTAACAACGAGCGGGTGGAACGGTGCATCATCACCCGGATCAAGCGCTGGAACGATTTCAAACCCATCGATCGCAGCGAGGGAGATGTCACCTTCACCCAGGTGTTCAATTTCGGGTATTGATCACCGCAGGACATGATCAGACATTGACAGGAGGACCGTTCCGGGAGGGACGGTCTTTTTTCATGGGAGACTAGAGGCTGGAGGCAGGACCCGGCTGCTCCGTTCTCTGCAAGAAGATCGTGAGAGCGGGAAGGTGTTCAAGGGTTCAAGGGTTAAAGGGTTCATGGGTTGATGAGTTGATGAGTTGATGAGTTGATGAGTTCAGGGGGCGAAGAAAACACTTGACTGTAAAATATTAGAATATACTTTTACTCCGGTCTCCGGTCTCCGGTCTCCGGTCTCCGGTCTCCGGTCTCCGGTCTCCGGTCTCAGGAAGCAAACATCGCTACGCGGCTTTCCGGTCTCCGGAAGCAAACATCGCTACGCGGCTTTCCGGTCTCAGGAAGCAAACATCGCTGCGCGGCTTTCCGGTCTCCGGAAGCAAACATCGCTGCGCGGCTTTCCCGCCTTTTTCCCTATTCACTCTTGCATATTGCCGCGGAAAGTGCTATCTTATTTTTTCCAATCCAGAGACAGTAACGAACAGGAGCATCGAGTGGCGAATAATCAGAGCTGGATCCGCAGCCATACCTGCGGAGATGCGCGCAGGGATGACAGCGGCGCGTCGGTCGTCCTCGCGGGCTGGGTGATGAATCACCGTGACCTCGGAGGCGTGATATTCATCGATTTGCGGGACAGGTACGGGATTACCCAGGTGGTGTTCCGCCCGGAGGAGAACAGGGAACTCGCTGAACGGGCGGCCAGACTGCGTATGGAATCGGTCGTCGCCGTGAAAGGAACAGTGGGGCTGCGGCCGGCGGACATGGTGCGGGGAGATCTCGCCACCGGGGAGATTGAAGTGGTGGCGACGGATCTGGAACTGCTTAACGACTGCCGGGAACTGCCGTTTATGATCAGGGACGACAACGATGCGTCCGACGAAACGCGGCTGAAATACCGCTACCTCGATCTCCGCCGCCCGGTCATGCAGAAAAATATCCTGCTTCGCCATCGTGTCAGCCAGACCGTGCGGCGCTATTTCGATCATCAGCGGTTTGTGGAGATCGAGACTCCCATGCTGATGAAGAGCACCCCTGAAGGAGCGAGAGACTACCTGGTGCCCAGCCGTATTCACAAGGGATGTTTTTACGCCCTGCCCCAGTCGCCGCAGACCTATAAACAGCTGCTGATGGTCGCCGGCTTCGACCGTTATTTCCAGATCGTGAAGTGTTTCCGGGACGAGGATCTCCGCGCCGACCGCCAGCCCGAATTCACCCAGATCGATGTCGAGATGTCCTTCATCGATGAGGACGGGATCATCCAGGTCGTGGAGGGCCTGATGGCCGCCGTATTCAGGGAGGCGGCCGGCATCGACCTTCCCGTGCCCTTCCCCAGAATGGGATACGACGAAGCCCTCCTCAGATATGGGAACGACAGCCCGGACATCCGGTACGGTATGGAAATCGAGCCGCTGAACGAGCTGGTCGGCCGTTCGGGCTTCAAGGTTTTCGACGACACCGTGTCCGGAAACGGCGCGGTCCGGGGGTTCACGCTGGAACAGTGCGGTCCGCTTTCGCGAAAACAGGTGGACGATCTCACCGAGTATATACGCGGATTCGGAGCGAAGGGGCTGGTGGTCATTCAGATGAAAGAGGAGGGTGCGTCGTCACCGATCCTTAAATTTCTCCAGCCGGGCGTGGCTGAAGCGCTCACGGACCGTTTCAGCATGCGACCCGGGGACGCCCTGTTCATCGTCGCCGACAGGCCGGCCGTGACCGCGGCCGCGCTGGGAAATCTGCGCAGACACCTCGCGGCCGCATTCGGCCGTATTCCCGACGGGACATTCGCGCCGGTGTGGGTGCTCGATTTTCCGCTGCTCGACTGGGATGAGGCGGAACAGCGGTATACGGCGATGCATCACCCGTTCACCTCGCCGAAACCCGAAGATATTTCCCGGCTTGCGACCGATCCCGGCAGTGTCAGGGCCCGGGCCTACGACCTGGTGCTGAACGGTTCCGAGGTAGCGGGCGGCAGCATCAGAAACTACCGGCGTGATGTACAGCAGCTGCTGTTCAGCACTCTGGGAATCGACGCGGAGACGGCCGAACGAAAATTCGGATTTCTCATGCGGGCCCTGGAATTCGGCGCGCCGCCCCACGGCGGCATCGCTTTCGGTCTCGACCGGCTGGTCACCTTGATTGCGGGTGAAACTTCCATACGTGAGGTCATCGCGTTTCCGAAAACGACCAGCGCGTTTTCGCTCATGGATGAATCCCCCTCGAAAGTCGATGAAAAGCAGCTGGATGAGTTGGGGATAACCATCCTAAAAACAGAGGAATAAAAGAGATAAGCCTGGCACGAATGATTAATCTGGCGTTATGTTTTTTCTCTTGACAATAAGGGGAATTTTTGTTATACTTCTGAGCAGGAATTAAGCTGTTGTAATTCAACGTAAAAGGAGGTGTTGGGAATGAGAGAAGGCGTTCGGAAAACTGTTCTGGTGTTTTGTTCTGTGCTCCTGCTGGCAGCCTTCATGGCGACGGGATGTACTCGGTACGCAAATGAAGAACAGCTGCAGGCACTGGATGAAACCAAGGCAGCCGCACTTTCCGCAGAAGAGAAAGTGACAGAGCTGGAAAAAGAGAAAGCCGCTTTGGAGGCGAAACTCGCTGACAAGCAGGACGAACTGAAAAAAGTTGGTGAAGAGAAAAAGACTGTTCAGTCCAAACTGTAGATCGATTGCGCCAGGACTGAGGTAACAAGGAGGAGAGAAGGATGAAAAAATACGGTACCCTGATACAGCTTTTCTCGGTGATCTGTATCGTGTCCCTGCTGCTGAGCGGTTCGTTATTCGCCCAGGAAGAACGCAAGATTAAAATGGATGAGTACAAGGTTCAGCTTGCGGAATGGCAGGGCCGGGAAACTGCTGCACAAGAGAAAATTAACGCACTGAATACCGACATCGAAGGCCTGAACGGCCAGATTACCGACACCCAGGGCGAGATCGATGCAACCTGGACGGAAATCTATGAGATGCTCGGCACGGACAAAGCCGGTGTAGAGGCCTTTGGCACGGATCTGAACGACATCGATGCCGGACTCGACGGCTTGAGCAGCATTTCGGCTGAAGATCTTTTCCGCAGACAGGAAGAACTTTGTGCCCTGAAAGACCGGATTGCAACAGCAAAAGAGAGCAAGATCGCACTGCTGACGGAGATGGAAAACAAAATTGCCGAGCTGGAAGGCAAGGTCGCCGCTCTGGAAGCAAACATGCCTGCGAATATTTTTGACCAGTACACGGTTGTCGCGAACGACAATCTCTGGAAAATCGCGAAGAAACCCGATATTTACGATAATCCCCTTCAGTGGATTCGTATCTACAACGTCAACAAGGATCAGATCAAGAATCCCGATCTCATTTATTCGGATCAGATCTTCAATATCGCCCGCGGCGTCGCCAAGAACGAGCACCTCGTTGAAAAAGGCGAATTCCTCTACAAGATCGCCGGTATGGCAAAAGTATTCAATGATCCCACCAAGTGGACGAAATTGTACGAAGCCAATAAAGACATCATCCAGGATCAGAATCTCATCTATCCCTACCAGGTGCTGACGATTCCGAAACAGTAGCAAGAATCAGGGATCGCTCTGCCCTGCACGGGCGATGAAAAAGCAGATGATGAAGTAATCCGATTGTTATAGCTCTCCCTTTCATGGTACCATGAAAGGGAGAGTTTTTTTCTACGGTCAACAGCTATGGAAACAATCAACATATCTCTCAGCGGCGTCGATCAGCTCTCCCTGCTCGGAACCCACGATGCCCACATGCGGATGATTGAAGAGGCGGTGGGGGTGAAAGCGATCATCAGGGACGACATGCTTATCCTCAAGGGAGAACCCGAACATGTCGCCCTCGCGGAGCGGCTCTTCAAGGAGCTGATGTTTCTGCTCAACCGCAACGGGAGGCTCGACAGGTCGGAGATCGATATCGCCATCGACATGATCAAAGCCGGTGAGGGCCGCTCTTCCGCTGCTGACGAGGAGGACTCGTCGGTCATTCTCACGGCAAAAAAAAGCGTGATCCGGGCGAAGACGGCGGGGCAGGAGCGCTACCGGCAGGCGGTGATTAAAAACGATATCGTATTCGTCATCGGTCCGGCGGGTACCGGGAAAACATTTCTTGCCGTAGCCATGGCGCTGGCCGCGTTTCAGAAACGGCAGATTTCCCGCATCGTTCTGGCCCGCCCGGCTATTGAAGCGGGAGAGAGCCTGGGATATCTTCCCGGCGATCTGATGGACAAGGTGGATCCCTATCTCAAGCCGCTCACCGACGCCATATTCAGCATGCTGCCCGCCGATCAGCTGCAGCGGTATGTGGAAAAGAAGACAATCGAGATCATACCGCTGGCCTATATGCGGGGCAGGACGCTGAACAACGCGTTCGTCATTCTGGATGAGGCGCAGAATACGACCACCATGCAGATGAAGATGTTTCTGACCCGTCTCGGCGTCAATTCAAAGGCGATCATTACCGGTGATGTGACCCAGATCGATCTGGCCCGTGATGTCACCTCTGGTCTCGTTCAGATACAGGACATTCTGGTCAATATCGAGGGGGTCGCTTTTATCAGGCTGGATCGAAAAGATGTGGTCCGGCATCGGCTGGTCAAGGAGATCATTCAGGCCTACGAAACCTATCAGGCCGCGCAAAACGGCGGCGGAGAGTCATCATGAACATAGTGCTGCACTTTCTGCGTTCAACGGAAGCAAAATTCAAGCGGGACAAGGAGTTCAGCCGCAGGTTCACCCTGATCTCCACGATTACGGTGCTGCTCGTCTCCATCAGTCTGATGTTCCCGGGCGGAAGAGCGATGCAGTTCGCCGATCTGAAAGAGGGCAGCATCAGCACCCGCCGGATCCTTGCTCCCTATGATTTTGAGATCCTCAAAACCGAAGAAGAGTACCGTCATGACCAGGAGGAGGCGGCGCGAAAGGTCAGCCGCGTCTTCAACCGCATGGATCATCAGGCCGAGACCGCCACGGCCCGCATCGACACGCTTTTCGAGGAGATCAGACGCTGTCGCGAACAGGTGCGCCGCAGTCCGGAAACCAGGAGAGCGATTGCGGACACGCTGTTTTCCGCCTATTCCCTGACGCTTGACACCTCGGTAAAGGATGCGCTGCTCAGGACCGGATCCCGCATTCCGGGATCGCTGCTGACAAGGCTCAGAGAAAAACTGAAGAACGTTGTACGCGACCATCTCACCGTCGGTGTCTACGACGTCGAGAAACCGGGGCCGGGGCAGAACAGCAAGATGGCCGTGAACGTGGACGGGGTGGAAAATATTTATGAATACGACGATTTTTTTCATATTTCAGATGCCAGGAAGCAGGCGTTTAACCTGCTGAAAAGCGACGCCGATCTGCCCGAGGAACTGCTGGTGCTCGGTTACAGTGTAATCGACATGGTGCTGCGCCCGAACATCAGGCCGGATGATGAAATAACTGAACAGCGCCGGCAGCAAATCAAGGCGCGGGTTCCCAGCAGCAGCGGGCTTATTTTTGAAAAGGAACTGATCGTCGACGAGAATGAACGCATCACTCTGGACATCAGAAAGAAGCTCGATTCGCTCGCCAGTAAAATGTCCGAAAAGGGCAGTGACGCAGGCGGCATTCACCGGATCCTGCCGATTGCGGGCCGGCTGGGGTTCGTGCTCTTTATTCTCTATATTTTTTCCGTGTTCATCAACCTCGACGATCCCGAGATTCTAAA
Organism: bacterium; assembly: GCA_016934955.1. Taxonomy (GTDB): domain Bacteria; phylum Zhuqueibacterota; class QNDG01; order QNDG01; family JAGLOF01; genus JAFGRY01. The sequence continues at coordinate 11,742 of JAFGRY010000010.1, read as the reverse complement.
AGACAATAAATCGCTGATTTTAATCGGCCTGGTCATCCTGCTCATCAGCATCCTCACCTTTGTTCTGCGGGAGATCGGGGGCTCCGAGTATTTCATTCCCGTTGCCATGGGAGCGATGCTGCTCTCGATCCTCTATGACACGAAGCTCGGGTATATCGCTGCGGCGGTGCTGGCCGTTCTCTGCGGCGGGCTCTGGGGCGGTGAATTCGGCGTTACCGTTGCCGCTTTCCTTACCGGTGTCGCCGGGGTGGTGACGACCAGGCAGATCAGAAGCAGGGGACAGCTGGTGCGCATGGTGATCGCCCTGGTCGGCGCCTATCTGTTCATCATCACGGTGACGGGATTCATGCAGATGACTCCCTTCAGTCAGATCGCCGGTGACTGGGTGTTCGGCGCCCTCAGCGGACTTCTCATTCCGGTGGTGACCTACGGGCTGATCCCCCTGGTCGAATCCGCCTTCGGGTTCACCACAGATTTTTCCCTGCTGGAACTGAGCAATCTCAATCATCCTCTTTTAAAGCAGCTGTCAACCACGGCTCCGGGTACCTACCATCACTCGATTATCGTGGGCAGTCTCGCGGAAGCGGGGGCTCAGGCCACATCCGCCAATTCGCTGGTAGCCAGGGTGGGGTCCTATTACCACGATATCGGGAAGCTGGAAAAGGAGGAGTATTTCATCGAGAACCAGCTGCCCGGAGAACAGCCCCATGCGAGGCTAAATCCCAGCATGAGCGCCCTCGTGCTGATGAATCATGTGAAAAAGGGCGTCGAGTTTGCCAAAAAATATAAACTTCCAAAGGCGATCATTGACACCATCGCACAGCATCACGGAACAACACTGATTTCATTTTTCTATAACAAGGCCCTGAACACGGAAAACGCGGGTGATGTGCATGAGGAAGATTACCGGTACGCGGGGCCGAGGCCCCAGACCAAGGAGACGGCCATCGTTATGCTCGCGGACGCGGTCGAGGCCGCCAGCCGGGCGCTGAAAAAACCGACGCATGCCCGTCTCAAGGGGCTGGTGGATGATATTATCGACGGCAGATTTCAGGAACGCCAGCTGGATCAATCGCCGCTCACGCTGCGGGACCTGGAAAAAATCAAGGAGAGTTTCCTCACGATTCTCGCGGGCATTTTCCACGCGCGCATCGAGTACCCGGAGAAGGAAGAAAAATGATTGATATCAGTTATCAGGATATCGAGGACGTTCCGGAAAAACGCTGGATTACGGCCGTTGTCAAGGCGGTGCTGACGGGCGAAGAGACACCCTTTTCCGGAACACTGTCCATTGTCATGACCAATGACGCCTGTATTCAGGCATTGAACCGCGATTTTTTCGGCAAGGACCGGCCCACGGATGTGATCGCGTTTCCCCTGGATGACGAGGACGACGATATCTGGGGTGAACTGTATGTGAGCACCGAGAGAGCGGCGGATCAGGCCGGGGAGTACGGTGTTTCCCTTTTCGAAGAGACGGCCCGTCTGCTGATACACGGAGTGCTGCATCTTCACGGATACGATGATAAGGACGACCGCTCCCGGGAACGCATGACCGTGAAGGAAAATCACTACCTTGACCGTTTGAAAACGGATGGAATAATCTGATATGGACCATACGATCTGGTATCTGGCGGAGTTCGTTATCCTGGTGCTGATTTCCGGTTTTTTCTCGGGATCTGAATCCGCATTCTTCTCCCTTTCGGACATGGACGTGCGCCGTCTGAAAAAGACCGGGGCCGGACATGCCGCGAAACGGGTGCTTGCGCTGCTCAACCGTCCCCAGAGACTGCTCAACGCGATTCTTGTCGGAAATACGCTGGTGAATGTCGCCGCGGCCACGGTGGCCGCTCTCTTTACCAGCCGCCTGCTGCACGATGCCGGTTCGCCGCTGCTCCTGTTTGTAATCGAGGTTGTTGTGGTCACGCTGGTGCTGCTCATTTTCAGTGAGATCACACCGAAAATTATCGCGGTGAAACGGGCGATACCGTTCGCCCGGGCCGTATCGATGCCGCTCACCGGTATCGTGCTGCTGCTGACGCCGATCTCGCTTTTCTTCGAAACGCTGACACGGGGAGCCGCACTGTTTCTCAAATTGAGAAAAGACAGGGCCTTTATCAATGAAGAAGAATTCAAGGCGCTGTTTGAGGTCAGCGAGGAAACAGGCGCTCTGAAAGCCAGCGAGCGCCGTATGATCCACTCAATCTTCGAGTTCAGGGAGACCACGGTGAGAGAGGTCATGGTGCCGAGAACGGATGTTGTCAGCGTTGAAAAGGACACGCCTCTTGAGGCATTTCTCGAACTGGTGCAGGAGCAGGGACATTCCCGGATACCGGTCTATGACGGGACGGTCGACAATATTCTGGGCATCCTGCACGTAAAAGACATTCTCTACTGGACCGGGACCGGTCAGCCGGTGCCGCCGCTGCGGGAACTGGTGCGGGAAGCCTATTTCATTCCGGAAAGCAAGGGAATCGACGAACTGCTGAGAGATTTTCAGCAGGAACGAAACCATATGGCGATCGTCGTCGATGAATACGGCGGCACGGCCGGCATCGTTACCCTTGAGGACGTACTCGAAGAGATCGTCGGCGAGATACAGGATGAATATGATGTGGAACAGCCGCTCATCACCCAGACCGGTGAGAAGGAGTGGCTGGCTGACGGCAAGATCAGCATTGAAGAGTTGAATGATACCCTGGGACTGCTCCTGCCGGAGGAGGAGGAATTTGAAAGTCTGGGCGGATTCATTCTTCATATGCTCGAGCATATTCCGGAGGTCGGCGAGACCGTCATCCACGCCAATGTCGTCATGACGGTCGAGCAGATACAAAAGCAGCGGATCGAGAAAGTGCGGATCGAGAAGAGGGGGACGGCCGCACAGGCGCCGGATGGTATGGGCGCGCCGGAGAAGGCAGGGTAAAAACCCTTTGATTTTTTTGCCATATTGTTGTATCTTCTGACCTGATTTTGCGAGAGTGGCGAAATTGGCAGACGCGCTAGATTTAGGATCTAGTGTCCTCAGGACGTGTGGGTTCGAGTCCCTCCTCTCGCACGAAACCGGAACCATTTAGACACAGGGAGATCATGTGGAAATTACCGTCACCGCTACCGGCGACTGCACACGTCAAATAGATATAGAAGTTCCGTTTCACGATATACAGCCTCATATCGACAAGGCCTATGCACGCTACCAGAAGAAAGTCAGCATCGCGGGATTCCGAAAAGGGAAAATCCCCATATCATTATTGAAAAAGCAGTTCGGCGACGCCATCAGAGCGGAAGTGGTCGAGGACCTGGTGCAGCACTATTTCAGCGAGGCGGTGAAAGAGAAGGAACTGCCGATCGTCGCTCCCGGATCGGTAAAAGACGTGCAGTTCGAAGAGAACAGGCCGTTCCGCATCACCGCCGAAGTGGAGGTGGAGCCCGATGTCGCTGTGAGCGACTACACCGGATTTACGGTCGAGAAGGACAAGATCACCGTGTCCAGGGAGGAGGTCGACCATACCCTCGATCTGATCAGGGAGGAGAAAGCGGAAGCGCGGGAAACCGATGACGGAGCCAAAACCGGTGATATCGTCACCGGTGACGTGCAGGCGCTTGACGGTTCCGGCGTCCCTGTTATCGGCCAGAAATGGGAAGCCAGGAGCTTTGAGATCGGGAAACCGCCCGTGGGTGATATGCTCGCGGGCCAGTTCGACGGCCTGAGAAGCGGTGACGAACGGCGGTTCAGTATCACGCAGCCCCCTGACGAAGAGGGCGGCGCGGCACAGATTGACCACTATTCAATCTCGGTGTCCAAAGTAGAGGAGAAAATTCTCCCCGCCCTCGATGATGCCTTCGCCGCTTCCCTGGGCGGGTACGCGTCACTGGCCGACCTTAAAGAGAACATCAGGCAGCGCATCACCTCCCAGCGCGAAGAAGAGTCGGAGCGGGCGCTTCGATTCAGAATATCGGACGAGATCATCAAACGGAATGATGTTACCCTTCCGGAATCGATGGTGAAAAACGTCCTCGATTCCATGTACGAAGAGCACCTGCAGCAGTCCGGGCAGCAGTCAAGGAAGCCGCTGGAGAGAAGTCAATTCGATGGCTATCAGGCGCCGCAGGTACGGTGGAATCTCAAATGGCATCTGATCGGCGACAAGATCGCCGAGCAGGAAGGGATCAGCGTGAGCGATGAAGAGCTGGAGGCAGAGATAAGCAAACTCATCGTCCGGGACGGCGCGGAAGACAAAAAGCTGAAGGCATGGTTTAAGAATCCCGAGAACGCCAGGCGTCTGCGGGACAGTATGCGTGACGACAAACTGATGGCGTTTCTTCGGGAACGGGTTAAAATCAAAGAGGTGACGCCGAAAAAGCGCAGAGACACCCAGACTCCGGGAGGCAGACGATGAGTTTGATACCGATTGTTGTAGAACAGACCGGCAGGGGCGAACGGGCCTATGACATATTTTCCCGGCTGCTGAAAGAGCGGATCATCTTTATCGGCACCGCCATCGATGATACGGTCGCCAGTCTGGTGATCGCCCAGCTGCTTTTTCTCGAGGCCGAAGAGCCGGAGAAAGATATCTTCGTCTATATTAATTCTCCGGGAGGCCTGGTCTCTTCGGGACTGGCCATCTATGACACGATGCAGTACGTGCGACCCGATGTCGCCACTATCTGTATGGGCCAGGCGTCGAGCATGGCCGCCCTGCTGCTGGCTGCCGGGACGAAGGGAAAACGGTCGGCCCTGCCGCACGCCCGGGTCATGATTCACCAGCCGCTGGGCGGCGCCCAGGGGCAGGCCGCGGATATTGAGATCGCGACCAGGGAAATCCTCACCCTGCGTGAGCGGCTCAATACGATTCTGGCGGACCATACCGGCCAGAATCTGAAAAAGGTCGAAAAAGACACGGACCGGAATTTTTTCATGTCGGCCGAAGAAGCGAAAGCCTACGGCATCATCGATGAAGTGATGATACGTAATACGGACCATTCCGCCACCGTAAAGCCGAAAATCAAGAAGAAGGGAAGCGCGTGAGCGACGACCATCAGTATCTCTGCAGTTTCTGCGGCCGGTCCTCCGATGAGGTGGACGCCATGGTGACCGGTCCCAGCGTCAATATCTGCAACGAATGCGTGCGCTACGCCGAAGAGATCATTCGTTCCGATATGGCCCACCGGTCGCTTCAGCTGGTGCATCCTATCCCGTCGCCCCAGGAGATCAAACGGCAGCTCGATCTCTATGTGATCGGCCAGGAAGCGGCGAAGAAAACCATCGCCGTCGCCGTGTACAACCATTACAAGCGGATCAACCACCACCAGGGCAAGAACGATGTCGAGCTCTCGAAAAGCAATATTCTCATGCTGGGGCCGACCGGTGTGGGAAAGACCCTTCTGGCGCAGACACTGGCTACATTTCTCCAGGTGCCGTTCGCCATCGCCGATGCCACCACGCTGACCGAAGCCGGATATGTCGGTGAAGATGTGGAAAACGTGCTTGTGAGATTGCTGCAGGCATCCGATTACAAGCTGGAGCATGCCGAGCAGGGGATCATCTACATCGATGAAATAGACAAAATCGCCCGCAAGACGGAGAGCTCCTCCATTACCAGAGATGTGTCGGGGGAAGGGGTGCAGCAGGGGCTGCTCAAGCTCCTGGAAGGAGCCGTTGTCTCGGTGCCGCCGAAGGGCGGACGGAAGCATCCGGAGCAGAGCCTGATCCAGGTGAACACAAAGAATATTCTCTTTATCTGCGGCGGCGCCTTCGAGGGCATCGAGCGCATCATCTCCGCCCGTACGGGGAAAAAAGTGATGGGATTCGGCGCCGAAACATCGGAGAACCGGCAGATCGACCTCAATGATGCGCTCAGGCATGTGGAGCCGGACGACCTGCTGCGATTCGGACTCATTCCGGAACTGGTCGGACGGCTGCCGGTCACCACGACGCTGGAAGCCCTCGACGAGCACGCGCTTCTGCGTATTTTGAAAGAACCGAGAAACGCGCTCATCAAACAGTATCAGAAACTGTTCGACATGGACGGTGTGGAACTCGAATTCCGGGAAGAGGCACTGAAAGCACTGGTTAAAAGAGCCGCCGCCAAGAAAACAGGGGCCAGGGCGCTGCGGTCGCTCATGGAAGAGATCATGCTCGACATCATGTACGAGCTCCCTTCACTGGAAAATGTCACCTCCTGTGTCGTCACGGACAAAACGGTTACCGACGGCAAGAAACCGCTGCTCGAGTACCGGAATGACCGGCGGGCCAGCGCCTGATTCCGGCGCCGGAGGCCGGTAAAAGCCGGATCAGCCTCAGTTTCTTTTAAAATCACTTGACAATTTCGATAAATTTCCCTATACTATGGCTTAAGAAATATCAATTTCAACCATATTACAAAATACAAAACCCCAGAGAAACAGCTGGGAGGTAGCCTGTCTTTGATTTAGCGGTATTGATCGGACAGCCGTGCCGGATTATCCGACGCTGTTTTGTCAGTTCGAGAGTGTTCATCAGTTGCGGAAAACAGGAAACGGAGGGGTCTTACTTCTTGCAGCCATCAAACGATCGCATGGAACGCAGGTTCCGTCTATTCGTGCATGATGGCTTTTTACGTTTGCAGACATACATACGATCAATATACATACCGTAAAAAATCTGAATGAAGGGAGGTGGTTCTGGAAACGAAGATGCAGTCGGGAGGAAGGGAAGCGGGAGGAATTATCTGTCATGTTTGTAGTGACAAGGTTTGATGTGCCAATTTAGCGAAGGAGGCATCTCTATGAGATTTGGAAAGCTATCCAGATTGTTACTCTGTCTTCTGGTTGTGGCTCTGGTAATACCAGGAATGCTCCTGGCCCAGAATGGAAAGATAAGAGGAACGGTTGTGGATAAGGAAACAGGTGATCCGCTTTACGGTGCCAACGTAAGCATTCAGAACACCGCCAAGGGATCAGCCACAAACGTCAACGGCGAGTATATCATTCTCAACGTGCCCGCCGGAAAATACACGCTGATCGTCAGCTACATGGGCTATCAGAAAATGACCATCAACGACGTGATCGTCACGACCGGTCTGACCAACTTTACCGATATCGAAATGATACCGGAAGTACTGGAAGGGCAGGAGGTGGTCATTACCGCGGAAAGACCGTTGATCGAGAAGGGAAAGACCAACGAAGTGCAGGTTATGCGCGGCGAAGATCTCGAGCATATGCCCGTCCGCGGCGTGGCGGCGGCTGTTGCCACCATGGCTGGTGTGGTCGATGACAACGGCACCCTGTACGTGATGGGCGGCCGTTCCGATCAGACCATGTGGATGGTTGACGGTATCAACACATCCAATACCTTCGGCGGCGGCAGCATGACCACGGTCATCCACAGCGCCATCGAAGAGGTGCAGATGCAGACCGGCGGCTACGGCGCTCAGTACGGCGGTAGAATGTCAGGCGTCGCCATGACCCAGACGAAAACCGGCGGCAGAAAATACCACTTCACCGCTGAAGCGATCAGTGACGATTTCTGGGCGATCAAAGACGATGCCGGCTCCTACGAAATACTGGGAATCGACAAACTCTACTCCTGGGGCTACAACAACTACGCCATCACCGCCTCCGGACCGATCATTCCCAATAACGACAAGATCCGTTTCTTCGTAGCGGCGGAGCGGAACTGGACGGACAGCCCGGCCTCCTGGTTCGAAGGGTTCTCCCAGGATTCCATCATGGCGACCTCCGTGTCGAACTACCGGGTCAATTCGCAGCTGTACAACCAGCGGATTGCCGACGGTCTCCCGACACGGCTGCTCGACACCACCTGGATTGCCTATGAATTTCCCCCGGGACGTCAGCCGGGCGGATGGAACTCAAGAAACACGATCAACTCCAACATCGTGTTCGACTTCCAGCCGATTCGCGTGCAGGCCGGCTTCAACTACAACGAGACCAACGGCAGACCGCGCTCGACTACTCCCAACGGTATCGCCACGGTCAATGACGCCTACACCCAGCGGACCCAGCCCAAGACGTACCTGGCTTACCTGAAACTGACCCATACCGTAGATCCCACCCTGTTCTACACTCTTCAGGGAAGCTGGGGACGGACCCAGAACGAATGGGGCCCCAGGGGACTGGACTGGGCCTTCGATACAGACAACTTCATGATGGGCGACAGCGGCTACTACGACGAGATGTTCGCCTCCTGGAGTGATCCGGCCAACTTCAACGGCATGCTGGACCGCGACATCGGCTACGGCAATTTCTACCTGCCCTATACCGCGGACTGGTCGTACCCGCACTACATCATCGACGACGAGCTGCCCGGAGGGAGATCGATCCCCTGGAATAGCTACGGCCGGAACAACGAAGACAAGCTGACGGTGAAACTCGACCTGCAGAAACAGTTCGGCACGGTTCACGAACTCAGCCTCGGCGGCGAGTACTCCCGCTCCGTGTTCCGTCAGTACACGCTGGACATCGGCGGCTACTACTGGCAGAAACGGGCCTTCGACATCGACCCGACCCGTCAGACCGAGTTCGATTTCTGGAACAACCTCACGACCTACCGCGGCTATGACGTCTACGGCGAGAAGGTCGATGACGACCAGATCGTGAGCACCAAGCAGGGTCTGGAGAACGCGGTTGATGTCAACATTCACAACAAACCTGCAACACCCCAGAACGCTTCGTTCTACCTCAATGACAAGATCGAAATGAAAGACCTGATCATCAACGCCGGTCTGCGCTACGAATACATGAACTACGGCCACTACTCTCTGGCCAATATGGACTCGCTGACCAAGCAGACGGGCGGTGTCATTGCCGACGAGCACTTCCGGGATCCGAAAGTGTACCAGTATGTCCTGCCCCGTCTCGGCTTCTCGTTCCCGATCACGGACCAGGCCATCTTCACGGCGCACTACGGCAAATACATTCAGCGTCCCAGCCTGACCCAGACGCTGACCGACGAGACTTACCAGACCTACCTCTTCCAGCTCTACGGCGGCCTCTACTACGATCCGCTGAACAACGTGAACCTGAAACCCGAGCGCACCACCGAGTACAACTTCGGGTTCAAGATGAAGTTCGGTGCCAACGCGGCCCTGAAACTCTCCGCGTTCTACCGTAACCAGCAGGATCTGATCACGCTGCGTCATCTCATTCCCGTGATCAGCGACTACAAGACCCAGACGATCTATCAGAACGGCGATTTCGCCACGATCAAGGGTTTCACGGCAACGTTCGATCTGCGCCGGACAAGCAGGATCTCGGCCCGTCTGAACTATACCTACCAGATTGCCGAAGGTACGGGTTCGGCTGCCGGATCCCATGGCACCATCGCATGGCAGGAAGCGGATCCCTATTTCCCGCGGATCATCTTCCCGCTTGACTTCGATCAGCGTCATTCCGGAACCGCGGTTATCGATATCCGTTCCATCGAAGGCGACGGTCCCGAGATCTTCGGCGTACATCCCCTCGAGAACCTGGGCCTGAACATGCTGTTCAATTTCCACAGCGGCAGCCCCTACACACGTATTCCTCTCGGCGATGCGTTCAGCAGCCTTCAGGGCTTCAACGCGCCTCCGCCGGTCGAATCACCGAACTCTTCGAGACTGCCCTGGGTCTACCAGCTCGACATGAAACTCGAGAAAACCTTTACGCTCGGTTCACTGAAGATGGTTGCGTTCCTGCGCGGAATCAACGTCCTCAACCTGAAGTCCTACGACGGTGTTTTCCGTCAGACGGGACGGCCCGATACCGACGGCTGGCTCAACACCACCGCAGGAAAGGCCTATCTCGACACCATGGGCGAATATGCTGCTGATTACGAAAAATGGTACTACGCTCTTCTGAACAACTGCGGTGCAACCGGACGGTGGCAGGCTCCCCGCGAGATCCGTTTCGGTCTGCGTCTTGAACTCTGATCTTTCGCACGCCTGATCGCGCAAGATTGGTTATTGAATGTTATTAGCAAGGAGTGAGTTATGAAATTGAATAGATCATTGCTTCTCCTCATTAGCTGCGTGTTACTTTTGACGATGCTGACTGGTTCGGTGTTCGCGAAAGAGGACGTGACAGCAGGGAGAAAGCAGAGAGTATCTAAATCACTGGGGAATGATGCCAAGTTTTTGGATATCAACCTCGTTGAATTAGGAATCAGCAACTTTGGCAACCTGGCGTACGACCCCGACGCCGGCGGGTATCAGGGTCTGTACTACCCCAATGGACAGCGCTGGGGATCGGTTCTCTATACGGGCGGTCTCTGGCTGGTCGGTGATGTCAACGGCGACATCCGCTCGGCCTCCTGTCAGTACTCCACCGAGTTCCAGCCCGGTATGATACTTCCCAGCGGCGTTGCCGACGACTACACTTCCGATGCGTATGAAGTGTTCAAGTTCGACGCGAACAATCCCCCGACCGCGGAAGCGATCGCCCAGGGATGTCCCGCGGAAGTGCTGGGCGACCAGATGCTGTACGCGGTCATGAACGATCTGGGAACCCATGAATATCTCAACGACACCAACCCCCTGGGCGTGGAAGTGCAGCAGACCACCTGGGGCTACAGCGCCGAAGGCGCCCTGAACAACGTCGCCTTCATCCGGTTCCGCGTGATCAACAAGGGCGGCAACCAGATCAACAACGCCTACTGCGCCATTTTCTACGATCCCGATCTCGGGGATTCCAACGATGACGCCTCCGGCGCCGACTCGGTCAACGGCTTCGGTTTCGTCTACAACGGCGACGGCTACGATGACAACTACGGCGTGCAGGTTCCGGCCATGGCCAGCGACTTCTTCCAGGGCCCCATTGTGGACGCTCCCGGTGAAACCGCTGTGCTCAACGACGGCACCGTGCTTACCGACAAACGGATCATGGACCAGACGGCCGTGTTCCACTTCATCAACGGCGGCCCCATCCCCGCAATGCAGGATCCGAATACCGCGGAAGAGCAGTACTACTTCTGCCAGGGTCTGCTCAGCAACGGGCAGCCGATGATCGATCCCGGCACGGGTACAGCGACGAAATTCTGGCTGGCCGGCGACCCGGTCACCGGCGAAGGCTGGATCTATTCCGATCTGATGTCTCCCATGGACGTGCGTTTCGGTAACGCCACGGGTCCCTTCAATATCGCTCCCGGCGACACCCAGGACATCGTGCTCGCCCTCGTCTGTGGTATGGGCGCCGACAACCTGAGCTCCATTACGGTGATGCGGTATTACGATCAGTTCGCTCAGAAGCTGTACGATGCGAACTTCACCGCGCTGCCCGCTCCCCCGCAGCCGATCGTTACCGGTCATCCGCTGGACGGCAAGATCGTCCTCGACTGGGATGTTACCGCCGCCAGCTATGAAAAAGACGGGTATGAGTTTGAAGGCTACAACGTATGGCAGGGCCAGTCGGTTTCCGGTCCCTGGAAAAAGCTCCAGACCTTCGACGTAGTCAACGGCATCACCGAGATCTGGGACTTCCAGTACAGCACCGATCTGGGCGCCCTGATCGAGATTCCGGTGATCAAAGGCGCTGATGAAGGCCTGGCCAACACCTACACAATCACCGAAGACGCATTCACCAAGGGCCCGCTGATCAACGGCAAGGCCTACTATTTCGCAGTCACCGCCTACGCCTACAACCCTGATGAGTTACCCAAGATCTATGAGAACTCCAAGGTCGGCATCGAAGTCGTTCCCTCACGTCCCGTTCTGGATGTCGAGTACAGCCAGGAAGCCGGCACCGAGATCGACGCTGTTCTCGGCGGCCCGC
>JAFGRY010000009.1 GCA_016934955.1 bacterium | reverse complement strand
TTTAGGTGCACTAGAATATAACAATTTTTGAGGTAAGTTGGGCCATATTTTTTATTTTTTATACCTTTAACCGGACACTAGTGATACTGTATAAAAAATTTCTTTTTCCCGCTGATCGAAAGATAGACACCGCCTTTGCCGACTGTCTCAAAATCCATCTCATTTAAAATGCTTAAATTAAACAACCGCTGCATCAGCCGATCCGCCAGAGGTATTCTGAACAATTCAAGTAAATCGAGGGCCAGGCTCTGCCTCCCATACTGTATCTGATGATAGAATCCAAGGTAAGGATCAAATCCTGCACCGTCGAGTAATGACCATAATTCACTATAAATAATCGTGTATGCAAAAGAAAGGACAGCGTTTGGCGGGTATTTGGGCGGAAGACGGCTTCGTCCGCCGAAACTCCACTTTTCAGGCAGCACCCGACCCAACAGAGAGAAATAATGCGCCGATGCGGCGCCCTCATGACCTCTCAAAGCATCAAGTGTTTCTGCTCTTTCAGCTGTATTTTTGATGGCGATAAATTGCTCAGTCTCTTCCTTTCCGAACACACTTGGATGGTTCTTCCTGAATCCAATAATAAAGTTATATTGATCGTTAATTTTCCTTTTAACCAGCCCTTTTGCGTATTCAAGACAAAACACCGGGTCTGCAGCAGCACTGTATTGTTGGCTGCGAAGCATAATATTACGCCCTGCGGGCGGTGTCACCTGACCCAGCAGATGTCCATGGAGAGAAAACAATGCCGTTTCTACACCCCGTTTCAGCATATAGTGCATTGCCTGGGTGGTTATTTGAATGTTACCGAATACCATAATATGTTCGATATCATCACCCGGCCACTCCATAAGCACATCCGCCTGCCGTACACCCGGAGTCTTTCTTTTCTGGTAATATTTCTTACAAAGCCGCAGTCTGCCGCTGGTTTTCCTCAGAACACTGTTTTGCTCAACCAGATAAATTGTCGCCATGGCCAACACCTGTACTCATTCATCCAGATGCTTCAGTTCTATATACGTTTTCAGTGTCAACGGATCCGGTAACTGCAGGAACGGCCGATTCGATTTCTTTTGGGGAAACGGCTGATATACACCATCATTTAGAAAAAGAGCTCCCAAAAATTTAAAGCCGCCTTCAAACGATACTATTTTTGTCTTTTCCGGATTAAGGTCAAGCTGCATTTCTTCTAACAGCAGTTCGGTTATATCCATGAAATCCTCGGCTTCCGCTCTTGTTTTACTAAGCACCAGAAAATCATCCGCATACCTGACAAGCTTGAAACCAAGATCGATAAAAAATTCATCCAGCGAATCGAGAAACAAATTTGCAAGCAGCGGTGATACGACTGACCCCTGGGGAATGCCTTTCTGAAATCGGTCGAGATGTTCTCCATCCCAGGTTTCCGCTTTAATCCACTTCTCAAACAGTTTCCAGAGTGGCGGTTGATCCGGGAAAAGTAATTGTACTTTCTCAATGAGCAGATCATGAGGAATGTTGTCGAAAAATCCCTCTATATCCGCATCCATCGCATAAGCATACCCCTCCTCCTGAAGGGCAGATATCGCCCTCACTGCGGTATGCACGCCCCGGCCTTGCCGGTAAGCATGTATAACCGTTTCGAATTCATCCTCAAAGGCTGGTCCGGTAACCAGGCTGACCGCTGTCTGGGCAACCCTGTCCCGCACGGTTGGCACATTGAGCCAGCGCACTCCTTTCCCCTTGGGTTTCGGCACCGAGAAGCGAAGCAGTGGAAACGGATAATATTTACAGCTAAGCAAATCATGTGACAGACTCTCAAGGTTTTCATGGAGACAACTATTGTACTTGCCTATGGTAACACCGTCGGAACCGCGACAGCCCCGATTTTCTTCCACGCGCTGCCAGGAGCGGTAGAGAGTGTTCTCGGTTGTAATTTTTTTCATCATAGAAATCTCACACTCAATGAGCTTGATTTATATAACGAGGATTTCCACTTTCATGCTTGCCTGGCTCTATTATATTGCTTTTTTCATTGCCTTGGATATATATTGTTGAAACACTCATTTCCTCCGCAGCCTGGAAAAGCCCGAGAGACATCACCGCCGTACCGGCAGTCACATCTACTGCAATATCTCTTTTATTAATTCCTGCGGTAATAACCATCTCTTCCAGCAATTCTTTAGCAGTTTCTTTGACTTCTTTTATATCAAAGACATCTCTAATCATCCATTCGCCCCGATCGATTTCCTCCGCATGCTGAAAAAAATAAATACCGGAATTTTTATATTCCTTAAGAAGATCCAATGCTGCTCTCCGGGATTGCTCTGTATATACCATATACACATATTGTGGATGTAGGTAGTTAAATATCCAACGATTTTGGTCGCCATTCGCGCGGCCGCCACTTACCGGTGTCAACAATGCACATTCACTGATGCGCTTATCAACAGGATGACCCGTTTTACGAAACCTCACGCTATTAAAATACGCATTTATCTTGCGCCAATTAATAACACCCCACACTGCTGCAACAATAGTTACGCTGTTAAACACATGACTCAGCCCCATTTCACCGTATTCCAGACCGGGAAACATACGTCCTATCCATTCGGCGTTCATCACTGGCACCGAAACAATAACTATAAATAAAAACAGCAAGCCTACAGCTGACACTACGGTATGGAACATCTTTCTGGTTTTATATGTCATCGGATCTCCTGTACTGTTTAAATCTGATATGCGTAAATACTGAAATTTTTTCAACACTCCCATCCTGCGGTACTGTTTCCTTGGCAACACGTGTGGTCGCTGCATAAAGCGGTATCAGGCCCACTTTAAATGCAAAATCAACAAAATAGTAGGTCAGGCCGAATTCACCCTGGATAATTAGGTAATCGCCAGGTTGGAACGTACGCTTTAGCCATGTTTCAATTTTGTCCAATTGGTCCTTCCGAATCGAATGTTCAGGATCGACATTCGCCCAAATAAAGGCAAGTTCATCAGGTAAATCAATTAACTTATTGACCTCATTTCTATCATGCAGCTCTTTCTTTTGTTCACTGGTAAGCTCATGATTTAATAGTATTCCACATTTCTTCATGAGTAAATTCCCAATTACTTTTCTTCCATGGAAAACTTGACTACACCCATTGGCATCATACCATTCATCAAATTGCGTGTATTGCCCCACCCTTTTGCGTGATTCGGCATTCTTAGCGGCCCGTTGAACGTCATAGACTCCAAGTGGGAAAATCGACCGAGGCGTAATACTCCTGTTTCATTTCCAGTTCCCTGGATTTCAGAAATAACTGTATCGATCTCTTCTGCAGTTTGGCTATCAGCTATATTCTGATAAAATTTCTCATTTTCTTCCTGCAGGGCTGCAGAGTAAAAGGCTGTTGACATTGTCAATAAATCGTTCTTTCCAATCAGAGGTGCGTTAATGCCCATTTTATTCTTCATTTGATTGTCAACAGACAAGAGAGACAGGTCAAATGTGAACGTTGTCCCAGGTTTGATTGCTTCAACCCACATCGGAATGCCTGTCGCCTCATCATGGATGGAAACATTCTGAACATTGACGATTATCGTAGAATCTGCGGGTAAAATTGCATCACTTATTTTTACGCCCTTAAAAGGATCTGCTTTAATATCAAAGTTCTCTTGACCGCGTCTATTTTCCTTTATTGCAGAGAGAACCTTTCCTTCAGCGATTGATGACTGTTTCGATCGAGGCACTCGAGCCATTTCGCTTTTAATTCGACTTTGCACATTGGCATCCGCCCTGCCGTTGAGTATCGCCGTCCTGATCGAACCTTTAATAGATGAACCCGGAATTACAGGGTAACCAGCCTCATGGAGCATACATTGCACTATTAATTGATTACCGATATCAGACAGTTTCTTTTTAAATTCCTGTTCAAACTGTGAAGATACCCTGGTCCGGAATCGCCAATTGTCCTTTATGTCAGGATTGAATGCTTCAGTTATCATAGTACGTACATGAACGATAGATTGATCATTTTCTGTTGTTTCAATAAATATTTTCGCAAATGAACCATCTGATGCAAGCATGTTGCCAAGATCGATATGATATAACCATCCGTCTTTGACAGCATACTCCAGGGGATCAAGAGCATATTCACTCCCCCCTCCCACATGCACCGGCAGCAGGATTTCTGCATTCGCAGTGTAGTGTTTATACATAGCCGGCTCCTTCAGGCAGCGGATAAAGTACAGACATACAATTTTCAACGACCGATCTGTTGTCATGAATTTCCGACAGTACAGATCCTGCAGTTTCGCTGGCCGGTGAAAGCGTGAACACCGATCCGGGAACTGTTTGCAGAATCGTCTTTTTAAATGGATTTTTCTCACCCAACCCTGACCAAACCTTACCATATTTTGGTTCAAGTTCATAATACGCTTGTTTAAGATCAATCCTTACATCAGGCACCATTCTGGACAAAGAAAGATATCGATCACTCTTAATTGAAGCATCTAAAACAGCCGGTTCCGGATCACGCGTCACGTCTACAGCACCGGCCCCTATACTTTGATCTTTACCATAGCCGTTTTTGAACAATAGTTTAATAAACTCTGATAAAACGTCTCTACTCCAGGCAGTTGATACGTAAATATCAATATGCTCCCACAGATCGGTGAAATAAAACAATTCATTCGTATATAATCCACTATTTAAAAGTGATGTCCCTGTCATGCGATCAATTGTATTGCGCATCCGTAAATGAGGCATGGGGCTAATGTCGAATACAGATATATTTAGATCGTCTGTGTACCGAAGCTGCCAATTACACTCCTGAGCCACTTCACGCCTTATCCAGCGGGATTTATAATAAGTCTTCATCTTCTTCTGATCACCAGCAGACTCACCTTCAAAAAATGGTATTGGGAAAAACGGTTTCGGCAAATATCCTGCTGGGAAACCGTCTGAGAAAATCAGCTCGGGTTTTTGATCACGAGCATTCTGAAGGAATTCTAGTAATCGATTCTGCGATTCTTTTAAAGCGATACACCAACAGGCATGACCGAATAATGTATCGGAACGAAATGGTGTGCCCATCGGCCCTTTTGGCGATAGACTAAATTTATAAATCATAATAATTTTCCAGCTTTTAATAACACAGGCAAACTGTCATATTTCTCCCCGTCAAGACCTTGCCCCTTATGTATGACAATATCTTTAAAAACAATTTTTCCGCAGCCTCTGGACCCGGAACCACCCAGTGTGTCGTTCTCCAGTAATTCCATTGCTTGAATAATAATATTAAAATTCTCTTTATCGGCATCACCGTCATCATCATCTAAGTCAAAAACACGATAAACAAATTCAAAATCGAATAGTGTACCAGGCACAATTCGTTCAATGGGTCGAGGATGCTTTGCAGTTCCGGAGATTCGATCAATAGTATTCTCCCATTTAACTTCGATCATAGTAGCATTATCAAAATCTTTTTCATTCGTCAAGTATGCATCTCTTACTAATAATCGGGTAGGACCTCTCAGCTCGTGATGATTGAGACTTCCGAATACTTTACAGATGCTGCATGATTTTTCAGTACATTGATGTGGATCAGCATAATAAATAGTTTTCCCCTTTTCTTTTCCTGATTTGACGTCTACTTTCTGATTCCTCCACTCAGACAAAAATCGTAACTTCCCTCTGATGGATGATCCCGGAATGTAAGGCTTCTCAGTTTGCGGATTTCTCAAAACAGGTAAATCAATACCACCAATTTGGACATTCTCCTGACCTGCACCAATATGAAGAGCTGTAATTAATTCGATTTTACCATCAACGACTATATTTTTAATCAGTCTCATTTTTAGACTCCTTTAAAAGTATCAATTAGCTTTTATTCGTATATTGACTTCCATAGCCTACAACTGCTTCAAAAAGCTGAACAAATTTCTGAAATGCAGGATAGCCGCTGGAAAAATCAGAACCGACCTTGTCGATATAATGCGAAAGGAAAAAACAGAAATTCTGATAAGCATGATTGTTTTTAAATGCGTCTCTCTGAGAGTTATACATCACCTTTGCCTTAACAAGTTTTATTTGGGGAAACACCTTCTCCCATGTACGCTTATTAGATAGCTCATCATTTGAAAATTGCTGTTGAAGGTTTTTAACCTCACTATAAAACTTTCTCAATTGATTACTTGATAACCTTTCACATACATTTTTCGCTAATTTCTCAGCCGGCGTCCCTAATAATTCTGGGTCAGTCAATATAGGCCGATCAAACGAAGGTTTATATTGCTCTCTGCCCCGATTTTTTTGATAGCCATTCATTCTCAATCTCCTTGATTTTGTTTCTCTCTATTTTTATACATAGCAATCGAAATTCCAACCGGTAAAAATCTAAATATAGGTTTCTCCTCAAAAATTGTACCCTCAGCAACTAATAGCGATGAAATTGGTTCTTTCTGTATGTATCTTTTTAAATTACGGTTAACATCATATATAAACTGGAACCGGTGTTTTAACCTAGCGGGATCTTCGGTATCTCTGTCTGCTGATTGCTTCCAATACTTAAAAAAACGATAAAGCATACTGTTATAATTATTGTTAGTCCCTGAGTCAGCATTCATTTGCTGAACTAGCCGTTCCCAATCGCACGCAAATGAACGTTGACTATTGAATTCTTCACCCCACTTCATGATCTGACCCAATACACAGACTCTATTTCTTCCTGCATTCTTTGCTTTAAGCAGTTTCTCTTCGGCCATATTCACGGCTCTGGCTACTGGGTATTTGTTATGAAAAAGTTCAATCCCAGCACTAAGTGTGATATCCTGATTATCTGCTGTATATTGTTTAAATTTCTCATGTAACACTGCAGCAAAATCAATAATTACATTCCAAGGGCCTATGAGACAAAGATCATCACCACCAGCAAATAAAGTGTAAATTGATGGGTATTCACTTTTCAATAAGGCTGGCAGGTACCAGGTAAAAAACCAGTTCAACATACGGGACATTGCCATCCTGCGGGACAGAGAATTATCCCGGCCCAATCCTTTGGAAAAGCAGTAGCCCAAATTATCAACATCGGCCTTTAAAGCGGCCAGACAGCTCATACCCTCTGAGTGATTGCATATCTGCTCAAATGAAAGGGCCGTCTGACCATCCTCATCTACCGGTAAATAACTGGCATAATGCAGCATCGCTTTCTCTTTTGCTGCATTCTGGAAAAGATTAATCTCGTATGAAGAGACAGCCATTTCACTGCCACCAGCACTGAATTTGATCCCATGTCGCGAAAAATATCTGCCATTTTCCTTTTCAATAATATTAACAAATTTATTTTTGGTCAGATCTGTCCCATACTCAATTGCAGTTTGACAATGACTACATATATTTTTCTGAGTGACGGGCTCGATACCACAGATAATGCATGCACCATTATTATGTAATTGTTCATACTGTTGAGCGTTAACCCAATCAGAATCTTTCGTCATTACATTGGAAAAAACTTTGCGTTTCTCGGTGTTAAGAGACTCATTGGAGCGTTTCATCACATCTGAAAATAAATCTTTTCGAAACTCATCGATTCCGAATGAAACACCTGAATCGATCACTAATTTCAATTCGCCAAAATACTCTCTATAAATCCATTTCTCCATACCCTGCCTGCTATTCTCCAGTGCACTGCGGACGCCCACTGTATCAGGCAACAAAACATTAAATTTCCCGCTGGTCTGAAAAAGGATATTGAGCGGGGAGACGCCACAAGCGTCAGTAATATTTCTTGCGGCCACCAGAGTAAGAAGCGAGACATTAAATGATCTGCCTCGCAGTAATTTTGCTAACTGAGATTGTGATTCACCTTTGAGTGAGAATATATAGTTCTGAATTCCGGCAAAATCACCGCTTACCCAAATAAACTTTGTCTCTTTAATAGCAAATTTTTCTCCTCTCTCGTCACTGGCCCGTGTGAGAGCACCTGCAATTGCAGCTGATGTAACCAGGTGATCAGATAGGGGAATATCCGCAAACGTTTCCATTGTTGTCGCAGGGACGCACCAAAGATATCTGTTAATCAACGATGCAAGAGCCTCAAGAAAACGCATATCAGTCTGGGTATCTATTTGCTGGAAATCATTTGTAAAATTATCGCACAGCAGCTGATACTCGGACTGAGTCAATTTTATATCCTCACAAGATGGAAAACATATGTTCTCATTTTCAATATCAGAAAATCGGCCAAGCCGATATGCAGCGGTTTTGTGCTGAGCTTGGGCTGTAAATTGAATCCTTGAAAAAACAGCATCAAGAGGACGCTTATAATAAACAGCGTGTGCACTCTTGCCCTCAATTTCCGGTTCATCTAATCTTGATTTCCAGCTTTCACGATCCAAACCAGCACTAGCCCTGTCAGCCTCGGCCACAATCCATTCATTATCCTCTGAAGGCGAATGGTGGTTAGAAGCAAGACGATCTAATCTGTCGAAATTTTCAACTCTTCCCGTCTTTCTGAGAAAATCACTATTCTGTTGCAGGAAAGAACTCGTCCAGCAGCTGTGTGCATATTTGACATCTTCTTTTTTAAATGCATCTTCATGCAGCGCGGAGTAATCACTCCTGACTGCCCGCTGAAATGGTTTACCTATATCATGAAGCAGAGCTGCCAGAGTTACTTCAAATACATTTTGACTAATTTGGTTCACATTGCCTCCATTTTTTATTGGATAAGCCCCATTTTATGGGCTTCTTTAATTACCGATGCTAAAGTCTCAAGCCCGGATCGGGCCACATTTTCGATATCTTGAATACGTTCATTGCCGCTAGTCCAGGCGTGGTCAAATCCGTTTCTGATATCCTTAATTTTATATACAAATTTTTTAAGGGCATTCTTCGACAGGATACCGTCAATATTCTCAACAAATCGTTCTGCAAATCTCTTTAATTGGTGTAAATCATTAGGCTGCATATCTGTAAAAGCCCGGTTTCCCCAATTAAATTTCAAGAGAACACTAGCAATAAATTTTTCAGCATATATTTTCCGTAATACTCTATGATCTCGTGTATCTTCTTCCATAATTGCCAGCATTCCAAAGGATGCTATGCATTCGCGCATAACCGTAAAAGCCTGCATTAAAAATTTATGTTTTATGAGCATCTCTATTAATTTTATTTGCAGATTAAAATATTCAATATTGTATTTTCCCCCTTCATAGGGTGTAACAGTCAACTGTGCGAATTTGTTTATTATCATCGATAGTAGCTGTTGATCAGCACCGCTGCATTCACCACATTTATTCCTAATGATAGAGAGTGCCCGCTCAGCTTTCTCCTGCACATGATTTACATCAACATTCTTGATGATATTAGTGAGGTTCAATAAAGCTGAGACCAGTTCTGGATCATTCAATGATTGAAATGATTTTGATTCAGCTGTTTGAGCTAAACTGGCCAATTTTGTTGCATCAGCAGTATCCACTAACTGCGACACACCATCGGCCCATTCATTAATTCGATAAAAATTCACCATATCTATAATAGGCTTCTCTTCAGCTTCATGAGCACCGTAATAAACAGCTTTTAGATCTATATTCTTACTCTTCTGGATAAAACTAAGCGCTGCGGATAGAATAATCGAAAAAGCCCTATACCCATGAGTCATATCGAACCACACTTCATCCCCATCGTTGACAAGTGCAAGTATTGTCTCGAACCAGGTCCATTGGTCATCTAATAAATTTTCTGACAGCATTACATTCTCAATCGAAGTTTTGTCACCCGCTATATCATTAAGTTTGATTTTCAAATTTTTCCAATGCATTTGTTTTGATGTTGGTGTGGTTAAAATCCTGATTCTGTTAAAAAAATCTTGATCCTTTTGAGAGATAATAGCTTGTTGAATGAACTCAGTCTCAAAGCTGATATTTTTATAGTTGACTTTCTGGTATTTCCCGGCACCAAGAAAACTGATAAACACCCTCGCCATAATAATTCTCCCGATACATTCGCTTAACCATGACACTAAGGTACATCAATTTTCACCTTCCCATTCCCGAACACCGTTCCTTTTCCCACATGCAGCACTTCGGCGGCTTTCAAAATCGGATAAAACGGTTCTAGATCGCCTTCGAGAGTTACATCACCCATAAACCCGCCCATGCTGATCCGCCTGTCCTGCCGGTTGCTTTTACGCTGCCAGTCTTTCCAGTATATTTTGCCTGGTGTTAGCTGTACGGCATTCGCCTCATCCAGATAGTGCTTGAAATGATAATCCGAGTCAGCATCATGAACATGGAAATGCGCCATTTCGAGAGTCCGGCGGAGCATTTTAAACACAAGCTGCCGAAATGTAAATTCGCTCACTGGTTTTCCATTGATTATCAGTTTTGTCGGTGACAAGAACCGTAGCGTAAGATGGCTGGGAGCGGCTCTGTCTGTACCGGTTTTCTGAACAACAAGTGTTTCCTGAAATTCTCTGTTCTCGAAAAACGGCTGCCATGAGCCATTGAGCACATCCACCCTGTTGACAGTAAAAGGATGCTTTCGCTTCGTAAATCCCAACGCAGCCGCACGTTCAAACGCGATGACTACGAATGGTATCTTTTCCACCGCATTGCCGATTACGGTCATCTCAAATCTGAAAGAATCGCCCTTCTCATACCTTGTCTGACGCAAATCTGAAGAAATAATAAAGGGTCTGGGTGTTGCTTTCAGGCCCTTGAACAGAGGCGGCGGTTCTTTTTCAATGTAAGTTTCAAAAAAATGAGTATACACACACTGCCGTTTCAGCACACAGCATTCACACATCTGACCGCTGCCCATGGAGCATACAGTCAATTTAAGCGCGTGACCCAGAACACCGCGCAGCATGGAACCTTTACAGGCCGGCAGCATCGCATTATCAGATGCTGTGAGATGAAACTGAAGCTTGACATAGGGAATCTCAGGCAATTGATAATCCATATCGCCTCCAGGGGTAATGTTTTATCAAGCCAAAACTGAATTGTGTTGAAAAGCAATGACGCTGAGAATAAAAAAAGGCCGACACATTCCGGTGCGACCGTCATGAATCGGCTGTTTAATCGATACGACTACTGAATAGAATATTGGGCAGCATAGCAACAATTCCCTTGTGCCGACAGGACAAAATCCGAATCCTGGTAAATGTGCTGAATCCCGGTTGTCAATAAACAGGACAGTAAGAGAGTGAAATTATTGTTTCGTATAGCTGATAATAGTCACTTCATAATTTAATTGCAAGAGAAATCTGTTAAGCAGACCAGAAATTACAAAATAATTCTAAATTGCGATTCACATCAACAGTAGTATTTTCTGATCAGGGTCTTTGGATCGTAATCCCTCGCTTCTCAAACGAATCGGTCACATCATTTTCATCGACAAGATCAGGATGACTGGTTTTTGCGTCGAGCATCCGTTCAATAAAATGAGAGAACTCCTTAACATTCCCCGGCCAGTGATACGCCGTCAGCACCTGAAGTGCCTTCTCAGAAAGCCTTTTCGGTTTCGGAAGCATTTGTGAAAGACAATCCCACAATAAAGTAATATCCTCCGGATGCTCCCGAAGAGCAGGCAGGCTGATGACATATGTGCTGAAGCAAAGGAACAGATCCTCATTGAACTTGCCACGGGAAGTCAGTTCCGCCAAATCATCAGTAGTACCTGCGATGATTCTCACGTCGATTGAAGCGGACTTCCCGTCACCATCCTGAATTATATGCTCCTTGATACACCGCAGGAGCCCGGACTGAACCCTCGCTCCGAGCGATTCGATTTCATCCAGATAGACGGTACCGCTATCCGCTTCGGCCAGCAGCCCGATGTTCCTCACATGTTTCTGAGACCTCGTTTCTTCAGGATATCCAAATAATTCATAACGTGCGAGCGATTCAGGGATGCAGGGGCATGACAAAGTAACGAACGGTCCGTCTTTTCTATTGCTGAGTTCATGTATTTCTCTGGCGGTATCTTCTCTTCCTGTACCCGCTTCACCCACGATCAATACCGGTTCGTCCCGCTGTGCATAGCTGACAACACGCTCCCGGGCAGTTTTACATTGGCTGCAGTTGCCTATAAGTGAACTTTTCATAACATCAAATCCTCCCATTCTCGTCGGGGGGTTGATGGTGAAGCTTATTTTCCAGCAGATCGAAATAGGCTCCCTCGATCAGCTGATCGTCGCAAATGCCCAGTTCTTTCATGAGTTTACCTGCCTCGGCCATCCCCTTAGCCGCAGTTTCACCCTCTGCCAGCACTGTTTCCAGCTCTAAAAAATTCCCCAGCTGATCCACTGTATCCAGATGTACCCTCGTTCTTCCGATTAAAAACAAAATTCGCCGTTTTCGCACACACCCTCGTTCACCATATGCAAGGGATAATGTCCTGCGCAGATTGTCGGGATTTGATATGGGTATCCTTTCATAGACACTCTCTTTAGGGCCTGCCTGGTTGGCCCTCTGATAAAAAATTAATTCTCCCTCGCCACCACCCCCCGTCCGCAGCTTCAACCTTCCCACTGGGCAGTTAAAAAACGTGTCTACCTGTAAAAGTTCTTCAGGCCCGCTGTCTGCTAACTCTGCCACCCGTTTCATCAGGTCAGTCACTTGTGATATGTGTGCTTTGATTTCAATATTGCGAGCCATATTCAATGCCAAAAAAATGGGCCATATGTGGGCCAACAATCAGCCCAAATAGGCCCAAATCAGTACAAATAAACCTAAATGGTAATTTTTACCAACTGACTACAATACAACTATTTACGCAGGGAAGGGAAGATTACTAGGGCGTTATGTGAGACCAGCGCTCTAACCAACTGAGCTAATCGCCCTGAATAATGCGGATGTTATTTTACGGATTTTCTCGGGGAAAATCAAGAGGAATTTTATTTAGCATTCTTCGAAGCATTATTCTGTTTATATCTTGTTCTGTTCCCATTTTTTCGGATTATTGACAATATAGGTGCAGATCCGCGCGTATGCCCGGTCATTACGAATAATATGATCATAAAACCGGGGCTGCCAGGCGAACCGGAATCCCAACCGGCGGGCGTGCCGTGTTACCGCGGATTTGTATGAACCGATAATCGACGACAACGTATTTTCCCCCTGATTTTGAAAACGGTTTTTCCCAATCGACGGGTTGGGGGATGGGTTCGTCGTTTCCCCCCGTAGGCCCAAGGCATGCCTTGGGCCTACGGGACCGACGGGACCGATGGGACGGACGGAACCGACGGGGCCGACGGGAACGTCCGGATGGTTCGGATTATCGGGACCGCATTTGATCCCGTCATCACCGTTCAATATAATAATCCCGTGGACATGATCCGGCATTACAACGAACGGTCCCAATATGACATTTCGCGCGTGGTGTTTGATTTCACACCATAACACATCCGCAATAATGCCGGCAGACGATAACCGCATGGCACCGTCGACCACGCGGCCGAGAAACCGTTCCCTGTTTTTTGTACATATGGTAACAAAATACGCGGCGGGGCGTCCATAATCCCAACGCTGAAGACGGATTGATCCATTTCGGTGGAGATGTTTGTATCCTGACATCGTGACATCCTGTCATGTAATTGTCGTTCAGGGCGGCGGCTCTTCCTGAAGGGCCGGCATTTTTCACGTGTTGCGGTATGGTTCGACCGCGGGGCTCACTTCCCCTTGCCGGTGATATACTTCACCAGCGTCAGCGAATTGCCCGATACCGGATCGCTGCTGTAGTGGATCTCATCCACGGAACGTTCGATGATGAAGAGCCCGAACCCGCCGTCCCGGCCTTCCTGAAACGCTTCATCCACATTGTAATCCCGGCGGTTGTAGATATCGAATGACTTGCCCTGATCCTTGAGCGTCACCTCGAACCGGTCTTTGTCCCAGAAGAGCTCGATGGTCATTGCATGCCCGGGATCGAAATTGTATCCGTGCTCGATGATGTTCATGCAGGCTTCATAGACCGCGATCTTGAACTTGCTCAGTTCGATTTTCTCGAATCCGGCCTTTTCAGCACGCGCCACCACGAATTCGGTGGCGGTGCCCAGTTCATCAACCACCGCTTCGAGCTCCACGCGGGCCATGACACCTTCAGAGAAATCCTTGACATTGTCTTTGATGCCGGCCGGTGCGGTTGCCATCACATCCATGCCGATTGACAGATAGGCAAGCGGTGAAAACATGGCGAAATGGCTGCGGGCGGTATCACTCACATTGATCAGCTGAATATCGACGCCCCTCCTGCGGGCGTTGAAGGTCATGCCCACGAGCATCGCTACAAAACTGCCGCTGGGAAAATCGGCCCGGGCGAGATCGACAATTATCAGCGACTTGCCGCTTTTCATCTGCCGCGTCAGCTCATCCTGCAGCGCGTCGATCTCCGTATTGGGATCATCCGCCGTCAGGGAGAGCTTCACCGTCCTGGCGTCAATTTTAAATTGTTTTATCGAACTCAAGGCAGTGCTGCCTCCACTGTTTCCGGCCGCCCCCCCCGGCCCCGCTAATCTCCAGCGAAAAGCCCGAAAGACACGAAAGAATATAAAGTCAATCCTCAGTATTTTTTTAGGGGTCTTCGTATCTTCCGCTGGAGCGCTCCGGGGTGGAAGGGTCGGGTCCGGTCTCCAGTCTCAGATATAAGAAAGTACGACAAGCCTGGTCAATATTCAAGCAGAAAAACAACCGCGGTGACGTGTCATGTCAGCACTTCCCTGTATCCAGGCAATTGTCTGCCCAGCACATGCGCTGAAAGAGCGGTGTTGAATGACACATCCACCGGCCGGGGAGCATCGAACGACACGGTATACATGGACACCGGTCGCATGAGAGCGGGATCGAGATGTTCAGCCGCGGCCAGGCGCAGGCCGAAGGTGTAGCGGTCTGTCCGTTCAGCCCCTCCCAGGTGAATCACCCCCTGAAAACGACCGCCGGCCAGGTCGATCAGCGCCCGGGCAAGATCGACCACATGCACCGGTGACCGGAACTGGTCGGTGAAAAGAGGCATCGTCTCTCCGCCTGACACGCGCCTGACCACCTCCGATGAGAACGAACGGGAGTGGCTCTGCAGCGGCTTCCCGTACACAAGCGCCGCCCGGGCGATCACATAGTCGCGGGCGACAGCCTGAATGAAGCGCTCTCCGGTCAGTTTGGATCTGCCGTAGACATTGACGGGATTCGCCTCGTCCTGCTCGCCGTACCCGCCCTGTGCGCCGTCGAAAACCATATCGGACGAGACGAACACCAGTCTGAATCCGTAGCGAACAGAGAGCTCCGCGAGGATTTCCGCGGAAACGGCATTGAGGTGATGGGCGAGACCGGGTGATCGCTCACAGACATCGAGATTGCTCTCCGCTGCCGCGTGGATCACCGCGTCGGGCTGGGTGAGCTCGATGAGATGTTCGATCTCGCTCTCTTTCCCGAAATCGGCTTTATAGGCCGATATGCCGGCTGCAGTGAAAGGATGGGAATAAAAAGCGGCGGCGGTATCCCAGGACGATACCGCCTCTTTGGCAATATGCGCCCCGACGAACCCGCTGCCGCCTGTTATCAGGAGCTTCCGCACCGAAGAATCCTAGCGCGCCTGTTTCACTCTCGGCACAAATATCATGTAATCACCCTGGCCCTTGTAATCGGGAGGATGTACGGAAGCGAAATCATCCAGGGGAACGATCGAAATCACCGCGGTGGTGATGCCTGGCATGAGCAGCCGCAGCTTTTTCACAGAGCCGAGTCCGAATGCTGAATGAAAATCCCCCTGATAAATGACCATCTTTTTCCCCGGATGCTCCCGCATGAAGTTCGCAACGGTTTCAGCCATGGTGTCATCCTTGATGCTTTGCGCCTTGTAGAGATTTTCAGGGTTTACCCGGGCCATCATGGCCGGCTTGTCCCCCAGGCCCATCTGCTTCATGAACCGCTCCTTATATGCATCATCCAGGGGTTTCAGCTCGGAAGCGATCCAGACCTTCTCGGAATCGGGAAGCGCGGCCAGCGCCTCTTCCCCGTCCCTGGCCACCATGGCGGCGTAGCGGCGGGGCACGAACCCGGCAAGCACCGGCAGTCCGTTGGCCTTTGCGTACTCAATAATCGGTTTGTAGGCGGCTGCATAGTTGCCCCAGGGCCGGGAGTTCTCGAGAAACGCCGCTTCTTCTACCTCACCCGACAGGTAGCCCGAAAGCCAGGGCTGCACGTCCCGTTCAAACATCTCCATTGCCACCGCCGTTTCCGGATTATAGTGGTGCAGGGACTGCAGCAGCCGGTATTCCAGAACATGGGTAAGACTGTCATCATGGATCTCGCCGATAAAAACGGCGTCTGCCTTCCTGATCCTCGAGATCAGCTCCGGCAGCGTCATCTCCTGCTCTCCGGTATGTTCGGTGATTATCCCGTAGGGGATCTCTTTCACCGGCAGCGGCCTGGGGCCGCACCCCGCCGCCAGCATAATCGCGGCCGCGGCCAGGACGGCAAAGATACGAATTCGCATGAAGTACTCCTCTTGTTTCATAAACACATATGGGGAAAGTACATATTTTGGCGGGAAAAAGCAATCCTGTTTCCCTGAAAAACGACCATGAAAAAAATCGGATGATCAGAAGCACGTGCGGGCCGAGAGAACGAATCCGCCTTCAGGCAGCCCCGAGATCCCCAGGGCCAGCTGCTGCCGGCTGCGGGCGGTTCGCACCGCGTCGATGCCGCTTATGATGTGGTTTAAAATGACCCCCGCGATGAGAAACTTCGACCGCTCGAACCAGGCATCGCTGCTCACCCGCAGTTTCTCGAAGGTCTTTCGGGACGATTCACTGTCCCACTGCCAGGAATGGGCCTCATCCTCGGGATAGAGCGCGTCCACATCCCGCTGCTGCAGCTTCGCGTTGTTGTAATCGGTAATCGTCGGGTAATTTTCAACTGCTATGAAGTAATTGTGGTCTTTTCCGGACAGATCGACGCCCGCGTGGGACATGGCCCAGGCAACGGCGTCATCACGCCGCCAGTCACCCACCATTCTCGATGTAAAGTACGCCGACCAGACCAGCGCCTCGCTGCCGAGAAAGACCAGCGCCCGGTTCGACGAGCCCGCGCAGTACTGGCCCGCGCCGGGAATCAGAAGAGAGAGCATCATCGCCTTCCCCGGAGAGGGAGGGTTCTTCTTCGGGACACGTAGTGCGCCCGGGAACGTCTCCCCGCTTTTCTGCGGATGAGAAGGGCGTACCGGACCCTGTAACGGCGCTGTGGTCCGTGACTGCCCGTACATCGCGGACACCATCAGAAAAACAAGCAAAACGGCACACTGTCTGGACATGATCTGCATCCCTTTTTTCGCTGTAATCAAATGAGCACCCCCGCTACCACGCGGCCCGCAGATTCAGTGCGGGCACAACGGCCGAGGGAGACTGGATCATGGACATGCGCAGTCCGGCTTCCATCCGGTTCCGCTTTCTGATCGTGAACGCGCTGTCCATGGCTGAAAGCAGATGGTTGGCCATGATCCCCATCACGCAGTAGGACGCCCGCTTGAAGGCGACATTGCTCTTGTCGCGCATTGTCTCATACCTGTCCCTGTTGGGGGTGAGATCGGGCCCGCCTTCGACCCAGTCATCCCAGCCCTTCATGAACTGGTCGTATTTGCCGATCATTTCATAGTACTGCTGTGTCTTTGTCTCCGGAAGCGAATGGGTTTGCGGATCGACTCCCTCGATATACAGCGCATTCCAGGTTGCTTCGCTCCAGTGCGTATCCGCGAAATCATGAAACCGGTCCTCCCAGTCGCGGCCGCTGCTGTTGGAGGTCATATTGACGTACCAGAACAGGGCCTCGGCTCCCAGAAAAAGAGCGCCCTTGAGATAGTCCCCGTGAAGAAACTGACCGCTCCCGGGCACCACCGCGGAAAAAAGGATTCCTGTCTTTGAGAGATGTCCCCCTTCTCGACCGGACGCGTCCATTCCGGCAATGCTCATCATCGGCAGGCTGCCGATGCTGTTCCGGGGGCGCGAGGGGCCCTCTTCCTCGGCGATGACTCGCCCCGCTATGAGCAGGAGCACGCTCAGGCAGACGCCTGTTGTACCTGTTTTCATACACTCCTCCCGTCCGGACGCCGTCTCAGCGGCGCCGGGTCCTGATCAATCAAGAAAATCAAAGAGCAGTCCGAAATAGAACCGCCATTCCCGGCCATACCGCTGTTCCATATGAATGAACCGGTCGAATCCGTATACCGCATCGAAAGAGATACTCGTCGGATATCCATAAAATGAAAAAAGGCTGAGGCGCAGCTGCACGCCCGCATCCCGCTTGAAGTCATCGGGCTTGATGTAGCCCTCGCTCCAGGCGGTGCCCGCGTCACAGTAGAGCGAAAGGTAGAGATCGTCAAGATTGAAGATACCGACACGGGTGTCGGGGAAATCCGCCAGGGGGAACCGGTATGCCATCTGCAGATGCAGCAGGCGTGTCCCCTCGATGCTGTAGTAGGGATAGCCCTTAATGCCGTCCAGGCCGCCGGCGAACAGGTGGTAGAACCCGTCAACGGAGTCGCTGATCAGACCCGCCCGCAGCCGGGCGGCGATGCCGTGCCGCCTGAAGAGGCCCGGCATATATTCCCGCCAGTCAAGTTCAGCCTGGAGGTACCGGTAGGTGTCGTAATCTTCCACCAGCGTTCCGTAACTCTGGTTCACTTTAAATCCGCGGATGAACCGCTGGTTCGCGCCGTCGATGCGCAGCCGGAACCGCCTGCCCGCACTCGGCGCGATGCCCGACTGTTGTGACGGAGGCACGGAGGTATGGGTCCACTCAAGCCTCACCTGATTGCCGAGATGGTAGGTATAGTGCATGTTGAATGTGTAGCCCTGGTCCTCGAAGGACATCTTGGCATCGTATCGGCTGAAGATCCAGGCGGTTCGCAGCACGTCCCTTTTCGACAGCCGCCAGTCGGCGCCCAGGTCAATTTCGAACAGCTGGAACCGGTAATCCGCGTCCTCGGCCGAGGTATGCCGCTGCTGATGATACGCTTCCAGAAACAGCGTCGGGTAAAGCCTTCTGTATTCGAATATGGCGAACAGATCGGTGTCGAAGAGCGTGTTCGCCGCGGCACCGCCCAGCAGGGAGATCCTGTCGAGAAAATCACTGCCGTAAAAATAGCTGCCCAGCTTGAGCCGGTCGGGATAGTCCATCATCACCCGCGGCAGAAAGGAAAGACCAGTCAGCATGGTTCTGTAGGGAGCGGCGGTATGCTGATGTACGACGATGCTGTCCCGAGCCGCCGCCTCGGTGCGCTTCTGCATGTAGTCCCGGTAGGGCCCGCGGTAGACGGCGTCCTGCTCCGGGACGGCGGCCGGCTGTCGCAGCAGGCGCAGGTGATACCCCGTGGCATCGTACTGCGAGTAGAGAATGGATCCGTCACCGCCTGCCGACGGCATAAACGCGCCGCCGATGACGTTGGTAAGCGGTATCGGAGCGGCCTCACCGTATCGCAGCAGATAGAGATTGAAAATGCCGGTGGGATCAGCGGCGTAGACCAGGCCGGAGCCATCCGGCAGGGGCCGGGGATCCCGTTCGTCAGCGTTCGAATCGCAGAGATAGTGCAATCCCGATCCATCCGCGTTGATCACCCCGATGTCCCGGCCGTGATTTCCCGCGGCCACGGAAAAAATGATTCGTTCTCCGTCCGGTGTCCAGCGGGGGGTGAAGAGCTGCTCGCCGTTATGAAATGAGGTGATCACCCTGAAAGAGGTGCCGTCGGCATTGCAGCGGGCGAGGTTCGACGTGCCGTCGCTCTCCACGATGCTGACAATACCGCCGGCGGCAGACCAGTCGGGATGCCGGGCCCGCCGGCCTGTTGTCAACCGCGTCTCTTTTCCTGAGCCGACATCATAGACGTACAGATCATAGAAGTAGGATCCCTGCGCGTTCTTGCGGGTGTTTTTGGCATAGACGAGGCTGCCGCCGTCCGGGGACCAGGCAGCGGCTGACGTCACCCCTTTCACCGCGGTGACCGTCCCGCCCGTTTCCAGGGAACGGACAATGAGATTCAGCTGCGACATGTAATCGGCAGATCCGGAGCTCAGGTAGGCCGCCCGGGATCCGTCCGGCGAAAAAACCGGATAGAGATGCGCCATGCCGGCGGCCGTCAGCGGTTCACCCTGCACTTCGTGCTCCTGGATGCGGCCGCCCGCGGTACGGTAGGCACCCTCGAGCCATAAACGCCACTGACCGTAGAGCTCGGCTGCGGAGATACCCAGCACTTCCTGCACGGCCCCGGAGAAACCGGTGCGCAGGGGCCGGCTCATGGCCCTGGCCAGCCGGGGCAGCGTTTCTTCACCCCAGGCAGCGGCAATGTAGAGGGAGAGGCCGTACCCGTGCTCATAGACTTTCTCATTGCCGAGGCTGTTTTTCCCGAAGACCGACATCTGGTCCAGGGTCAGCATGCGTCCCTCGAGCACCGCGGTGCGCAGGATCATGTCGCGGTGGGAATCCCAGCGGTCATAATCGAACCGCTCTTGCTGAAACTGGGCCATGCCCTCGGCGAACCACATGGGTACCACCGTGCCGGCCAGGGGAAAAGAGGCGATCACATTGGGATAGCCGTGAATGACATCGGGACGCTTCTCCCTCTCGTACCCCATCCACTGCAGATAAACGGCGGGAACACGGCGAGGTCCCTTGCGGGCGGCGCCCAGGGAGACCATATGGCTGAATTCATGCGCGAGCACGTTTTTCAGCCAGGCATGGGTCCCCCGCAGAAGAAAATCCATGGGCGGAGCCCAGAGTTCAATCTTGTTGTCATAATAGAAGGCGGCGCCGTTGGAGATGTCGTCATGGTCGCGGATGACGATATGGACCGGGCCGTCGGGGCGGTACTCATACAGCCCGGTCACAGGGCCGTACACGTGCTCGGCGATGTCCGCGGCGGCAAAGGCGGTGCGCTCGGTGCCCTCATGAAAGTGGATATAGAAATGGTCGGTCTCGATGGTCTGCCAGGACAGTTCAGGATGGTTATACTCCTGCAGCTGTGCCGCGCAGCCGCCGGCCAGAATAAAAAATGATATGGCGCAATGTTTCACGTTCACGGCTCACCTGTATGCGATCGCTGCGGTCATCATCACATCAGCGGATAACACCGATTCTGAATCGTACGGTTTTCTCGGCCCCCGGCGCAACCGCGTGCACTTCACAGAAGTACACACCGCTGTCGACGTCGGAGAGATCCCAGATCACCTCATTGTCGGTGCTGCCGCGTCCGCTCTGTGTGAACTCTTTTCTGAGATAGCCCGTAAGGTCGAAAATGCGGATGCCGACTTCCGCGTCTTCACGAAGATGATAGCGGATGGTCGTATAGCCGTCCACCGCCGGATTGGGATAATTGTACACCAGATGTTCGGGCATCAGACTCTCGCCGGTATCCATCCGCACCGGATCCGTGATGTCGAGACAGGCACCGGCCTGCGCATCACCCCTCGGCATGCCCCAGGGCACCGCGCCGGGACCATCGTCCGAGGCCAGATCCCAGACATAGAGGTATCCCGCCGCGGAAACCGCGGCGAGTTCCACATCGCCGTCTCCGTCGAGATCGAACGCCGACGGCGCGGAAAGCGCTCCCGAACCGGCGGCCAGGGGAAATCCTGCCGCCGCTTTCCCGTCCCCGGTGTAGGCCTCCAGCGTTCCGTCCGCGGTGGACACCACCACGTCAGCCAGCCCGTCATCATCCACATCGGCCAGAATAGGGGCTGAAAGCGCTGTCTCCCGCTCGATGCGGGGCAGCGGATAAAAATCCATCAGGGCACCGGCGGGTCCGAACACCCACACCGAGCCCTCTCCTGAAAACGCCCTCTCCGGCCTGCCGTCCCCGTCCATATCTCCCACGGCGGGGCCGGACAGGATCTCCGGCAGAACATAGCCGCCGAACGCCGTCATCTCTTGCCCGTCGGCACTGACGACAATGCCCTGCCAGGGTGCGAGCACGGTTATGGAGCTGCGGTCGTCGTTTCCCGGAGCCCATACACCCGCGGGATTACCGGAGCCGGCGAACGATGCGTGATCCCGGTTCCAGAGTTCGGCGCCCCCGGCGCTGAACAGGGAGAGTCCCCGCCCCTCCACGGTAACGGCGATAGTGCCCCCGTGCCGGCAGAACCCGGTTACCGCTCCGGCAAGTGACATTTCCCAGTTCACGGATCCCGACATGTCGATGGAAAGCAGCCGTCCCGTTTCCGAGCCGACAATGAACGCGCCTCCGATAACGGCCAGTGCCGACGGCCGTTCCGCGCAGTAACGGCTGAACAGAACATCGGCATACCCGTCGTCATCACCGTCGTCGGCCCGATATGCCGAGAGCACGCCGCCAACATCCAGGGCCCCGATGAGCGCCGCGTCGCCGTCAGCGGCGGGAACCGTCACCGGAGGCACGGCAAATCCCGATGCTGAACGGACAATTACCGGCAGATCGACGAGAAACGAATCGCCGCTTACCGTGTACCGGTACATGTGATCCTGATTTGCCATGAGGGGGCTGCCGTCGCCTTTCCAGGCATACAGATACCCCTCGGCCGAGCCGGCGGCGATGTCCAGGGAACCGTCACCGTCCAGGTCGGCGCAGAACGGTGCCCAGCAGAACTGGCCTGGAATCAGGTGGCCGGGAAATCCCGGCTGAATGAAACCGCTCTCGACACTGAAGGACATCAGGGTATCCCGCGCTGAAAAACCGCTCATGCGGATATGGCTCTCCGCGCCCGAATTGGCGCGGGTCGACGGATAGGTGTCATTGGTGAAGGCCACGGTTTCGGAGCGGTTGGCGAGCAGGTGGATCTCGTTTCCGGCAAACCAGGCATCGTGCAGCACCCCGTTTTCCGAACCGCCGCCCGGACTGAAAAATCCATATGCCTCTCCGATGTCCTGGGCACCGTCCGCCTCCTCCAGGTCAACGCCCCTGACCGGGCCGCTGTTGATGCGGTTCTCCTGCAGGGTTTCACGGATCACCGCTTCGTCGATGTGCCAGATGAGCAGTCCGGAACCCGGCAGCCCGAAGTCATACTCATCGACCTCGACAATGACACCGATCGGTCCGGGCGCTTCGATCAGCCCGTCCGGACGGAACCGTACGGCCGTGCCGGAAGCATCGAGGCCGAGAGCGACACTGTCGCCGTTGGCGTCATACTGCCGGTTCTCCACCAGGTAGTATTCGTCTTCATCGATCGGGATCTTGTATGTCCGTGGATGTCCTGTTCCGCAGGTCCAGGACACCGGCAGATCGATCCCGTTCTGAACGACCGCCGGTTCCTCCCACCCCATGAACACGCGGGTCCAGGCGCAGGGTCTGGCCGGGATCAGTCCGTTGAAATTTCCCGACCCCTGGTCCATCAGCCCCCAGCGTCCGATTCCGGACCTGCCGGTGCCGGTATTCCAGAGCGCCGGCATCCCCAATTGAAATCCGAACATAAGGGTCATTGTTCCCAGCAGTCCGATCTCATACCCCTCCTGACTCTCGGTTTCCGGCAGAATGATCCCTTCAGGCACATGGAACTGACCGTTTTCAACCGGAATGCCGTCCGGATCGATGCCGCCGCCGAGGCGTTCGGCCAGATCCTGCGCGCTGAGGAAAACGGAAGGGATATCCTGGGGTGTCGCATCATAGTCAAGGCTGATATCTCTGCCGACTCCGGCATGGAAAACGATAAAGCAGTCGTACCCGGAAAAAACGACTCCCGCTGAATCAGCAGCGGTTACCGCATCCCGGAACAGCTCCGCCAGCCGCAGATCCAGAAGCGGTTCATCCTCCAGGGGGCTGTAGTGGCTCATGGGGTGCGGCAGCCGCAGCACCGGTTCGGCAACCGACCCCGTGAGGGTCAGCACCCCTCCCGAGACAGCGCGGTAATAGCTGCTCAGCGCCTGCAGCTGAGAAGTAAAATAGTCCCGGTCATGGGGTGGCGGGTCGATCACGGCTTCCCCTGCCGGGTCGCTCATGAAAGAACCGTCTCCCGTTGTCCGAAAATCATCATCCGGCTGGAACTCGGCCATCAGGGCGAGAATCCTCACAACCCCGGATTCCGCCGCTGCGCCCGTTTCCCGCCATACCGGCGTCCCTGAGCGCCAGGAAACCAGAGAGCTCTTGACCAGATTCCGCTGTGAAAGACGACACTGTTTAAGCATATACGTGAAATCTTCTGCGCCTGCGCCTGGAACCGCCGCAGCGGCCATCAGAATCGCCGCCGCCATCGTAATTCGAAACCTCATATTTTTTTCCTGAAGGCTTGTCAGCATACACGGATGATTAAAAATACCCCACGGGCATCCATGGGGTATTTCAGATGTTGATAATTACACGTGTGCCCGGCTTTCTAAAATCCTGCGGTCAGAGAAAAACGCATGGTATCTGAAAGCGGGTGTCCCTGCTTGGCCGCCACATAGGCAAAGTCAAACCGGTAGGAGGCGTACTGCAGACCGGCCCCGAACGTCGGGTATTTGACCTCGCCTTCCTCGTCATAGTAATACCCCGCGCGCAGAAAAATCATATTGTCATAGACATACTCCATGCCGACCGCGGAGACCAGCGATCTGAACTGATCGTTCATATCACCTTCGGACCACACGGTATAGATCGCTTTGTAGAAGGGATCATCCCCGTGGACCAGCAGCTTGTTGGTCTCGAGGGAGAAGATGAGCCTGTTGAACTCGGTGTCGAGAGCCCGGTAGGCGATTCCCAGCTTGAGATTGGTGGGAAGCGGATCGGCCTGCGCCGCGTCGACGTAGGTGATCTTCGGGCCCATATTTGAAAGATTGAATCCCATGGAGAAACCCTTCAGCCAGGGTGTCTTGTACAGCATGCCCACATCGACCGCGAAGGCGTTCCCGACACCATTGCCTTTTTCTTCGCCCGCTCCCATGGGCGCGAGATTACTGCGAATGTAGCGCATGTTGAAACCGATTCCGAGGTTATCGTTGAGCTTTGTCGCGTAACTCAGGGTAATGGCCAGATCCCAGGCATTGAACGTGTCGATCACTTCCGGGCCGGCTTCGCCGGTGTGCGCCATCTCACCCAGGTTCAGGAAGGTGACATTCGCGCCGATGGTGCCGCCAAGTGACTCAACATGCTGCCGGTAGGCGAGAAATTCATAGTACATGTCACCGTTCGCACCCAGCAGACCCGGCAGCCAGTTACAGTGCATCAGTGTCAGCTCCCTTCCGGTCTGGAACGCGAGTCCGCCCGGGTTCCAGAAAATCGCGGTCGCATCATCCGCGACAGCGACGAACGATTCTCCCATTCCCGCGGACCGTGCCCCCGGAGAGATGAGCAGGAAAAGCACCGCTGCCTGGCTGATGGCAAAGAGATTGGACACGCTGACCAGCGTCATCACCAGCAGTGTCACCATGGTTATTGTCTTCTTCATTGTTTTGTTCCTCCATAAAAAAAACCGAACTATCAGGGCTGTGCGCGTGCAATTCCGATCAACCCCGATCTTTCGGTTATCAATATATACTACCACAGGTCAACGGATAGACCGCACAATCATACAGCGATATGTAGTAACTCCAAAACCTGTAGCAATATATGTATAGGCAATCCTTCTCTGTTTAACACGCCAAATATAACGACGCCGAAGAAAAAAATCAAGTTTTTTTTCATTTCTTCGCCGGCCGCCGGTGAATCAGCAGTCTCATTCATCGCTTACGCAAAATTCATACCAGCTTATTCCGACGCCTCCTTGAGCGAATCAGACAGCCGCAGGCGAGGCGAAACAGGCGTCGCAAAGCACGGTCACACGGCCGGATTTCGCACAGAAGGCGGCCTGGCACCCGGCATCACGTGCTCATTGAGGAAAGAAATTCCTTGTTGTTTCTGGTGCCCCGTACCTTGCCGAGGAGAAATTCCATCGCCTCGGTCATTGTCAGTTCATTGAGCAGTTTTCGGAGGATCCAGACACGGTTGAGCTCTGATTTATCCTGAAGCAGCTCCTCTTTACGGGTACCGCTCTTGTTAATGTCGATTGCCGGATATATCCTGCGGTCGGACAACTCTCTGTTGAGCTGAATTTCCATATTGCCCGTGCCCTTGAACTCCTCGAAAATTACTTCATCCATACGGCTGCCGGTATCGATGAGAGCGGTGGCCATAATTGTCAGACTGCCCCCCTCTTCCACATTTCTGGCCGCACCGAAAAACCGCTTCGGCTTGTGCAGGGCGTTGGAATCGACACCGCCCGAAAGAATTTTGCCGGAATGGGGAATGACGACGTTGTGCGCCCGGGCGAGCCGGGTGATCGAATCGAGAAGAATCACGACATCGTGCCCGTATTCGACCAGCCGCTTGGCCTTCTCGAGCACCATGTTGGCGACCTGGACATGCCGTTCGGCGGGCTCGTCAAACGTGGAACTCACCACTTCCGCGTCGACGGACCGTTCCATGTCGGTAACCTCTTCGGGGCGTTCATCGATGAGAAGCACGATAAGCGTCACTTCCGGATGATTCTTGGTGATTGCGTTGGCGATCCGCTGCAGAATCACGGTTTTTCCGGTACGGGGCTGAGCGACGATGAGACCTCTCTGCCCCTTGCCGATCGGGGTCATCATATCCATGATTCGGGTGGTATATTCCTTGGCGTCATGTTCAAGCACCAGGCGCTGGTCGGGGTAGAGGGGCGTCAGATTATCGAACAGGATCTTGCTTTTGGCTATTTCGGGATTTTCAAAATTGACAGCTTCCACTTTTATGAGAGCGAAGAACCGTTCATTGTCTTTCGGCGGTCGGATCTGGCCCGACACGACATCGCCGGTTCTGAGACTGAACCGCTTGATCTGGGAGGGGCTCACATAGATATCATCGGGCCCGGGCAGATAGTTGGTATCCGCCGATCTCAGGAATCCGTATCCGTCAGGCAGAATCTCGAGCACTCCTTCGGAAAAAGTGTTGCCGTCCAATTCCGTCTGCGCTTCCAGTATTTTGAAGATCAGCTCCTGTTTTCTGAGACCTGAACATCCCTGTATATCCATCTCCTGGGCGAGCGAGTTCAGTTCCGCGATTTTCATTTTCTTTAATTGATCAATTTCCATTACCTGTTTCTCCCAATTGGCTGAGATCACCAGCGACACAACAAGCACCCAGAACACATATTATGAATACTATGTATAAAAAAACTGACGTTATTTCATCCGGGATTCCGTACGATATAAAAAGCGGGCTTACATACAGGAAGTATGATGCATGTATTTTGAAACCGTGAAATCGTTATGTTCAGTACTGCGAATCGAGATGTGAAAATTGCCTGGCGGCCGGTCGATGAGTAAAACGCTGCTGAATGGCACTCCTGTTTACTTGGTCAGAACATACTAAGGATGTTTAAATTTAAGAAAATATTTTGGTTTGTCAAGGAATTTTTATCAAATGCGAGGGGGATTATATCCGTGCCCGCAGTGTGCCGCCCGGCTGTTATCGTGTTTTTTATTTGCTTACAGGACGCTGTATATATATATTGTAGGAATTGTTGATGTAATACTGTAAAGGGACGATGTTTCCGGGCGATTATGCACCGATCGGCATACACGATAATAACGGCGGTAACCGCTGCCTGTTTCTGGCTGGCGTCAGCCCTGCAGGCGCAGTCATCCCTTTATCCGACCAACCCCTTCTCTTTCCGGATCGACACCGGATCGCCGGAATTCAGCGAAACATTTTTCACGGTGGACGTCAATAATGACGGATGGGTCGATTTTACCTTCAGAACCCCGGACAAGCTCTATGTGTATGATCATCTTGGGAATAAACTCTGGGAGAAACCCGTTGCGCTTCCCAACGGGACCACGGGAGCGAAACACTGTGCCGGTGATTTCGACGGCGACGGACAGGTGGAAATTGCCGCACTCGATACTGAAAACCGGGTCATCGTCTATAACGCCCGCACCGGGGGCATCGAACGGACCTATCAATATACGCTCGCGGACTCGACCAGCATCCTCTCACATATTTCCGCAGCCAACCTGAGGGGTCAGGGCGACAGGGACGCCATCCTCCAGACCACGGACATCACTCCTGAACACAGCGGGTATGAATACTACGTGAACCGCACGGTATTCGCGATAAATCTGGAAAACGGAACCGAAATATGGCCGCAGCGGGTGGAACAAAACCGGGATCTCGGAACCGATCCGGCAGTGGCCGACAGCATATATGAAGGATACTGGGGGCAGGCGCACGGCCCCTTCCTCGCGGTTGATATCGACGGTGACGGGAAGGATGAAGTCGTCGGCGGCAATATGATCGACGATAACGGCGATATCATTTCTCTCTCGTATCCACAGGAGTGGGTGCAGGCCCGCAAAGTCCCAACGGATAAGAGCGCCGAGTTCATTGACCACCTCGACGCGGTCGCTGCCGGAAACCTGCGTCCGGACATTCCCGGAATCGAATGGATCGTGGTGGAAGAAGACCACAACGGCAACACCAACGAGTGGAATACCACACTGATAAGCAGCGGCCATACAGCCCCCATAGTGTGGCGGCATGAAACCACATCCTTTAACAACAATTCTGACCGGGAGCCCCAGAACATTGCCATCGGGAATTTCGACACCACCCGATCCTTCGGGGAAATTTGGCTGAGATCCCGGTTGGGAGACGACTACCGAAGCCAGCAGCCCTGGATGTTCGATACTGAAGGAAGCCAGATCGCCACCTACGAGACCGGCGTTGTCCTGCCGCCGGGATTCCACTCCATCAGCAACAATTACGGCCTGGAGATGATCTGGACCATCGACTGGTTCGGCACAAAAAAGGAGTACAGCGCGGCCCAGTCCCGGCATGTCCACGGGAATATCGGTGTTTTCGACGCCAAAACCGGACGGGCGGTCTGGACCACCGGTGACACGTTCACCAGCGTCCGATCGCTGTTCACCTATGTAGCGGACATCACGGGCGATACCAGGGAAGAAGTCGTCATTTGTGATTCCACGGACACCGGCCTCTGGATACGGATCTACAGAAACACGGAAGCCAATCTCCATCAGGCAAAGCCGGCAAAATGGGATGATCCCCTCTATACAAGACTGAAACAGAACTGGAACTACTATTCACCCGGAGGATACACGACGCCTGACTACCCGGTTATTTCAGGCGTATCGGTCACCGACATTCAGAGCAACGGGTTCATGATCACATGGACCACCGATATTCCCTCGGATTCCCGTATTGAATACGGACAAAGCAGTTCATACGCTTCCTCTACCGGCACCGACACAGCGATGACAACCGTCCACTCGGTTCAGGTCACGGGATTGAATCCGGACACGGAATATCATTACCGGATTATTTCCACCAGCGCTTTCGGGATAAGCGGCATCTCAACCGACCGAACCGCCACCACCGATTTTCTCAAGCAGCTCACCTTCCTGAGCACCCCCCAATCACTATACGCCGGTACGGTCTCGGCTGAAATCACCATCCAGCTTCAGAACATCTACGGTGAACCAAGAGTTCTGGGCAATCCGGTCACCGTGCTGCTCTCTACCAGTTCGTCCACAGGCTCCTTTTCAGCGGATCCGTATACATGGCAGCATATCAGTGAGATTGTCATGCCGGCCGAAATGAATATCGTCTCGTTCTACTACAGGGACAATACGCCGGGCACGCCGGTTATCTCTCTTCTGGAGAATCCCAGCCGGGGCTGGGTCCGCAAGACACAGCAGGAACTGATCCTCAGCAACGGATCCCGTCATCTATCACACCGGGTATACGGCAGCGTCGAAACGAAAGACGGCCAGCCACCCGAAAACGGTACACTGCATTTTACCGCCTATATACCGTCCCAGAGTTCCGATCGTCTTACTGAAAACAGCACGGCCTGCGGGTACGCGGACGGTATCTGGTGGGTTGACTGCGCGCTTTTCTCTGCCGGCTGGGCTGCCGGGGAACACATGGTCGCCTCGTTCATCGATTCAGCGTCCGGCGGCAAGGACACCCTCGACATTATCCTGATCAGCGACAATCCACAGCAGGCCGCGATGGCGATTCTCGGCATCGATCCTCCCTGGATCACCGGCCTTCAGAAGACCGGTGACACCCGCATCATGATCTCCTGGAACGATATGCCCGGCATCATGGGGTACAACATCTACCGAAGCACCACGCTTCCCTTTACTCCCGATGTTGTCAACGGAACCAACAGGATCGCCGTGATGGTCACCGATGAGAACCCCGCCGTCTCCGGTGTCCAGTGGACGGACACCTCTGCGCCGTTGAGTGATCCTGACCAACACGCGTTCTACATCATCACTGCCGTCAATGCCTCCGAAGAAAGCCGGGAATCGCGCATTATCGGCAAGATAGATTATGCACTGCATGTCACCCCCGGCACTGATCTGAACATGATCGGACTCCCCCTGCAATCCCTCTCTCCGAATATACAATACGCCAGTGATCTGCGGCAGCAGGTTCCCGGCTGCTCCAGTGTGAGTGAATGGCAGACGGCGAACCAGGGATACCGGCAGTATATACCGACTATTCCCAGCAGCAATTTCGCTGTATCGAGCCCCCATGCCTATGGTGTGAATGTGACCGAAAACGGCACATTCACACTCCTCGGGGAATATCGAGAAACGGCATTCTCGCTGGTGACGACCACCGGCACCGACTTTAACTTCATTACCCTGCCGCTCTCCCGAAGCGACATCAGCTCGGCAGCATCCCTTGTAAACTCGATCACCGGCGCCAACAGCCTCGCCTGCTGGGACAATGCTCAGCAGACATACGTTCAGTATGTCCCTGAGCTGCCCTTCAGTAATTTCGCAGTCGTACCGGGTTATCCATACATGGTCAATGTCACCACACCGTCGGTTTGGCCGACACAATCCGTGCAGAAAGAGATCGCTGCGGCCGCGCCGCATGTCATCGGCAATACCGCCACGGGCGGCGGGCCCCACTTGGTGTGGGGGCGTGTGGCGCTGCAGGGGTCAGCAGCCGCCCCTGATTTCCGGTTTGCCGCCAGGCTGCGATCCGGCAGCGGCAATGAGCTGACTGAGCGTTCCCCGGGATGCGGTATCTCCGGGGGGTACTGGATGGTTCAGTGCGGCACGTTTCCCGGGGGCTGGCAGGCGGGAGACACCTTGATCGTTGATCTCGTTCCGGAGGGCGGTTCCCCATCCATGTCGACGGCTGTCATCCTTTCCACGGAACCCGCGGACAGAGCGGATGACGTGCTCTTCTCCGCCCCTCATCACCATGGACTATTCTTTGGCCTGGAAAACAATTACCCCAATCCGTTCAACGCCGGCACCGCGCTTGCCTGGTCCCTTACGGAAGAAACACATGCCACACTTGCCGTTTATAATATCCTCGGCCGGAAGATCCGTGTCCTGGCGGACGGGAACATGGCCGCGGGCAGACATACAATGGTCTGGGACGGCCGGGACGCAAAGGGTGCGGCAATCGGATCGGGAATATATATTATTGTACTCGATGCGGGCGGGAAGACCGCCAAAAGAAAAGTAACGGTGACACGCTGACCCGGCGTCCGCATTTCACACTACCATGACACGAACCGCTATGGCGAAACAGTTGAGAGGGCCGCTTGCGCTGGCCCTGTGCATATTGTCCCTTATTTCGCCCGGACTGACGAGGCGGCGGGACACGGTTCCCGGCACAGGACCCGGCGAAATGACACCGGCCACGATCCTCTCCTTCACCAACATAACAGACAGTCTCCACAATACCGGCATCGGCACGCACGGAGTTTTCTTCGCCGATATTGACGGCAACAACACACCGGATATCTACATCACACGGCTCTGGATCTATCCGCTGGCAGAGGCCCTCTATATCAACGATCCCGTATCGGGACGGCTCAGCGAAGAGGCGCAGGAGCGGGGAGCCGCGGACTATGACGGCGGGTCGCACGGCGCCTGTTTTGCCGATCTTGACAATGACGGCGATTTCGATATCGTTAACGGCACTACCCATGCCATCGGCCGGACCGGACCCGAACACAACAACATTCTCATCAACGACGGATCAGGCCATTTCACCGATATTACCCACCTCAGCCCCGACATTATGTCAACAAACCGGGAAACGCGCAGTACTGCGGCCTTCGATCTCGACCGTGACGGTGATCTCGATATATTCACCATCACCGGCTACCTGGGATCAGCGGATTCGGCCTCGGGGTCGAATGAGCTGTATCTCAATAACGGATCCGGTGTGTTCACCAGCAGCGGCGGTGAACTGCTGAAGAACACCCGCGCCGGACAGGGAACCACTGACACCGATTATGACGGGGACGGCGATATCGACATCATCGCCGCGAACAGAACCGGAGGACTGGTTGTTTTCCGCAATGATAATTTCGGGAATTTTTCCCTGATTCCCCCTGAAAGCGTCATGGACATACCCCACCGTGCCGGTGACGGCATCAGCATGGGGGACATCGACTGCGACGGCGACCTGGACATGCTGCTCGTTTCGGAGGGCCCGCCCAGCATGGCCTATCTCTATCGGAACAACGGGATCGGGTTCTTCCTGCTCGACAGGTCATGGTCAGATGTCAGCGGCTACATGGGAGGATTCGCCGACCTCGACAACGACAGCGACCTGG
Source organism: bacterium (assembly GCA_016934955.1). GTDB lineage: Bacteria > Zhuqueibacterota > QNDG01 > QNDG01 > JAGLOF01 > JAFGRY01. Next base: position 180,958 of record JAFGRY010000009.1, on the reverse strand, counting down.
ACCTGGTGTTCGCCGGCGATTCGCTCTGCTACCTCAATGACGGCCATGGATCCTTCCAGCCCGGACCGGTCCTGCACCGGCCGGCGGTGAAGGACCCGCGCAGCATCGCCTTCGCTGATATCGACAATGACGGCGATATCGATTTTGCCATGGCCGACCGCGACACCATCGCGATGCTCTTTCGCAACAACCTTGTCTCAGGCAACAACTGGCTGAGAATAAAACTGACCTCCCGGCAGGGACAGGCAGGCGCCTTCGGGTCGAAAGTGACCATTTACCCGGCTTATCAGGCAGGAGCCAACCGTCTCGGATTCCGGGAGACGCGCAGCAGCAACGGATACCTCGCGGAGAACAGTCCGGTGCTTCATTTCGGCCTCGGAGAACACACCGCGGTTGACGTGATCGTCGATTTTCCCGACGGCACCACCGCCCGGCGTACCAACGTTTCGGCTAATCAGACGCTGCGCATCGATGGTGCCGATGTCCTCTTCCGCACGAAAATCTTTCTTGAAGGAGCATTCGACTCGACGTCATCGCGCATGCGTACGGAGCTGGCGGCAGCCGGACAGGTGCCGCTGAGATCACCCTACGACTCGGATCCACGCTTCGCGGTGTACATCCCCTTCGACGCGGTCGACTGGATACTCATCGAGGTTTCACACACTTCCGCGGGACCGGTGCTCCTCTCCCAAAGCGCGCTTCTCTACGACAACGGCAGAGTCAAGGACATCACCGGCCGGGAACTGATCCCGCTCGATCTGCCCGAGGGGAGCTATGTCATCACCCTGCGCCACCGCAATCACCTTCGCGCGGTCACCTCCCGGCCGCTGACACTGCACAGCAGCATCAGCGCCAGTTATGATTTCAGCCTTGGAGCCGACCGCTATGAACAGCCGCGGGCGGCAAAGGAACTGGCACCGGGCATCTGGGGCCTCACGGCGGGAAACGCGGACAACAGCGATACCATGCTCTATGCCAGCGACCTGGTGGCAGTGGAGCAAGCGATAAGGGATGGAAAAAACGGATACCTTCAGGAGGATACGGATCTGAACGGCCGCGTTGATACAGCCGACTATGCCCTCTGCAGAAAAAACATGCTCCAGGGACGCTATGCCGGGGGGGGCAGCCAATGAACGGCCGCCGACGGCTCATAGTCACGGCAGCGATCTGGTCGCTCTGGAGCATCGCCCTGTATGGGCAGACCGGCTGGCAATGGCGAATCGGAGACGTCCAGCTGCTTCCGGGTGACCCCCCCGCTCTGCAGGCCGGGATACAGCTGCTGAACGGGACCGGTGCGGACACACTGCGCCTCGGGCACCACACGCTTGCGGGCCTTTTTTCAGCGGACCTCTATGATTTCGGAGAGAACCATGATCCGGAGATCGCCGCGTGCGGCCTCGACAGTTTCAGCGTTTCGCTGACCGACGGGCCGGCACCGTTCGATCTGCAGTGGAACGCGGTATGTGACGGCCGACCCGCCCTTATTCCCGAAAGCGGCCGTACCGTATGCTCCCTGAAACTCTATATCAGGGATACAGGCGGGTCCAGCGACCTGACGTTCCTGCCGCTGCCGCAGACATTCTCCGGGGAGGGTTCGCCGCTGGACGTCACCTACGATGCCAGTGGCGGCTCGGTTCTCCTGGACACGACCAACATGGCGGTCGAGCCGCCGCCGCGGGCTCCGGCAACGTACGCACTGCACCCCAATTACCCGAATCCTTTCAATCCGGGAACGACCATCACCTATGATATACCCCACGCAGGATACACGGAGCTGGCTGTTATCACCATACAGGGACGAATCCTGAGAACCCTCTTTTCAGGAACCAGGCAGCCGGGATCGTACACTCAGTTCTGGGACGGGTTGACCGACAGCGGCGAGCCGGCAGCGGCCGGTGTTCTCCTGCTGCGCCTGCGCTCCGGCCGCTGCCACATCTGCCGAAAAATGCTCCTCCTCAAATAATCGCCGCTGATCATAACAGGACGGTACGCGTCTCAAAGGACGTCAGCCGGACTGAGACCGCCGGTCCGCCCTTCACCGCGATCTCGGTCAAAGCGGTTCCCTCCCCGGGGTACATGAGCCGTACCGCAAGGCTGCCGGTGTGCCGATCACGTTCCATGGATGTAACAATAACGCGGCTGTTGGAAACGGTAACCTCCTCCTGAAAGCCGCTGAAATCAGAGAAATCGGGAACGGCCAGCAGGGGACGCGAAGCATCCAGCCCCCGTTTTTTGGCCGCCACCGCATCGAATCCCCGATGCGGATACAGGGAATACCGCAGTACAACCTCCCCCGCCTGATATGCCCGGTAATTCGTCTCCCAGTAGTTGTTCATGACATACGAATAGATCCGGCCGGAAGAGACAGCGGAATCGATCCATCCGCACACCACGGGATCTGCATGGAGCCCCCCCATTTCTACAAGCGGAGCGTCGGGAAGCGTCAGTGTCACTCCCCGGTCCTGATTCGATATGTCGACCCAGCGCTGAACGCTGTAGTAGTTCTTGCACGCCCCCGGGACTTGTCCCGATTCTGGCTCGAACCAGCACCAGGCGCCGTCCATCCTGACCCGGGGATCGGGCACGTCACAGGTGAATGAGAGGTGCACCGCTTCGGGATCACGCACTTCCCTTTTATGGATAACCGTGCGAAAATCTATCCGGTCAAGCCCTGCCGTCAGCCTGACCTCTCTGACAAGAAGACTGCACCCCGGGGCCCCGGAAGTGATCCTGAGTGCGGCGGTAAGCGGTCCGGAATCGAGCACCTCGACATGAGGATCGGTCACCGTCTCCACAACGGAAGGATCCCTGCCGGCCACATACAGGTACTCGTTCAACGCATGCGGATGCATGCTTTCTTCGCTGACGTATGCGTACCCGTCCACCGACAGTGATTTCACGGCCCCGGTGCGCTCATCCAGCAGCAGCCGGATGTGATCGCTGTAAAGGCCACGCCTGTCGGCCCTCACCGCACCGCTGCTGAAGGGTGCGCCTTCGCGGATCTCGTACCGCTGTGCGGCCAGCGGCGCCACATCAGTGAGCATGGCCAGCCGTCCATCGGAAAGCCGCTGGGAAGGCACCGGATTCCCGGCGCTGTCGACGACCCGGTCACCGGCCGGCGCCGATGCGGCCTCAAGGAACACCAGGTCCCGTCTTCTCCAGGAATTCGTATTGATGACCGTTACCCCCCGGGCCGGTCGATCGCGTTGTCCGCGCCTTCCCTCGGCCAGGGCCAGCAGCTCCCGGGAGAGGGAATCCGCGGCCAGGGCGAAGGATTGTTTCACGGCCCACTGACTGAGCGTGAACGGATCATCGGGAGCGCTGATACTGTTCCAGGACCCCCATGTATGTTCATTGTAGAGCATCGCCTGCCGCCATGCCTCATCACAGAGACCTGAAGGGAAATCCCCCCGGCCCGACAGGGCCCAGATAATCTCCGCCTGGGTAAGCCGCTCTTCGGCCTGGCGGACAAGGGCGGTTTCCCGGGCCGATGAGGCCGCCCCGTCTTCCCAGTAACCGGTGAAATCACCGCTGACCGCCGGCAGCGCCCCGCCGTAGCGGGTTTCAAAGGCGGCAAACGCCTCGCTGACCGTTGAGATGATAATACGGGGCGAGATGTACGTCTCGTTCCAGGTCCGCACCTTGTCCGGGAGCCCGGGATCCGGCGGACCGTTGTCCGATCCGATATTATAATGGAACGGGAGCATATCATAGGGATAGGTGCCGGACAGCTGTTCAAGATAGTCCAGTACCGGTTTTGCGGCGAGCCGGCGGGCCGCCGTCACACTGCCGAGCCCGGTGTGGAACCAGGAATACCCCTTGCCGGCAATCCAGCAGAGAACGCTGTCACGGCCGGAGGGAGACACCCAGTAGAAGGGACGGTCTCCCCAGGTTTCGATAACCGAACCTATCCGGTGGCCGGCATTGGTGCCGAGAGCCAGATAGCGAACCCCCGCCCCGGCCAGCGATGCAACCAGTCCCCATGACCATCCCGGCACATCACTGATCATCGCGGCCCGCAGCTCCACCCCCGCCTGCAGGGCCGCCGTCTCGCCGGCCCGCGTCAGGCGGAGCAGCTCTTCCGGCCTGCCCAGGCCGGTCAGCTGGTTTCCGTAGAGCGCGTCGATCTCGATGGATCCGTTCCTGATCGCCCGCAGCATTCGGTCCCTGTTCTGTTCGGACTCTTCCCGCAAGTAGCGGTCCACATGCCACATGACTTCCGAATTCCACTTGAAACGCGCGCCTGCGGGATACCCCTGCGATGCGTCAGCGATATCCATGGCCTGCTCGAGATGGCCGGCCTGAATCTCCGCGACCTCGGCCTGGGTGTGGGTATAGCCGATGTCAACATGGGAATGGTGCAGCAGGTAGAGAGTCATCTCCTTCACCGGGCGCACAGCTGCATCCACAAGGCAGGAGTGACTCGGGCTGCTCACTCGGACCCGAATCCGCTGCGGCGCGGTGACGGCCGGCACCGGCATCTGGATATAATTGTATCCAAGATGAAGATCGGCATGCATCAGTTCCCCGGCGGCTTCAATGGTCGCCCGTTCCGGAGGAGCGACATGAACGATTTCAATGCGCAGCGGCTGCATGGGGCCCCTCTCACTTCTCAGCAGGGCCGGCTCTCCGCTTATGGTGATACTGGCGGCCATCTCATATTCAAATGTCATGTACCAGGTCCTGCTGCCCGCGCTTTCCCCCTGCACATCGAGGCGCAGCGGCCGGCCCGGCCTGACACGCGATGACGGCACCTTCAGGAACGCGTAGCCCATGAAATCACCGTACCGGTCAACCATCACCGACCGGAATTCAAGCGTAATGCCGTCATGACCACGAATTCGCCAGGCCGGCATGGCAGTGTCTGCCGGATTGGAAAAAGAGAGCGTCTCAGTACCGTCGATGAACAGTCGATAGCGATGGCTGTCCTCATTGACGTCGAGCCCGAACATCCAGACGAACAGCGCGGTATCCGCGCTGAAGGCCGCGGGGACGGGCGCCGTTTCCCAGGCGATGCCGCGATCCGCCGCCAGAGACCTGACCAGGAGACTGCGTGTTCCGTCATGCTGGGGGGAGTGATATGATATGGTTTCCCCGGCGATTTTCCGGCCGAATCCGGAGATCCAGGTATCCTGGGGCACGGCCGGGGCCGAATATCCCGCAAGCACGGCCGCAACGATAATTCCGGAGAGTGTCGGTTTCATCTTGGTATCCTAATCAATGATTATTTCGTCGGTGAACAGCCAGGCATCGCCCCCGGCGCCGGGATGCCATGCCGGACAAACGCCGCGGCTGACGCCCCTGATCCGGATATAGCGGACTTCCCGCCCTGGAATATCGATGCTGTATGTACGAATCAGGGGGCCGGTCTCTTCCGCCGGAATATCCGTTTCCTCTTCAAGGGGCGGTGTGTATACCGAGCCGTCAGCGGAGACGGAAACGATCACCCGTTCCGGCAGGAAGATCCAGGAACGGATATCCTGGAGAAACCGTATCCGGACCCGGCCCACGGTTCTTGTTCTGCCCAGGTCCACAATGATATCGCAGTCATTCCGGAGAAACGCCTGCCAGCGGCGATCCCTGAAATCGGTACCGGCGGTCTCTCCGTCGGTCAGTGTCAGCTCACCATTGCCGGGATAGGCGTCCGAATACCCTGTCCGGTACGTCACGCCGCAGCCGAAGCCCTGGTGCATCAGCACCCGTTTCCGGGAACTGCCCCTCTGCTTGCCGTTATCGAACACCGCCGCCTGGATCACGGGTGTGCTCCGGACGATAAACGGCCCTTCATAGAGCGTCGAGGTGCGGTCGGGAGGCATGCCGTTGAGGGTGTAACAGATCTCTCCCGTGTCAGCGGATGAGAGCGTGACACGCAGGGCGTGCTCCTCGCCCCTGATCTCCGTGGTGATCAGCGGATCGGCGATCAGTCTCAGGCGGTCAACCCAGGCGGTTCCCCGATTCCGCAGGGAAAGTGAGGGACCGGTGCGTATGCTCTCCCGGCCGGGAATCGCGGGAATGCGGAGCACGTACTCCCTCCAATCACGGCTGAGGGTCAGTGTCGTGTCGGCAAGCACCCCCAGGCGCACCTGCAGCCGGGCCGGGCCCGCGTCGCTGGATGTACCGGAAAAGAGCCGTTTCAGAAAACCGGAGGGCCCGGGGAGCCTGACGCCCCCGGCATGATCGTAGCCGCGGGCGATCAGGGACAGCCGGTATCCCTGCCCCGGTTCCAGCCGGGCCGGGAAAAGATCAACGCTCACGCCGCCTTCGGGCTCCGGCGTCACCAGCGAAAGACTGCAGTCGCCGCTGCCGGGGTGTCTGGTGTCGGTGAAATAGGTCGCCCCGCGGTCACGGCCGGCCCGTACGTAGCAGCCCGCGGGTACTCCCGCCACGGGATTGTTCTCAAAATCGCCGTTGAGCAGCAGATTTTCCACATCAGCGGCCGCCTGCGCCGTGTCGCCGCTCAATACATAGGCCCGGGTTCCCAGGGCGTCGATCATGTCATCGATAACACCGCCGGCCACCCGCACCCGCCGATTCTCGAACAGCACCAGAGCGCTGGTGTTGACAAGCGTGTCCTCCAGAGCGATCCGCAGCTGTTCCGGCCGGTTTTCGCTGTTAGCCGCCAGGACCAGGGTCCGATTTCCCCGCCGCCAGGCCGCGGCATGGATTGTTTCAGAGGACGTCCGCAGCGCCGGCCGCAGGCTGAAGTCCACCAGGAAGGGGGTCATCCAGGCGGTTTCCAGGGCCAGATCGCCGCACTCGTGCCAGACCGCGGTCGACTTGGGAAATCCGTTGCGTCCGTGGCGAATAAAATACTGAATCCCGGTGGCTCCTTCGATGAGCGAAAGCATGGTCATGACCCGTATCTCCCGGGGAGTCGGCTCCCGGATCCAGTGTTCCCCGCCCCCGAAGGCCTGGGGAACGATCCACACCGGTTTGCCGGGATAAAATGCCTGCCGCAGGCGGGCTGCGGCCTCCCCCGCCTCCTCAACGGACCCATGAGGAATGGGATAGGGATCGGCCATGACGATGTCCATGGCATCGCGGTAACGGAAGGCCTGTGACGGGGTCATGAACACGATGCTGACCGGATGATAAGGGTCAAGCCGTTTGATCAGCCGGTATGTATCGATCAGCCTTTCGGGAGGCACATACTGTCCCACCGGTTCATCGGCGATATACCAGGCGAGAAGCGCCGGATGATCCTTGAAGGCGGTGATCTCTTCGATCAGCAGCTGCCGTTTTTGCGCCTCCGTCCTTCCGGGCGCCCGGGCGCTCCCGATGCCGCCCCCGCCCGCCACCGAGAGCAGATTGTAATGCACCTTCATGCCCAGTTCGGCGCAGCGGTCCATGTAGGCCCGCCGCTGATCCCGCGTGTTCCGCTCGATGTTCTGGTAGGGCGACATCATGGTGAATCCGCTGGTTCTCTCTTCAGCGGGCAGTTCCGGCTCTACCGGGGAATACGTGTAAAAACCGAAGGGGACGAAGGGGAGCGCATTCACAATCAGTCCGCCGCTCAGCCGGTCGATCTGTACCGCGTTGCTGCGCGGGGGAAGCACGCGCACCTCCACCGGGATACTGTCCTGCCCGGCGCAGCGGCAGTACATCAGGTGACTGCCCGTTCCCAGCCCGGCAATCGGGACGGTGATGCTGCCGGCGGCTCCGGGCTCGAGAGAGAGGGTGCGGGAGTGCAGGGATGATCCAAGCCGCACATCCACTCTCAGCCCGTACCGGGCCGTATCGCCACGATTCAGGACAAGCAGTTCCGCCTCGTCTTCGTTCGTATAGTAGTCAAGGCGGGAGATAATCCGGATATCGGAAGCAGCCGCGGAAAGGGTGACACTAAAAAGAAAGGCCGCCAGAACGGCCTTTCCATGGTTCACCGGAATGTTCAGATCGCCAATGCCCATTATAATCCAACCCTAATCGAGCCTTTTGATTTTAATATTCTTGAAATAGACATGACTCCCGTGATCCTGCAGCCCGATGGAGCCGTTTTCCGCCAGCCCGTAATCGGGATAGTCTTTCCATTTGCCCGCCGCTACTTTCGCTTTCCAGTCATCCGTCCATGCTTCAAACTCGACGATTTTCCGGCCATTGAGCCAGTGCTCCACATGGCCGTGATCGAACACGATGCGGGCCGTGTTCCATTCACCCACCGGCTTCAGCACCTTCTCGTCATTCGCCGGATGCATGGCATAATCGGCACCCGCCTGCTGCCACTCTTCGAGGTCGCCGGGGAAGCCGACATCATCGATAAGCTGATATTCGGGGCCGGTCTGGTAGGGTGCGCTGTACTGCTCGCCCTCTACCACATGATAGAAAATACCGCTGTTCCCCCCTTCCGCGATTTTCCATTCCAGGGCCAGTTCGAAATTGTCATACATATCATCGGTAACGATGTCGCCGCCGATATCCCCGCCTTTGCCGAGTCCCACCAGGACGCCGTCTTCGACGATCCAGCCGGGCAGCATCTCCTTTTTATTGTAGCCGTGCCAGCCCCTGGTTGTGCTGCCGTCAAAGAGCAGCACCCACCCTTCCTTCTTCTCCTGTCTTGAGAGTACGTTGTCACCGCTCTGCTCCGTGGCGCACCCTGCAAGCAGGGCGGCGAAAACCGTAACGAGTAAACATCTCGTCTTCATTGTCATCTCCCGGTTTGTTCTGGTTTATGGTGCTCTATCCTCTTCCTGCTCCTGTCGCCCGTTGGACAGGCCGCACTCCTCGCAGGGAACGACAACCGTTACCGTCGTTCCCGTATCGCCTGCCAGTGACAGTGATCCGTGCAGCTGTTCGACCATCATCCGCACCAGCCGCATTCCCATGCCTCCGGTCGTAGCCGCCTCCTCCGCTTTCGGCATACCCACGCCGTTATCTCTGAGAACGAGGGTGACACTCTTATCCGCAAGCGCGAGATCGATAGTGATCGTACCGGATTGGTGTTGCGGGAAGGCGTGTTTGATCATATTGGTGAGGATCTCATTCACGATCAGGCCGAAGGGCACTCCCTTTTTCACATCCACGGTGACCGCATCATACCGCTCGCTGATGCCGATGTTGTCACGTCCCGGTATATAGGCAGCGGCGAGATCGTTGACGACATTGTGAAGGTATTCATCGAGCCGGACTTCCCGCGTCGACCCGGAATGGTAGAGAATGTCGTAGAGATTGGCCGTGGATTTGATCCGGTTGGAGAGATGTTCCAGTATCCCGCGGCTGCGGCTGTCTTCCACATTTCTGATCTCGAGACGAACGAGCCCGCTGATCATGGCGAGACTGTTTTTCACCCGATGCTGCAGATCTCTGAGCAGCGCCTCCTTTTCGGCTACTGCCGTGGCCAGAGCGTCATCCGTCTCTTTGCGCCGCGTGATATCCTCGATGCTGCCTTCATGGTAGAGCAGCTCTCCCCGGCTGTTTCGTACCGCACGGCAGAAATCCCGGACCCAGATCACCCTGCCGTCTTTCCGTCTCAGGCGCAGCTCATACCCCTGCAATACGCCCTGCTTCCGCAGTGCCTTCAGATAGGGTTCCCGTTCGCTGATATCGGCAAAAATATTGGCAACATTCACTTCCAGCAGTTCGTTGCGGTCCAGGTACCCCAGCATGCTGACGAAACTCTGGTTCACATCGACGATCTCCCCCGCGGGCGTGGTGCGGTAGATGCCGATGGGTATCCGTTCCAGCAGCGTACGGTAGCGTTCCTCTTTCTCCCAGAGCGCGACTTCGGATCTCATACGCTCGTCTTCGGAAACTTCAAGCTCCGCGATCCGCTTTCGCAGCTTTTCTACCTCTGATGCCGGATACTGTTTCTGTTCTTCGTGTTTCATTGGCGTTGTACCGCCTGAAGACCGGATGCTCATGTTTAGAATGATATCTGAAAAATTAATCATTATCAGCATTGAATGCAAGCATTCTTTCATTCGCCGGCCTGCCGGTTGTTGCGGCCGGAAGCGTTTCATCGCCCTGTCGCTCGTTTCATCGCCGTTTTCACCCGGTTCGTCGCATAACCGGTGCAACTCCCTGCCGGATGGTATATATTGATCCCGAACACATCACTTAACGAGCAACGAAAGGAGCAGCACCAATGAACAGAATCGCTATTATCTTTGCCATCCTTCTTCCCCTGACGGCGGCACCGCTGCTGCAGGCGCAGACGGACTGGGAAAAACAGATCAAAGCCGACCCCGATAACGTATCCCTGCTGCTGCAGGCCGGCATCGACTGTCACCAGCGGGCCAACATGGGGGACGGCAGGTCACTGGTAACGGCCGAGAAATATCTGGGGAAAGCACTGGAACTGGATCCCCGCAACGGGCTCGCCATGGTATTTTACGGCTCCCTGATGTCTATCAACGCCCGGGAGGAGACCGTCGGCTGGAAGCAGATGGAGTTCATGCAGATCGCGTTCGCGAAAATGGACAAAGCTGTTATGCTCTATCCGGATGACGCCGAGATTCGGCTCGTGCGCGGGATCAACCACTGCTACCTGCCGGAAATGTTCGGCAGACTCGACACCGCGCTCTCTGATTTCGCCTGCATCGAAGAGCTGGTCACTTCCGGCAGGGACTCTCTGAGCGGCACGGATTATGTCAATTTCGCCTATCACTACGGGATTACGCTTACCATGAAAAAGAGAACGGATCAATCAGCCCGCTACCTTCGCCAGGTCGTGGAGATGGCCCCGGATTCACCGCTTGCCGAACAGGCACGGGCCGCTCTGCGCGGCATGGAGTCGGGCACATGAAACCGACTCCGCTTATCCGCATGCAGCAGGTCGGCAAACAGTATCACCTAGGAAAAACGGTGGTTACCGCACTCAGCGGCATCGATATATCCATCGAACACCGCGACTTCATGGTGATCGCGGGGACATCGGGCAGCGGGAAAACCACTCTCCTCAACCTGCTCGGCCTGATCGACAGCCCCACCAGCGGCACGATTTTTTTCAACGGCGAGTCCGTTGGAGACGACCGGCATAAACAGACACGCATTCGCCGGGACAGCATCGGGTACATCTTCCAGACCTTCAATCTCGTTCCGGTAATGAATGTGTATGAAAATGTCGCCTATCCCCTGATACTGAAAGGAGTAGCGGGGAGCGCCCGCCGGGAACTGGTCGAACGGGCCCTCAGCCAGGTGGGACTGAGTGACCGCCGCAAGCACAAACCCCGGGAACTGTCCGGCGGCCAGCGGCAGCGGGTTGCGATTGCCCGGGCAATCGTGAAGGATCCCGGGATCGTGCTCGCGGACGAACCCACGGCAAATCTCGATTCATCCACCGGTGGGGAGATCCTCGACCTGATGACCCTCCTGAACGAGGAACTGGGCACAACATTTGTCTTCAGTTCCCACGACCCCATGATCATCGCGAAAGCCAAAACAACCGTCCGTCTCCATGACGGCCGGATCGAACAGTATGAGGTGGCGGCATGACATTTTTACTGATGGGTTTCAGAAACCTTTTCCGCCAGAAACGCAGAACAGCGACGGCCCTGATGGTCATCACCTTCGGTATCGGCTGTCTGCTGCTGACCATGGGGCATACGGCCTTTATCGACTGGGGTCTGCGGGAACAGACAATACACTCCGAGACCGGCCATCTGCAGCTGTTCAATGACCGTTTTTTCCAGAAAGAGGAAGAGACGATCCTGGAATTCGGCATCGATGATGCGGAGGAGATCGCCGCTTCGCTCCAGCAGTTTCTGGAAGTGCAGCTGGTCCAGTCCCGCATCAGTCTCATGGGGCTTATCTCCAACGGCGACAAATCGGTGGCCTTCATCGGTGATGCGATCGAGCCGGAAAAAGAAAGACAGCTGCGCACCATGTTCGCCGATAACGGCAGCGCCCGCTTCGACTCGCTGATCGTTCACCGGGGCGAAGAGGTCATCTCTCTCGGGGCGGCCCTGGCCCGGTCACTCAATGTTCAATACGGCGACTGGGTGACATTGATGACCAGTACCGTGGACGGCGCGCTCAACGCCGTCGATCTCAGAGTGGTCGACACATTCAGAGACGGCACGGTGGAGTATGAAAAACGGGCGGTAAACATCCCGCTGCCTGTTGCCCGGCGGCTGCTGATGACCGACCGGGTCGGGAAACTGATCGTGACCCTGGACAAAACGGAGCACACCCTGGTTCTGCGGGACCGAATTATAACATGGGCGGCTGAGAACGGATACGGGCTCACCGTCAAGACCTGGAAGGAACAGGCGGCCTATTATCGCCAGGTGGTGCAGTTCTTCCGGCAGATTACCGGATTCATTTCGCTGATTCTGCTGATCATCGTGTTTTTCGCCTCCGTCAACACCATTGTCATGGCCCTCGTGGAGCGGACGCGGGAAATCGGCACGCTGCTCTCGGTGGGCACATCCCGCGCCCAGACGGTCATGATGTTCTGGTGCGAAGGACTCCTGCTCGGGCTGATCGGATCGGTACTCGCCACACTGTTCGCGCTTGCCGTCTCGGCCCTGGTAAACGGCGCCGACATCATGCTCCCCCCCGCACCCGGCAGCTCTTCCGGATATCCCCTCTCAATCAGGAATGAATTCGCCGTGTTTGTCCGGGTTGCCGCTGCCACCGTAGTGGCTTCCGGCTTTTCCAGCCTGCTGCCCGCTCTGCGGGTGACGCGCATGAAAATCGTTGACGCCCTGGGCCATATTTAGGAGAAGAAAATGAGACGCTGCAAACACGCTGTCGGAAAAATCCTGGTCATCCTTTTCACCGCCCTGCGCGTAGGTGGCGCGCTGCCCGCGTTCAGCGGTCAGACCGGCACCATTCTGGAAAAAATCGACCGCTTCCGCGTTCCCTATACCGAATTTCTCATTCGCACCAGGATCACCACCTACCATAATGATCAAATCCGGGAGAGCGCTCTCTTCGACGCCTATATATCAGGAGAGGAGAAAAGCCTCGTTCTTCAGAAAGAAGGGAAAAACCGGGATATGAAAATTCTCTACCGTGAAGAAAAATTGTGGGTCTCCCTGCCCGGATCGAGCCGGCCGCTGCGGATCACACCCATACAGCGGCTCATGGGACAGGCCTCGAACGGCGACGTCGCGCGCATCGGCTGGGCCTCCGACTACACCGCGGAACAGGAGGGGGAAGGCAGTGTGGAGGGAGTGCCGTGCCTGCACCTGCGGCTGACCGCCAGGCGTCCGTCATCGACATACGCCGCGGTCGAGCTCTGGGTGCGGAAAGGCGACCTGCGCCCGGTGAAGGGATCCTTCTACCTGGCATCGGGCAAACTGATAAAAACCGTTACCTATGACGCCTATGAGCCCTTTGGTGACACGGAAATACTCAAACGGATGACAATCACGGATATGATCAAATCCTCGGATTATACCGTGTTCACCTACGAAAAAATCGAGGAAACATCGATCCCGGCACAGTACTATAACAAGAACTATCTCGTGCATGTAAAAGGGCTCTGATGAAAAAAAGAGTGCCCATCACCACGAACGTGTTTCTTGCCGCTGTCTGGCTGCTGCCGGCCCTGTGCGCGGGACAGCAGCGGCCCTTCAGCAGCGACTGGTCAACCCTGGGGGTGTACCGGGGGTCAGTGACATCATACCGGCCGAGCCTCTTCAACCCGGATGGATTCAGTGTCAGGACGCTCGATTTTCCCGAACATCAGGCGTCGCTGCTCCAGCAGGTCGCATGGACGGGCGTCCGGGGGCCGCTGGCGCTCTCCGCCTCCTGGCGGGGCGAGATCAGCCGCTTCCGTTCCTGGGAGGCCCGGGGACGGATTACCGGGCTCACCGCCGAAGCGGGACTGGGCCGCTGGGTGGTAATGGCCGGGAGATCGTTCATCAGATGGGGGACCGGCTACGCGTTCAATCCCACGGACTTTGTCGCCCCCGCCAAATCACCGGCCGACCCCGAGAATCGGGACGGCCGCCAGAACGGCCGGGACCTGCTGAAACTGGAGTATTTCGGTGACCGGTTCTCAGCTGCGGCATGCCTCCTCTTTTCAGCCGACCGCTCCCTTCCGGACTGGAACGATCCGGCCGCCGCCTTCCGCCTCTACACCAGTCTGGGATCCCTCGACCTCTCTCTTCTCGCCCATCTTTCCGGCAGGGGAAAGCCGATGGTGGGCGCCAATGCCTCCCTGGTGCTGGGAGACCGGCTTGAGCTTCATGGGGAGCTGCTGCTGGACCGGAACGCTCGGGCATCTGCGGCCGCCCGCTATCTTCGATCGGCCGGTGTCGATGTCTCCGGCAGCGGCAATGCAGCCGGTCCGGTCATGACCATGCTTCTGGGATTTCAGGTCACCCTGCCCGGGAACATGCTCCTGATAACAGAATACTTCCACAGCGGGGCCGGCATGGAACCGGAAGTCTGGAAAGGACTCACGGACCATCTCGAGACAGTTGCCGAAGGCATCCCCGCTCATCCGGAGGCCGTAGGCAGCCTTCTGAGAGGACTGCTATTGATACAAACCGGCAGGAGTATGCAGGATTATCTCTTTACCTGTCTGGACGTTCCCGCAACCGGAACCGCGGCATTGCGATCCGTTCTCCTGCTAAATCTCAGCGACGGCAGCTCCATTCTCATTCCGGAGCTGAATCTCCGGCTGAAAAACAGCTTTACTTTATTCTGCCGCGGATGTATCTTTCAGGGCGGACACGGCAGTGAATACGGAGAAATATTCCAGTCGTACGTGCTGGAAGGAGGTGTGAGATTCACGAGGTAATCAACCGCCGGTTCATTACCGGACTTGCCCTGCTGGTCGGGACGATCACCCTGTTTTTCAGCGCGATTGAGCTGCTCTTTTTCAACTCCGGGACACACTTGTTCAGGATTGTAGGGAACAATTTCACCTACACCGCGATGTGTTCATTCTTCTGTTCCCTGCTGCTGGTCACGTTCTACGACCGCATCGCGAAACTGTCCCGCATTCTCTTTTTTCTGCTTTTTTCCCTTAATGTCGCCACCGGCATATTCCTCGGTATGACCGCGGGGTTTCTCATCCTCGAAGGCCGCCTCGTTATCTTCACCATCCGGACACTCGCCATGCCCATGATCATCGGGCTGATCTCCAGCGCCGTGATGACCGGGTACATGGCACTCCGGTCGCACCTCGATGAACGGCTGGAAAAACTCCACGCTGCAGCCAGAGAAAATGAACACCTGAAACGGCTTGAATCCGAATCGCGCCTGGCCAGCCTGCAGGCAAAGCTCAATCCCCATTTTCTGTTCAACACCCTCAACTCGCTGGCTGCGCTCGTATATGACGACCCGAAGAAAGCGGAAAAAGGCATCATCAAGCTCTCTGAGGTGTACCGGCATGTCCTGGCCATTTCCGAGCGCACCTTGATCCCGGCCGGAGAGGAACTGGATCTCATCCGGGATTATCTCGATCTCGAGAAGATGCGGTTCGATGACCTGCTGAACTACCGGATCGACTGTCCCGACCAGCTGAAAAGTGTCCGTATTCCCGGGCTGCTCATCGAACCGCTGATCGGCAATGTAGTCAAACACGCTCTCGCCCGCACTGACCGCCCCGTTACCATCGACATTTCACTGGAACAGCAGGATGGACACATGCTGATTTCGGTGCGCGATGACGGATGCGGATTTGACCCGGAAACCATTGTCTTCGGATACGGGCTGAAGAGCGTGCAGGAACGGCTGCACATGCTCTACAGCAGCGGCCAGCGGCTTCGTATCAGCTCGCAGCCGGGTAAAGGGACAGACATATCAATAACGATTCCGCTGAAACCGGGAGAAATGCGGGAGTCACATGACCATTAGGACCGTTATCGTCGACGATGAAAAACTGGCAAGATCACGCCTCAGACGAATGCTGGCTGAACATCCGGAAATCGAGATCACCGGAGAAGCGGCGAACGGCTGGGAGGCGCTCACGGTTATCCAGGAACTGCAGCCGCACCTCGTGTTTCTCGACATCCGCATGCCGCTGCTCTCTGGATTTGAGATGCTGGAACAGCTCGGCGACCAGCCGTATGTCATCTTCACCACCGCCTATAATGAATATGCTCTGAGGGCGTTTGAAGAAAACACCGTCGATTATCTCATGAAGCCCATTGCGGCGGCCACACTGGCCAGAGCTGTTGCCAAGGCGGCGAAAATCATCCCGGACCATTCAGCGCCTTCCCCCTTCTACCGGCAGGTGCTGGACTCGATCATTCGGCATGAATCGAGGCTGCGCCGCTTCTCGGTGAAACAGGGAGACACGATCAGGCTCATCGACGCCGCCGAGGTGCTTTATTTCAGCGCCGAAGACAAGTATACGTTCATCAACACCGCCGACCTGTCGGACATTATCCCCTTCACGCTCAAAGAGCTTGAAGACCGCCTCGATCCGGACGTGTTCCTGCGGGTGCACCGCGGCACCATTGTCAATGTGAACAGTGTTCAAACGATTCAGAAGTGGTTCGGCGGGAAGTATAAGCTGCTGTTTGCCAACGGTAAAGACGCGATTGTCTCAGCCAACTACGTAAAATTCTTCAAGGAGAAGATTGGCCTCTGAGGGCTCCCGGTAATGAAGCGGCGGCATTCAGCCGGCAATCACCATCCGCTTGAAGTGAAGATACATCCGCTCCCACTGCTCCCGATTCTGCGGCATACATGTTTCCAGGGGAAATGACGCGGACACCAGGCGCCGTGCCGTCTGCAGATCGGGCAGCTGTCCGGCGGCAATGGCCTGCATGATGATGTTCCCGGCAGCCGTCGCTTCCACCGGTCCGGTCACCACCGGTATTCCCGCGGCATCTGCGGTAAACTGATTCAGCAGCCGGTTCCGGGAACCGCCGCCGACAATATGCAGTACGTCGATACGCTGTCTGTGCATAGAGTTGATTGTTTCGATGATATGCCGGTACTTCAGCGCCAGGCTTTCGAGAATACAGCGGACGAATGCACCCCGGGAGGCGGGGGCGCGACCTTCCTGCTCCCGGCAGCGGGCGGCAATTGCCGCCGGCATATGCTCGGGATTCAAAAAGGAGCCGTGATCCGGATCGATCAGAAAGGCGAATGGCTCAGCGGCCGCGGCCGCGTCGATGAGCGTTTCAAAGGGAATCTCCTCGCCATCCTCTTCCTCCCATATCCGCCGGCACTCCTGCAGCAGCCACAGTCCCATGCAGTTACTGAGAAAACGAATGGTGCCGCTGACGCCTCCTTCGTTGGTGAAGTTGGCAGCCAGAGAGGTGTCATCGATAATCGGCTCATCGTTTTCAACGCCGATAAGCGACCAGGTGCCTGAGCTCAGATAGGCCCAGTTTTCTCCCCTCGCCGGCACAGCGGCTACGGCGCTGGCCGTGTCATGACAGGCGGGGGCGATGACCCCCGCTCGGACAAGACCGGTCTCGCGCAGCACCTCTTCTTTAAGCGGTCCGATCTTCGTTCCCGGTTCGATAATGGGGCTCATGATGTTCACCGGCAGGCCCAGCCGCTGCATCAGTGAAGAGGACCATCGCCGTGTACGGGCATCCAGCAGCTGCGAGGTGGACGCTATGGTGTACTCAGAATGTATTTCACCGGTAAGAAAATGGGTGAAGAGATCGGGCATGAACAGAAGATGGGCGGCCTCCTGCAGCGCGGGATCACCAGTGTCGGCCATACTCAACAGCTGAAAAATCGTGTTCAGCTGCATGAACTGGGTACCGGTAATGGCATATATCTCCCGTCTGGGGACGATGGCAAACGCTTTTTCCATCATCCCGTCGGTGCGGCTGTCCCGGTACATGTATGGATTCCCCAGCAGCCGTCCCCCGCTGTCCAGCAGAGCGAAATCGACGCCCCAGGTATCGACCCCGATCCCGTCAAGGACGGCATGCCCGGCCGCCGCGGTTCGGCGCATCCCCTGCCTCAGCTGGTCGAACAGATAGGGCATGTCCCAGAAGAGATGGCCGTTCTTTTCACACGGCTTGTTTTCAAAGCGGTGCATTTCCCGCAGGGTCAGCCGATCCGCGCTCACGCTGCCGAGAATGGCCCTGCCGCTGCCGGCTCCGATGTCAAAGGCGAGATACTGTTTCACATCCATAGCGGTTCCTTGCGCACGATCAGGATCTCAATCCAGCAGCAGCACCACGAGCCGCCTCGGCCCGTGCGCTCCCAGGATCAGCACTTTTTCAATATCCGCGGTTCTGCTGGGGCCGTTCACCATCACCATATTGTTCGTCTTTGATTCGGGATAGGTTTCAAAAAGGGCGAACTGGTCAGGCAGCAGATCCTCCGACGGCAGCAGGACAATAACGGTTTCGGACAGGAAATGAGGATAACTCGTTCCCGAATCGGCATAGAAAAATCCCACGCTGCCGATATCGGCGATGCCGCATGCCGCCTTTACAAGCGACACCCGTATTCCGGCGGCCCTTGCTTTCCGCTGTTCCCCTTCAGCGGTATCGGCCCTCCATAGATCAATATCACCGCTCTTTTCGAGCATAGCCCCTATGGAACGGCATTCTTTCTCATCCGTCAGGGCCAGGGTAGGTGCGCCTTCTTCCTTGAGTATATTCCGGACCGTATCGGCCGCGGCTTTCAGATCTTTCACGGCAATCGTCTCCCCGTCCGCGGCTGCGAGTTCTGCCGCGAACCGCCGCGCCAGGACCGCGGTGTTCCCGCTGAAATCATGCCGGACCGCTCTCAGCACGCCGCTTCGTTTGCCGTCCAGTGCAGACGGCTCTGTGCCGCCCGCGCCCGCGGCGGCCAGCGCATCGAGCACGCTCCGCCTGCTCCTGCTCATCACTGTTCCGTTCTCTTCGGGTGTCATACTCATCCGCCCTGTTTTTGGTGTGTGTAAAACCGGCGCCGGAATCCCTTGGAATCGAACCGCCCCAGCGCCCTCTCCTTCATGTACCCCGGAGCGGGAAACGCCGTTTTCCCGGGCAGAAGCAGCTGCAGTTTGCCCGGGAACCAGGTAACGAACCGATAGAGCAGCGGCCTCGCGGCAAAAAACGCCCAGAGCCGCATGCCCGCCTTTTCAGCGGGGAGGGATTTTCCCGCTTCCACGACCCGGTTGCGCATGGCAAGCAGATGGCCGGGAAGATCGATCTGCACCGGACAGTTGTCCCGGCAGGCGACGCAGAGACTGCACATGAAGGGCGGGTAGCGCCCCTCATCCTCTCCGAGGTATTGGGGGATCAGTATGGAC
The DNA here is from genome assembly GCA_016934955.1 of bacterium. Lineage (GTDB taxonomy): Bacteria > Zhuqueibacterota > QNDG01 > QNDG01 > JAGLOF01 > JAFGRY01. Next base: position 161,847 of record JAFGRY010000009.1, on the reverse strand, counting down.
CCGATGGGCCCCATGTAGACCCAGCCGTAAGCGTGCCCGCCGATCTGCTGATAGACCGGACAGGTGTTCAGGCAGGCGCCGCACCGGATACAGTAGAGCGATTCCCGCAGCACCGCATCCTGCACAATCCGTGAGCGGCCGTTGTCCAGCAGCACCAGGTGCACCTCCTTCGGCCCCTCTTTAAAGGGCGTCCGGCTGGGCCCTCCGATGATGTTCACGTATGATGAGGACCTCTGACCGGTGGCGCTGGGCGCCAGCAGCTTCAGAAAAACCGGCAGGTCCTTTCGTGACGGGATGAGTTTTTCGATACCCATCACCGCCACGTGGACCGGCGGCAGGGAAAGCGAGAGGTGGGCGTTGGCCTCGTTCTCGATCACACAGAAACTGCCCGCGTCCGCGAGACCGAAATTAACCCCCGTGATTCCCATGTCCGCGGTGAGAAAATGTTCCCGCAGGTTCTTCCGGGCGATACCCAGCAGCTCGTTGGGATCATCGGTATAGGGCACGCCCAGTTTTTCACTGAAGATTCTTCCCACATCGCGGCGGGAGAGGTGAAGGGCGGGCATGGTAAGGTGGGACGGGATCTTCCCTTCCAGCTGAACGATGTATTCGCCCAGGTCGGTTTCGATCGTCTCGATGCCGGCGCCGATCAGGGCCTCGTTCAGCCCTATCTCCTCCGTTGTCAGGGATTTCGATTTGACGATCTTTTTCACGCCCCGTTCCCGGGCGAGTCTCCCGATGATCTCCCGTCCCTCGGCGGCATCAGCAGCCCAGTGAACGACAATCCCGTTCCCGGCGCACCGTTTCTCGAACTGCTCGAGATAGGAAGCGAGATGATCGATCACCTCCTTTTTACAGGCATGGGCCGTTTCCCGCAATTGTTCCCAATAGGGGGTTTCATTCGCCCGCTCCTGCCGTTTTTCCACGGCGGTTGCGGTTGCCTTGGCCACCGCGGCCCTGAGCTGATCATCGTGCAGGGCCTGTTTGATATACTGTTTCACCTTGAGCGGCGTTGGGTGCATGCGTCACTCCTTACGTGCGGATAATTCCGGGGCTGTGCCCGAATCAGGCGGCGGACCGGTTACGGTGCCGACCCGATGCTCTCGGCCAGCAGATTGGCGATGTGGATGGTCCGGCCGTTCATGCGGTGCTTTCTCAGGTAGCCCTCGATGTTCATGAGACAGCTTGAATCGGCCCCGACGCAGTACTCGGCGCCGGTGGCCTCGATGTAATCACACTTCTGTTTGACCATGGCCACGGAGATAGCGGCGAATTTATAGGAAAAGGTCCCGCCGAACCCGCAGCACTGATCCGCATGGTCCATTTCCACAAAATCGATATCGGGTATATTGTGCAGCAGCCTGCGCGGCTGCTCCCGCACGCCCAGTTCCCGGTTGAGGTGACAGGAGTCGTGATAGGTCACCCGGTGGGGAAAACTCCCTTTCAGTTTCTCCAGATCGGCATTCGCTCCCAGAAATTCGGTAAACTCGAACAGCCGGCTTTTCAGGGACTCGAGACCCGGCTTCAGGGCGGGATTCAGCGCGAGCGTATCATAGAAGACCCGGACCATGGCAACGCAGGATCCCGAGGGAGCGATGACGCACTCCTTGTCCTGAAAGAGCTCGATAAAGCGCTCGGCGACCGGCACGATCTCTTTCCGGTATCCGGAATTGAAGGCCGGCTGGCCGCAGCAGGTCTGGTTTTCCACGTAATCGATCTCATACCCGAGATGTTCCAGAACTTTCACCATGGAGATGCCGGAATCTGGATAGAGATGCTCGGTCAGGCAGGGAATAAACAGCGACAGTTTCATGGCGTTCCTTTATTTCGCTCGTGCTAACGGTAGAGCGGTCCGTAGGTGCGGCAGGCTCTGAAATCGGCGCTCTCAGGCTCTCCGGTGCCGAACATGGACCAGGCGGAGGGCCGGAACACCTGTTCAGCGGGCACATTATGCATGTTCACCGGGATTCTCAGGATCGATGCCAGGGTAATCAGCCGCTGCCCGACGTGACCGAAACTGATGGCGCCGTGATTGGCACCCCAGTTCGCCATCACGCTGTAGACATCCCTGAAGGCTCCCTTGCCGGTGAGCCGGGGAGCGAACCAGGTTGTCGGCCAGGTGGGGCTGGTGCGGCGGTTCAGTTTCTCATGAACGGCGTCGGGAATGCCGACCGTGTATCCTTCCGCGATCTGAAGTACCGGACCCAGCCCCTTGATCAGGTTGATCCGGGACATGGTCACCGGCATATCGGGCACGGTCAGGAACTGGGTGGAAAATCCGCCCCCGCGGAAATATTCCAGTTCAGCGGCACACCAGTCGGTCGCTTCCAGACACCGCTTCACCTCGTCCCCGCTGATCTCCCAGAAGGGCTTTATGGCCGGTTTCCCGTCCGACGTCTGCCGCCCGGTGCCGTCGAGGGCCGTTGGTCCCGAATTGATCAGGTGAATAATACCGTTCTCAGCACGCCCCTTGAGTACGGCGCCTGTAACCCGCTTCACCGCCTCAGGGCTCCAGTAGGTGCGCACATCGGAGAAGATCTGGGCGGTGCCGGTCAGCAGATGACCGAAAAGCATGGCGGCGCCGTTGAGGCTGTCGTTCTCGGTGGCCACGATATAGGGCTGCCTGATGCCGTTCCAGTCAAAGGAACTGTTGAGAATGGCCTCGGCCACATCACCGTTGGGGAAATGGTCGGTCCACTGCCGCTGCCCCTGAAAGCCGGCTGCCAGGGCGTTGTGTCCCAGCGCCTCTTCTCCGAAGCCCATCTCCGCCAGCGCGGGATTGCCGACCATGAGATCCCGGATGATCATGGTCATCATTACCGACACCTCCCATTCCCGGTCTTTCTCTTCCCGGCTGTGCTGCAGCGCCTTTTTATTGACGTCCTCGCCTTCCCGGCAACCGGCCTTCACCCAGGCCATGGCCCGTTTGAATTCATCCTTGTCGTAGATGGACTCCTCCATGCGCCGCACCAGTTCGCTCATATCAACATACTCGTTCCGCATGCCAAGGTAGTCGCTGAAGAAGTGATCGTCCACCACGGATCCGGCGATCCCCATTGAGACCGATCCAACGGACAGGTAGGAGGTGCCCCGCATGCCGGCCGCTGCCAGTCCGGCCCGGGCGAAATTGAGCAGTTTTGCCTGGACATCGGCGGGGATGGACTCGTCACCGGCGTCCTGCACATCCCGGCCGTAAATGGAAAAGGCGGGAAGTCCCTTCTGATTGTATCCTGCCAGGGCCGCGGCCAGATAGACGGCGCCGGGCCGCTCGGTTCCGTTGAATCCCCAGACCGCTTTGGGGATCAGGGGATCGGTGTCCATCACTTCGGTCCCGTAACACCAGCAGGGGGTAACGGTAAGCGATACGCCGACACCGGCACGGCTGAATTTCTCCGCGCAGTCGGCGGCTTCGGCCACACCGCCGATGCAGGTGTCGGCAATGGCGCATTCCACCGGCAGACCGCAGGGATGACGGAGCTCTGCGGACAGAAGGGCCGCGGCGTTCCGGGCCATGGTCATTGTCTGCTCTTCCAGAGATTCCCGGACTCCTTTGCGGCGGCCGTCGATCACCGGCCTGATGCCGATTTTCGGAAGCCCGGTGCGAAGACGATGTACCGGTTTCGCCGTCTGTGTGCTGGCAGCAGCTGTCATAACATCTCCTTGTAATACATTACGCTTTAATGATTGTCCAGAGGCCGATGAGTACGAACCCCGCTCCGGCCAGATAGTTGAGCATCCGCTCGCTGATATACCTGGTGATAATCAGACCTGCGGCAACGCCGATGGCGCTGCTCAGCACCAGCGCGAAGGATGCCCCCAGAAACACGGTCATTTTGCTCGCATCGCGGTCCGCCGCAAAGAGCATGGTAGCCAATTGTGTCTTGTCACCGAGCTCCGCAATAAAAACGGTAATAAAAACGGTGAGAAAAACTTTGAAATCCACCGGTTCCTCCTTTACATTGACATGTCAGTCTTTGGGGTCACGGCTCATGGACGGCGGCACCTCTTCCGGTTCCGCGGCCCAATCCCGGTTCGGCGTGTCGCCCATGATACACACGAGCCTGCCGCCGCCGATAACCTCCTCATGGGATATCCAGCTTCGATTCAGCGGCCGGCCGTTCAGGGTCACCGATTGAATATAGATGCGGTCACCGGACAGATATTCGGCCTTCATGATAAATCTGCGGCCGTTTTCCAGCGCGATCTCGGCCCGCTCCACACAGGGAGAACCGATTACGTACACTCCGTCCCCGGGACAGACGGGGTAGAATCCCAGAGCGCTGAACACATACCAGGCCGACATCTGGCCGCAGTCGTCGTTGCCGCAGAGGCCGTCCGGCCGCGCTTTGTACATGCCGGTCATGATTTGATGCACACGCTCCTGGGTTTTCCAGGGCATGCCGGCATAGTTGTACATGTAGGGGACATGATGGCTGGGCTCGTTCCCGTGCACGTAATTGCCGATCATCCCCGCCCTGGTGATGTCCTCGTTGCCTGCAATGGATGCATCGGCGACGTCCATCACGAAGAGGCCGTCGAGCCACTCAACAAGTTTCCCGGCGCCGCCGATCAGCTCCATGAATCCGGCGATATCGTGGGGCACATAGAGAGAGTAGTTCCAGGCGTTGCCCTCGATATACCCCTGTCCGTGGGTGTTCATGGGATCGAACCCGTCCTTGAAGCTCCCGTCGGACAGCCGCGCTCTCAGAAATCCCGTCTCCGGATCGAAGATGTTTCTGTAGTTTGCCGCTCTGCGGATAAACCTCTTATAATCATCTGTTCGTCCAAGGCGCTTCGCCGCCTGAGCGATGGTAAAATCATCATACGCGTATTCAAGGGTTTTGGATGCGGAGTTTGAATTGAGATCTTCCGGGACGTATCCGTACTGTTTGTAGTACCCTATGCCGTCATAGATGTCGTAATCCGCGCTTGCCTTCATGGCGGTGAAGGCCTTCCCGGTGTCATATCCGCCTATTCCCTTGAGAAGGGCGTCAGCAATCACCGGCACCGCGTGGTAGCCGATCATGCACCAGTTTTCGTTGCTGTAGTGGGACCAGACCGGAAGGATGTGATGGACGCTCTCCTCATAGTGGGCGAGCATGGACCGGATCATGTCGCCGGTGCGCCGCTGCTGCAGAATGGTAAAGAGGGGATGAAGGGCCCGGTAGGTGTCCCAGAGGGAAAAAATGGTGTAGTTGGTAAATCCGTCCGCCCGGTGAATATTCTGATCGAGCCCCCGGTACTCGCCGTTGACATCGGAATAGACGACGGGGCTGAGGAACGTATGGTAAAGGGCGGTATAGAAATTGGTCTTCGTCGCCGGTTCCGCCTGGACCATTACCCGGGATAGCTCCCGGTTCCAGTGGCTTCGCACCCGGCCGTGCACGGCGTCGAAATCCCAGCCGGGGATCTCGCTGCGCAGATTTTCCAGGGCGTTCGCCGTTGAGACGGCGGAGAGGGCGACTTTCACCTTGATCGTTTCGCCGACGGCGGTAGAGAAATCGAAATGGGCCCTGACCTTTTTCCCTTCCCGCTGGGGGAAGTTGTCCGACTGGTCGAACTTTCTCCAGAACCCCCCGTACACCGGCCGCTCGTCGTTGAGCAGCTCGTAGGAGGCGATCGGTTTGGACAGGGTCATGGCGAAATAGAGGTAGCGGGTCCTGGCCCAGCCCCGGGTCTGCCGGAATCCGGTGACGAGTGTGTCGTTCTCCACCCGCAGGGAGGCCCAGATCACCTTGCCGTCGTAATTGTAAATGCCGGAAGTAAGATCGAGAATGAGATGGGCCGCGTCCGAGGCGGGAAATGTGTACCGGTGAAATCCGGTCCGCTCCGTGGCGGTCAGCTCGGCCAGGATACTGTAATCGTCCAGCATGACCCGGTAGTAGCCGGGGGACGCGTCCTCCCGGTCATGGGAAAAACGGGAGCGGTAGCCGCTTTCGGGGCGGTCGCCGGTACCGGGATTCATGAGCAGCGGACCGACCGTCGGCATGAGAAGAAAATCACCGAGATCGGAGTGGCCGGTGCCGTTGAAATGGGTGTGGGAGAACCCGACAATGGTACTGTCGGCATACTGATAGCCGCTGCAGTAGCGGTAGACGCCGGGATTGTATCCCTGTCCGTAACTGTAGAGCAGCGTGTCGGTTTCCGGGCTCAGCTGCACCATGCCGAAGGGGGCGCTGGCTCCGGGATACATGTGCCCCATATCGTCGGTGCCGATAAAGGGATCGACAAAATCGACCGGCTGCTGAGCCATGCTCATGACCGGTGCAATCAGCGCAAGCAGCAGAACTATCGGGATCGGGGATCTATGCATCGTCGCCTCCGGAGAACTCTCAGATGACATTGTTCTTATATCATGTCCGGGGACACTTCGGGATTGAGCGCGATAATACCCGCGCGCCCGCTTCGGACGGTAACTCACGGTTCAAAGTCAGCAACCGGCGGGCCGCCGGCGATCTTGCTGTTGATATACACATCGGTGCGGAACCGGGCGATGCGCTCGGCCGAGGCCGCGTTGTGGGCCGCCTGCTCCAGGGTCGTATCACCGGTGGAAATGATGCCGAAGCCGGCCACCGCGCAGCATCCCTTGTACCAGTGCAGCATGTTCAGGATCGGATTGTCCCCGGACAGGTCCCCGATAACCGAGAAGGAGGTCAGCCCCACCCGGGGATTCAGATAAATCGCCTCGGCGTCGATGGGTTTGATCACGGGATGACGATCCTTTCCGTAGGGCACCCGTCCCTGCTCATCGAGGACTGCTTCGGCTCCCCACTCATCGGCCATCACCGCCATCGCCTCGGCCACTGCCATGGGGCTGACCGTAATCATGCAGGTGTTCTGATGGGTGTGGCGGTAGATCAGTTTGTGGATGGCCAGGTCCGCAGCATCGCCCTCATCCGCGGCCGTTGACAACCGGTAAAGGGGAACATCGTACCCCGGGGGACAGGCCGCCATGGGGCAGTAGATCATCGTGTCGGCGGAGATCTTCTGGCTCATGGACCCCGTTCCGAAACCGCTGAGGGAGTTGTTGAAATTGTAGATCAGCCGCTGGCGGAAATCCTCGATCACCGTCGGGTCCGACACATCACAGCGGGAAACGTCGAGATCCCGGAACCGCGGCAGAGGCGCCGCCTTGTGCCCTCCCGCACCCGGGGACCGGAAAAACTCCTGAAGCGGGTGCGGATCGATCCCCCGCCTGACGAGGTGGACGGCGATGCCGGCGCTGATCTCAAGCGTGCACATCAGGTGCAGGGCCTCTTCCACAGACGCTCCCCGCACAAAGGAGCCGTGTCCGCGCACGATGGTCAGCGTATCGTCCGTCAGATAGCGGGGAATCCGTTCCTCCATCTCGGCGCTGCCCACCGGCTGCAGGTAGGTCCCGACACGGACGGCGCCGACGCAGCTGCTGCCGTAATAATCGACGGGAAGGAAGAGAAATTCCTCCCTCTCCTTTTCATCGCTGCCCAGGTAGCGCAAAAAGAGCTCCCGTTTCCGCGTATCGAATGAGACCACGGTGGTATTGAAAAAATGCGCGTGGATCACCGCATTCACTCCCGGCAGCGACAGCACCCTGCGATGGATTGTCGATTCCGTGGAGGCCCGTCCGTCTCCCCAGCGCACATCCGTGAAACTGAGCGGCACGATATCCTGGGGAATGAGCGCCCCGCACATGGAGCCGCTGGCCGTAATATAGAAGCGGTCCCGCTCCGCGGGATCGCGCATCGAGAGATTGCCGCTGTGCGTATTGTTCCCGTTGATCGTGCCGATGGCGGCTCCCGCTGCCCGCAGCCGGGTGTAGATCGTGTCAAAACTGGCTGTGCTCACGTGTGGTCCTGTCGTTTACATCTGATTCGGCGCCGCGTACATCAGCGCCGGTACGCGTTCAATCCCAGCGCGGCCAGGGTCTCAGGCAGCGGGTTGCCTTCCGCATCCCAGCCCATGGCCGCGTAAAATTCCCGGTGCATCTGCCCGAATCCCTCTCTGCTGCAGACGACCGAGCCCTCACCGGTGGTGATGGCTTCCGTGTAGAAACGCCCGGGCAGCCAGTCGTCATCCGCGCTCAGGCCGCAGGCGATATTGAACAGCCGCTCCAGGGTCAGCACTCTGTGCGCGAGACGCTTCAGCGATCCTGAATTGAAGGCGAGCCCGGTGACGCCGTTGATGAGACCCGCGTATTCATCCAGGCCCAGGGTGAAGGATCCGTAGGCGCAGGCACCGATGATATCCAGAGTCGTATTCTTTAATGCCGCGTTCTTGGAGATCAGCGCTGTCCCTTCGATCCTCTGTGCCGGCCATTCCGCGTACCCGGCGCAGTAGGCGTGGGGCGCCGTGTACCCGCCTTCGAGATGGCCTCCGCCCCGGTTGTTCATCTCATAACAGAGCGCCTGACTGTAGGAGGTGCGGGGATCGTATGCCGGCATTTCCAGCTTTTTCACGCTCATGGAGAATTCCGGGTGGCCGTACCGCCGGCACAGGCGAAACGATCCCTCCGCGAGCCGGTTGCCGATTCCTTCCCGCGTACCGGTGAGATGGATCAGCGGCAGCAGCAGATCCTCTCTGCCGAATCCCGGCGTTCCGTATTGCCGGCGAAGTTCCTCCGTATCCGTGAGCAGCAGTCTCTCTTCATCGGACAGCCCCTCCCCCTTCCCGTCCACGTATTCGCTGAGTTCAAAAAAGGCCGCGATGGTCGACCCCAGTGAGATGGTGTCAAGGCCGTAGCGGTTGGCCAGATTGTTCGCCTTGACGATCAGCGGCAGATTGTAGATGGAGAGGTTGGCGCCCAGGAGGGTGGTCGATTCAAATTCCGGACCCTCTCCCTTCTCGATAACGTTGTCGCTGCCGTCCAGCAGCGTGGTTTCCCGTTTGCAGACAATGGGGCAGTTGTAGCAGGAGCTCTTTTTCACGATGATCCGTTCCTCGCCCTCCCGGGCGGTGCGGTAATGGTTCCTCAGGGCCTCGCCGCTTATCTGCTCCACTGCTTCGGGAACATGCTGCGTGTCGCGCATGTTGTTGTGGATGAGCTGTTTGAACGCATTGACCATCCCCAGGATGCCCAGGGATCCCATGGAGGCGAGAATGCCGAACATGTCCTCCCGCTTGGTGAACTTCCCCATATCCAGTTTCATTCTGACATGGTACATGGGCCCCTGGTGATTGCCGGGATCAAAGGCCCCGGGATCGGCCACGGGGATCTTCCGGGCGGGTTCTGACAGCGTGACGATCGCAAGAAGGTTCTTCGACCCCCAGACGGCGCCGCCGCCGCCCCGCCCCAGCGCCTTGCCCGTATCGACCATGACCGCGGCGAAGCGGACGAGACTGCGCCCTCCCGCGCCGATGGTCATCACACTGGCCCTGTTTCCGTATGTATGTTTCAGGGTGTTCCGGATGTCGACCGCATCAAGTTCGGCCAGATCAGCGGCGTCGTGCACGGCCGTCCCTTCGGGAGTGACGGACAGGTAGACCGGGCCGGCCGCCCTGCCGGTGATGATCAGCGCGTCATACCCGTTCTTCTTGAAATCGACTCCCCACTTGCCGCCGCCGTTGGCGCTGCCGTAGGCGCCGGTGAGCGGGGACCGGTAATTCATATGGATGCGCCCGCTCGTCGGCATCCGGGTGCCGGTGGCCGGAGAAGTGGAGATGATGATCACATTCTCCGGGGATAGCGGATCAACATCCTGAAAAGGATTCTCATGCGACCCGGATGCGCGGAGACCGAGAAAGTGGTCGAAAAGCAGGGACGCTCCCAGCCCCCGCCCCCCGAAAAAAAGTTCGGCTCTTTCAGGAGCCAGCGGCTCCCGGGTAATCCTGCCGGACGACAGGTCGACATGCAGAAGCCGGCCCATATATCCGGCGGCAAGTCTATTCATGCGTATCTCCGGACCGTGACGGTACCATCGCTATCTGAAGAGCAGAGAATCCGGAATCGCCACGCCCGGATTTCCGCTGCTGCGGAAATTGACCATGAGGTCATAGCCGCCGGTTTTGTTGAAATAGGTGACCCGGATCGGATGGTAGCCTGCTTCCAGGGGGATGATCCCCTCCTGCTCCCGCAGGCCGTGCAGTCCATCGTTGTCCGCCACCAGATATCCACCGATGTAGAGCCTGCTGCCGTCATCCGAATCGGTGGAGAACCCGTATACGCCGTCCCGGGGAACGCGGATGAAGCCGTTGTATTCGAATCCCATGTATTCGTTCCTGCGGCGGTTCTCCAGGCTGAAATTGGCGACGGTGCCGGTTTTGACCGGACGCAGCCGGTGGAACGAGGGCAGCGCGTTCCAGTCACCTTCAAAATAACGGTAGACCAGGCCCGGTTTCAGCGCTTCCTTGGAAAATGCCGGTTTCGGAGCCACTTTCCGGAACTCCCGCCGGACAACACCGCTTACCATCCTCCCGTCCCGGAAACAGGCCGTCGCGAGGGTGCGGGTTTTCCGTATCATGATCGCATCTTTAAAAGGAGGAGACTGGGATGTTGGATCGGCACCGTCAAGCGTGTATCGGATCACCACGTGTTCCCGGTCGGTGGAGAGAATGATCGGCAGCTTGTCAATGAAGACATCGAAATCGGCGCTGATTTGCGGCGGATTGTCGATATCCGCTTTGCCTCTCACCTCGAGGACAACAACCGTATTGATGGAATCCGGCGCCGTGGACGGAAGCGTGAGAATGATATCATCCGGTCCCCGTTCGGCGCTCACTTCCAGGGTGGGATCGGTGAGCAGGTACACTTTTTTCACCTGGTTATAGATACCGGGAACGACGAGCTTCCCGTCCCCGGGCCAGTCGAATACATGCAGGTAGAGCCGCGTCCCCCCCACAACGCTCTTCTGAGTGCAGCGGCCCCAGGCCAGATTCCGGAACGGGCTGGCCGAGGTTTTATAAATGGATTCGCCGTTGACGCGCATCCACTCACCGATCCGCCGCAGGCGCTCCACACTCTCCTCCGGAAAGGTGCCGTCCGCTTTGGGACCGACATTGAGGAGAAAATTGCCTCCTTTGGAAGCGATGTCCGCCAGTGTACGAATCAGGTTCTCGCTGGATTTCCAGTTCCTGTCGTTTTTGTTCCAGCCCCAGTGATCGTTCATGGTCATGCAGGTCTCCCAGTCAACCCCCGGCAGCCCGGTTGCCGGTATCTGCTGTTCCGGAGTGCCGAAATCGCCCGCGAACCCGCCGCTTTTGTCCATCCCCTCCATGCCCGAACGTCCGGCGCCGACCCGGTTGTTGATGATGATGTCCGGCTGCAGGCTTCGGACATAATTATACAGATCGAATCCGTATTCCCGGTTCCAGGTACGCTCCCATTCTCCGTCGAACCAGAGCACGCCGATGTCGCCGTAATTGGTGATCAGCTCCTTGAGCTGGGCCTTCATGTATGCGACGTAGCGGTCGAAATCCGCGCCTTCCGTTGACCGGTCCTTCTCCCAGTCCCGTCTCGGCAGATAATCGGGATGGTGCCAGTCCATGATCGAATAGTACCAGCACATCTTGACCCGGTATTTGCGGCAGGCCCTGGCCAGCGCTTTCATGATGTCCTTTTTATAGGGAGTTGCCATGATATTAAAATCGGTCTGGTCGGAATCGAACAGACAGAATCCGTCATGGTGCTTGCTGGTGATGACGATATACTTCATCCCGGCATCCCTGGCCATTTTCACCCAGGCATCGGCATTGAAATCAACCGGGTTGAACTGGTCGACGAAGCCGTCGTACGTCTCCAGTGGGATCCGGGCCGTGGTCCGGATCCATTCCGCGTGGGTGGTCTCACCGTTCCACTCACCCGCCGGCACCGCGTAAAGGCCCCAGTGAATGAACATGCCGAACCGGGCGTCACGCCACCAGGCCATGCGCTGGTCATCGGTCCCGGCCCTGTTGAAACATCCGCCAAGCATACTCACCGCCAGCACGGCGAACACCAGGGCCGCTGCAGTCTGTTTAGCTGAGTTCTTCATTGGCTTCTCCCCTTTGTACGCTGTTAAGATAAAAGCACCGCCGCCGTCGAATCATCGGTGACCAGAACGTTGAAATAACCGCCCCGCAGTCCGGCCAGGATGATTTCCCCTTTTTCAGAACCTCCGGCAACAGCGATTGAATACCGTTTTTCTTTCAGATCGTCGAGCCCGATCCCCAGGGTGCGCTCCTCCAGCGCCGGTGAGCAGACCGAGCCGTCAGCGGTGACCAGATGCGTGCAGATATCACCCACTGCTCCAGCGGCCCGCAGCGCTTGTACATCACGGCTGCCGAAATACTGCGCCTGTACCAGGATCGACTCCGATGTGAACGTCCCCAGAGAAAACAGCGCGGCGTCGCTCTTCCGCGCCAGGTCGACGACACGGGCGATGTTTCTGTCCGAAAGCAGCGCCTGTTTCACTTCGGCGCTGTCGACGATCGCCGGCAGGGGCAGCAGACATGCCGTGGTGCCGAGACGGGTTGCAATGCGCTGCGTGATCTCTCCCGCATGGGTATTGCAGGCGCCGCCGGTGAACCCGCCAACCAGCTGCACGACCTGGAGACCCTGATTGTTCGCTCCGCGGATGCTGTCGGCAACGGCCTGCATGGTGGTCCCCCAGGAGACTCCCAGGATTGAAATATGCTGAATGATGCACCCGAGATACGATGCCGCCGCTTCCCCGAGAGCGGTCTTGAGCTCAGACTCACTCATCTCGCCCGCTCTCACCACGACTGCGTCTTTCAGGCCGTACCGCTCCCGCAGCCGCTGACCGAGGCTGCGGCTGGATTCATCGGGGTCAACGATCTGGATTCTGATGATGCCGTCTTTGCGGCCGCGGCTGAGAAACCGGGACACCATCGGCCGGGAGATCCCGAGCCTGTCGGCGATCTGCTGCTGGCTGAGATTCTGCTCATAGTAGAGCCGTGCCGTCTCCACCAGCAATGCGGTTGTGTCGGGATAGGAATTCATGACGCATCATGTACATTTGTTCAAAGGGTGTGAACATCTGTTCCAAGTGATAACTTACACATCAAAATTGAAAAAAGCAACGGGAAAGAATGAAAGCATCGCCGCCGTCTCTTAGGGGATTCGTGTCCCGGTATCCGTATTACCGGTTGCAGCACCTGCTCTTGCCCCACCGGTTACAGGACCAGTACGATGCGGATACGTTCGGGAATGAAAAGAAGATCTGCTCTTCACCTCATGCTTGCCATCGCCGTCAGCGGAACAGCGGCGGCGCAGCGGCCCGCTTGGCAGGTGACGCCCTCACACTGGAACGTCTCTACCCCGGAGGCGCAGGGGATGGACCCGGCCATCCTGGAGGAGGCATTCAGGGAAGCGGCATCATGGGACTATATTCTCAGCCTGCTCATCGTGAAAAACGGGTATCTGGTTGGGGAGCGATACTACAACGGCTGCCGGGCCGATGCTCTGGTTCCGGTCTACTCGGCTGCGAAAAGCGTCACCTCCGCCCTGGTGGGCATCGCAATCTCCGAGGGGTTTATAGACGGCATCGATCAGCCGATACGTGATTTCTTTCCCGAGGCGCCATCTTTCGCGCAGAATCCCGAGAAAGGCAGAATCACAATCCGGCATCTGCTCACCATGCAGGCAGGGATCGAGGAAGAAAGCCGGATCTCAAATGCCATGAAACGTTCCCCTGATATGACAGCGGCGATTCTTGCCGCGCCCCTGCGGTTCACTCCGGGGAGCGGCTTTCTCTACTCCACTCACGGTTCCCACCTGCTCTCGGTGATCATCGCCCGGGCAACGGGAAAGAATACCGTGTATTACGCCCGGGAAAAACTGTTCAGGCCCCTGGGCATACAATCGCTGCGTTGGGTCTCGGATCAGAACGGGTATACCTTCGGCGGGGCGGGACTTTCCCTGACAGCGCGGGACATGGCGCGGTTCGGATATCTATATCTCAAAAAAGGCTCTTACGACGGCAGGCAGATCGTGCCCGCGGCCTGGGTCGACCAGTCGGTCAAAAACCACCGGGACTACACCGAGCCCTGGCGGGAAATGCGCGAGGTCGGATACGGTTTCCACTGGTGGACCGGCAGGTTCGACGAGCACCGCATGTTCTTCGCTTCGGGATTCGGCGGCCAGTGGATCGTCGTCGTTCCCGATCTGGACCTGGTCATCGTCGCCGCCATGAACGCCGCCATGGAACGGAACTGGGAAAACATGAGCTCGTTCATCCCGGTTATGTACCGCTTGATTCTGCCTGCGGCCGGAGGATAAAACATTGGCAGGGCGCGTGTCTGCACAGCCCTGCCCGGCACATCCAATCGCTCTTTACCGCATGACGGTCATCAGTATAGATGTGAGCCTTCGTCCTGCCGAACATATGCCGTCGGCAGCACCATTTACCCGCTCTCAGGCAGACTGAACTTCGCCGCCTCGGCCAGCGGGCCCATCTCCTTTTTATAAGGCCGGATGGTGTACCCGAAGCGTATCTCCTGCGGATCGAGACGGTACGTATCGATCACGCCCGGTCCGCAGCTGCCGTTGCCCAGGCCCAGCACCCGGGCGTCGATGCAGAACACCGTCTCCCGGCGCGGCTTCAGCTCGTGCAGGTGCGCGGCCCTGTCCAGATCGGCCGGAGTGAAATGCAGGGCCGTACAGGAGAGGGGCGTGTCGAAATTGACGATGATCCCGTCCCCGTTGTCCTCGGTCAGGGCGGCCCAGCGCACATCCTCCCGGTTGCCCATCTCCTGGGGACGCACGTAGGGAACGAACTGCCCGGTAACCGTAGAGGCGTAGACGCCGATGGCGGAACCGGTCTTGCGGTCCGGATAATTCTCATAGGGCCCCCTTCCGTACCAGCGGTAGTTCTCCAGCCCCCGGGACAGATGCATGATCAGTCCCATTTTCGGCAGCATGGGAAGCGTACCTTCGGGCGTGACCCGGTTGGCGACATGCATCGTGCCGTCCGCATAGATCGTATAATCAGCTGTATGCAGAAACGATCCCGTCCGGCCCTGACTGCGGACAGCCGCGTGGATGATTATACGATCCCCCGCCTCTTCCACGGTCAGCGGCTGCTCCGGGACGGGATTCAGGCTGTCGAGCCCCGCCTCCTGCCACTGCTTTTTCATATACATGTTATTGTCGGTGGGCGACCGGTAGGCGTTGAACACCGGCCCGCCGCCATCGGCCAGCATCTCCCTGCCGCCGTATTCCAGGGAAATCAGCCTGCCGCTCGATACGCCGAACCGTATGCGATATCCTTTCCCTTTCACGGTGACCGCGTCATCGTCCCGCTCGACAGCCGGCGCCTCGTTTTTTCCGAAGGAAAGCGTAAAGGCCGGGGGCGTTTCCACATCCATTTTAAACTGCTCCCGGGCAACCACGTGCCCGGAATCGGCCCATATCTCAGCATCCCTGAGACTGCACTCTACGGAAAACCAGAACTCGCTGCCGGGAACGGGCGTTACCGGCTGAAAGGGGATCACCACATACTCGGCGGCCCCCGCCGCGATGTCAAGAGGATCCAGGGTCCCGGACTGCACCGTTCTCCCGTCTTCCGCTATGGTCCAGGAAACATTGAATTCGTTCAGATTGGTGAAGAAAAACTTGTTGCGGATCAGCAGCCGGCCCTGACTCAGCATATCATCGCCGAACGCGATATTCTGATAGACCTTTTTCACTTCCCAGGCCTTGGGCGGCAGGCCCCTGTCGGGAAAGACGACGCCGTTGATACAAAAATTGTTGTCGTTCGGCTCATCGCCGTAATCACCTCCGTAGGCGTAATAGAGGGTGCCGTTTTTGGCCCTCTCTTCCAGCCCCTGGTCTACCCAGTCCCAGATCGAGCCCCCCTGCAGCTGGTCCCAGGATTCGATCGCCTCCCAGTATTCGGCCAGGTTGCCGATGGCGTTGCCCATGGCGTGGGCGTATTCGCAGAGGATCAGGGGACGATCGGTATTCGTGCGCGCGTACCGCACCATGCTCTCGATGCGGGAGTACATGGGGCAGACGATATCGGTGTGCTCCCGCCTGCCGGCCCGTTCATAGTGCACCGGCCGGCAGGGATCACGGTGGTGTATCCAGCGGCTGGCTTTTTCGAACACGGTGCCGTCCCCGGCTTCGTTCCCCATGGACCAGATGATCACCGAGGGGTGGTTCTTGTCCCGCTCGACCATGCGCTGAATGCGCTCGAGATGCGCCCCTTCCCATTCCGGCACATTGGCGAGGGTCTGCTCGGGATGGTATCCCATGCCGTGGGATTCCACGTTCGCCTCATCGATCACATACAGGCCGTACCGGTCGCAGAGGTCGTACCAGAAGGGATCGTTGGGATAATGGGACGTGCGGACGGTGTTTATATTCAGCCGCTTCATGAGCGTGATATCCTTGATCATCAGCTCTTTGGAGATATAATGCCCGGTTTTAGGATCATGCTCATGCCGGTTCACGCCTTTGATATATATCGGTTTGCCGTTCACCGTCAGCTGTCCGTTCCGGATCTCCACTTCCCTGAAGCCGACCTTTACCGAAACGGTCTCGAGTTCGTTCCCCTCCCCGTCCCTGAGGGTCAGCAGCAGCGTGTAGAGTGCCGGACGCTCCGCGGACCATTTCTCCGGATCCCTGACCGCCGCCTTCATTTTCAGGATCGTCTCTCCTCCGGCCGCCACATAGGTGTTCCGGTTTCTCATGAGAGGATTTTTCCCCACCGGATCGCCGTGCGCGTCGAACAGGCGGGCTTCAACGGTGGGATAGTAGAGTCCCGTCTCCCCGCGGTTGCCAATGAAAACGGTTGTCGACAGCTCCGCGTCTCGATACTGGGCGTCAAGATCGGTCGTTACCTCGACATCCCGCATGTAGACCGGCGGACGGCTCACCAGATACACATTCCGGAAAATACCGGAGAGCCGCCAGAAATCCTGACATTCCAGATAGGATCCGTCGGACCAGCGATAGACCTCAACCGCCAGCAGGTTCACGCCGTCATTGACATAACCGGTGAGATCGAATTCAGCCGGCAGCCTGCTCCCCTGGCTGTACCCGACCTTCTGGCCGTTGATCCAGATATAGAAAGCTGATTCGACTCCGTCGAATACGATGAACAGCCGCCGGCCCTTCCACTCCGGGGGAATGGTGAATTCCCGCCGGTAGGAGCCGACGGGGTTATAATCGTGCTGAATGAAGGGCGGATCCTTTTTGAAGGGATATCTCGTATTCACGTAGATGGGCCGTCCGTACCCCTGCCGCTGCCAGTTCGACGGCACTTCGATGTCGTCCCAGGCGCGGGTGCTGTATTCCGGCCGGGAAAACTCCCGCGGCCGGTCAGCGGGCTTTTCAGCCCAGTGGAATTTCCAGGTGCCGTTCAGAGAACGATAAAACAGAGACGCTTCCCTGTCCCCGGTCAGCGCGTTCTCAACAACCGCATAGGGCATCAGGGTCGCGTGCGCGTCCTCCTTGTTGATGCCCCGCACCTGAGGATTTTCCCAGTCATTCTGGCCGTACAGCAGCGCCGCGGCGGTGAAGATGACGGCCGCGCCTGTAAACAATCTCTTCTTCATGCTCGATCCCTTTTTTATTGAAGCGCACGTATTCGAATGCGGAGCCCGGATTGAAGCGTGGCCGACGACCGGTTACTGCCGAAGGATCATGAGCCGCTCGATCTTCTCGGCGGTGCTCTGTTTACCGCCGGCCGCGGCCGTACCTGCGACCTTGTAGAGGTAGACACCGTTGGCAATACGGTCACCCATTTCATCCGTACCGTCCCAGTGCACCATATTGAATCCGGCGGTCCCCTGAATGCCCGACAGCGTGCGGACGAGCCTGCCGCTGACCGTAAAAATTTTGATGTTCACCCGGGCATCCATGCTCAGATAAAAGGTGAAATCCGTATCCCTGTCAAGGGGATTGGGATAGTTCATCACCCGTTCTATGTTCAGTTTCTCTCCGGACACCACCTGCAGCAGTACCGAGGCGGTGGAGGAGTTGTTCGCATTGTCCCATGCCTTAACCCGAAGCTCGTGATTCCCCTCCGGCAAATCAGCGAGAGAATAGACAATCGTCCCTTTCAGATATTCGTTCTTGTCATAGCTGAAATAGTCGGTAATGTCCCTTTCGCCGGCGTCGTCCACGGTGAGGATGATCTTGTGGCCGATTTCCCCGGTGAGATTGATGCCCGTCTTGTTGTCTTCGATGGTCAGCCGCAGCTCTACGGGAGGGACGATCATATCCCCGCTGATAAAATTGACCCGGCCGGTAAATCCGATGTCGAGCTCCGGGCCTTCCGTATCCACGATACCGCCGCTGCCGCCGACCTGAATACCGTTGCGGTATCCGGCGCCGTCGGTTTCTTCGTTCCAGAAATAGGTGCTGAGCCTGCCGTCGACGCCGCCGTAGGAGATGTCCTTGGGGACCACAAACGAACACGCGAATCTGCCGTTATTGACATCCGCTTCCCCCTTGAAGAGGGAATTGCCAGCCAGAACGTAATTCATAACACTGCCGTAGGCCGTGGTATGGCTGCTCTGCTTGCGGGAATCCCTGGCCTGCAGCAGCAGTTCGCCGTTAAACCCGTCCCAGACCGCGCCGTCTTTTCTGATCTCGCCTTCGACCTGTATCACGCCCAGGGCCTTGAATGTGTCGGGCTGCATGCTGGTGAATACGGCCTCATAGCGCGGCACGGCAAGTCTCTGGGATGGATCGCCGAGAATATGGTAGAATTCATTGTTGCTGCGGGTGCCGGCGTTGAGTTTCGCCAGCCGCAGGGCGTCTCCCATGCGCTGCGTCGGGCCGGTGTCGGGCAGCAGCTGTCCGAGAAAGGCCGCGTTCAGGGCTTCATTATACGGAGCGGAACAGAGCCGGCAGGAAGCGATGGTCGCGACCCCCCCCCGGTCGGCCGTGGTGACCAGCACTTCTCCGAAACTCTGCTCGCTGATCCGGTCATACCAGCCGAAAGAACAGGTAGCCGCGTAAAACAGTGGCAGTTTTTCGCTGTTGGTCAGCCGGCTGAAATCGATATCACGATGGAATATCCATTCATGGGCCCAGAGTTTCTGGTTGCCGTGGCCGATATAATTGACGATGATCGTTCCCTGGTTGATATTCTCGATCAGCCGGTCGCCCGCCTCCGGCTTTCTGAGACCGTCGCCGGTAATCACCTCCGGATATTCAGTGAGATAGATCTTGTCTACATTGAAGCGGTCAGGAATAACGTTCTCGGCAATATATTCTGAGGCATTGATGTGATTGATCTCATTGCCCTGGCCTCCCGCCGCTTTTTCGTCGTCTCCCACCAGTGTTGTCACCTGCTTCCAGACTCCCTGCACGGGGTTCGTGTCATACTGAATGATCTTGTCGACAACCGTCCTCGCTTCACCGGCTGTCCGGACCGGCAGCCGGCCGACAGCCAGATCCATGACCATGTCATCACCCGACACATAGGTGTACCAGTCGTCCGAGGCCCGTGACTGGGAATAGAAGACGCCGTCGAACTCGAAGGGAGGGATCCAGTTTTCACCCGCGGGGGATATAATGTCACGGTAGTCAAAATCACCGTCACCGAACAGCAGCAGGTATGAAGGGCGGGGATTCCAGTGTTCGAACGCGTATGAGACCGCGTAGCGGATCGCGGTCGGATCGAACACTCCCGCTGAAAATTCATCATATACATCCTGAATGTCCACGGTCTGCACCTGCAGCGAATCGGCCGTCCGCCGATGCTCCGCCAGACGCAGCGCCTGGTCCATGAAGTCCGCGTGGGTGATGATGAGCAGATCGCCGCCGTTGCTTTCCGATTTGAGATCCGAATTCTCGTCGATGCTCATCCCGGCTGGTACCGGCAGGTTCCCGGGATTACAGGCGATGAACCGCGACGGCTCCGGTCCCTCCTGACGCCGGACGATCCTGAATTCGCCGCCGTTCGCCTCTGCCTCGACAATGCCGGCGTCACCCGGATCGGTCACGTCGAACACCAGCGGACGGGAAGGAAATCCCTGCAGCCTGTAGGCATAGAGCCCGGACACCGCCGGAGAGAAAAAACGCACGGCGCCGTCATGGCTGCGTATCGTCCGTGTGTATTCAATGTCAAACCAGTCGAGAAACGCATATGGTTCAGGGGCGGAGCCCGCATAGGAATACTGCATGCTCAACCTGTTTTCGCCATCGATAACAGTGCCCGTATGGGAGGCTTCCCGTTCGGATCCCAGGGTGCTGGTCACGGAAAGACTCTGCACCGGCTCGTCGTTCCAGTCAATACTGAAATTGTGCTGACCGATGGTGCCGCCAACCCAGCGAAAGAAAAAATCGACCGGTTCACTCTCATCCGGATCCGGCATGGACACCTGGGTGCTGTAGGAGGGTATCGTCGACCGGAACTGATGCCCGTACCAGACAAGCCCTCCTTCTACCGGATTGTTGATGTCCTGCTCCACGAACACGACGTCCCTGAAAGTGCTCATCACGGTCGCGGCCGCCGGATCCCCGCCGGCACGCGGGACGAACCGTTTCCCGTCCCTGCCGTCATTATAGATCAGCCAGTAGATATTCGTTCTCGTGTACCGGTTCAGATAGTGCCTGAACCGGCCCGCGGACCCGTCCCATTCGAGATCATCGGTGCCGCGGCCGTAAAAAATGATCCGGTCATTGCTGTCGAATGTGCCGTCCTCCACGCCCTCCACCAGACAGGGAACCGTACCCAGGGTGTCGGCCGGAACCCCGGAAAGGGAATGCGGGAGCTCTCTGCCGCCGTTGCCGCATATCTTTATCGTGGCGGGATCGACGTAGGAAAGTGTCACGCCCAGATCCTGCAGCGACTTGCCGCTGATCGCGTATACCCCCTCTTCCCGGACCGGGATACGGATTCGAATGCCGCTCTGGGCGGTGCCGCTTTTGGGAAGTGCGGCGGGGATGTCAGCGCGCCAGGTTCCCACCGCCTTCGCGTTCACCAGTGAGGCCGTCACCGGATCCCGGGATACGGACGGTTCGGGCGGGCCCGCCCTTCTCACCGCCGCCTTGCTGAAGCCCAGGGAGACGGTGAACCCGGCCGCGCTGATCAGTTCCGACGTCGCCGGGTCATACCGGACCGGAAAGAGCAGCACCTTGACAATACGGCGGGTTCCGGCGGTAAACGGCCCTTCCAGAGCATAGGCAGCCCCGGGATAGACATCGCGGCTCCCGTAAGCGGCGCCTTCCCGGTAGATATCCGCGGACAGGCCGTCCCGGATCACCGCATCCGGCGTCGGTTCCACGGCCGCACCGCCCAGTCGCCGCTCCCCGCCGACCTCGACCGTGACCGACACCTCGGCCCCGTCCGGAACCCCGAACAGCAGCACCCGGGCGGGCAGCTGCGGGCTGCCCGGTTCCGTCCAGGGCACCGCGTGATCGAAGGCCACCGAACGATAGGCGCGGCCGTTCCGTTCCACCGGAACAATCACCAGGTTCGCCGGCCGCCAGCTGACCGTACACCCCTGCTCCGATGAAGAGAGGATGGCGGTATCGGTATCCGCATTCCGCGCGTCGCTGCGTTCAGGGAAGAGCAGTATCGCCGAGACAGCGCAGATGATCGCTGCTGTACCTGTCACCATAGATTCCTTAAAATGCAAATGTCGCTCCGATGTTAACGCTCACCTCTTTGACGCCCGGATACGCCTGCATCAGCCGCTTCTCGAGCACGCGGCTGTATTCCTCCTGCGCCTTCCCGTCCATACCCTTCGGCGCTCTCAGCTCGAGCACCACCTGCTTTTCCATCTCCGCTCCTTCTATACGCAGGTCGAAAAACGAAAGCTCCTGCGAAAGACCGTCGAGAATAATTCGGATAAAGGATTCCATACCGCTGTACTCGGGATCATCCTTCGGTATCGGATCGAGATGAACCGTGGTATGCGTGCAGAATCGCTCATTGACCATATCCGCCGCCGCTTCGGAGACCGCGTGCCCCGCCTTGAGAGAGAGGGTGTCGGGAACGGATATGTGCATGGAAATGACTTTGCTGCTCCCGTACTGGTGGATGATAAGGTCGTGTACATCCATGACTTCGGGAATTTCGCTCACCAGCGCCTTGATCTCGGCGATCAGTGCGTCTGACGGGGGCTTCCCCAGCAGTTCATCGATCCCGTCCCGGGCGATCTTGAACCCGGTGTACACCACCATAACTGAAATGAGCAGACCCATGGCGCCGTCGATCCAGAGCAGTCCCATCTTCTGGCCGAAAAAGGCGACAATCACCAGTACCGAAGAGATCGCATCCAGCCGGTGGTGCCATGAATCGGCCTCCAGCGCCGTGGAGCCGATCATGTCCGACAACTGGAAGGACATGCGGGCCAGGGCCTCCTTGATGAACACCGAAAGAAAAATAAGGACGACCGCGAGCCAGGAGAACTGGAAATCGCCCGGCTCGGTGAGCCGCGTGAACCCGCTCTTGCCCAGTTCGAATCCGGCGATGACGATCAGGATGGAGATCACCAGGGTGGCCACGGCTTCCATTCTGCCGTGCCCGAAGGGGTGCCGCTCATCGGCGGGTTTGCCGGCGGCCCGGAAGGAAATGACGATTACCAGCGAGGTGCCGGCATCTGAAAGGGAGTGGATCGCGTCGGCGGCCAGGGAGAGCGAGCCCGTGAGCAGAGCGAGACCCGCTTTCACCAGTGAAAGCACCGCGTTAACCACGATACTCACCCAGCCCCCCAGCAGTCCGTAGCGGGTCCGCACCAGCTGCCGCTCGGTCTGCTCCCAGTCCTTGATCCGGCTCTGCACCAGCCGTTTTGTCGCCCATTTGATCATATGCAATCCTGTCGGCCTCAAAAACGTCCCGTCAGGGAACAGTAATGAATATCAGGGTCGTTCCACCTGATTTCAGCAGCCCTCTCTGGCGGTCATCTCTTCAATCGTCAATGTGAGAACAGCCGTTTTTTCAAAAACCGCATCCGAACCGAGGCTGCGCCGCCGGATCGGTTCGGGATCTTCTTCCAGATGTTCGAGAAGCACCTCAAGCCCGTGCCGCTGTTCCTCCGGATCGGTCACCAGCCGTATGCTTCCGTAAAGGAGCAGCGACCGGTACGCATGGGAGCACTCCCCCATGCGGTAGCCCCTGTCTTCGATAAGGGTCGCGCACACCCGGGGATTCTTGGCCATGATATCCAGTTTCAATCCCTTCACACCGCTGTGAAAATAGAGGGCGTGCCTGTTCCGGTCATAGCCGTAGCTCAGGGTCACGATATAGGGCCGGTCATCCGCTGTGAGGGCAATGGAGACGTACCGTCCCTGCCTGAGCATGCCGAGCATGACATCACGGTCGCCGATCTCCCGCTCGGGCTGCTGCATATGATGTCTGCTGTACCCGTCAGCGGCTTCGCTCATAGACAATCTCGCCGCCGACTATCGTGATATCGACCCTTGTGTCCATTATCTTTTCAGGAGGGACAGTGAGCAGATTCTGATCGAGAATGACCATATCCGCGAGATATCCTTTTCTGAGCATTCCCTTGCGGTCCTCGGTAAATTCCGCGTAAGCCGATCCCAGCGTATAGAGTTCGATCGCCTTTTCCATGGACAGCCGCTGATCAGGGAACCATCCATCTCCTTCCTCCCCCTCCCGGTCCTTCCGGGTCACCGCCGCGTACAGGCCCTCCATGGGATCGAGGGGCTCCACCGGCCAGTCGGTGCCGAATGCGACATGCGCGCCGCTCTCCAGCAACCGCTGCCAGGCATAGGCGCCCCGGCAGCGTTCGAGCCCGATCCGCTTTTCCGCGAAGCGCTTGTCGGTGATGCAGTGGGTCGGCTGCATCGAGGCGATAACGCCCAGTTCGCCGAAACGGGGGATATCCTCATCGGTCAGGATCTGCGCGTGCTCGCTGCGGTGGCGGCTGTCCCGTGTTCCGTTCACTTCCGCCGCTTTTTCATAGGCGTTCAGTATCCAGTGATTGCCTTTGCTGCCGATGGCGTGGATACCGATCTGAAACCCCATGCCGTCGGCGGCTACGACCTGCCGCTCCAGCTCCTCGTAGGACATCTGGGGCAGGCCGGAGGTGGACGGATCATCGGAAAACGGTTCGAACATCAACGCCGTCCCGGAACCGAGAGTGCCGTCGATGAACGCTTTCAGGTATCCGGCCCTGATCCAGTTGTCGCTTGCCGGATACTGCGTCCTCAGCTCATCATATTCCCGCAGCCGGACCGGGTCATCGGTCAGCCAGAGATTGAACGTCACCCGTGCGGTGAGCCTGCCTTCATCCTTGAACTCCTGAATAATGTCCTGGTTTCCGTTGAGATGCTGAAAACTGGTGACGCCCAGACGCCGGGCGGCTTCGAATCCCTTCTCGAAAGCGAGCCGGTTCAGGTCGCGCTGTCTCTCCCCGGATGTCAGGGCGGACCGGGGAATCTTCACCAGTCCTTCCGCCGCTTCCTTGAGAATACCGGTCGGTTCGCCGGTCGCCGGATCCCGGACGATGGTGCCGCCGGGCGGATCGGGCGTGTGCCTCGTAATGCCGGACGCGTTCAGCACGTATGAGTTCACCCAGACCGAGTGGCCGTCCGTGCGCGAAAGCACGACGGGATTGTCCGGAGCCACGGCATCCAGAATCTCTTTGGTAGGCCACTGCTTGTCCGGAAAGAGTTCATGGTCCCACGCTCTTCCCTGGATGAGTACACCGGGGCCGGCCTCCGCCGCCCGCTGCTTCACCATGCTCTGAATTTTTTTAATATCGGTCATGTAGCGAAAATCGAGATTCATCAGGGACCGCCCGCCGCTGAGAAAATGCAGGTGCGCGTCATTGAACCCCGGAATCACCAGCCTTCCGCCGGCATCGATCACTTTCGTTTTTTCCGGATCAATATAGCCGGCGATCCGCTTATCGGATGTAACAGCGACAATGGTCTCACCGATAACCGCAACGGCCCCGGCCCGGGGATTGTCCTTGTCAATGGTGACCACAGCTGCGTTCCTCACCACCAGGTCTGCGGCGGGGCCGTCATAGGGCCGGCTGCAGCCGGCAAGAACCGTGAGCACAGCTGCCGCGGCAGCCGGCAGGAAAGTACGGAATGGTTTCATGCTTCCTCCGACAGGGTGCGTTGTGCGTATGGGGGAAAGACAGAAATAAAGTACGTGAACGAGGACTTATTATCAAGGATTTTCTTGCCGCCATCCCGGTTCGGCGGGATGGCGGCGCCGGTTATTCGTTGACCACTCTGTCCGGCGGTGCAGCCGCGGGGTCGTGCAGATACGCGCCGGTCGTCCGCTCGATCACTTCCGCGTAGCGCGGCACGCCGGCACAGACAAGGGGCTTGTCCGGATGCTCTTCCGTCCAGCTCTCCATGGTCTGCAGCACGGCCGACGTGTGCCGCCCGACCCGCACATCGATGGGCCAGCCGTGCTCGTCGATCGCCTCAAAAAGCAGTCCATGCTCGCCCGCCTTGACAACAAACTCGTCCTTGCCGGTCAGCAGCTGCTCCCGGGTCGTTTTCCCCCTGGTCGCGTCCAGGAACGGTTCCGGGGCCTCAAACAGCAGCGACACTGCATCGGAATGATCGCCGATCTCCCGGTGGGACAGGCCGTGCAGATTCTCCGGAGAAAACTCGGTCCCCATATCGAACTCCTCGAAATCGACGAGCATCATCGACACGTACGTGGCCAGATCCATGCCCTTCTGATGCGCGACAATGGTGCTGATCACCGGATACTGCAGTTCCGCCTCGTGGAGATCGATAACCAGATCGATCTGCTCGAGTCGGATCAGTTCCATGAATGCGTAACAGGTCTTTTCCGTGAGCGTGCCGTTCGCCCGGCCCGGCCAGGTCCGGTTGAGGTTGCGAATATCCACGTAGGCAAGGTTCTGCCTGCTTGGGTAATGGATATAGACTTCCGGATCGGGCCACTGATCCAGGGGGCTGGTCCAGCGATCGCCCATTCTGAACGTCTTTCCGCCCCAGGCGGTGGGGATCGTGTAGTCGGGCGGATAGGCGCCGCTGGGCCGGGTGACGGTGCTGCCGCTGCGGTTCGCGCTCACGGCGACGATCATCCTTCCCGCTTCCATTATCCCGTTTTCCGCAAAAATCCACGCTGCCAGCCGGCCGGCCGGCTCCTCGGGATGCGATCCTCCCAGGAGCAGAAGCGTGGCGCCGGGAACGCCGCTGTCGAGGATGTAAAGGCTGCAGTCGTTGGCTGTGCCCTCGAGAGGTGAAAAGTAGCGGCTCAGTTTAACCACCTCCGCCACACCCTCACCCAGGACCACCGTCTCCACCCGGTGACGGCTCCTGTAAAAACTCGATCCTGAAGCGACGAGAAGGGCCAGACCCAGAAGCAGAAACACCGCTTTGCGAATATAATCGGCTGATGTCATCGGTGCCCTCCCTATTTCAGCCTGAACAGCCGCAGCAGGAACGGAATGAGCACTATGATATAGAGCAGCTCCCGGTCCCATTTCCGTGCTTTCAGGACATTATATAAAAGAATGGCCGCCGTGTATGCCACCAGCATATAGTAGACAATGGTCACGGCTGTAGAGATGATATCCATTAATCACGCTCCCCGTTATTAAAATATCGTGAGAAAGTTCAGGGCCTTGCTGAAAATGACCATCAGCGTGCCGATGATCACAATCACGATCGCCGGAACGGCGCAGGCTTTGAGAAAACGGGTATAGCTCTCTTTGTACCCGGCCACATCGACGGTAAGTCTGCCGATAATCGCCGTGGGCGGCAGGGCGTCTCCCAGGGGCCAGATGACGCTCATTCCCGCCAGGGCAACGATGGGATCGAGTCCTATCGTATTGAACAGGAGAATGAGCGGAACTCCGATCACCGGAGCGGATCCGTACATGAGCACCGCTTCGGACACCGGAAGCAGGAAGAACAGGGAGGCGAACACCACCGACACCGGGAGCGTCACCGCCGTAACGGCCAGCAGGCCCCGCACTCCGGTGAGGGTCATGATCTGCACCAGCACTCCTACGCAGGTCAGCGTTCCGATAAGCGGCAGCAGCTGGTCGATGGTTTCTCTTGAGACCCGGAAAAACCGTATCTTCACGGGAGACAGCAGAAAGGAGGCAAGCGCCGAGCAGAGAAACATGAACGGCAGACCGAGAACCGGGGTTGAAAAGGGAAACAGTCTCCCCGTGAGAATGAGGATGAAGAACACGGCAAAGGGGGTCAGCACCCGCAGCCAGCTCATCTTCTCCGGCGGCTCCGGAAGCTCCTTCAGCGCTTTTTCGAGATCGACCGGCGTCCCTTTCCATCCCAGGATGAATATGGTGGCCAGGGCCGCGATGACACAGGGAATCAGCAGCGGCAGAAAAAATCCGAAATAGGGCATATTGACGCCCGCGGCCGTCATCATCGCCCAGAGACTCACCGGCGGTGCCGCGGCGCTCAGGCCGGCGATAATGAAGATGATCGCCGCTGTTTTCACCCTGGGTATGCCCATGTAGCCGAGTACGACGGCAACAAGACTGCCGGTGATCAGTACGGTCACGCTCCCCGCCCCGGTCAGCGCTCCCGGCACCAGCAGCAGAACCGCCAGCAGCATCAGCAGCAGTATCCGGGAGCGGTGAAATCCTTTCAGGATTCCCCGAATGACGAAGGCCACACCGCCCGACTCTTTGAGAATATTCATGAACAGGGTGGCCGAAATGAAGATCAGGTTGATATCCAGGTAAGTGATCGCCCCTTCTGCGATGTGCCGCGCCGGCAGTCCGAATCCGCCTGCCAGCCCGCCGCCGAGGGCGGCGGCCAGCATGGCGAGCTCCGTCGACAATTTGAAGATCTTGGCAACGGCATAGAGAGCGACCATGACGCCGAGAATGATCTCGGCATAGGTAAACATACTCATGCTCACTCCCTATTTGGCGAACAGTTGCTGTAACCGGGTCATTATATCCTGATTTTTCTCGAAAGTGACCATGGGGATATGTTTGTCCCCGGATATAACCGTGAACCTGCCGTCTTCGTTGCCGTCGGACTTGATGAACAGCAGATCGGACCGCAGACAGACCGCATCAATGGACTGCTCATCGGAATTGTCCCCGGCGGCCGCGCCCTGGGCCCTGCGGCTCATGCCCTCGATGTGGGTTCCGACGACCACGATGCCCTGCTTTTTCGCCTCGTCGATGAGGGCGGCGATCCGTGTCAGTTCATCATCGATGGAAACACCGGCCGCTCCCATGCCCTTGAGGCTCGCGCCGGTAACGATGAAAAGCGTTCTGAACGGTGTTCCCGTCTCCTTTTTAGCGATCAGATCCTCTGCCGTGAGGGTAAGATTGTACGTGAAGTCATACTTCAGCCTCTGCAGAAACACTTTCAGGCGCACCGGACCCGGACTCTGCCCGCAGGAAGTCACCGCGATCGGCTCCTCGAGTTTCATACCGGGTTCCTGCGCCGCGCAGGGGGCCGGCGTTCCCACAGCACTGATACACAGCGCTGCCGTCAGCAGTACCAATAGATATTTCATTGTATGCCTCCAATTCAACATTGTTCGTGACTGGTTCAGAACCGGTTCGTGTAGCGCGTCCAGAGCAGATCGCCGAGCTCCCAGTATGCCTGAACCGTTTTTTCCGCGGTCCGCACGCTGTAATCTGTAAGCACCTCCTGCAGCCGCCGGGGATCCTTTTTATAGATCTTCACCCATTCGGCTTCAAGGCTGTCCTGTCGGGCAAACGCACCCTCTTCCAGCGGCCGCCACACCTCCGCAATGTCCTGCGTCATCTCCTGCCAGCGGAACAGCGCCAGCTGGCTCACCCTCCTGAATGCCCACCAGGCGCAGTCGCGGCTGAACGCCCGGCGCCCGTCGACCATATAGGACTCGGGCATTTTCGTAATGCCGCAGTAAAACGGCAGATGGGGCGTGGTCACCGGATTGTCATACCCCAGCCAGACGACACCTCCGATCGGATCCGGCAGCCACTCCCGCGACTGGGTTATCTGGACGTAGGTGGCGCGCTGACAGGCGATGGTCCGCTCCCGGGGGACCCTGAGCAGTTCCCGCAGGTCTCCGTTCAAGAATGGTGTCGCCACCGGACTTGTGACCGTCTTCCCTTCACGATTCACCGTGGTCAGGGTGCGGATCATGTCATAGGGCGTGTTCGCATAGGTGTCCCGGAACATCGCGATCACATCCTGTACCGACAGTTTCTTGTCCGGCTTCACCGACAGGGGAAAATTTTCTCCGTTCGGATCGAGCCGCAGCGAAGGCGCGGCCAGGCTCAGCACCCGCCACTCCCGTCTGCGGCAGGCCATGCTTCGCCGGTCCGCGTAGACATAACAGAATTCAAAATGCCGCTTTCCCCGGGAGGGATCCCACAGCCCCAGTTCTTCCGCCAGGGAGAAGACATTGTCCGACGCCATGTACTGTTCCGGGTCATCGAGGTCGAGAAACCGAATGCGGCTCAGGTTCGCCGAAACACCGACCTCATCGTCGGGAATCCGGACGGCGGCCCAGACCGCTCCGACATTCCCCTTGCCGGGTCCGAGAATCTCGAAATGCCATGTTTCCCTGGGATCCGCGAAAGTGAAGCATTCGCCCACGTCGTTATACCCGTATTCTTTGGTCAGGGCATCAATCAGGCGGATCGCCTCTCTCGCCGTTTTCGCCCGTTCCAGCGCCATCCGGTAGAGCTCGGGACAGTCGAAAAGCCCCTCTTCCGAGTGAAGCTCCCGCTTGCCGCCGAAAGTGGTCTCCCCGATGGCCAGCTGGTACTCGTTCATCACCGGATATGCGGTGTTGATATAGGCGTAGGTCTCGGCCGCCTGGGGAATCTCCCCGACGGCGATCCGGTCATCATCGTCCGGTCCGGTGGTACGCTTGGGCTGCAGATATATCTCACACACGGCGCCGGCGGGATAGGTGCGGTGCGGCACCACATTGATCCAGGTACGGTCCGTGCCGCTGTCGCAGGAGTGGGAGGTGATGGTCGAGCCGTCAACCGTTGCGAGACGTCCCGCAATCACACTGGTGCATCCTTCCGGAGCCGTGTCCTGCCCGGTGAGTGCCATCGCATGAAACAGGACACAGACGCTGAGGATGCACACCATTGTCGATACTGTCCGTTTGCTCATATCATTCTCCACTAGTTGCCATTACAACTGGAAACCGCTTAAAATCCCATGCGGAACATGCCCCAGAATGTATCGCCCAGTTCCCACCAGCGGTTCATGGCTGCCCTGGCGAAATCATTGGTGTATCGGGTCAGGAACCGCCGGTACTCGGGAGCCTCTTCGTCCGCTTTTTTGACCCGGCTCTCCTCTTTGTTTTTCTGCCCCTTTTCCCACTGCTTATAGAGCTCCAGCGCCCGTTTTTCGATCAGTGGCAGTTCGGCAAACGCCCGTTCCTCCATCTCCTGAACGGCTCCCTCGATTATCTCCCGGGTCGCGCCCCAGCGCACTGTCGCCAGCCTGTTCGCCCGCCGGAAATGCCAGATGGCCGCGTCCGTACGGTAGCGGTGCTGACCACCGATCTCGAAACATTCGGGAAGGCTGAGCGTGCCCGCAAAAATGGGAATGCGGGGGCTCTCGCCCGGATTGTCAAAGGAAAACCAGGCGATGCCGCCGATTTCAGGGGGCAGCCAGTCGCGGCACTGAATCACCTGAGAATAGCTGCAGCCGGAGATGGCGATGGTTCGCTGCGGTTCGATGACGCCGGGTTTGAGCGTATTCAGCAGGGACATCATATCACGGCTCATGTAGGGACTGGCAACCGGGCTTTTTGCCATTTCCGGCTCCCGCTGTTCTTCACTGCCGCCGCCGCGTCGTCCCCACCTGCGCTGCTCCACCAGCAGATTTTTCGTCATATCGAATTCGGTGCCTTCATAGGTTTCCCGGTAGTACTTCATGACGTCCCTGACCGACACCTTCTCATCGGGTTTTACCGAGAAGGGCAGTTCATCCGCGTCGTACTGCAGATCGAGGGAGGGCGCCATGCGGCTGAGAATGTAATACTCTCTGATGGAAAAGGGCTTGTCGCGACGGCCGTAGGCTTTCCAGAACTTGAATTCGCCGCTGTCAGGGGCCCAGAATCCCATCTCCTCGGCCAGGGACATGACATTTTCCGAGGCCATGTAGTTGTCGGTATCATCGAGATCGAGCGTGCCGATACGGGGAATGTTGGCTGATACGCCCACATGGTCATCCGGGATTCTCACCGCGGCCCAGACCGCGCCGATCTCCATGAGTCCGGCGCCCATAATTTCAAAATGCCAGACCTCCTTCGGATCGGCGATCGTGAGACATTCGCCGCCGTCCGCGTATCCATATTCCTTGACCAGCTCACCGATCAGGGTGATCGCTTCTCTGGCGGTGGTGCACCGTTCCAGGACGATGCGCTGCAGTTCCTCGATCATGAAGAGGCCGTCATCGTTGCGCAATTCCCGCTTGCCGCCGAAGGTGGTTTCGCCGATGGCCAGCTGTTTCTCGTTCAGACAGGGGTAGCAGGTGTTCAAAAAGGCATAGGTGTGCTCCGCCTGGGGGATTTCCCCCATCTCCCGTTTCCCCCGCAGGTCCCAGGACGTTTCCGTATGCATTGTCCCCCAGTATATGGTGTTTTTGGATCCCTTCGGATGATTGGCGCTGGGGACGATGTTGAGCCAGGTCCGGTAGGGCCCGTCACAGGAGTGACAGGTGATGACCGATCCGTCGGTCGAGGCTTTCCTTCCCACCATAATACTCGTACAGCTGGCTGCGGGATCGTCCATAAACTGCCGCATATCATCATACTGGGCTGAAAGGGCGGCTGGGATCACGAGCGACAGCAGTACAAGACTGATCAGCCAGGTGCGTGTTGCGCTGGTCCACGGTTTCATTGCGGTTCTCCTTTTGATAGTAGGGTTAACAGGGTACACCATTTTCACTATTTGTCTGAAAATTACAGCTATGCGGATCTCCTGACGGGTCATCCCGAGGTGTAGACACAGTCCCGGTAAGCGGCAAACGCCTCCCTGAATCGGTCGCTGTACCCGTAATGGGCGGTGAACACATAGTCGACGCCTTCGAGACAGCCTATTTTTTGCAGCGCATCACGCTGGGATTGTGAATCCATGTTGAGCAGGTCACTGAAAATGCCGACCCTGCCGTTTTTGATACTCAGGGAATCGCCGCAAAACAGGTACCGGCCCGTGATCCGGTAACACATGGATCCGGGCGTGTGCCCGGGTGCAAGGATGCATTCAATGGACAGTCCGTCTATCTCCAGCCGCTGGCCGTCATCGAGCAATCCATAGGTGGCGTCGAGCGTGTTCCGCTTGAGAAAGAAGCGCTTCACCGCGCCGGTGATCATCTGCTCCTCGGGGATCGAGAGATAGATATCCGCGTCCGGCAGTTTTTTAATACCGCCGGTATGGTCATAATCCGAATGGGTGAGCAGGACGGCCCGCACCTCCTCCGGCCGTATGCCGAGGCTCGCGAGTTCCCGGATGATCCGGTCACCGCTTTTACCGCTGTCAACCGCCACGTACCCGGTGTCCCCACGGATCAAAAACATATTCACGTATCCATCCTTGATTGCGAACACACCGGGAATGATCTCTGCTGTTGGCAGGATCGTCATCTCCTTCGTTTCCGTTCTGATACGCAGCAGCAGCAGTGTGATGATGGAAAGAAAAAACAGCGTGAGTATGGCAACAAGCATACCTGATCCCCGTCTTTATTCTCGAGTGGACACCGAACTATCAATACCTGCACTGATCCGGCTCACGGCACCTCGTTGGTGCGGTCCGGATAGTCCTGGTAGATCTTCTGTTCCACGATCGTCCGCATGCGCTCGACCGCCCTGAAGATATCCATGAAGCCGGTGTAGAGCGGCGCGATGCCGAGCCGGATGTTATCCGGGGGCCTGAAATCGGGAATGACCGCTCCGGAACCGTCCCGGGGTTCGATCATCGCCCGGCTGATCCGGTAGCCGTCAGGATGCCGCAGGGTGATATGGGAGCCGCGCTGCTCCTCCGCTTCGGGACTCCCCAGGGTAAACCCGAGCCCTGAGAGGAGCGCATGATACAGCGAGAGGAGAAACCGGCTCTGCTGCAGAGATTTTTCCCGCACCGCACCCATGCCCGCTTTTAGCAGCAGATCGGCTCCCGGCTCCACCGCCGCCAGAGAGAGTATTCCCGGAGTGCCGACGGCGTATTTGCCCGCGGACAATGCGGGGGTGTATGTCTCCGCGAAATCGAAGGGCCGGGCATGACCGAACCAGCCCCAGATCGGATTCATGATCCGCTCCTGCAGATCCTTCCGGACGTAAAGGAAGGCGGGAGCCCCCGGACCGCCGTTGAGATACTTGTATGTACAGCCCACGGCTAAATCGGCTCCCGATCCGTTCAGATCGATCGGGACCGCGCCGACAGCGTGGGATAGATCCCAGAGCACGAGGGCCCCGGCATCATGGGCGAACGTGTTGACCTGGTGCATGTCGTACATGAATCCGCTTTTATAGGCGACATGGCTCAGGCTGAGAAGGGCGGTATCGTTACTCAGGACCCGTTTGATATCGGCTGAGGGTATGATCATACCGTCCCGGCTCATTACCTGAACGATTTTCCTGTCAGGGAAGTGATTTCGGATAAGACCCTGAAACACGTACAGATCGGAGGGGAAATTAAGATCATCAGTGACCAGTGCGGACCGGGAGCGCTGAGCGGCCAGGGCTCCGAACGCAAGTTTATAGAGGTTGACGGAGGTGGCGTCACCGATAAACACCTCGTCTTCCCCGGCCCCGGTCAGCCGGGCGATTTTACGAGCGATCCGTTTGGGCAGCTCGATCCAGTGTTCGTTCCAGCTGCGGATCAGCCGCTCCCCCCATTGCTGTTTCGTCAGATTCTCGAGGATCTCCATGCTTCGCAGCGGCAGGCGGCCGAGCGAATTGCCGTCGAGATAGATGACTTCTTTATCCGGGATATAAAATCGTGCTGCGTATTCGCCGAGGGGATCATCACGATCCAGTTCCAGGGCGCGGTTTTTGAAATCCTGTTGCGTCACATCAATTCCGTACAGTGGTAAGAATATCCGGCAGTATTAAAGAGACCCAGCGCTGATACATGAGACCGGAAGGATGCAGGCCGTCAGAGGCCACCAGGACGGGATTGACGGCCGCCTCACGGGATATGGGGGTAATATCAAAAAAGCGGATGCCCATTTTCAGTGTTTCCTCCCGTTTCACGGCATTGTATGCGTCGATGGCGGCGGCAATAGCGGCCCTGTCCCGGCCCGCGGCGAACGGAGTTACCCCCCAGTCCGGAATCGAAACGACAAACACCCGGTTCGTGTCTCCTCCGGCGAAAGAAACGGCCTGCTCCAGCAGGGATACGAACTGCGGCCGAAAATCTTCAACCGGTCTGCCCCGGTACTGATTGTTCACCCCGATCAGCAGGCTCACGAGATCGAAGGGACCGGTGACATCCGCCGCCTCGATGCCCGCGGCAAGTTCATCGGTGGTCCAGCCGGTTTTCGCGATGATCCGGACCGCACCCATGTCAATGCCTTCGGCTCGCAGGGAATCGGCCAGCTGCACCGGCCAGCGTTCGGCTTCCGGGACCGATTCACCGATGGTGTAGCTGTCCCCCAGGGCCAGGTAGGCGAGCGTTCCATCTTTTTCCGCCGGATGCTTCCCGCACCCGCTGCACACCGCACCGAGGATCAACCCGGTCAGCAACAATTTCAGCATCTGTCTCTCCCTGCCATTACCTTGTGACAAGTCATCCCTTGCCAACCGGAAGGAACGCCTCACTTATACCGATCTGTAAAGACGGACTTGTCACAAGGTGTTTTTCCCCGTCGCTTACCTTGTGACAAGTCACTCTGCCAAATCACAAGAAACCCTGCTAATAACTTCGAGTCTTTTCAAACAGACTTGTCACAAGGTAACCCTGATATTTATTTCGTTTCTTTCGCGTCTTTCGTTGGCGTCTTCCGATGATCACCCGAGGAACCGCTCCTCATAACTCTGGATCACCTGGAGGACATTGATATCCGTGTGCACTCCCGCTTCGTGACAGCAGTAATCCCAGACCGCTCCGGCGGGCAGCATGGTCATGCTTTCCCGCAGTGAGAGCCGGGCGAACAGATCCCCTTCCCGCTCATAGGTCCGCAGCTGGTCCCACGGCAGCAGCAGTCCCAGCAGCAGCGCTTTCTGCACCGCCCGGGCGCCGATGACGTACCCCCCGGTCCGGCTGACCGTGGCGTCGAAGAAATCCAGGGCGATGTGGATTCGCTCCAGGCCGCATCCGATAATTTCCTCGGCCAGCAGGCGCAGCGGATCGTCGAGCACCGGAATGTGGTCGCTGTCCCAGCGTACGCCTCTGCTGATATGAAGCAGCAGCTCCTCCGTAAAGGGCAGCAGCGCCGAAAGCTTGTCCGCCACCTGTTCGGTGGGATGGTAATGACCCATATCGAGGCAGATCATTTTATTATTCTGGATTGCGTAGGAGATGTAAAAATCGTGAGACCCGGTGACAAACGCCTCGCTGCCGATGCCGAAGAGCTTGCTCTCCAGCGAATCCTTCATATGCGACGGATCGTACGATTTTTTATATATGGTGTCCAGAGAGTGCTTCAGCCGCTCGCGATAGGCTAACCGGTCAGCGGGCACATCTTTAAATCCGTCCGGCACCCAGAGATTGTGAACAGCGGGACTGCCCAGCTCTTTCCCCATGACCGAAGCGATCTCCCGGCTTCGCTGTATGTGCTCGATCCAGAATGAGCGGATTTCCTCGTCTGGACTGCTCAGCGTCAGTCCGTTCGCCGCCCTGGGGTGGGCGAAACAGGTGGCGTTGAAGTCAAGGCCCAGCTCCATCTTCTCCGCCCATTCGATCCAGCCGGCGAAGTGGTCCGCCTCGATCTCGTTCCGGTCCACTTTTCGGGACCCGAATTCCCCGTACATGGCGTGCAGGTTGACCCGGTGGCGCCCCGGTATCAGGGAGAGGGCCTCCAGAAGATGCTGGCGCAGCTCTTCAGGCGTGCGGGCCCGGCTGGTGTCCGATCCGGTGACCATGAGCCCGCTGCCCGAAAGGTCGCCGTCACTGTTCTCGAACCCCCGCACATCGTCGCCCTGCCAGCAGGGCAGCGAGAGGGAAACGCCCAGGAGCGTTTTCACCGCCGCATCGGTGTCGACCCCGATGTCGGCGTACCGTTGTCTTGCACTATCGTATGATTGCTGAATGAGATTTGACATTCCATAAGGTAACCATCAGGCGGTATTCAGTCAAGGGGATTTACATGTTTACCTTGTGACAAGTCGTCCATCTAAAACTCGAAATAACCTCCCAATTCCTCATGATCCGTAAAGACGGACTTGTCACAAGGATAATTCATCCGATACCCGCTTCACCCAGTGCGGCGAATCGCCCCACTCGTCAAAGGCGACCTCTTCCCCCACACTCTCGATCCGGCGGGTCAGGCAGCCGCGGCAGAGGCCGGAATTCTCGTCCAGGCAGGGCTTGTTGTCGTAGAGCTGGTAGGATTCCCGGTAGGATGTGTCGGTGGCGTTGGGCATCACCACGTTGGCGCCCGCCTGAACTCCCATTTCGCGGCCTTTGGGATGGAGCGCCTGCAGGGCCGTGGTGGCGGCGATGTTCACGTCTTTGAGGACCAGGCGGGTCACCGCGATCATGTTCAGGCCGAGCCGCAGCTGGCGGTCGGGATCGTAGACATAGTCCGGAAAGTGCTCGGCCATGGGCGTCGCCTCATGGGGCAGGTAGGGACCCATGCCGATCATGTCGATGTCCTCTTTCTGATAAAAGAGGATGTCGTCGGCCAGGTCCTCCGCGGTCTGGCCCGGCAGCCCGATCATGACCCCGGTGCCCACCTGGTAGCCGGTCCTGCGCAGCAGCC
Source organism: bacterium (assembly GCA_016934955.1). Classification (GTDB taxonomy): domain Bacteria; phylum Zhuqueibacterota; class QNDG01; order QNDG01; family JAGLOF01; genus JAFGRY01. The sequence continues at coordinate 125,144 of JAFGRY010000009.1, read as the reverse complement.
CCAGGCAGGCTTTCCGTGCTTCGAAATCATGATCTTCGGGATGCAGCCGCCGGTAGAGATCGGGATTGGTGGTTTCGATGCGCAGCAGGTAGCGGTGGGCGCCCGCCTCGCGCCAGCGGCGGTAGGTCTCCTCCGTCTGCTCACCCAGGGAGAGCGTCACCCGCAGCCCGCCGCCGGTTTTCTCACGGATGCGTCCAAGGACCTGCTCGATCATGGTGATAAATGCCGGGCCGGACAGCTCGCCCGCCTGCAGCACCAGCGATCCATACCGGTTCTCATGGACCCAGAGCGCCGTCTTCACGATCTCGTCCGCCTCCATCAGGTAGCGTTTCACCTCTCCGTTGCTGCCGCGGATACCGCAGTAGTAGCAGTCCTTCTCGCAGATATTCCCCAGCTCGATGATCCCCCGGAAGTACACCCCGGGCCCGGTTTCCCGGATTTTCACCGCGTACGCCTTTTCGTAGAGGACCCGCCGGTCCGCTTCGTCTGTCAGGCTGAGGAGCGCGGCCATGTCGTCTCTGCTCAGGGTCTCCCCGCTGTCTATTTTCATCCAGATTGTTTCAGACATATGGATTTAGTTCTCTCCGTGTAATTGGTCAGGATGACTGTTCCATCTCCCGGACAACCTCCAGCGCCGCCGGGAACGGCTGCAGGGCCCGCTCGAAAATGCCCAGGGAAAAGGCGATGGTCAGTCCGTAGTTGGTGATCGGCACCCCCGCCCGGCGGCAATGCAGTATTCTGGAGAGCATGGCCCGGCGGTTCGACATGCAGGAGCCGCAGTGAATCACCAGTTTGTATTCGGACAGGTTCTTCGGGAAATCGGCGCCCTGCACCGTGTCGATCTGCAGTTTTCCCCCCACGTACTGGGTGAGCCAGCGGGGGATCTTCACCCGGCCGATATCTTCGGTGATGGGATGATGGGCGCACGATTCGGCGATCAGCACCCTGTCGCCGCTCTTCAGTCCATCAATGGCGTAGGCCCCCCGCACCATCTCGGTCAGATCGCCCTGAAAGCGGGCGAAGAGGATCGAAAAGGAGGTCATGGGGATCTCGGGCGGCGTGTCGGCCGCCGCTTTCAGGAAGGCCTGGGAGTCGGTAATGACGATCTTCGGACGTTTTGTGAGCCCGTCGAACGCTGCTTTCAATTCCCGCTCCTTCACCACGGTGCAGTAGGCATCGTAATCAAGAATCTCCCGGATCACCTGCACCTGGGGCATGATCAGCCGCCCCTTGGGGGCCTCCTTGTCGATGGGCACGACAAGGACGGCCATGTCCCCGCTGCTGATGAGATCACCAACGAGCGGACGGCGTTCCACAAACTCTTTGGGTGCGCTGTCCAGCAGGGCCTGCCGCAGATCGGGAAGTCCGGATCCTGTTATCGCCGAGGTTCGAACAACCGGTATTTTCTCCTTCTCAAGCTCTTGGAGGACGGACGTACCCGGCCCGGCAAGGTCTGTTTTGTTTAAGACGGCAATCACCGGGATTTCCCGTTCCCGGCACACGGACAGGATCTCTGCTTCGAACTCGCCCCAGCTGTCGGCCGTGGTTACGATCAATGCGATATCAGTGCGGTCGAAGATCTTTCGCGTCTTCTCCACCCGCTGCGCACCCAGCGCTCCGGTGTCGTCGATGCCCGCGGTGTCGATAAAAAGGACGGGGCCCAGCGGCAGCAGCTCCATCGGCTTTTCCACCGGATCGGTGGTCGTGCCCGCGTGCTCGGAGACGATGGAAACGGACTGTCGGGTCATGGCGTTGAGCAGACTCGACTTGCCCGCGTTCCGCCGCCCGAAAATACCGATGTGACAGCGCAGTCCCCTTGGTGTTTTTCTCATGCATTCCTCGTGTTCACATTCATCATATGCCGGCGGTCAGGGACCGCCGGTTTGCAAAATAGCCTTCAATGCGGGACCACCCAATGCATCATTCATAACTCATAATTGGGTTAAGACCCCAGCCTGCATACCGCCTCGGCTGACAGCAGCTCATCAAGTTCCTTCTGCTCCAGGACTCCCGCGTCCAGCATGTGCCGGTAGAGACGCTTCCCGGCCTCCTCCGCTTCAGCAATCAGCGAAGTCACCCGCTCATACCCAAGCTTCCCCACCAGCGCCGTTGCCATTGCGGTGGATGACTCCACCTGCCGGCGGCAGGCCGCCTCGTTCACCTGCAGCTCCTCCACGCAGCCGGAAGAGAGGCTGCGGCAGGACCGGGTGAGCAGGTCCAGATTCTGCAGCAGGGCATGGGCGATCAGGGGGAGAAAGGGATTCAGCTCCAGGGACCCCATGCCCGCGGCGTGGGCGATCACCGAGTCGTTGCCCATAACCAGCAGCGCCGCCTGGCTCACCGCTTCCGGGATCACCGGATTCACTTTTCCCGGCATGATCGACGACCCGGCCTGCCGTTTCGGCAGGATCAGTTCCCCCAATCCCGCTTCCGGCCCGGAGGAGAGCAGCCGCAGGTCGCCGCAGATCTTCAGCAGGCTCGACGCCAGGGCTTTCAGAATGCCCGACACTTCCACGAACACATCGGCGTTCTGGGTCGCGTCCGTGAGATTCTCCGCTCTCGCGAACCCGATTCCCGTCAGCTCACGCAGCACATCCACCACCTGAAATATGTACTTTCGGGGCGCCGCCAGTCCGGAGCCGATGGCCGTCCCTCCCAGATTGACGACCCGCAGCCGCTCCTCGCATTTATAGATCCGCCAGCGGTCCCGGCTCAGGGTTTCGGCGTAGGCGCTCATCTCCCGGCCCAGGGTAGTGAGCGCCGCATCCTGCATCTGGGTTCTCCCCACTTTCACGATATGGGCGAACTCCTTCTCCTTGACCTGAAACGCCTCCTGCAGCGTGATCACCGCCTGCTCCAGGGTGTGCAGCATCCGGATCACCGCCAGCTTCAGGGCGGTGGGATAGGTGTCGTTGGTCGATTGGTGACGGTTTACGTGGTCCAGGGGGGAAATGGCGTCATTCTCTCCCGGATGCCGGCCCAGTATCTGCAGGGCCCGGTTGGCGATCACCTCGTTGACGTTCATGTTCAGGGAGGTGCCGGCGCCGCCCTGCAGGCTGTCCACCGGGATCGCCCCGTCGTGCAGCCCCGCGGCCACCTCACCGGCCGCCCGGAACATCGCCTCGCCGGTCACCCCGTCAGCGAATACACCCAGTCCCTGATTTGTCTGGATGCAGGCCTGCTTCACCGCTCCGTAAGCATGAATCAGCTGGGGATGAGACGGAATACCGGCAAGAGAAAAATTCTCCAGCGCCCGTTTCGTGTGGATCCCCCAGAGAGCGTCTTCCGGGATATCCATCCCGCCCAGCTGATCATTCTCTTTTCTGTATGACATGTCGCGTTGTTCCTCCCGCATCAGCAGAACACATCCCGCTTGCCCGCCGTCACTTTGGCCAGCATTGTTTCCGACCGTTTCCTCACCGCCGGCGTCATCTCCCCCAGCGCCGCGGCAATCGCTTTTTCACCGATTTCCCGGGTCTCCATGGATCCGTAATCCAGCAGGTACTCTTCGAATGTGGAAAGGGCGTTGGGATCACAGTGACACTTGATATCCCCCGGTTTTGCCATGTCCATGAAATCCTGGCCCGTGCGTCCCAGCCGGTAGCATCCGGTACAGAACGAGGGCACATAGCCCATGGACGCCACATCGCGGATCACCTCGTCCAGAGGACGGTGGTCGCCGAGGCTGAACTGGCTCGCCTCCACGTCCCGGTCCTCGGCGTATCCGCCTGGATTGGTGCGGCTTCCCGCCGAGATCTGCGACACGCCCAGGGCGAACGATTCCCGCCGCATTGCCACCGTCTCCCTCGTCGAAAGGATGATGCCCGTGTAGGGGACCGCCACCCGCATGATGGCGATGATCTTCCGGAAATCGTCGTCGCTCACTTCATGCGGCGGCGCGGACGCCATGTCAGAGCCGGTGGCCGGTTCGAGCCGGGGCACGCTGATGGTGTGGGGCCCGACGCCGAAGGTGGTTTCCAGGTGCTTGATATGCTGGAACAGGGCCAGGGTTTCGAATTTCCAGTCATGCAGGCCGTACAGCACGCCGATGCCCACATCGTCGATACCCGCATTCATTGCCCGGTCCAGGGCGGTAATGCGCCAGTTGTAATCCCGCTTCTTTCCGGCCACGTGCACCCGATGGTAGGTGTCCCAGTGATAGGTCTCCTGAAATATCTGATACGTCCCGATCTCCGCCGCCTTCAGCCGCCGGAACTCCTCGTCCGTGAGCGGCGCGACATTGACGTTCACTCTTCTGATTTCACCGGGTCCGCTTTTCGTTGCGTAAACGGTGTCGACCGCTTTCAGGATATAATCGAACCCTTCCCGCGGATAGGCTTCGCCCGAGACCAGCAGGACCCGCTTGTGCCCCTGCTCGACAAGAATTCTTGTTTCGTTCCGGATCTCCTCCTGAGTCAGCGAGCGCCGGTGCACCGCCTTGTTGCGGGCCCGAAACGCGCAGTAAAGACATTCATTGGCACAGAGATTGGATACGTACAGGGGTGCGAACAGCACCAGTCTGCGGCCGTAAATTGTCTCCTTTATGTATCGGGCCGTCTCATAGAGTTTTTCGAGCACCTCCGGGTCGGTCACCTGCATGAGCATCGCCGTTTCCTCGAGGCTCAATCCCTTGAGGTCCCGCGCCCGGTCGAGAAGATCCAAAATCGCCGGGGACGGGACGGTGCCGGTGCTCTCCAGAATGGCAGTAATAGCAGTTTCGTTGATAATCGCCTGTGTTTCCATGGTCTGTTCTCCCTGGATGATGCCGGGACGCATGCCTCCCTGCGGTGACGGCACCTTCGTTTTGCTGATCGATTGTCCTGAGGATGGGTTAGATTTTGGCGAATCCCGTCTTCACCGAGATTCCGGGCATCTGCCCCAGTTTTCCGGTAAAGGCGCCGATGTCATCGGTGGTCCCGTCCACTATCAGCGAAATGATTGACAGATTCCGCTCTTTGTAGGGCAGGCCCAGTCTGCCAACGATGACAGGCGCGAATTCATGCAGAATGTCATTCAGCTGATGATATGACTGGTCGGGATTTTCGACAAGGATACCGACGAAACCGATTCGCCGGTCGGTGGCTGGATTGTTCATGAGGTCTCCTTTATGTCAGGGCCGCGGCCCCTTCATGGTAGAGTTATTTTTTAGTCGGGATAATGATAATCAAGAATATGATCAAATGCAAGAACTTTTTGTGCCATTTTTCACAAAACAAGAAGAGAGAACCCTGACAGGGTATCTGACCCTGCCAGGGCCACTGCATTACTTCTTCGCCTTCGCGGGCTTGAACAGCTTCTCCGTATCATCCTGCAGCAGCACCCAGAGCGAATACGCGCCGAGAGCGGTACCGAACGGGATGTTGAGCAGATCGATGGCCGAGATAATCATGATCAGAATCCGCGCCCAGCTTCTGTATTTCAGCAGTCCGATCCCGCCGATGATCGCGGGAATGCTGGTAATTACCATGAACCCGAATGTCACCGTTCCGATAATTGTCAGGATGAGAAACGCATCCTCATCCTGGGCGATGACTCCTGTCCCGATCAGCACGAAGAATATCAGTCCGGCTATTAACAGGCCAAGAACGCTCAGCCCGATATGCAGGGCAGCGATAAGCGATACATGTTTTTCCATGACCATCCTCCCTGGTTATTCTGTCCTCTCAGCATACGGAATCGACGCCCGCAGGTTTCCGGGAACTGCATGTTATCCGGCAGGGACCGCTCGTGCGGTTATTTTATTTTCTTTTCATAGATGGTGTATGTTTTTGACGGCGTCGCCTCCATCATCTCCACCAGACGGATCACCATCTTGTTGTCCTCCAGCACCCAGCCCATATCACAGTAGTCATATTTGGTCTGGGAATACAGTTTCTGCTTCCAGAGCATAACCCCGTCCAGGCCGAGTCGTCTGAATTTCGGTGTGACGCCCATGTAGCCCAGCCTGAATCCTTTCGTCCTGTTTTTAAACAGGATCATCTTCAGCGCCCGGATCAGTTCAAAGCTCCCCCTGTCGTTGATTTTGCCCAGCAGCTCTGTAACATTGGGCACTCCGCCGAAAAAGGCGGCAGGCTCTCCCTTGATATAGAGAAAGATGAAAAGCTTCTTATCCATGATCAGCATCATATCGTCGAGAATACGGTTGAACTCCTCTTTCTCAAAGGGGACATACCCGAAGTTGTCGTTCCAGGCGGCGTTGTAGATATCGAGCATCTCCACTTTTCTTTCCGCAAGCGGCCGCTGATCCCAGCTTTCGATGGTAATCTGGTAGCGGTCGATCACTTTCTCGGCCACCCGGATCAGTTTTTCCTCCATGGGGCGCTTGGGATCGACTTCCCAGGAGAGCACCCGCTTCACGTTCTTCATGCCATAGCCTTCCAGAAGCTTCTGGTAGTAGCGCTTGTTGTAATGGTAGTACATGACCGGCCGGGAATCGAATCCTTCCGTGAGACAGCCGGGGGTGGCGTCGTTCACCGGCAGGTTCTGGGGGCCGCGGATCCTCTCCATGCCCTTTGACCTGAGCCATGCCGACGCCGCATCGAGCAGCGAGTCGGCGACCTTCCGGTCATCGACGCACTCGAACTGCCCGAAGAAGCCGACTTTGTCCTTCCAGTGCCTGTTGTGGTTGTGATTGATAAAGGCGTTGCAGCGGCCCACGACGTTCCCGTCCCGTTCGGCCAGGAAAAACGTCATCTCGGCATGTCTGAAGAAAAGATTGTCCGCTTCGAAGAAGCCCTTTATGCCGATAAGGCTGAAGCCGAGATATTCATAGTCCAGCAGCGGCACGTACTGCTTTTCTCCCTTGTAATGGGTCCAGTGAAACTTCACGAATTTTTTCAGCAATTTTTTATCTGCCATGCCGAACTCGATGATCTGTATTCCATCAGCGCCGTTTGCCATTATTCGCTCCTGTTTTTTTGTTTCCAGGTGATTATATATTCATGTGCATGAAATTCCATGTCCGGAATATCCAGTACCCAGGTGCCGGTCGCGCCCGATTCATCCATAACGCAGTCAAAATGGTACATGGCGATACCCATATCGACCTCCTGCAGGGAGATGGGAGCCGCCATTTTGTCGTAGCCCCTGCTGCGGCTGAGGAAGAAATGATACGCTCCCTTCTTTTGATCGATCACGATCCGCCAGGGCTGCTTGTTGGAGGCCGATGGCGCCAGCCTGACCGCCTCGAGAGCGTCAGCGGCGGCACCCGCCTGCTCCCGGAGAAGAGGGGTATCGAAACGCCCGCGAAAGAAGAGGTCGCTCCAGGGCTTTCGCCGGTTGGAACCGGCGCCCGCCCGCAGCGCTCGCTCGGTGAGGCTGCGCCGGGCGGCCGCGTATCCCAGCGGCGTCATCGCCGGCAGCAGCTCAGCGGCGGTCACCTGCAGTTCTTCGGCAAGCGCGGACCGCTTGAACAGTCCCCCTATCCAGCAGGTCCCAATACCGAGCGACGTGGCGTACAGGATTAGCCGTTCCATGACGAAACCCAGGTCCTCCATTGCCCTGGGATTGTCGGGAACAACCGCCGCCAGATAGTGGGGTGCGTGTTTCATGGTGCCGTAGGTTGTCAGCCGTTGTATGTCTGCGCGGGTTCTCCCGTCGACATCGAGCAGGTGAAACCGGATCCGGTTCTTGAAGGGGCCGACATTTTCACTGCCGGCAAAAGCGAGTATCGCCTCCTTATGGTCCGCGCTGAGCGGTTCCCCGGTAAAGGTGCGGACGGACCTGCGATGTGCAATTGTTGTCAGGTTCATATTTCCAGACGTTCCTTGGTTTCGATGGTGATTGTCATTGTTTTATCGACGTCCGGGAGCACACCTCAGCATAGCGAAAACAGCCGATCTCGTGATCATTGACCAGTCCCGCCGCCTGCATGAAGGCATAGCAGATCGTGGAGCCGACAAAGGAAAATCCCCGCCGTTTCAGATCCCGGCTCATGGCATCGGACTCTGGGCTGGTGGCCGGCACATCGTCCCACGAATCCCACGCGTTCACGATGGGGCTGCCGTTCACGAAGCCCCAGATATAACGGTCGAAACTGCCGAACTCCTCCTGCAGTCGCAGAAAGGCACGGGCGTTTTTCACGGCAGCCTCTATCTTGAGACGGTTTCGAATGATCCCCCTGTCCTGCAGCAGGCTCTCTATTTTTCTCTCATTGTAGCGGGTAATGGCCGCTGCCTTGAAATTATCGAACACCCCGCGAAAATGATCGCGTTTTTTCAAAATCGTCGCCCAGCTGAGCCCGGCCTGAAATCCATCCAGGATGAGAAACTCGAACAGCGTGCGGTCGTCATGCACCGGCACGCCCCACTCCTCATCGTGATAGGGTATGTTCACTTCCGGCGCCGAAGCCGTTGCCCAGCGGCATCTCTGTTTCTCGATCATCTGTCTCCTTGAATGCTCCTGACAGAATCCAGGACGCTGACAGGGTCCTGTTTCCTAATAGAGAACTCTGCGCAGGTTCCCGCCCAGAAGCGCCGTCATCTCGTCATATGCTTTTTCCGGGCCGCTTATAGCGGTGCGCAGTTCGTACAGTTTCTGAACCGTTTCATAGATATGGGGAACCTCTTTGCTCCCGCGATGACCCCGCGCCTCCAGATGCAGCCGGCTGACGTCGACTCTGTCCATCAGCTGCGAGATCTGGCCTGCATCCCCGTCTTCGCTGAACAGGGAAATGATCACATGACTGTTTTCCAGCACCTCCTTGCAGGCCGGAAGGTCGGCCAGCATCGCCTCGACCCCGGCATGCGCCAGGGTCGCGCCTTTTGCGCACGCCGTGATCCGTTTCAGATACGCGCCGTCCGCAAAGCACAGATCGACCAGCACCTTGCCTTCGGCGCAGATATCGAGAACGGTGCGGCCCCAGTCACTGATCATGCCGTCACTGAACACCGGATCACCGGTATCGTCGATGTGCAGGACGCTGAGTCCCAGCTTCGCCAGATCGTGCAGCAGGTCCGCGTCACCGGCGAGACCTGCCGTTCCGTTCAGCCCGAGTGCCGCAGCGATGCTCCCCGACCCGGCGGCCGCGCCCAGGGCGCCGCTGTTTTCGTAAAGCAACAGATCCCCGCTTTCCCGGATCTGTTTCTCCGCCGCGTTCAGGGAGCGGCAGAGGTCCTTCGCCTGCCAGCTGCCGATGTCAACGGCAACTGCCCTGTGTGCATACGCCGGAGCAACACCTGCCAAGTGATGGAGGCATTTTTCGAATTTCCCTTTCGGCAGGGGAGCAAAATCGATCTGATCACCAAAAAGGACGAAACAGCGTCCCCGGGCGTTTCCGTTATAGAGAAGGCTGCGTTCAGCGTCGGCAAGAGCCACCAGCAGTTCAGCCGCCCGGTCACCCACGAACTGAAGCGATGCCGGATTGATGGTTTCCGGCGTGTCTTCCACCCGGTGATAAAAAGGATGCCCGCCGGTGGAAAAAAAACCGATGGCCGGAATTCCCTGCTGAATGAACGGCGCGTGGTCGGAACCGCCGAATCCCCACCCGCGGGTGACCCGCAGTCTGGGCCGCTGCTCTTCCGGAACGTTCTCCACCGCTTTCCCCAGCAGCCGCGGAAAATAATTGAGGCCCCCGAATCCGGCCCCGCCGTCCCCCGTGCCTTCCATGTCGAAATTGAACATCGCGCAGATGCGGCCGGCCTCCACGGGCGGGTACGCCGCGAAAAACGTCGACCCCAGCAACCCCTGTTCTTCCCCGCCGAAACCGGCGAAGATCACCGTCCGCTTCAGCGGTTCCTCCCTGGATGCCAACAATCTGGCCAGTTCCATGACCACCGCGGTGCCGCTGGCGTTGTCGTCGGCACCGGGATAGAGATGGCCGGAGGGAGCGAGGCCGTTGTGGTCCATATGACCGCCGACAACGATCACTTCCGCTTTCAGCTCCGGATCACTGCCCGGGAGGATACCGACCACATTCTCACCCACGCCCTCCGCGCGCCTGTCCACCCGCGCCCGGAAGACGATGCTCCTGTTCATGGGAAAGGACTGTTCCGAGCGTTCCGCCTCCCGCAGCACCTCATCCATCTGTTTCATCGTCCCCTGAAAGAAGTCTCTGGCCACCTTTTTCGAGATCGTGTACGCCGGCAGGCCGGGCTGGTACCCGGCTGCGGGGATCGTGGCCCCCTTGACCGGGAATTCACGCTGTTCCAGCATAAGGACGGCGACCGCTCCATGGGCCGCCGCGGTGTTCATCTTGTAATCGCGCCCGTTTTCTTTTGACCAGTCCTGTCCGTCTTTGGGCGTGTTGCGGTATATCAGGACGGCTTTGCCCCTCGCGTCGATTGCCGCGTAATCGTCCCGGCCCTTCCGCGGCTCGCTGATGCCGAACCCCGCAAACACGACATCGGCCCTGCCCCTGCCGGAGCCGGAATTGAAATAGAGGACAAAATCGTTCCCGTCCGTATAGACGGCACGGCCGAACAGCCCGTTTTCCAGAGTCAGCTCCGCCGTCTCTTTCTGAACGGTGACCAGCATCGGGAATTCCTGAATGAAGCCGGCATCTCCGCCGGGCCGCAGGCCCCACTCCTGAAAACGCTCCGCGATCCAGAGAGCGGCCTCCCGGGAGCCCGGTTCGCCGGTTTTTCTCCCTCTGAATTCCGGTTCGCACAGCTTTTTGATATAGTCATGGGCGGCGGTGCCGCTGAATTGGGCGCTGGACGATGCCGTGAGCAATACGGTCAGCAGTACACATACTGCAGGATAATACTTTCTGGGGCGCATGGGACCTCCCTGGCGATGTAGGGTAATTTTTGAATCTACACAATCCCGGTCATTTAATCAACTCTTTTCCCGAAAATTACCGCTTTCAAAATCCGCGCGCATGTGTTACATTTCAGACATCCCAACAACCCCCTGCCGGAGACCGCCTATGCGCACAGCGATCTGTACTGCTATCCTCATCCCCGCTCTGCTGGTCCCGCCCCTTTGCGGGCAGACCCGGGACCAGGAGCTGGCCCGCGCCCTGGTTCGGCGGGCGCTCGAAGACACGGCAGGATACCACCTGCTCCGGGAACTGACGGCCCTCGGACATCGACTCCCGGGTTCCCCGGGCGCGGCCCGCGCCGTGCGATGGGCCGAACGGACGATGACCTCGCTGGGCCTCGATAATGTCACTCTTCAGGAATGCCCGGTTCCCCGCTGGGAGCGGGGAGAGCGTGAAACCGCCTGTATACTGGATGAGCGGGGCGGATCCGGAGAGCCGCTGGCCGTGGCCGCCCTGGGCACCAGCGTCGGAACGGCTCCCGGGGGTATCAGCGCCGAAGTACTGGAAGTGCAGAGCTTTGAAGAGCTGGAGGCGCGAGGGGCGGAAGCGGCCGGAAAAATTATCTTCTTCAACCGTCCCATGGATCCCGGCACCATCACAACGTTTGCAGCGTACGGCGGGGCGGTGGGCCAGCGCGTCCAGGGTGCGGTGAAAGCGGCCGAGGCCGGCGGTGTCGCCGCCCTTGTCCGATCGGTCACCACCAAATACGACAATGTCCCCCACACGGGGACCATGTCCTACCGGGACGGCGTCCCGAAAGTGCCCGCCGCCGCCATCGGCCTGATCGACGCGGACCGCCTCTCTGCCGCACTGCACGACGATCCGCATCTGCGGGTACGGCTGAGCCTCTCCTGCCGCAATTATCCGGATACCACATCATATACCGTGTTCGGACAGATCACCGGATGGGAGTACCCGCGTGAGATAATCGTTATCGGCGGACACTTCGACAGCTGGGACAAGGGCGTCGGCGCCCATGATGACGGCGCCGGCTGCATTCAGGCGCTGGAGGTGCTGACCCTTTTCCAGCGGCTCGGGATCAGACCCAAACGGACGGTGAGGGCGGTATTTTTCATGAACGAAGAGATGGGCCTGTCCGGGGCCGATGTATACGGCCGCTGGACGGCGTCAAATGGCGAGGATCACATCGCCGGCATCGAGGCTGACCGGGGCGCGCTTACCCCCCGGGGATTCTATGTCACCGCCTCGCCGGAGCGGCTTGAAAAAATTCAGTCCTGGCTGCCCCTTCTGCAGGAGGCCTGCATCGACTGGGTGAAAAAAGGCGGCAGCGGCGGTGATGTGGCCCGCATCCATGAACCGGAAGCGCTTGTCGGCTACGTGCCCGATGTTCAGCGGTATTTCGATTTTCACCATTCGGCCAACGACGTCTTCGCCGAGATCCACCCCCGGGAAATGGAACTGGGCTCCGCCGCCATGGCGATCCTGGTCTACCTCCTTGCCGAATATGGGTTATAACCGAAAGGATGACGAAAGCCGTTTCTTAATTAATAATTCTTGAGTTAAAACCGCTTCGCGTGGCTCAAGGGCCCAGGATTCTTCGCAGGTCTCATAATCCATAATGTATAATTGCTTCTTTGGAGTCACCATATGGCCATCCCTATTTTTCAAGTCGACTCGTTCACGGACATTCCATTCAAAGGAAATCCCGCCGGTGTCTGCCTCCTTTCAGAGAACATGGAAGACACCTGGATGCAGAACGTCGCCGCAGAAATGAACCTTGCCGAAACCGCATTCCTTCTAAAACAGAAGGACGGCTGGGACCTGCGCTGGTTCACCCCCGCCGCGGAAGTGGAGCTCTGCGGCCACGCCACTCTGGCAGCCGCTCACATCCTCTGGGAACTGGAGATCCTGCCTGATTACGCGGACGCCCGCTTCCACACTCTCAGCGGCCTCCTGACCGCAACCCGCAAGGCAGGCATGATCCAGCTCGATTTCCCGGCAACGCCCGCTGCTCCAGCCGCACCCCTCGAAGAACTCGGCGACGCCCTGGGGATCGACCCGGTGTATACCGGCAAAAACAGGTTCGACTATCTCGTGGAGGCAAGCGGCGCGGATGAAGTACGGAACTGCCGCCCGGATATGCGGCTGCTGGCCGAGGCGATCCCCGCCCGGGGCGTCATGATAACCGCGGCCTCGGACAGGCCGGAGTACGATTTCATCTCCCGCTTTTTCGCTCCCTCCATCGGCATCGACGAGGATCCGGTCACCGGCTCGGCCCACTGCTGCCTCGGCCCCTACTGGTCCGCGAAACTCGGGAAGACGGCCCTCACCGGATATCAGGCTTCGGCCAGAGGCGGTGCCGTTGCCGTCCGGATCGAGGGGGAGAGGGTGCTGCTGCGCGGGCGGGCGGTGACCGTTATCAGGGGTGAACTATCGGAAGAGGTATAAGAGAGGAGGAACAGCATGCAGAAAGTGTTCAGGATCATCGGAACGGTATTCTTCTCGATCGGGCTCATCCTGCTGGCGGTCGCGTTTTTCATATACAACGGCACCGCATCATTCAGGCGTGACGCGCTGTCCGCGCCAGGCACGGTGATAGATCTGACCCTGGAACGTTCCTCGAGCTCGAGCGGCGGTTCCTCATCCATGTACTACCCGGTTGTCGAATACCGGACAAATGACGGGGAGACGATCAGGTTCCGCGGCGGTACCGGCAGCAATCCCCCCTCATTCAAAAGAGGCCAGCAGGTTACGGTTCGGTACCGCCCCGGCGAGCCCTATAGAGCAAAAATCGACTCGTTCGGACAGATGTGGCTGGGTGTGATCATCACCGGTTCCATCGGCGTGCCCTTTTTTATTCTCGGCTTCGTCTTCCTGCTCATCCCCGCCCGCAGAAAAAAACTGGACGCCTGGCTGCGGGACAACGGCCGCATCATCTCCGCCGACATCGACCGGGTCGATCTCAATCCCGGTGTCCGGGTGAACGGCCGGAACCCCTACGTCATCTACGCCCAGTGGCACGACAGCCGTTCGGGCCGGATCTGGGTGTTCAAAAGCAAAGACATCTGGTACAATCCTGAAAAGTACATCCAGACGAAGACCGTGCATGTACGGATTCATCCGGACAATCCAGGGAAGTACGTGATGGACACGTCGTTTCTGCCGGAATCAGGAGAAATGCACATGTAGGATGGGCCTGTGGCCCATCATTTTCCAAACATTATTCACAGTTTAATGGGCCTGTGGCCCATCATTTTATTTAAATTCCAGGCACCGTGACATGCGATTGTTATTATTGTGTATTTGTCCGGCACCAGCTTCCCATCATTCATAATTCATTAGATTCCCCCTTGCCGTTCACTCCGTATTTCGATATATTCCAAGGGTCACCGAAATTCCGGAGCTGACAGAATACCATGACACAGTCACTGTTGCATGACACAATCAGGAGCGCTCTCCTCTCCCGTCTTCACGATCTCAGTATCTTTGCGGATATTAAAGAGGATACATCCCTCTCCCTCAAAGGGCTGTCCGGATCCCTGAAATCTGCCTTTCTCAGCCTGGTTCGAACGGAACTGGACCGGCCGCTCCTGGTCTGCGTTCCGGGTAGAGAAGCGGCGGAAACCCTGGCGGATGAACTGGAATCCTTCCTGCCGGCGGGAACCACGGCCTTTTTCCCCGGCGGCCACGAAGAGAAAAACACGCCCCTGATCGTCAACCCCCGCCGGGCCGGTCTGCAGATGCGCACCCTGCAGGGGCTTCTGGACGGGTCGCTGGGCGTCGTTGTGACCAGCGGCGTCGGTCTTTGCCAGCCGCTGCCGCCCCCGGAAGATCTTTCCGGGGACATGATCCGAATCGGGATCAATGCCACCCGGGATCTGCACAGCCTCGTTGAACAGCTGGTCGATTTCGGATACGTACGGGAAATCATTGCGGAACGGCCCGGAGAGATCAGCCTGCGGGGAGGTATCCTCGACATTTTCCCCTTTACCGGCGAGAAACCTCATCGCTTCGAGTTCTTCGGTGACACCATCGACTCGGTACGGACCTATGACCCGGAAACCCAGCTGTCCACCGGCACAAGCGACGGACTTGAACTGGTACCCGCCGTCACCCACTGGACAAACAGAGCCTCCCACCTGCCGGCCTTCCTGCAGAAAAACGCGCTCCTCTTTCTCGAGGACCCTGAACTGATCGCCGCCGAAGTTGAGGCCCATTTGAAATCCGACGGTTCTCTGACGCCCTGGGAAGACGCGTCGTCCTCCCTCGCTGCGTTTCAAAGGCTCACATTCAGCACCCTTTCCTCACGGGACGATGAACGTGATATCGGCGGCAGGGAACAGCTGCTTGCCGGAACAGCCCCGGAACAGATACGCGTATCCCTGGAAGAACTGGCCGCGGACGGGACCGAGGTGCTGCTCCTGGCAATCACCCCTCAGCACGCCGACCGGCTGAGGCGGTATCTCGATCTCACTGAAAACCCCATCAGCGGTGTCGCGGTTGACACCGGGAGCCTGGAACGGGGCTTTAGACTGAAACCATCCCGGCTCGCCGTCTTTACCGAAGATGAAATATACCGGCGAAAACAGCGGACCCGGCCGGTGAAAAAAATTGAACTCGGCGTTCCCATTCGAGAACTCTCAAGCCTCAGACCGGGCGATTTCGTCGTCCACATAGATCACGGCATCGGACGCTACCGGGAACTTACCATCATCACCACCGGGGGCATCGCACGGGAGTGCCTGACCATTGAATATCAGGACCGGGACAAACTCTATGTGCCCGTCGAAAAAATGGACCGGGTTCAGAAATACGCGGGTAAGGAGGGCGTGGTCCCGCAGATTACCAAATTGGGAAGCGGCACCTGGGAGAGAACGAAGGAAAAAACCAAAAAGTCCATCGAAAAAATTGCGAAGGATCTTATACGATTATACTCCATCCGTCAGACGAAACCGGGATTCGCCTTCTCGGCGAAAACAGCCTGGGAGGCCGAACTGGAAGACACCTTTGTCTGGGAAGAGACGCCCGACCAGGCCTCCGCGATCCGGCAGGTGACCGAGGACATGGAAAAACCCCGTCCCATGGACCGGCTGATCTGCGGTGATGTCGGATACGGTAAAACGGAAGTGGCGGTCAGGGCCGCCTTCAAGTGCGTGAACAACGGCAAACAGGCCGCCATCCTGGTCCCGACGACCATCCTCGCCCAGCAGCATGCCCGTACATTCAGGGAACGGTTGGCCGATTTCCCGGTACAGATCGAGGAGCTGTCCAGGTTCAGGAGTAAACCCCAGCAGACCGCCGCGGTGGAACGGATAAAAGACGGCCGGTCGGACATCATTATCGGCACGCACCGGCTGCTTTCCAGCGATGTGCAGTTCAAGGATCTGGGTCTGCTCATTATTGACGAGGAACAGCGTTTCGGAGTGCGCCACAAGGAAAAACTGAAATCGTTCCGTGAAACAGTCGATGTGCTGACACTCTCGGCGACACCGATCCCGCGGACCCTCCACTTCTCCCTCATGGGCGTGCGGGACATGTCCCTCATCACTACTCCCCCCAAGGATCGTCAGCCGATTATCACGGAAGTGGCCCCTTTTCAGGAAGAGCTGATCAGGGAAGCGATTGAACGTGAACTCGCCCGGGACGGCCAGATCTTTTTTGTTCATAACCGCATCCGCTCCATTCATGCGGTGGCCCGAATGCTGCGGGAGATCGTGCCCGGGCTGACACTGGCGGTCGCGCACGGACGTATGCACTCTGATGAGCTCGAACAGGTGATGATCGCGTTCACCAACGGTGAATACCAATGTCTTGTTTCCACAATGATTATCGGCTCCGGTGTCGACCTGCCTCATGTCAACACCCTGATCGTGCATAGGGCGGATCAGCTGGGGCTGGCGCAGCTCTATCAGCTGCGAGGACGGGTCGGCAGATCGGACCGAAGAGCCTATGCATATCTCCTCACACCTCCGTTCAGGCAGCTCTCGTTTGATGCGGTGAAACGGCTGCGCACCATCGAAGAATTCACGGAACTGGGGGCCGGTTTTCAGATTGCCATGAAGGACCTCGAAATCCGCGGCGCCGGAAACCTCCTGGGTACGCAGCAAAGCGGTAATATGAATGCGGTCGGGTTCGACCTCTACAATCGTCTTGTGAGTGAAGCGGTGCGTGAACTCAAGGAGCACGAAGGCATCGAAGAGCGAACGGTCCGGGCCATCGACTGTCAGGTCGATTTCCGCGAGCCCTCCTATTTCCCCGAATCATACATACCCGATGAAAGTCTGCGTGTCACCCTCTATCACCGGCTGCATGCCTGTGCCGCCGAAACCGAAATAGACCGGTTTCAGGATGAGTTGAAGGACCGTTTCGGGGCGATCCCCGTGCAAGGGCTCAACCTGCTTGAGGTTGCCAGGATGCGGATTCTCGGCAGCGCCATGGGGCTGCAGCGCATCATCTTCAACACGGCCGATGTAATGCTGGTTTTCGACGAACACTGGGTCGACTCGTTCCCCGATACGGAACTTTTCTCAAAAAAGCTACGTTCCATGATAGAATCCGCACCCGCACCGATACGGTTTCTTCAGAAAAAAACATTCGGCCTTCGTATCGAGACAGGTCAGGCGGATGCACTTGCCATAGCCAAAAAGGTGTTGCATAGCTGGACATGATTGACTATATTTTTAACTTACTCTAATTCTTTATATTCACGGAGGTTCTATGGTCCGCGGAATGAAATATCCACCCGCAATCGTTTTGTTTTCGATACTGATTCTAGCCGGATGTGCCAAACAAAGTCCGGATCTCGCCACGGTCGGCGATACGACAATAACCCTGGACGATTTGAAATCGAAACTGGCACCCGCCGGCACCGAGGTGCCGTCAGCTAATGTCGGCTATGATGTCGCCGCATCGCGCCTTGACAATATGATCGAGGAAGAACTGATATATCAAGCATGCTTGGAGGAAGGATTTGATAAACGGCCTGAAATCGCCGCGGAACTGAAAAGACGATACGAGCCGATGCTTCGCAACATGCTGTATGAAAAATTGATTGCTGATAAGATCGTCAAAGAGTCGGAAATACGGAACTTTTACAATAATATGCAAAAATACGTGTTGTGCCGTAACATATTCATCAAGTTCCCGGAAATGGCAAATGAACAGCAAGTCGATTCGGTGCGGATCCGGGCCCAAAGCGTCTACCGCATGCTTAAAAACGGCGCTGATTTTGCTGAAATGGCGGCAATATACTCTAATGACAAACTTTCTTCCGGCAGAGGCGGGGTAATCGGCAGGCTCACCTATGCCCGTTCTGATGATCCCCTGTTAAATGCCGCCTTCACGCTGAAGGAGGGTGAGATCTCCAAACCGGTTAAAAACAGGATGGGATACCACATTCTCAAGGCCGATGAAATCATCGTCAACAATGATGTCCCCTCCTATGAAGAAGCACGGCGGACAATAGTGACGGACCTGTTGCGATCGAAAAGGAAAGAACTGGACCAGGCCGCAAGGGAATACCAGGACAGCATTTTGGAAAAGTATCATCTGACCTATAATGACTCGTTGATTCAGACTGTGGCGGAAATTATGGGCTCAGCCGGACAAACTCCGGGGATAATCCTCGAAAGAATGCGCGCATTATCCGCGGATACGCTTGACATGCCCCTCGCTACGCTCTCGTTCAAGGACTTCACCGTATCAGAATTCATGGAAAAAATTGCAGAATTTTCTCCCTATGGACGAATGACCGTCACCAATGGGGATCAGCTGAAACTGTATCTGAACAACTGGATTCTTACGCTGACACTCCTGAAAAACGCCAGGGATAACGGGATCGACAAAGACAAGGAATTCCTGAAGCGGTACACCCAGGCGAAACGAGCCTACCTGGTCTCAGAGTATACGAATGATGAGATAATCGGCGATATCGACGCGTCTGAAGAGGCCGTTCGTGCATTTTATGAAGCACAAAAAGACAGCCTCTATAGCATCCCCGAAACCCGGACAGTAAGAGAGATTTATTCCAAGGATCAGGCCAGGATCAACGAGCTGAGAAAAAAAATTATGAACGGCGCGTCTTTCGCTGCTGTCGCGGGCGAATACACGGAGCGTCCGGATTACAAAAAACGTCAGGGCCTCCTCGGCGACATCAGGGAAAAAAGCTGGGGTGAAATCGGGGTGCAGGCCTTCCAAATGAAAAAGGGTATGATTTCAGAGCCGATTACTCCGGCCGGCGGTTCGGGATATTCCCTGATCACGGTAGAAAACATCACTCCCGCCCACTGGCTTGATTTCAACGAAAGCAGAGCGAAAATTCTGCAGGACATGAAGGACAGTATCACCAGGGACCGGAAAGGCTCCTGGCTGCGGGAACGGAGAAACGCTGTACCTGTCCGGATCAACGAGGAAACACTTGAAGAACTGTTCCCGAAGACCCCAAAACAGTAAGACACGTATCCCGCTTTCACTGACATGGGGCGGACGGATTTCATGCCGGGTATCAGGGAGGGGCTCGATGAAACACGCTCTGAAAGCAACCGCTGTCGGTATTGCCGCCGCTGCTGCTTTGTTCACGTTTTGTCACCGCAGCAATCCGACCGTCGCCAGGGCGGGCGGAACGGTGATCAGCCTGGCCGACCTGGAAACAGATCTGCTCCAGACAAGCGCCGAGACGTCCCTGTCCCAGATAAGCTATGAAGCGGCGCGCTCCCGGCTCACTGATCTGATAAGGAAAGAACTGGTCTATCAGGCCGCACTGCATGATGGATTCGACCGGAAAGACCATATACGCACGGTGCTTGAAGAGAATCATGAGGCCTTCCTTCTCGACCTCCTTTTTACCAAGGCGGTGCTCAACCGGGTGATCAAAGAATCCGACATCAGGGATTTTTACACACTCTCGGGCCACGTCGTCCTAAGCAAGAACATTTTCTTCCGGTTCCCGCCAATGGCGGATGCGGCGCAGCGTGACTCGGTAAAGGCGGTGGCCGACAGTGTATACGCCCTGATCGCGGCAGGTGCGAATTATGACGACATGGTGCGTCGATTTTCCCAGGATCCGGTATCCAGGGAAAAGGGCGGGAACATCGGCCGCCTGAGCTGGACTCGTCCCGATGACCCGATTACTGTCGCGGCCTTCCAGCTGAAAAAAGGCGAAGTCGGCAAACCGGTTTTCACTCGTATGGGGTGCAACATACTGAAAGTAACCGATATTCAGCCCAATGAACAGCGGGAACCGTACAAGACCGCGCGCCTGCGAATCATGACCATTCTTCAGCAGGCGAAAAGGACCGACATTAATGAAACTGCCAGGGAGTATCAGGAAAAACTTCTAAAACAGTACAAGGTCGCCTACGATGACTCTTTGATTAGCGCAACCGCCGCAAAAATGACAGCATATGGCAGTACGGCGGGCGCCATCACCGAAGGTCTCAAGAGGGAAAGGGATGCTGTTCTCGATCTGCCCCTGGCAACGTACACGTTCGGCACGTTTCCCGTCAGGCGGCTTATCGGTAAGATCACGGGATACGGACCTAAAAGCAGGTTCTCCGTTCCGGACGGCACCGCTCTCAAATCATACGTTTCACGATGGCTGCTTCCTGTACTGCTTGTTCAGAATGCCAAAGACCGCGGGCTTGACAGGGACCGGGACCTTGTCGCGAAGTTTCACCGCTTTTCCAGAGACTTTATTGTCGACAAATACCGGGAAGAGGTTATCATCGGAAGCACCGATTTTACCGATGCGGAAATCGCCGCATTCTATGAGAAGAACAAGGAAACCAAATACCGCGAACCCGAGACCAGGCAGGTGAGGGAAATCCATGTAAGCGATCTCGAGACAGCGAAAGCGTTGCATGCACGGCTCAAACAGGGCGCCGCGATGGCCCCGCTCGCGGAACAGTACACGGAACGGCGTGGCTACGACCAGCGGAAAGGGTTGCTTGGATATATCAAACAACAGAGCTGGGGGGAGATCGGCCAGCAGGCCTTCAGGATGAAGATCGGCGACATATCAGAGCCGATCCCGCTTTCCAACTCGTCCGGGTATTCGATTATCACTGTTCTCGCCGTACAACCCGGTCACTACCTTGACATGCAGCGTAACCGGGCACGCATACAATCGGATATGCTGAACGACCGGATACACACGAGAACGAATAACTGGTACGCCGACCAGGAAGCCCGCACCGGAACAGTCATCAATGAAGAGGTTTTGGCAGATGTTTTCGCAAAACAACCCCAGGGTACGTAGTGTTGTTCTGAGCCTGTTGAGCGCCTTCATGCTCTTTGCGGGCTGCAGCAGGAAAATCCAGCCGGAAGAAGTTATCGCCACTGTGGGGAACGTCGTGCTCACCCGCAGCGCCCTTGACCGGGAACTTGCCCTGGAAGGCAAACAGCGGGAAAGCGAAAGTGAATATATCATGCAATGGGTGCACCGGGAACTGATGTTCCAGGAGGCCCACAGGCTCCGTCTTGACCATGACAAGGCCCTGGAAGAAAAACTGGAACGGGTAAAAAAGGATTTTTTGGTCAACAAACTGCTCGAGCAGACATTTGCCCAGAAAATACACATCTCGGAAGAACAGATACAGATGTATTACGAAGAACATATGGAAGATTTCCGCCTGGAACGTGATGAAATTCACGGGTATCATATTCTGACGAATAACCGGACCGATGCCGATCTTGCCAGGCAAAGCCTCGACCAGGGAGTGCCTTTCGCGGATGTCGCTGAAATGTATTCAACCGGCATGTTCAAGGGCGAAGGCGGCGATATGGGATTTTTCGGAGAATCCGACGTCATTCCGGAGATCTGGCGAATCGCCTCCCGTGCCCGAATCGATGAAATCAGCAGAGTGTTCACCAGTGAACATGGATTTCACATTTTGAAGGTAACGGAAAAACGGGAAAAAGGGTCGACCCTGCCTCTTTCTGCCGTGCGGAACGACATAGCCCTCAAATTGAGAATCAATGAAGAGCGCCTTGCCTATTTTGAACTGATAGACAATCTTGAAAACCGGCAGAAAGTGTATGTGAACGTTCCCCGGAACGTGCAATAACCCCGGTATCACCACAGACAAGAGGAACATATGAAACGCTATAGAATTTGTATCGCAGCCCTCCTGATCGCCGCCGCAGCAGGGACACCCGTATCCGGGCAGGAAGTGATTGATGCGGTGGTCGCAGTCGTTGGAGATAAAATCATTCTTAAAAGCGAGATCATGCAGAAGGCACAGCAGGTTGCCGCCCAGCAGAATATCTCCGTGACCTCTCCCGCCTTCGCTCAGCTGAAGGACGACATGCTCGAGGAGCTTATAAGCCAGAAAATTCTTCTCATCAAAGCCAAACAAGACACGATTACGGTGGAAGATTCGCAGATTGACGCCGACCTCGAGTCACGTATGGAAGCGTTTATCGAGCAGGCCGGATCCGTTGAAAACCTGGAGCGGACATTCGACGCCCCCCTGCGGGAAATCAAAAAGAAATTCCGGGCTGAGCTGAAAGACTATATGATCGTTCAGAAAGTACAGCAGATGAAACTGATGGACGTGAAAATCTATCCTCAGGAAGTGGAGGAATTCTACAATACCATGAAAGACTCCCTTCCGGAAAAACAGGAAATGGTGAAAATACGCCACATCCTCATAGGCATCAAGGCAGGAGGCGAAGCCTATCAGAAAGCGATGGAAAAAATGAGAGGCATCAAGGCCCGGCTGGATCAGGGGGAATCGTTTGAGGCGCTGGCCAAAACTTTTTCAGAAGATCCCGGGACCGCCGCAGACGGCGGAGATCTCGGCTTTATCGAGCGTGGTGACATATTTGAAGAGTTTGAAAACGCAGCCTTCAGACTTAAAGACGGAGAAATATCACCCATTGTCAGAACCGATGTCGGTCTTCATATTATTAAATGTATCGAAAACCGTGGAGACCGGGTCCATGTCGCCCATATATTCGTAAAAATTCTTGAGACGATGGAAGATGAACAGGCAACGGTCGCCCTCATCACCGACCTGCGCAAGCAGATCCTCGCCGGCGCATCCTTCGATTCTCTGGCCGCACTGTACTCCGAGGATGCGACAACCGCTGATATCGGCGGCGATGTCGGCTGGACGTCCGTTCAGAACATGCAGATACCCGTATTTGCCGACGCTGTCGACACGCTCGAGGTCGGTGAAATTTCCATGCCGTTCAAGACCCCGTTCGGATATCACATAGTGCTTAAAGAAGATGAACAGAAACAGCGGCCGTTCTCTCTCGCGGAAGATTATGAACAGTTGAAAAACGCGGCCCTGGCTCAAAAGAAGAACAAGGTTTTTCTGAACTGGATCGAAGATCTCAAAAAAGAAATCCACATAGAAATAAAACGGGATCTGCTCGAATAGGGCGGCTCCATTTATACCGGTGTCACACCTCCCGTTTCCGGGCCACCTGTCCGGGCGGGAGGTTTTTTTGTGAAGAACACCCATGAACTATCGTGTGCAGGAAATAAAGGTTCCGCTTTCCTATACGGAAGAGGATGTAAGACAGGCGGTGCTTGCCCGGACCGGTCTGCTGAAGGAGCAATTGCTGCAGTGCACGGTCATTCGCCGTTCCCTTGACGCCCGCCGGGAGCCCCGGTACAATCTGATCGTTGAATTTACCGCCGCCGCGCCCCTGCCGGCGAATATAAGCGGGCTCATGACCGCCGTCCATTCGGAGGAGATTCCGGGTCCCGGCACTCTGCATTCGGGCCTGCGGCCGGGCCGTTTGTCTCCGCTCATCGTCGGGGCGGGACCTGCCGGTCTGATGGCCGCACTGGTTCTTGCTGAAAACGGGCTGAAACCGGTCATCGTGGAACAGGGTGACCGTGCGGAAACCCGGGCAAAAACGATTCACCGGTTTTTAAAAACAGGTGATCTCGATCCCGCCAGCAATATTCTTTTTGGAGAGGGCGGCGCGGGGCTTTATTCCGACGGAAAACTGACCTCCCGTCACAAAGACCGCCGAACGATCCGCCGCTTTTTTACCGTTCTGGCGGAGTGCGGCGCTCCGGAATCGATTCTCATCGATGCTGAGCCCCATCTGGGGAGCGACCGTCTGCACGCCATCATCCCCCGCTTGAGAGATCGAATCATTTCATTGGGGGGCACCATCAGGTTCAACGCTGCCGTATCGGGGATTCTGATCGAACAGGGTATTTTCAAAGGAGTTGTGGTAAACGGAAAGCCGGTCCCCGCCGACTATGGAATCATTGCCGCGGGGCACAGCGCACGAGAGCTGTACCGGGTCCTGGCGGAGTCGGGAACCGCCCTGGAACAAAAGCCGTTCGCCGTCGGTGTCCGCCTGGAAATTCCCCAAAGGATTGTAAACAGGCACACATTCGGCCGCTACGCCGGTACGCCCGGACTGGAGGCCGCCAGCTTCCGCCTGACAAGAAAGGCGCACGGTTCGACGCGTTCCTGTTATACATTCTGCATGTGTCCCGGCGGGGAGGTCCTCCCCTGCGCCTCGACACAGGGTATGGTGACATCCAACGGCATGAGCCTTTCGGCCCGTGCAGGCATCAACGCCAATGCGGCTTTTCTTGTTCCCGTCTCTCCCGGCGACTTTTCCGCAGCCCCTGAGAGCAGGCACCCGGTTCTGCAGGGCTGCAGGTTTCAGGAGCAGATCGAATCAGCGGCATTCAGCGCCGGCGGCGGAGATTTTTCACTGCCCGCATCACGTCTCACGGATTTTCTCAACAGCTCCGGCAGCAGCAGCATCAGCCCTGAGCACAGCTGCAGGCGTTCCAAACCGGCGGATGTCGGCGGGATTCTTCCTTCCGTCGTGTATGAAACGCTCATCTCGGCAATCCCGCCGATGATCCGGAATTTCCGCGGACTGGATGCCGATCAGGTCACGGTTTACGCGGCTGAAACACGCAGCTCCAGTCCCGTACGCATACTCAGAGACAGCAGTACGGGAATGTCGGTAAGCACTGAGAACCTGTTTCCCGCAGGGGAAGGCGCGGGATATGCCGGGGGGATTGTCAGTTCAGCCCTGGACGGGATGGCCGCCGCAGCCGCTCTCATGAAGAAATATCAATCGGATTAACCGCTCGCGGGAGCGTTCGGTTTACGCAGGAGTATCCGCACACGGGTGATCCTGTGATGCTGGGCGGCGAGTACGATCAGGGTGCAATTGGCCAGCATGATTTTCTCCCCCCTGCGGGGGATGCGGCCCAGCCTGGTGGTGATGAGACCGGCCAGCGTCTGATAGTCTCCGGTCTGGAGGCCCAGATGGAAGCGGTCGTTTAACTCGTCGATTTCAATCCGGGCGTTGACGTCGAGCCTGGTTTCTCCGACCCTGGTCACCCTGTCCCTGCGGTCATCATATTCATCTTCGATGGCGCCGAAAAACTCTTCGACCAGATCCTCCACGGTCACCAGTCCGGCCGTGCCGCCGTATTCATCCACGGCCACCGCCATGGTGACACCGTTTTTTCGCATGCTGTGCAGCAGGTTCATCATGTTCATCGATTCCGGGACATAGAGGATCTCGCGGATGATGTCCTCCAGGGTCGCGGGTTTCCGGCAGAGCAGATCCGACACATACACCATACCGCTTATATTGTCGATATCCCCGGCAATCACCGGCAGCCGGGAAAATCCGGACTGAAGAAATTGGCGCGCCGCATCATGAAGAGACGCGTCCCTGGAAATGAACGTGATCTCCGTTCTGGGGATCATCACTTCGTGCACCGTCTTGCGTCCCCGTATCACCATGCGCGAGATCTTGCGGCGTTCATCCCGATTGATCAGGCCGGTCTCCTCTCCCTCATGAACGAGAATATTGAGATCATCACGGGAAAAATAACTGTACATTGTCTCGCTTCGTATGCGAAACAGCGCCAGGACCGCGCCGGTAATGTGTTTGACAACCCAGATGACCGGAGAAAACAGATGGTGAAACGCGCGGTGGGGTTTATAGCTGTAGAGAGAAATGGTGTTCGCCATTTCCCGGCCGATGAATTTGGGTATGATCTCTCCGAACACAAGCAAGACGGACGTGCCGATCAGCGATATCTGCCAGCCGGAAAAACTGTCCTTCAGTGAAACAGTAATGAGTGCAGACGCGGCGACAACAGCGATATTGTTGCCGACCAGCGTGGTCGTGAGATACTGTTCCGGTTTCTGAAGGAACTCGTAGACCTCTTTCGCCCCCCGCTTCTCCTGTTTGATCCAGATGAGGAATGTAATGTGCCGGGCGGTGACAAAAGCCGTTTCCGTCCCGGAAAAAAAGGCCGAGAGGCCAATGCACACCAGCAGCAGAACGATATCACTGATCATTGCCGTCTATCCTGGTGATGGTGGTCCGACCGGCGGTTGTATCGGTGAGATCCCGCACCAGCATCTCTATTTTTGAAAGGCGCACATCGACAACCAGCTCGGTGTGATCGGAATACCGGGTATCACGCACACTCCCCTGATGGAACGCAATGCGGTTCATCACGATGCCGGTCAGATCATAGTCAAAAACGATCGCCAGCCTTCCGGTAATCAGGTGCTCCTCTCTTCCCGCGGCCTGCACCGCCGCTGCAGCGGTTTCTCCATAGGCCCGGGCAAGTCCTCCCGTGCCGAGCTTCGTCCCTCCATAGTAACGCGTTACCACACATACGGTATCAGTGATCCCCGCCGCATCGATGGCATCCAGCATCGGTCTGCCCGCTGTCCCGGACGGTTCCCCGTCATCGTTATATCGAAACAGCGAGCGATCGCCGCTGCCGATCCGCCAGGCGGTGCAGTTATGGGTTGCATCGTAATGCTTTTTCCGTATGCCCCTGATAAACGCCTCCGCTGCCGCCTCTGATTGCGCGGAAGAAACATACCCGAGAAAGCGGGAGCCCTTTACCTTGATCTCGGCGACCGCCTCGCTTTTGACACTGTAATAAAAATCCTTCATCACATCCGCGGTTCCGTATACGCGGGATTTACCGCGGGCATCTTCGCGCCGGTCTCTTTCCTCCACGATCTCAGCATCCCGAGCAGCTCTTGGGCCTTCGCGGGCATATCCGCCGCCAGGTCATGCTTCTCAGAGACATCATCTTTGAGATTGTACAGCTCCACTTCACCCGTTTCGAACCACTCGATGAGTTTATAGTCACCCGCCCGCATCGCTCCGCCGGGCGTCATTCCCGAACTGTGATAGTGGGGATAGTGCCAGTACAGGGCTTCCCGCTTGAGACCGGCCCGCTGTTTGAGCAGCGGCACCAGGCTTACCCCGTCCTCATGCTGGTGCGGGCGCAGGGGCAGTCCCGCCGCTTCCAGGAGCGTCGGATAAAAATCGGTGGAAATCACCGGCTCGGCGCATACAGATCCCGGTTCCGTCACTCCCGGCCACTTGACGATCATCGGCTCCCTGATGCCGCCCTCATACAGCCACCCCTTGCCCGCCCGCAGCAGAACGTTGGATGTGGGAGGATTCCAGTTGCCCCTGACGGTTGACAGACCGCCGTTGTCGGACATAAAGACAATCACCGTGCGTTCGGTCAGACCCAGCTCTTCGAGTTTGTCGGCAATCCGGCCGACGCTTTCGTCAACGCTCTCTACCATTCCCGCATATGCGGGATTATCCTGCTTCTGCTTGGCGCGGCTGGGGCCTTCTGTTACCGTCTCGGCCCCCTCCTGCGGCGCCATCCCGCCCAGCTTTTTCCGGTACTTCTCCATGAGGTCCATTTTTGACTGCACGGGCGTATGGACAGCGTAATGGGAAAGGTAGAGCATAAACGGCTGATCCCTGTTTGCCTCGATAAAGGCCAGCGATTCATCCGTGAGCCTGTCGGTGAGGTATTCACCAGTCTCGCCGCCTTCCAGCCCGGGAACATCCCACCGTTCCTGTGTATTCTTGTAAGGATAAAAATAAGATGCCGGATGCCCCGCCCAGTGTCCGGCGACATTGACGTCGAATCCCTGATCCTCGGGATAGAACCCTTTACCGCCGAGATGCCACTTCCCGAAAAATCCCGTGGCGTAGCCGGCGCCATGAAACGCTTCGGCAAGCGTCACTTCATCCAGCGGCAGCTCATGTCTGTCCTCCGCACCGAGCAGCTTCCGGTTCTTCGGATCGTCGCCCGGAATCCAGTCGGTAATCCCGACCCGGGCAGGATACTTGCCGGATAAAATGCTCGCTCTGGTCGGCGAACAGACCGGACAGGCCGCATAGGCATCGGTGAACCGCATCCCCTCACGGGCGAGCCGGTC
The DNA here is from genome assembly GCA_016934955.1 of bacterium. Taxonomy (GTDB): domain Bacteria; phylum Zhuqueibacterota; class QNDG01; order QNDG01; family JAGLOF01; genus JAFGRY01. The sequence goes on along the minus strand of JAFGRY010000009.1, from coordinate 97,199 downwards.
GATATGCGGCGTTTCATAGTACCGGCTTCCGTAACATGCCAGATCCGTCCAGCCCATATCGTCGATGAGAAAAAAGACAACGTTCGGGGTCGCCGTATGCTTCGGCCGGCAGCCGATCAGGGCCGCCGCCGCGGCGCCGGCAAGACTCAGGCGTAAAAAATCCCTCCGTCCTATAGGATCCATCCTCTCTCTCCTCCCTCTATTGTCTGATCAGTTCAAGTCGATGCCTGCGATAGGGAACCGGACCGGAAATCCATATTTCAGGGTTCAGGTCGCTCTTCTCTTCCTCATATGCGAACACATAGAGCTCGCACCGCTGCCCCGCCATCTCAGTGCGCAGGGGAATATAATAGGTATAATTCCTGTCCCTGCGGGCATTGATATATTCCCAGGTGTTGCTCTGGAAAGCCGCTGCCCGGTCAGGCGCCCCATAGTACCGTTCACCGATTTTCATCGCCGCATACGCCCCCTCCACCCCATGCTCTCCGTTGATCGCGATACAGAGATATCCGCCCGGCTGCACCTGGTCGATCGTCACGGCAGCGGTCCACGCCTTTACCGGTTTCATATCTCCGGCCCCGGCGAAGAGATTGCTGGCACGCCACAAGGTTCTGTCGAGCGGTTGTCCCCCGGCGAACGCCTGGATCTCGACGATTCTGTCCGGGTACGTCTCCAGTTTCAGATAGCGAAAGGAGCCATGTACCGGAACATGCATCTCTTTTGCCGCGAGATAGGTGACGCGGGTCCATGTTTTGAGATCCATGGAGAAGTCCGCATAATTTCCCTCATCGTTCAAGAGCGGCTGCAGAGAATATTCATCAGGAACGTGTATCACCAGCTCATCGATCCACGTCTCTTCCCCGAAATCAAGCCGAAAACAGCCCCGCTTCACTTTCTGGCTGATCCCGTACTTACGGGAGGGCCAGAATCCCGTCTCCCTGTTCCCGTCGAACAGGTTCCGGTCGGAAATCCCCCGTTCCACAAAGACGTCCTGCTGAAAAAAGGCATCCCTGGCGGCCTGCACTTCCGGAATCGCCGTTTTTCCGGAACGCTTCAGGGCCCGCAGCTCCAGCGCATTATTATCCGCCGCGAACACCGTCGCCTCGTACAGGGCGGCCGCATCATCGGGAACCGGGCATACGGCCATATCCGCACATTTCTGCTGAACCGGATGACGAAGCCGTTCCCCGCCGAAGACGACCGCCGCTTCTTTCCCTTGCAGCAATCCCGCCGCGGGCGTCCCGTCCAGCAGCGCTTCCGTATACCGCTCCGGGGCGGGCAGTGAGATACGCGTTCTCGTGCCCGGGAGCCCCAGCACCTCGATCAGGACCGGTTTTCCGGGAACATTGCGGATCACCGCATAAGCGCTTCCTTTTACCGCCGGCTCATCGATCCGCGCCGTCGCCGCGATGAGCAGACATGCCCGGAACGAAGGGACGGTGACGGAGACGGTGTCACCATAATCGAAAACACCCAGCAGCTGTTCCACCGGATGGAACTGCCGCAGCTCAACCGATCCCTCCCCTGTCAGACCGACTTCCTTGTCCAGGCGGATCGTGTACGCGACCGGCTCCCAGGTGAGGTTCCGCAGCGTGATCAGCCTGGTGGTGCCGTCTCCTCTGGAGACCGCTGAAGGACCGTACTGTTTCTCCGGCAGTACCTGTCCATTCACAAGAATGTCCCGGTATTTTCTGTGCAGATTAAAAATACGGGCGAATTTGGGGAACTCGTCATCCCGCAGCAGCCAGGGGTTGCCGTATACCTGCGGCGCCAGGATCAGGCAGCGGTTAAAGGCCTGCAGCACCAGATCGTCGTCCCAGTAGTCGGGACAGGAGGAAATACATACCCCGTGATCTTCGGTGAGCCGCTGCAGACCGGGAACAAGGCCTCTGTCCAGGGCTTCGGCCCGATGATGGGGAGCGGTGACTCTGTTGGACGAGAACACGTCAATATAGGTTTCCCGCCCCTCCCAGAGAAAGGTGGTCGCATACTGCTGCGCCCGCTCGAGCCCCAGCCGGTGATTGAGCAGGATCAGGTCCGGGCAGTACTCACGCGCCCCGGTCATCATCTCGATGAACGCGTCCTCCTTCTCCGGACGCAGGGGACCGCAGACGGCGTCGAACTTGAACAGCGCCCAGTCGTAGTCGCGGCAGAGGCCGACCATCTGATCGATCCGCTCTTTTTCCGATTCCGGCGTATCACCGAAACCGTCAGGACCGCCCCAGACTCCCAGACGGGTGCCGATTGCCTTTGCCTTTTCATAGATGGGAGCGAATCCATTGGGGAATTGTTCCCTGAAGCGGCCGGATGTCATGGAGCCGTAAAACCGCTTCCCATCGATGGCCCCCGCATCAAACGCATATATATCAAGGGTCATCCCGTAATCGGCCTGCAGCCAGGCGAAAAATTGCAGGTTGATTAATGCCTGCGTTTCCGTCGCCCCCTCGTTCGTGTTGTTTATCCAGGAAAAGTACTCCGAGCGGGAAGGGGTCGTCTCGTCCGCACCCGGAAAAATGGTATCCGTTTGGGAGAGGAGAGAAACCGCGGGTAATAAACAGAAAAGCAATACACTCGTTCGCCGCTGCATCATCGCCATGTTCCTCATTAAAAAACCCAGGATAATTTTGTGTAAAAACTCCGGCCGACGCCCTCCGTTTCCGTGTACCGGGTGGTCCCTTCCTGATAGGCGCACTGCAGGGACCCGAAGGGCGGCAGGAACCGCCAGACGAGCACCAGCTGAAATGTCTTCCGCTCGAGATCGAAATCAGGATCACGCCAGAACCGGTTCAGCTCGTACTTGGTCTGGTAGAACAGTTTTAGATAGAGATCGCTGTTGAGATAATAGCTGGACCGGATATAGTGGATCCAGCTGTTCTCTCCCGGCTCGGTGGGATCGAGCCAGGTCCTTTCCAGGGCATAGGTCAGGTTCCAGCCCTCAAGCAATTTCAGGTCGAGGGAGCCTTCAACAACCTCCATCTCGCTGTCGTACACCCTGCCCCGCACATATTCAAGGCCGGCGGAAAATCCCCTGTTGTTATCGTACCCGAGGTCACAGCTCCATTCGTGATTGGTGAAATCCTTTTCAAAATAGGGATCGTACTTCGCCTTGAAATCCCGCTGATAGGACGCTTCGATGCTCCACTGTTTCATGATCGAGATTTCGAGATCGCATTCCAGCGCCCGGCTGCGCAGATACCCCGATTGGCTGGAGTACTGGTTGTAATTGACGGACGGCTCGATGGAGTCGAATCCATGCCGGTTAATCCAGAATATATGACTGATATTCGTATCGAATTCGCGGCGGTCATCGTGCTGAATGAATCCGATATCGTTCATGTTCTCCTTGACACCGGTGCCGTAGTGGGAGTAGCGCACATGAAAGTGGCTGAACTGGGAATCATAGGCCGGCCTGATGAAGTAGGTCCAGGTGCCGTTTTCGGCCTCGCCGTACGATTTGATGACCTGTGAGGTCATGCCCAGCACATCGGTGAAAAAGAGGGTGCCGGTGAGGCCCAGGGACCCTTTGTTGATCTCATTGTAGAAGCGGTTCGCCCCGATGAGGCCGATGTTGGAGCCGCTGGTAAATTCTTTATTCACCCGGAATACCGAATAGAGGGCCTTCTCTCCCGGGGCGCCCGCGGCCCCGGCGGTCGTCGGATCCGACCGGGTCGCCAGCCCGTTCACCTTCCAGCCTCCGATCTTGCCGTTTACTTTCGCGCCCCAGGGGATCTCGCCGATGCGACGGGAATAAAACTGCTGTATGCGGGTCGAATAGTTTTCCGCTCCCTCGAGAAAAAAGGGCCGTTTTTCCGGATAGCTCAGTTCGAAACGGGTCAGGTTCACCTGCTCGACATCGGCTTCAATGGTGGCAAAATCGGGATTGAGAGTCACCTCGAATCCCAGGTTGCTCACGGGATTGAAGCGCGCATCCAGCCCCGCCCGGGTCTCGGGCCTGTCGCCCGTAATGAAGGCCGCCTGCACATAGGGGATGAGCGAATACTTCTTGATAACGAAATCCTTCAGGTTCAGATCCGTCAGTTCTCCGAACTGGGATACTCTGCTGTAATCGATCAGATCTTTTCCGATAAAATGGCATTCCCTCAGCCTGGCGATCCAGCGCCCGACACCGAACCCCCAGGTGGTGATATGCCGATCATAATTGATGGACTCCAGCGGAATGGCGATCTCACAGCTCCACCCGTCCTCATCGACGCGGGAAGCGGTGTACCAGCTTTCATCCCAGCTGTCGTCCAGCGTCCTGCCGTTGTCGGCGAAGCGCCCGTCCATCTCGGTTCCGAGGGGGTTGGTCATGAACAGGTAGGCGCTGTTTTTATCATGAAAGGTGTCCAGTGCGATAGCGACTGCGTCATCCGCGGTCACTTCTCCGTCCCGCTTGGTGATGACCGCGCTGATCTTCGACGGATCGGGATCATGGCACTGAAAAGAAAAATAGAGTGTCGTCCGCGTATAGGCCGCTTTTACCACAGTTCCAAATGTTGCCGGGGCATTGTAGTGCGGCTGGAACTGATAAAAATCGGACAATCCGTCGGTTTCTTCCCATACGTCCTCATTCAGAATGCCGTCAACGGTGATCGCCTCTTCGCTGAATACCGCCCGAAGAGACTGGGCGGACACAACAGGCGGGGAGATAACGGCGGCTGCCGTCAGCAGCGCGGCCGCGATGGCCGGACAAAGCGTGTGATAACTGTTCATTGCCGCACTCTCTTTACATTTGTATTGAATGACCCTGGTCTAGAGGCGAACGAGCATCGTTTCAATCGCGTGGGCCCTGATGGTCAGACGCAACGCGCCCTCAGCCGGCTTCATCGTCTCGGCATTGTTCTCGATCAGTGATGTCCTGAACGCCTCCCTGACCGGACGTACAAACCGAAGCGTGCAGTCGGTATCCCGTCCCTCCATCTCCGCCAGGCGAATGATGATCCCGTCGCCATCTTCGCTCATTTTCACAGTGCTGATGATCACATTGCGGGCGTCGATGACACACAGCTGCCGCGCCGCCGGCAGTACCCGGTCAGCCGCCTTCCGCCGGACCGCCGCGCGCAGCGGTTCCGCCGCGGACATGGCGGCATGGTATCCGCTGGTCCAGCCGCTCTCATGGGAAGTAACACTGAACCGGAACGAGTGATCCCCCTCCTGGGTGTACCAGTTGCCTTCCCCGTGGCAGCTGCGGCGGGAGGCGAGCAGCACCGGCTGCAGCAGGATTCGGGACTGCGCGAGCCCGGTGGGATCGAGATAATCCCAGACTGCTACGCTCGAGCTCAAGGTCACGCCCATGTCCGCGCCTGAGGCGCTGATCCAGCGGCCGATCCCCCGGGGATGAATGTCTTTTGCCGGGGTGGTATACCGCTCACCCGCCGCTCCCGGAAGCTCGTCGTCTCCCACGCTCACCGTGCCGAAGGGCACCTCATAGGTGACGCGGGGATCCCGGCCGGGAAGGGGGAACGCCATCCGGAATTCCCGGTTTTTCGTGCCGTCCCAGCCATGTAAGTCCGTCTCGAAATCGATCCGTTTCAGATCCTTATAAAAGATAATCCGCTGGGAGGCGGCGGTGTGCTTCAGCCGGACGGTTTTTTCAATCACGGTCCGGACGGCACCGTCTTCGGTCATCATCCAGGGGCCGGGACGCTCCTGCAGCCGTTCGAATCCCTCCATGTCCGGCTGCTGCACCTCGGCGAATTCGCCGGCGCCGTTTCCTTCGGAGTGCAGCGAGAAGAGCTCCCCGAACCGCAGCCCCCGGCCCGCGAACACGGCGCTGCCGAGCTCCCGGTCATTGAGACGGGAAAGACCGCCATCGTCAAATGAGGCTTCATAATACCTGTTCGAATAGCCGGTGACAGTGCGGTCCTGAAACCTGTCTTCTGCCGGCCCCTCCCGCAGGTACCAGGTTTTATATCCGGTTCCGTCCACATCGTCCGCGATAAAAAGGATCTCCGCCCGGTCAATGCTTCCGTCTTCCCGGCGCGCGCACCCGCCTGTTTGGGATGGGACCGCGATGCCGCGTCCGTCAGTCACCCTGATCCCTTGCCAGCGCTCATCGCCGGCCTCGAACCGGATGCGCACCGGACCGCTCCGGCGCTGGGAGAGCGTGTTGAACACGACCACCGGGAGACCCGCTTTCTCATCCACCCTGATCAGGGAGGCGATCCGGGCCGCCGCCGCCTGAACGATGGCTTCCGCCCGGTCCCGGGCGAATTCGAATTTCTCCTGAAAGAGCCGGTCCGTGATCTCGCCGTTTTTCCCGCCCCACCCGTGATCGGGGTAAATGGCCGCTTCCCAGGCTTCCCGCAGCGCCTGTTCCGGATACTCCGTGAGGGCCCCGCCGCTCAAGGCCGCGAACACCGAGAGCTGTTCCGCTGCCGGCAGCAGCAGCCCCGCTTCACGGCAGGCGCTGAGCGCGCGGTGGTGAGCCGGGCCGTGAATATAGACCCAGACATTGGGCCGCTCTCCCTGAATAACGGGCAGATTGGATCCTGCCGGCTCAGCGGCATCCAGGTAGCGGGCTGCGGTGGAATAGTGCAGGGCGGGCAGCCTCAGGGGCGTGCTGCTCCCGTCCTCGTTCCTGATCGACGTAAGGGAGCGCCACCTGCCTATGAAATCGGTGTAGAGAGAGGGCCTTGCCATGTCCCAGTCGGAGAGCAGCGGCAGCTGTTCCGGGTAATCCCACCGTTCCGCCTGTTCAGCCGTAAACAGCGCCGCGTCGAAAAACCCCCTTTTCAGGAACGGATAGGATGCGGAATAATGGCCCGGAGAATAGACCCTCACGGCCGATCCGTCGGGACTGCGCCAGCGGAACACTCCCTCGGCATGACGGCTGATGATCATCTTTTCCACGCCGGATTTGGCCAGGATCTGGGGCATCTGCAGCGTCCGGCCCGGGACGTCCAGGTTCCAGTAAACGTCGGCGGTATATCCCGGAAGCATCTCCTCGAGCCAGCGTTTACCCAGATAGAACTGCCTCACCAGCGCTTCGCCGCTGTACATCTCTTCATAGGGCGCGGTGTAGGCCGCACCCCAGCCGAGCCGTCCCTCCAGGGTGTAGCGGCGGATCTCTTCCAGGCTGCCGGGATGCCGTTCCAGGTATTCCCGGAGCATCAGCCCGTCTTCCATATCAAAGCTGAACCCCGGATCCCGGCTCACAAGATCCAGTGTCGGCGTGATGATGAGACGGTCCCGGTCCTCGATGCACTGCTGCGGGCTGTCCATCCAGGCGATGTCCTGGTGGCTGGAAGAGATGAGATGGATTTCAGCCTCTTGAGGCGCCCGGGCGGAGAGTTCCTTCAGGGCAGCGGGCAGGCCCGGTTTGTATACGCACCAGGTCTCGGCCTCCCAGCCGGCGGGCCCGGCAACGCGTACTGAATCGAACACCAGCAGGTCTCCCCGCAGGCGGGCCCGGGATCCCGGCACCGGCGGCAGGGGTATCTCCGTCAGGAAACGCCCTTCCGACATCACCCTCAATGAGGCCGCTCCATTCACCAGAGACTGGCTGTCGATACCGAAACGGACAGCGGCATCAGCACCTTCCGCTTTCAACCGCCCCTCCTGCCGCACACCGCCGCAGACCAGCGATACCGGAGCGCCGGTAAGACTTCCCAGGGTGGTGAGAGTCAGCGCCGCGGTTTCATTTTCAGTATGGACGGAGACAAACGCCCAGCTTTCCATACCCGCCCGTCGCTGAAAAAAGGACAGGGCATCCGGGCATTCGAACACCATCACCCAGACCGGGCTGCCCGCGGCTTCTCCGGTGATGCTCAGCAGGAGCCCGTCACCTTCAGCAATCCAGTCCGCGGGGACCGTGAGCCGCATATAGCCGAAGCCGTCCCCGTGCTGGTCCTTCAGGAACGCGCTGAAAGCCAAGGAACTCCCCTTCGGGCCGCTTACCCGCCAGTCATCACTCCCGTCCGAATAGAAGCTGATACAGCCGCGGCCGTGAATATCCAGGTCGAAGCGATGAATCCCCATATCGGGACCGAACCCGGCCAGGGTCATGCCCGCGAGCCAGAAAAAGGTCACTGAATCCCGGGAAGCGGGGCCCTGAACAGGCGCGGTCTCCCAGGCGATCCGCATCGTGCCGTCCGTGGCACGGGAGAGCAGGGCCAGGCGGCAGTCGTCCCGGGTGGAATGATAATCGATGCGTTCACCGCTGATGGCGCGGGCAAAGCCTTCCACCCAGTCCCGCGATTGCGCGGCCAGCGTGGCCCGTGCTGCTATTTCCCGTCGGGTCTGGCCGGTCGCCGAGGCAGCCGCGATAATATATATAATAGCAGCACACAGCGGTGATGACCATGCGGCAATCCGACTCCCTGAAGGGTGCCGGATACCTGGTTCAGGTGTCCCAGCCATTGGCTTTCTTCCATTCTTCCGCAAGCCCGCTCATGCGTTCGTGAGCGTGGCTAAGCAGCATTCTGTAAGCCGGGCAGAGCCGGCTCAGTCCATCGCCGGCGGGGTTGTTCAGCCGGTCCTTGGGACAGCCGCCCCAGCAGTAGGTCAGCCATTCGCATTGCTGACAGTCGTCATGCCTGATTCCCTTCTTCTTGCCGAAGTTCCGCTGCCGCGGTGAATTCAGCATGGCGGCAAGGTCACCCTCCATGACGTTCCCGAGTCGGTGGTCATCATCCACATAGAAATCGCAGGAAAAGACATCGCCGGTATGCTCAACGACGATGTAGGTGCCGCACTCCTGCTGCAGGGTGCACATGGCCGGGGGCGCCTCCACATAGGCGTGAAAGAGCGCCTCGAAATAGCGGATGGAGGTAGTGGGCCTGATGCCGTCGAAGTCATCCCACCAGAGATCGAAGAGAGTTGTTAAAAATGTACCGAAGGCAGAGGGATCAACGGCAAAGGGAGCCGCCTCTGTCGGATGATCGGGATCCAGTTCAACGCAGGGGATGAACTGCATAAAGGTCAATCCCGCGCTCTTGAAATAGGTATATATTTCTTCGGGGTAATGCACAGAATAGTCACTGACCACCGAGATGGCGTTCACCTCCACGCCCTTTTTCAGGAGCATCGCCGCCCGGTCGGACACCTGCTTCCAGGTGGGTCCGTCCGCGGCCGTCCTGCGGTAGTGATCATGCACATGTTCGGGACCGTCGAGGGAGAGCCCCACGAGAAACCGGTACCGCGCCAGGAACGCTGCCCACTGCTCATCGAGGAGGATACCGTTTGTCTGCAGCCCGTTTGAGACCTGCAGTCCCCTGCCGTACTGCTCCTGGAAGGCCACCGCCTTTTTGAAGAAATCGAGCCCCATGAGCGTCGGCTCGCCGCCCTGCCACCCGAATGAGACGCCTCCCCGGCAGCCGGCAAGCGTCTGGCGGATCATCGCTTCCAGGATCTCGTCCGACATGCGGTGACCGGCGGTCCGGTGAAAATAGTCGGCCTTTTCGAGATAAAAACAATAGCGGCAGCGGAGATTGCAGTCCGGTCCGGCCGGTTTAACGAGAATCGATGTTAGAGGCAGGGGTGATCGCATTGAATTACTCATTTATCCGTAAGATAGGGCATTTGGCCTAAAGAAAAAAGTGAAAAGTGTAATCGCGGGAGGGGACGATCGCCGCTCGGCCGGCACCCTGAGAAATTGGAAAAAAAAGGGGGAGCGGCGATGAACCGCTCCCCCGAGGTACGGAATGATATGTGCGCTACTTCAGCGCCGCCTTGTATTCATCCAGCTTCTTCTTGTAATCCGGATCGCTGGAGATCTTGTACGCTTTCTCCTGATATTTCACCGCGTCCTTGATCTTCCCCAGTTTGAAACAGATCAGAGCGGCCGTATCGAGATAGAAATGATTTTCCGGTTCAAGCTCTATGGATCGCAGCGAGGCCTTCAGAGCATGCTTGAGGTTGCCCCCCAGTTCCGCCCAGAACCAGGCGTAGGTATTGAGCGGCGCGCCGCCTTCCCAGAAATCCTTGATCTGCTCTTCACCGTAGATCTCCATGGCCTTTTTCTCGTCGCCTCTCAGGAAATAGATCTTGGCAAGCGCCTGGGCGGCATCGCTGTTCTCGGGATTCTCTTCATACATCATCTCCGCCATTTCGAACGCGTGGTCGAGATTCTTCCCCTGATCGGCCCAGAACCTGATGTACAGGCTTACGACGGAAGGATCGTCGGCAAACGCCAGAATCGCATCGGGTCCGAAGAATTCCAGCGCTTCCTCTGTCTTGCCTGCCCGTACCAGATTATATGCCAGGGTATACCGCAGATAATAATCGTCAGGATCGATCGTCAGCGCCAGCTTGGCGGCATCCATGGCGCTCTCGAGGTTTTCATTACGCGTAAACCAGAAGCTGGCATACGAGTACAATTCCCGGGCAAACCGGCTGACCCGCCCCTCGATATGCGTTTTACCGTACACATCAGGAAGTTCCGTAGAATCCGCCATGAGCGCCATGAGACTTGCGCGGCTGCTGTAGGGGTCATTGATGACCATCTGCTGCATATCGACCAGTTCGTCCGCAACTTTCCGTGCCCGTTCCAGGTCCCGCTTCGTTTGCTGAGCGTACATGACGAACCAGCCCAGCATTCGGGGTGAATGGGGATACTTTTCCAGCAGATTGGTAAAGAACGCTTCCGCATCCGCTTCCTCTCCGAAAAACATGAAATAATTCCCCAGGGAGAAATAGGCGTTCTCGGTGAAATCGCCGTCGGGAAATTCTTTGATGAAATCGAGGAGCGGCGAGGGATCGGGTGATCCGAATATATTTCTGCTCAGAATGTACCGGCCGTACTCATAGGCGTTGGCCTGGCGGTCCTGATACCAGGGTATCGTCGTCTCTTTCGCCTTTTCCGTGTTATTTTCAATCACGTTTTTAATAATACGGTCATGCTCTGCCATGTTCCGCATATTCTGATACTTCGTGGCTATTTCAAATGCCAGGGCGATATTGTCGGGATCCGCTTCATACTGTTTCCTGAGCGCTTCAAAAGTATTCTCGCCCTTGAGAATCCCTTCCAGCCGCTCCTTGTATTTTTCCGGGCCCTGGTAGTAGCCGACTGTTCTGTCTATCTCGTTCCCGTTCGCGTCGACAAACACCACTGTCGGATTTCCGGCAGGCTGGTACAGCTTCTCCAGATCCCTGCCTTTTTTCGTCCCGACGACCGAATGAATCGGAACAAAATTCTCATTGATAAAATCTGCGTATTCAGGATTGTCGTAAAACTGCTGACCCAGCAGTATGCATGCCTGGGAGCCTCAGCCACTGCCTGAAAAATAGTTGATGAGAATGATTTTATTCTCCTTGAGGGCGGTCTGTTTGGCTTCATCGAAGCTGCCCTCGAACCACTTGACTTCCTGTGCCGCGGCACTGCCGATAAACAGCAGAACCCCCAGCACTGCGAACAGTTTTTTCATGGTTGCTCCTTTCTTCGGTTGGTGCTGCACAATGACTGCATGAACGGGAATTGCCTGATAATTTAATATAAAATCATATTTTTACAATGTCAACCCTGTTTCAGCGGTCGCGATATTCCGGATTTGGCACTGCCGGTACAGGGGCGTTCGTCCGCTTTCGCCAGTCTTGCAGGAGCCGGTGCAGCTCCGCGGCTTTGGCGGGACACGTTTCGGACAGGTCCCGGGTCTCGCCAAGATCATTTTCAAGGTTGTAGAGCTCCACCGCGCCGTCCTCGAAGAATTCGATCAGCTTCCAGCCGCCGGACCGCACCGCGCCGGCCGGCCGGGTGCGGAATAAAGGATCCCGTACTCCCGCACCGTTCCGGGGATTGCCTTCGAGATAAGCCGGGAAATGCCAGTAAATTCCGTTTCTGTTCAGACGTTGTGATCCTGATACCAGTTCTACGAGACTCTCACCGTCACGGTTCCCTGCCGCTGTCGGATGGACGCCCGCAAGTTCGAGAATGGTCGGGAAAAAATCGACGCCGGTTACCGGACAGCTGCAGCGGCGGCCCGCCGGGATCCTGCCGGGACAGCGCATGACCATCGGCACCCTGATCCCTCCTTCGTAGAGCATGCCCTTGCCGCCCCGGAGCGGTGAATTGTCGGTAACACTCTTGAGCCCGCCGTTATCGGAAAAGAGAATCACGATCGTCTTTCCCGTCAGATTGAGGTCGTCCAGCGTTCGCAGAATTTCTCCCACTCCCTGGTCGGTGCTTTCCACCATCGCCGCATAGGTCGGGTTTTGCTGTCCGTTCTCCGCGGTTTTATGCTCATATTTACTGATCATGGGCTCTTTCGCCTGCAGGGGCGTGTGGACAGCGTAATGAGGAAGGTAGAGAAAAAAGGGCCGGTTCCTGTTTTCGGTAATAAAGCGGACGGCCTCCCGGGTCAGCCGATCGGTGAGATATTCGCCGTCCGGGCCGTCCTCGAGAGCGGGATTTCCATAGGGACTGAAATAGCTTGCCGGATGCCCCCCGTGATACCCGCCGATATGTACGTCGAATCCCTGGGAGACGGGCCCGGATGCGGGATCGTCGCCCAGGTGCCACTTGCCCATGCTCGCGGTTGTATACCCGTTCTCCCTGAGCACCTCCGCGATAGTCGTAAAGGACGGATCCAGGACCGACTTCGTTTCCACCGGGATCAGCCCGCGGTGCCGGGACAAACCCCGGGCCGAGGGCGCCACCGTGTAAATGCCATGCCGGGGCGTATAGAGTCCGGTGAGCAGACTCGCCCTGCTGGGCGCGCAGTTGGGGGCGCTGGCATAGGCGTCACTGAAAACCACTCCTTCCGACGCGAGCCGGTCCATGTGGGGCGTCTCATAAAAACGGCTTCCCATGAACCCGGCGTCCCGCCAGCCCATGTCGTCAACCAGGATGAACACAATGTTCGGTGCACGCCTGACCGGCCCGCGGCCGCTGCACGCACCCAGCCCGGCTGCGGCCGCGGCGCCGCCGAGAGCACGGACGAACGCGCGCCGGTTCATTGTTTCTGATCGGCCCATTGAAAAACTCCCGATTCGACGGACCAGTCATTGCCGAAAAATCCGGCACCGACCAGGCCGCCTGTCTCGTCCCGCATGATCCCCGGGCCAAGCACGGTCAGATCGGGCAGTGCGTACCCCGCGAAGAGATAGGGGCGGGTGTCGGTGAGGCGCATGCCGGCGATGCCGGTGCCGCCGACAATCCCGACCGAAGCGGTCTCACTGTCCCGGCGCGGCCGGATCATAAAACAGGCGAGGGAATCGGAAACCAGCACATGTGAGCCCGCTCTCAGCCGGCCTTTGGCCACCTGGACGGGATCATCCAGCAGCAGTTGTTGCCAGGCGCTGTTCGTACTGGCGTTGCCATAGAGGACGATGTTCCGGTCCGGGTAGTCTTTGGCGTGAAAATCCCGGTCCGCAAGAATATCCACACTGCCGTTGCCCTGGTACCACCAGCACTCTCCATCGAAGCGGGCCTTGCTGAAGGCCCAGCGATTCTCTTCCTCACTCCCCTTTGTGCCGTACACCAGGACGACATGGCTGGTGAACGCGTCCTTGAAGAGGCCGCTGCGATGGGGGCCCTTCAGGGTCGGCGGCGGTTCCTCTATCTCGTTCCATCCTGCTCTGTTTTTCCCAAGCCAGATCCGCTGTCGTCCTGCCGGTACACACGACACGGCAGCAGTGCTGTCCAGTTCGACCCGGACCGTGTCTCCGGAGAACAGCGGGGACAGATCCAGGCCGAGGACGGAGACGTTGTCAGTAGTCCCTGAATAACGCCGCAGATGGGGATCGACGGATATGCTCACCCGGCTGGGCAGCAGCGGCTCGATTTGGGTCCGGATCGTCACCCAGTGACAGTCGGCGGAGACTCCCGGACACGGGGTCGTGAAATCGACCTGTCTCGCCTGCTCTGTCTGAATTCGCGCATGACGGGCAAAGAAATCCAGCATCGGCGGCCAGTCCACGCACGCTGCGCCCGGCTCAGGGGAGTTGTCCCACCAGTGGCCCGCGCCCGGCTCTTCGTGGTACTGCCAGTCGTGGTGAAATCCCTGCAGCTGAGACACCATCTCCCGTGCCTGTGAGACCGGTACTGATTCGTCCTTGTCGCCGTGGATGATATAGATGCCGTGCTGCCGGTAATTGTCCTTCATGGCCAGGGTATTGCTTGCCAGCCCGGCCCTGTTGATCAGCGCCTCCACCGGATGTTCATCCGCCTCGCTCTGCCTGGGGGCGTAGGAGGAAAAGCTGATCCAGCCGGCGCTGGGACGGATGGCCCCCCACCTGTCGGGATAGAGCACGCCCAGCTGCCAGGTGCCGTGGCCGCCCATTGAGTGGCCGGTAAGGTAGACCCTGTCCGGGTCGATTCGGTATCGTGATTGTACATCGGCGAGAACCTCCAGGGCGTCGAGCCGTCCCCAGTCCTCCCAGTCATAGCCGAAGGCACGCCGGTTGGTCGCCGCAACCAGTGTCGCCCAGGTCTTCTGCCCGTAGGCTCCGGCCTGATTTGTCGCCTCCACGCCGGCCCCGTGGACAGAGAGGATCAGTGCCGGAGCAGATGCATCGTCCCGGATGGCGGCAGGATTGACGGCATAGTACTGAACGCTGCCGTCGATGCTGCTTATGAAGGTGCGCTTGTGGTTCTGGCCGGGATTCTTTATTTCGAGGACCGTTTCAGCGGAAGCGATCTGCTTCCCTTTATTGTAAAGGACAATCCGCACATCCATTTTCTCCGGAGCATCGATGGCGCAGGGGACCATGCCGAAACGAATCTTTCGCACCGACCGGGGCTGGATACTGCCCGTTTTCATCCGGCAATCCGACACCCCCTGACCGTCTGTGCGAACTTCCAGCCGGTCGAGAATCCGGTCACTGCTGTTCACGACAACCGCCGCAGCGTATACCGTGTCCGTTTCACCGGCCAGGATATCGGGTATGGTCAGGTCGTTGAGATTGAAAAAGACCTCCTGTTCCGGCTCCCGTATCCGCAGCTTGAACCGGCCCCGTGTACAGCGGCAGAAGAGATGGTTTTTACCTTTTTGCAGCCGGACCGGTATCTGTGTATAATCGAATCGCGGCTCCCAGGACTCGTAGCTGTCCTTGACCCCGTATTTGCTGCCGATCCGGGGCGTACCGTTCACGAAGAGCCGCTGGGCCCCCATCGCCTCCAGGATGATCACCTTCTCCCGGTCCTCGTCAAGAATCATATGGGTGTAGCCGTTACGTATCTGGTCTCCGGTGAACCAGCCGCTGCTGTCGGCCTCGAGAAGCTGCCACCGCTCCTCATCGTTCCCTGCATAGCGGACGGCATCGCCGGCGACAGGCGGAGCGGTTTCACCGAGAAGATAGCGGCTCTCCACGGCATCGATACCCCACACGGACCGGCCGCTCGTTCCGGGAAGGCCGATCGCGAGGCACCTGCGGATAACTTCGGGCTCTTGAGCCTGAAGCGTTGTGATCGATACGGCAATTATCAATAATAGGGATATCTTTTTCACGGGCGCAATTCCTTATTGTTTTCACAGGGATGAATTCTAATGTCAAGAAATTCGCGGAAAAGTTCAAGGGGAAAATTAGAAGCATATTGTCTGAATTTCAATGGATCCATACTATCCTAGAAAACCTGTTGTTTCTGACTACTATGCAATAGGCATACATTGCATCCCTCCATTTTGGCAAGCCGGCGGTCCTTGACCGCCGGGCACCCCTAAAACGGCAGCGGATCCAACATAATCAGAGCATCCTCACCATATACATAATATCTTAAACTTGAAAATCGATAGTCTCCGTACGATGTCTCCAGCCCTCCCCTGATGGGATTTCTATGCATGTATTTCAATTTGTCGAGTAACTTTTGTCTGGAATAAATTTTCAGATCAATACTGCCTCTTTGAAAAATTCTATATCGGTGCGGTGAGAGTCCATGACGATAACGTGGTCTAATCGAAAAGATGTTCAACAAAGAGCGTTGCTTCTCTGAAAACTGTTTCACAATTTGCCTGGCAATATTTTTATTCATGTCCTCTTTGATCTTTTTGATGGGAACATTACAAAATGTATCGATAATAATATGATAGTGGTCAGGCATAATGACATATCCGTATATGGCAAAATTGAATTTTCTCCGGTAATAATTAACATTTTGAATGACAATATGTATCGCCGCATTATCTGGCGTAAACAACATGACACGTCTGTTGACGACTTTTGTAACAAAATATATATCGTGTGTAATACCCGTCACTGAATGCCCGTCTAAATGGAGAATGATAACCTTTCGACGGGACATTATCAATGCTTATCTGTTTACATTTTACATAGACGCTTTATTAATCCGCGGTCAAGGACCGCGGCTTGCCCGGGGTAGAGGTCATCGAGATGCGAAGCATCGTATCCCGTCAGGCATTCTCTGGATGCCCGCCTCACGCACGCGGGCATGACGTTCCTTGGGGCCAGAGTCTTTATCCTTTATCCTTGTTAATCTCCCGGTCTCTAGTTATATTTTAAAATTCATTATCTGGAGGATCCGATGATCACCGTCACATATCATAAATACTCACCGGCGAAACAGGAACGCCAGGAACGCATTCAACTCGTCGCCACCGGATTCACTCTCTTCCTCGTCATGATGGACACGTCACCGAATGCATCCATGACGATGACCATCCTGCGCGTGTTTGCCGCCGTTCTGGGATTCGCCCATGTCATGTTCGGACTCCGGCTTGAAAAAACCAAGAGGCTTCTCGGCAGCAGATTCGAACAGATCATGGCGATATTCTCAGGGCTTGTTCTCATAACGGGCGGAATTGTGCTGCGAATGGAAGGAAGCGAGACCGTGTACCTCATCCAGATCGGTCTCGGCCTGTTCTATATTGTCGGGCTGCCGACGATCATCCGCCGGATCAGCGGTAAACATGTTCTTACGCTAGACAAGGAAGGATTCGCGTTTCGCAATGTTTTGTTTAAATCAAGCCGTCTTGGCTGGAATGCCGTCACCGACGTCCGTATAGAAAACCGCTGCCTCACCATGAATCTCAAACAGAGAAAGAAAACACTCAGGTTTTACCTCGAAGACGACGGCCTGCTGCAGGACATTCAAAACGCTGTAGACTCATACACCAGCAATGGCTGACCACGTTTTCAGCCGTGAACTCCTTCGCCTGTAACCCTTTTCGTACCGTCCATTCATGTGTTCATAAAAAAAGCCCCCGCCGTTTCCGGCGGGGGCTGCAGTACCTAAAGAAATAAATCGTTAGACTCTTGAAACTTTGGCTGCTTGCGGGCCCTTGGGTCCATCGGTGACTTCGAATTGGACTTCGTCTCCTTCATCCAGCACTTTGAAACCATCCATATCGATGGCGCTGTAATGAACGAATACGTCTTCGCCTTCTTCGCGTTCGATAAATCCGAAACCCTTGGTTCTGTTGAACCATTTTACTTTACCAGTTTCCATGGTACTACCTCTCAATAAATGAAAAAACTCGTACTGCCGACTTCTCACCTCTTCGAACAAGAAGAGTGTCCTTCTACTGATGGAACCTGCTTCTCAAAGGTACGCAAGCGGCGCACTTAACAACGAGGTAATTTAGTAATAAACAACACAAATGCAAGTGTTTTTTTAGTTTGCCGGGAAAAATCTGCTGTGTATCACTATATATAGTGTTTACCATGACAGATAACAACATATAGGGTCCGCAAATGTCCTCTCTCAGAGGGTTTTGCCGCACATTCACGCCCTCTTTTCACGTTCAGGGATGGTATGTGGATCTGTCAATCCGGTGACTCCGTTCTGTACTGCGTCGCAATATCCAGCGCCGCCCTGGCATTCACGACCCCTCCGCATAGGATTTTACCCGCTAATCGTCCACTTTTTGTGGCGCTCTTCAGCAGTATTTCTTTCACCTGTATGCCGGTGAGCGCGGGATTGACGCTCAGGATCAGCGCCGCTACCCCCGTCACGGCCGGAGCAGCGCAGGAAGTCCCGCCGCCCAGGGAATACACCGGAAGATTTTGACGCTGAAAAGCGGTATAGTTCTCGGCGATCGCCGCAATGTCGACAGTGGTTTTGCCGTAATTGGAACCTCCGATATATTTTGAGCCCGGGGGAACGACATAGAGCCGGCCCTGAAAATCCGACTCAGCCACAGCGATGATGTTGTCGTTGGGCAGGCAGACCGGATAAAACCGGTTCTCTTCCAGATCCAGATCCTTTTTACTGTTCCCCGCGGCGGCTATAAGAAGCACTCCCTTTGATTCGGCATAATCGACTGCTTCCCGCAGGTCCCGTACTCCCCGGTCATCAGAAATGCGTACATAGCCGCTCCAGTTGATGATTCTGGCTCCATTGTCCACCGCATAGCGGATCGCCCTGACCGTCCGCTCCAGCCGCTGGTCACCGGTGGTCCCCTGGGCGGCGATCTTCAGCAGCATCATCGAGACATGCCAGTTGATCCCGGCCACGCCGATCCCGTTGTTCCCTGCGGCGCCGATGATGCCCATGGTCGGTGTGGCGTGCCAGTAAGGTGCGATCCTGGTCATGTCCTTTCCATCGAAAATATAACAGTCAGGATCAGGATCATCGAAGACGAAATCCCAGCCCATGACATCATCGATGTACCCGTTGCCGTCGTCATCGATGCCGTTGGTGTTTTTCGCGTACCCGGCCTCATCAAATCCCGTCTCTCCGGGATTCCGCCAGATGTTGTCCCGCAGATCCTCATGATTGTAGAAAAAACCGTCATCGAGGAGGGCCACCACAATCTCTTTGGATCCGGTTGAAAGCGCCCAGGCCGAGGCGATGTGCATATGAAACCGCGCGTCGGGCCTCAGCATCTCCGGACTCTTTTTCCACGATACCCGGTCTATCTGGACGCTATCGCCCTCGTTGAAATAACTGATTTGATACTTCCAGCAGGGATCATCGGGGATCACCTGTTCCTGGGCAGCCAGAGATGACAGACCCAGCAGCAACGTCAATACAAAGATCCGTGTCATTCTCATGATATCCTCCAAAAAAAACGCCCCCCTGTTTACCTGCCAGGGGGGCATGTGTTGTGTGTGGGACAATCATTCCATGATCTTCGCCGTCACCACCGTGATCAATGCATCCTCACTCGATTTTCCACGGGAGGCCCCGAGGATAACCGTCTCGCCGTTTTTCACGTTGATGCTGGTGGCAATTTCGTTCCGCGGCATCGTGATCATCACTTTCAACCCTTCGAGCTTGATAACATCACCTGCTGCGCCGAGCCGGGTCTGAACCATAAAAGGATTCTCGACCATCGCTTCCGGGTCATTTTCAATCCGGCCGGAAAACGAGAGCGTGGCCCCCTCAAGGCCCATGGCATTTGCCCGCCCGATGATTGTATATCTGCCGAATTTAAACAAGCTGTTCAATTTGCTGACAATACTTTTAATTTCTGCTGGATATTCCGGCTTCCCGCCGCCGTTTCCCGTCGCCTTTATCAGCAGGACTTCAAGCCAGACCTGCTGCAGCGGTGTATCGTACTGTTTGATAAGCTCCCCAAGATTACTGAGAGATTCTTCCGTACCCATACCGGTGATTGTCTGCAGTTCCCGGGAAGCGGATCGCGCACACGAAATTGACTTGATCAGTCCAAATATCTCCATTGCGTCACGGTATTCAATCCTGAACGTCCTCGACTTCTGCACACTGGCTGCCATTTTCTTTTCCAGTTCTTCTTTATACTTGTCTGTGTTTATCAGCTCAAAAAGAACTTCAGTGGCGCCATCGCCGACTATTACTTCCTTGCTCAAATCATAAAATCCCTCAGCCTTTATTACAACCCCAAGCACCATCCCCTGATCCACGTGTGCAGTTAGAAAATTTCCTTTTTCATCAGTCACGACTCCTCTTGAAAATTTTGCTTCAGCCAGATAGATGACATTCGCCCCGGCTATCGGCTGACCGGTGCCTTCTTCCACGACTTGCCCTTTAATCCAGCCGACGCCCATACCTGTCTGAGCGCTGACGCCCGCTGTTGTGAGAATCGAAAAGACCAGCAGGCCGGCAATCATTTTGTATGCATTCATCATAGTCTCCTTTTTACAGATTTACATCATCTTTGAACAGCCAGACAATTGTCACCTTCGGATCATCGGTCTGAAACGTCATCACGGTCACACCGGGCTCATCCACGCTTTCCACCACCGGCAGTTCCGCGATGTGCGGCGGGGAGGAGCCTCTGCGTAACTGTCCTCCTTCGTGAAACAGCAGGGCAACGACAACCATCGCCGTTCCAATAAAAATTGGTATAAGCCGGTGCAGCGCTCCCGCTTTTTTAACCGGGGACGGCCTCACTGACATCTCCCGCCGGGGCAGCGCATAGACTACATCCTGCCAGACATCGGTATCCCGCACACCGGCAGCCCGCGTTCGGACGGCATCGGCGGCCAGAATCCGCGCTGCCTGCAGTTCTTCGAGCTCTTTTCTGCAGGACGGGCAGGAGGCAAGGTGCCGCCGCACCGCCCCGGACCGGAACCGGTCCAGGTCGTTCCCCGCGCAGAGCGGCAGCAGCGTCCTAACATGATGACATTTCATGATCCTGTTCCTTCCAAATACTCCGGATAATTGTTTTTCAAAAGATCCCGCAGCCGGCGGCGGGCGAAGTGCAGGTGGCTGCGCAGGGTTCCCTGAGGACAGTCCATGATGGCCGCCGCCTCTTTGCAGGAGAGGCCTTCCACATCTCTGAGAACGAAGGCTGTTTTCTGAGCCACGCTCAATGTGCCCAGCAGCCCGGTGATCACCTCGGAAAGATCGCCGTTCCGGATTCGGCCCTCACCCGGCGCCGCCTCACCTGCAATGACCGCCTCATCGAGGGGATCGTGTCTGAACCGCTTTTCCCGCTTGAGAAAATCATACGAGCAGTTCAGGATTATACGGTAGAGCCAGGTGAAAAACCGTTTCCGGTGTTCAAACGAAGGCAGGAACCGGTAAACTCTGATGAACACCTCCTGCGCCACATCCCGCGCGTCCGCGGGATCGTCGACAATGGAGCAGGCCAGTGAAAGAACCCGCGGCTGGTAATGACGGACCAGCATTTCGAACGCCTGCACGTCACCGGACTGCGCCCGGCGGATCAGGCCCGGCTCGTCCTGCATACGTTCTTGTGTTCCTGCGTTGATACTGTCAACGGGGTCTTTGCCTGTCACACTCAGCTCCTGCATCGTTCTCAATAGTGATACTGTTCAGGAAGACATTTTGTTGAGACTCTTTAAAGATATCTTATTTTTTCTGTAATTCAAAAAAAAAGAGCGGCCGGTCTTCACTACGCTCCAGACCGGCCGCTCTCTCGCCACATAAGAGGAGGCTTGGGGGGGTATTAGGGGTACTGCTGCTCTATGCTATTGATGGTAATCCAGAACCGGGGCGGTTCAACGGGATGAGGCTCTCTGCCTCGGACCCCGCTGGATTGTCCGTTATACCGCCCGATCACCGGTGGATAATACTCATACCCGCTTCCATAATAATTCGTTATAAAATGCCTCACCCGGTACTGGACGATGCCGCGGGCACCGGCCGGATCATACACGTTGAAAAATGTTCTTCCCTGCCCGGTAATGTCCGGAAATATATTGATCATATCATCTCTGTATGTCCAGACTTCATATCTCTGAGCACTCAAGGAGTCAGCCATCCTTGCCGCGGGAGCACCGTTGATTACATAGAGATCTCCCCGGGCATCCCAGGGGGCGACCCTGTCCCCTTTGAGCCGCACCGCTTTTTTCTCGAACGTCCGCTGCATCTCTCCGTGCACTGCGGGATCATACAGTTCCGAGAAATGCTCCCGGGCGTATTGGATGCGGTGCATGAATTCATCCCTGAATTCATTCCCGGGAGTGCCGGGAGCGGGATCGTTCCGCTTCCAGAATTTTTCCAGCCAGACCTTCCGGTCACCATTGGTTTGCTGTCCCCAGAATTCACTGAACTCCTTCGGCGGAATCACCTCCCACAGTCCGAACGCTATGAGCTCCATCTCGCTCCAATCGCCGGTTTTCAGCATATCGTTGTACTGATAGGTGCGCTTAGTCGTCCAGAACGACTTGTGCCGGTATTCCCGATCCCGGCCCGCAAAGAATTGTTCTGGCTGCACACCACTCTCAGATGCATGCTCCGGTGCCGCTTCCAGGAGAATCTTGTTCTCAGGATCAATGGTCAATGCCCGCCGGATTACCGCTTCCTTTTTTGCATTATGATCCACGATAGTACATTCGAATGTGTATTCTCCGGGCTGAAGAGAGAGTGGAATCACCTCCCTTATTAGGTCGTTCCGACCCGGCAGCGCCACTTCATAGTTCTTTTTTTCTCCCCGGGCCACGATACGGCCGTCGTCCGCAATCACCCGGTAGCTGTTTGTAAGGCACGCGTAGAACGGCCCGTCATATGTTATCAGGTTATATGCTTCCGGTTTAATCTGCAAGCCAATGCTGAATTTGCCTTTTCCTCCGTGTTCCTCTGAAACGATAATTTTATCAAGCTTGAGGGTTCGATCCGGATCCGGATTGTAGAAAAATGCCGGCTGCTCGATATAATCATGAATGAATTTTTCTTTTCTTGCTTCCGTATCAGTTGGTCTCTCAGACCGGAATGAGTACCCGGGGGATGCTTGAGACCATGGAACTGCTAATACCCTTCTATCCTCCCAGGGAATCACATTAAATTGATAATTGGATGCTGCCATTTCACCCGGAGCGATGGCGTCTCGATATACGTTAGTCTTAAACACACTGATGACAAAATCGATTCCCTGAGCATAATATACCCACAATTCATGCCGTCTCTTTTTAATCAGTTCTTCCCTTCTCAGATCCGGCTCCCCGAACTTCATGTATACTTCACCCCGGGCGTCCCAGGGTTCGTTCGGTTCACCCTTGAGCATATATTTTTTCTTCTCGAATGTTCTCTCCATCTCTCCGTGTCTTTCGGGATCGTACAGCTCGGAGAAATTGGTGCGGGCGTATTTGACCCGTCTCAGAAATTCATCTTTAAATGTATTGCCGGACGACAGTGAATCGGGGTCGTTCACCTTCCAGAAATCATCGAGCCAGTTCTGCCGTTCCGTATCCGAATCGCACTCCCAGAACGAAACGAACTGTTCTTCCGGAATCGTCTGCAGAAGGGCGAAGCCGACCAGTTCCATCCAGCTCCAGGCTCCCTTTTTCAGCATCTGTGCCCGAAGATAATCCCGTTTCGAACTCAGAAACCGTTTCTCACTGAAATCCGTCTTCCTTCCCGGGAAGAACTCCCGGCCGCTCATCATCCCGGCCAGAACCGTGCTCCGGTCGTGCTGCACCCGCAGCTGCTCGAGGACAACTGCCGCCTCTTCGCTGAAAAGGCCGGTTGACCGAAATCCTTCCAGCACCGGAATCGCCTCCTTCAGGCCCAGTTTCGCCAGCGCCAGTCCGGCCTGATAGCGCAGCCTCCCGGATTCGGCTGTGGCAGTGTTTCTCAGAAAATGCAGGTACTGATCCCGACCCTCGCTGACCAGCTGCGAAGCAAGTAAAATCTGTTTTATCACCGCATCATCCCGCCAGGTGCTTTCCGGATACTCATTCACCAGCCGCTGAAATGTCTCGAAGGCCCGTTCCGGCTTCCGGCTCTTCTCCAGGCAGAACGCCTTCCAGAAATAAGCGGCGTCCCGAAAACCGCTTTCCGGATATTCGCCGATCAGCGTATCGAAGGAGGCGATCGCACGCTCCCACAATCCGGCGGAACAATATTCTTTTCCGGAAATATAGATCCTTTTGTCGTCGGGCACATCGCCGGAAAGCCGGGCGGCCAGCAGCAGTATCACCAAGACGGTCCATCGTTTCATTGCTCTTTCCTCCTTCACTCCTCAGGCGCTCATCACTGCCGGGGTTCCCGCTCCCAGCGATTTTCGTACGGCTTTGAGCGCCTCCCAGAGCCGCTCTGACCCGGCGCCCCTGCGTATGAGATCACGCACAGCAGGCACGGAATCCTCCTGGTAGTGGGCCGCCTCATACAGGATCAGTTCCGACTGCACCAGGAAACTGAGCAGAGCCGCGTTACTGTTTTCCACCGCGGCGTCGTGCACCACCGGCAGCTGCTCGATCAGATCCCGGGCCTGACGCACGTTCTCGCACGCGATCTCCTTTCCGGATCCCTCTTTCAGATTGAGCAGCAGCGTTTCCGCTTCCTGAAGAAATCGCTCAATATGCGGAAGGTCGTTCTGCACAACGAGGGTTTGCGATTGCAGGACGATCGGCGTCTCCCGAGAGGAACGCCCCGCATAGTTGCCTGTCAGAAACGCCAGGACAATGAGTGCCGCGGCTGTCGGGATGACCAGCGCCGGCTTCCACCCCCGCATTCCTTTCCACCTGGATATGGAGGAGAACAGCCGCCCTCTTCCTGTCGGGAATTGGCGGTCAAGCGCCCGGTAAAACGATTCCTTCTCCTTTTCGGGAAACGGCGGCCGCTGATAGGCTCCGGCCAGGGTTTTCATGGTCCTGACAAGCGAAAGGGTTTCCCGGCAGGCGGCACAGGTTTCAAGATGGGACGCGATCTTCGCCGCCTCCGCCCGCGACAGTTCCCCGTCGATGTACGGTATGATTACATTCTTCAGTTTGCAGGTATTCATTCGTGCACCAGTTCCTTTATTTCCTCAAGCAGGGGCCTGAGTCTCGAAAGCGCCCGCAGCAGATGGGTCCGCACCGTATTGGCGCTGATGCCCATCACCTCTCCTGCCTCGGCCGATGACAGCCCGTGAAAATAGGTGAGGATCACCGCCGCCCGCTGGTTTTCCGTCAGGTGAGTGAGCGCATGCCTGATCGACCGATGCATCTTTTCGTTGTCCAGGGTTCTTTCCGCCGCCGGCAGCATCTCCATCGGAAGAGACGCGGACACCGGTATCTCCTCATACGGCACGGTGTCTCTTCTGCGACGGAAATGATCGCGGGACTGGTTCACGGTGATCCGATAGAGCCAGGTGTAAAAAGCGGATTTTTCCTGATACCACGCCATGTTCTTGTACGCTTTCACAAAAACCTCCTGGGCGATATCCTGGGCATCTGCGTAATTACCGCTGAGATCGAAGGCCAGCGACAATACTCTGTCCCGGTATTCGGTCACCAGGCCGCCGAACGCGGCTTTGTCCCCCTTCCTGAACCTGGCAATCAGTTGTTTCTCAGATATTTTCATCCGCTCTCAGGTTAGACGTATGATACCCTCATGCTGTTGACGTTCTCAGTCACATGTACCACTCCGTCCCGGGTGTTCAGCGCGAGATAGTAAAAGATACATCTTTGGATACCTGTGAATCAACCCTCTTATCGGTCACGGTTATCCTCAGCACGTATGACCCGGGTCTGCAATGCGACAAATCTATTGACTGCAGATACTTCTCATCGCGCAGTGTCCCGCGCAGCGTGTGTTCCATTTCCACACCGCTAGCGGCGGCACTCCGGCCCGGGGATCCGCCGCTTGCACTGTGCCGCAGTATATTCAGTGATACGCTCGCATCTGAATGTCCGTTTTGATCACGAATCAGATTGTATATTTCAAAATAGACGACGAGCGGACACTCCCGGTGATACGTTTTCCGCATGTTGGGTGAGATAAGCCCCGCAATTCGATGTGCCCGGTGCTCCGGCAAGAAAAGGTGACGGTTCGGCTCAAGATCCGCCAGCAGCAATGAGCTCAGAGCAAGGCCCCCGCTGTGTAAATCCGGAATCACCAGCCGTTCACTGGAGGATCCTTCAGCACCGGCTTCATTATCCCGCGCCCGCATCCCCAGAGTATAGACGCCGGGCACTGCCTCAACTTCGATATACCGCAATGTTGGATCACCCGTATCGACAGACCGTGCGTCGTTGCCGGATGATGTAAAGTAGGTTTTCCACTCTTTGTCGAGCAGTACGACATCATATTCCGGGATAGTTCCGGCCTTGGTTTTCCCTGAACCATCTTCCGGGGTGTTCATATAGAGGAACAGTTTCTCAGCTGCGCCCTCTTTATACACATACGGTTCATAGAGAAATCGCAGCGCCCGCTCCGGCCGGTAATCGGTCGTGGTGGTCGACGTGCTTATGGAAATCGCATTGGGAATACTCATCGGATCACGCGGAAAATAGACATAGTTCAATTCTGCCTCACGGCGGCCGGGAGGATACAGCATGGAAAGACGAAGAATCCACCCCCGGTAGGCTCTGTTTTTTCGCATGGCGAAGGATCCATCCGGATCGATTCTGCCTGAACGCCAGAAATGAAACACCATGGCCGGCCGGCCGTACCTGGCTTCGTAAATCAGCGATATATTGGCCATCGGCAGAGAGCCTAACGTACCTCCGCCTCTTCCGGATGCCCGTGGAATCACCCACTCGGCTGCCTTACCCGGACGGAGGGAGCGTTTCTCGGCCGGCACAGCCGGCATCGACAATTGAACACCGGGATCGGCTCCCCCCGGGCCCCCGATATAAAACATATCGGGCTTCCCGTGGCGAACAAAAATGACGCCCATATCATCGATCATCTGCTGACTGACGCATTCTCTGCTCTTCCCGAAACGGGTCATCGGTTCAGCGACGGCCATTGCCGCGTCCTTTTCCCCGAGAAAGTATGAAAAATCCTGATCTTCCGGATACCGCTTGTTATACTGCAATGCATATCGCAGACGCATATAATGTTCAGGGAACCGTTCATTGAAATCGGTTGTCAGGGTGGGATCCCGGCTCTTCCAGAATACAAAGAAAAATGTGCGCTTCCCGGCCATGTCGCTGTTTTTGAATTGCGCCGATTCATCATCCGTCACGATATACCGGATATCATCATAATACTCATTCGCTTCATCCTCACGCTTCAGGAAACCGAGTCCTTTCCGGTATTCGTTCCAGGCGAGCGTGTCACGTTCGAGTGCCACATCAATGCTGCTTTTTAACAGCCAGTAGAGTGCGGGGCTGCGTTTCTCCAGCCGTTTGTTATCCCCGTCCAGAGCCTCCGCCGCTTTTGTATAGCTGTGTGTCTGATACAGGGCCTCTGCCAGGTCAGCGCGGTACCGCACCTCATCGGGATATCTGGCGGCAAGGGTGCGTGCCACCGATGCCGCAAGCTCCGGTTGATGAAACGCAAAAGAAAGCGTTGAAAACAGTTCATAACTGCTTTGCCAGGAGGGGTTCTCAAGCACCAATTGTGCCAACTCTTTGATGCCGTGCACATACCCGCGCGTGCGCATCGTAATCTTCGCTTTTCTCAGGCAGGCGTCATACAGTTCGTGATTATATTTCCATGCCCATGAATACTGATCCCGCGCTTCCTGAAGATCGAACGGTCCTTCTTCATAGACCCGGCCAAGCTCATAACACGCCTCGCCATAGTGGTACCGCATATCCTTTGCCGTCGTCAGGGCGGCGATTGCGGTATCCCACTCCTGCAGACAGCGATGTATCTTCCCCTTCTGCACATATGACCATGCATCGGCTGGCATCGCTGACAGTTTCCGTAAGGCTGCATCATACCGGCTGTCATGTACCAGGTGTTCAACGATCGCTTTCATTGAATCATGTCGGGTGACGGTTACCCCCAGCCGCTCTTCAACAGGGCTCCCCCGCAGAACAGCCGCTGCGGCTATTATTGTGCAGAACGTAACGGTAACCGCCTGAATACGCAGAACGCCGGTAAACATCATCGTCTCACCCGTTTCCTTTTTCCTTCACACGAGGATCTTATGCCGCGGCATGCTCTGGAAAAACAGACCGCCTGCAGGTTAGACGAGACAGCAGCAGCCACTGTTGACCATTACTGCATCGGAAGCGTTGCATAGTGCAGGGATTCATCAAGGTATATGCTCCGGGACTCTCCTGCGGCTATATCACCCCGCCCCCCGCAATTAGTACGCCTCGCAACACGGAACCCCTTTCCCGGTTTTGTTCCGCTGCCCGGGGGACCGGTACCGGAAAAAATCCTTTCGCCATGCCAATAATTGTTTAGTAATGCTTTAAAACGGTCGAAACCGAGGGGAATGCAGTCGGGTATCGATACATACCGGTTCCATTCATAACCGGCATGCGGAAAACGGCGGCATCAGCCCGAGGAATGCAGATCCTGCAGCGCGCACACATCAAGCGGCCGCGCCTGCAGGGTGCGAATCGCCTGCACCGCGGCCCAGCTCGCGGAGAGCGTGGTGAGACAGGGAACGTCGTGGGCGATGGCCACTCTGCCGATGTTGTATTCATCGCTGCGCGCGATTTTGCCCATGGGGGTGTTGATCACCAGCTGCACGTCCCCGTTGATGATGCTGTCGGCGATATTCGGCCGGCCTTCGCCGATCTTCAGCTCTTCCCGGGAAGGAATACCGGCCCGTTTCAGCGCCTGATGCGTTCCCCTGGTCGCCCGTATGCCGAATCCAAGTTCATACAGCTGCCGGGCGATGGGCAGTATATTCGATTTGTCACGGTCATTGACGCTGATAAAGACCGTTCCCCGTTTCGGCAGGCCGTGTCCCGCCGCGAACTGCGCCTTGGCGAAAGCGCCGCCGAACGAGGTGTCGATACCCATCACCTCTCCGGTCGAGCGCATCTCGGGACTGAGGTAGGTCTGTACATTGGGAAATTTCATAAAGGGAAACACAGGGGTCTTCACCGCCACGTGACCGGTGGGTGAGGGTTCTTCGACCCCCAGCTCTTTAAGTGTATGTCCGGCCATTACTTTGGCCGCCACCTTGGCCCAGGGGACTCCCGTGGCTTTGCTCACAAAGGGGACGGTCCTGGAAGCGCGGGGATTTACTTCCAGCACATAGACGGCCCCGGCGTACAGCGCGAACTGTATATTCATCAGCCCTCTGACCTGCAGCATGCCGGCAAGCTGGCCAGCCTGATCGCGCATGATACTATAATCGTCATCGCTGAGCATGTAAGGGGGAATCACGCAGGAACTGTCCCCTGAATGCACCCCCGCCTCCTCGATATGCTGCATGCAGCCGCAGATGATCGTCTGCTCTCCATCGCAAATCGCATCGACATCGAATTCAAACGCATCCTCAAGAAACTTGTCCACCAGCACCGGATGCTCCGGCGAGACGTCGGCCGCCTGCCTGATATAGGTCTCGAGCTCCTCCTCGTCATATACGATTTCCATGCCCCGCCCGCCCAGCACGTAGGAGGGCCGCACGATCACCGGATACCCGATTTCCGTGCCGATCTTTTTAGCCTCTTCAAACGTATATGCCGTTCCCCAGGGCGCCATGCGAATGGCGCTTCCGGAGATCAGTTCTCCGAACCGCCGGCGGTCCTCGGCACAATCGATGGATTCCGGTGAGGTCCCCATAATGGGGACACCCGCTTTTTCAAGCCCTGCCGCCAGCTTCAGCGGCGTCTGGCCCCCGAACTGCACAATCACTCCCTCGGGCCGCTCAAGATCGGTGATGTGCAGCACATCTTCCAGGGTCAGCGGTTCGAAGTACAGCTTGTCCGCTGTGTCATAATCTGTAGAGACCGTTTCCGGATTGTTGTTGATCATAATCGTCTCGTATCCCAGTTCCTGCAGCGCCAGGACCGCATGCACGCAGCAGTAGTCGAATTCGATCCCCTGGCCGATGCGGTTGGGGCCGCTGCCGAGAATGATCACCCGCGGCCGTTCACCGACACGGGACTCGTTTTCCTGTTCATAGGTGCTGTACAGGTATGACGTCTCCGCGGCAAATTCCGCGGCGCAGGTGTCCACCGCCTTGAAGACCGGCAGTATGCCGTTTTCGTACCGTTCCCGGCGCACCGCCAATTCGCTCATCCCGGTCAGCCGGGCGATGCGCCGGTCCGAAAAGCCCATCCGCTTCACCTGCCGCAGCGCTTCCGGCGTATTGACCCCCAGTACGGTCATCCCCTCTTCCTGCTGCACGATCTCGTCTATCCGGGCCAGGAACCAGGGATCGATACCCGTGATCATCCCGCACTCATCCACCGTCATTCCCATGCGAAAGGCCCGGGCTATCTGAAACAGCCGCAGGGGTGTGGGCTTCTTGATCATTTTTCTCAGGTCATCCAGGGACTCTGTCCCGCTTTCATCCAGTCCGTCATACCCGTTCTCAAGCGATCGCAGCGCCTTTTGGAACGCTTCACCGAACGTGCGCCCGATCGCCATGGTTTCGCCCACGGACTTCATCTGGGTTGAAAGGCTCGGCTCCGCCTGGGGAAATTTCTCGAAGTTCCAGCGGGGAATCTTTACGATCACATAGTCAAGGGCCGGTTCAAAACAGGCGGGGGTCTTTCCCGTAATATCGTTGGTAATCTCATCCAGCGTCAGCCCGACAGCCAGGCGGGCCGCGATTTTCGCGATCGGGAATCCGGTCGCTTTCGACGCCAGCGCGGAGCTCCTGGATACCCGCGGATTCATCTCCACCACCACCATACGCCCGTCCGCGGGATTGACCGCGAACTGAATGTTGGACCCGCCGGTATCAACGCCGATTTCCCGGATAATGGCGATCGCCGCGTCCCGCATGTACTGATACTCCCGGTCCGACAGGGTCTGCACGGGAGCGACCGTGACCGAATCGCCGGTGTGCACACCCATGGGATCGACATTCTCCACGGAACAGACGATGACCACATTATCCGCCTGGTCCCGCATCACCTCCAGCTCGTACTCTTTCCACCCGATCACCGACTCTTCCACGAGGATTTCATGGATCGGACTGCTCATGATCCCGTTTTCCGCGAGGACGCGGTACTCCTCTTTATTGTAGGCGATACTGCCGCCGGCTCCCCCCAGCGTGAACGCGGGTCGAATAATGGCCGGAAATCCCGTTTCTGGTATCAGCGCCATTGCCTCGTCCATGGTCCTCGCGAAACCTCCCCTGGGAAGCTGCAGCCCCAGTTTCAGCATCGCTTCCTTGAACAGTTCCCTGTCCTCGGCTTTTTTGATCGCCTCGAGGTTCGCCCCGATCAGTTCCACGCCGTATTCTTCGAGAATACCCCGTTCGGCCAGCTCCACCGTCACGTTGAGACTGGTCTGTCCACCCATCGTCGGAAGCAGGGCATCCGGCCGCTCCGCCCTGATGATTTTGGCGACCGTCTTGCGGTTGATCGGTTCGATATAGGTCCGGCCGGCCAGATCCCGGTCGGTCATGATCGTCGCCGGATTTGAATTCACGAGCACCGTTTCATATCCCAATTCGTTCAGCGCTTTCACCGCCTGTGTTCCGGAATAGTCGAATTCACAGGCCTGCCCGATCACTATCGGCCCGGATCCGATGATGAGTATCTTGTGTATATCGTTGCGTTTCGGCATGGCGTTCCCGCTACTGTTTTTATGGTCACAGGATCCGGTCGGGATCCCTCACTTTCCGGATTCATCTATCAATTCCTGAAAACGGGCGAACAGTCCCAGCGCGTCATGGGGGCCCGGCGCCGCTTCCGGATGAAACTGCAGGGAACATATCGGGAGGGTTCGGTGCCGCATCCCTTCAACCGTCCCGTCATTGAGATTCCGGTGCGTCACCCTGAATCCGCTTTCGACGAGAGACCGTTCATCGACCGCGTAATTATGATTCTGAGCCGTAATGGCAATCACACCGGTCTCACACTCCTTGACCGGGTGATTGCTGCCGTGATGGCCGAACCGCAGCTTGAAGGTCTGCGCCCCCGCGGCCAGCGCCAGTATCTGGTGCCCCAGGCAGATCCCGAAGATGGGGAAGTCGTTGATCAGATTCCTCAGCGTGGTTACCGCATAATCGACGCTCTGAGGATCTCCCGGCCCGTTGGAGAGAAAGATGCCGTCGGGATCGAGTTTTCGAATAGCATTCGCGGACGTCCCGGCCGGGACAACCGTCACTCCATACCCCAGGGACGCAAGGATACGCAGGATGTTCTGCTTGACTCCGAAATCCATCGCAGCGATTGTATATTTTTCCCTTGCCGGATCCGGCGGTCCGGCGAAATACCAGCCCCTGTCCAGGGGACGCTTCCATTCCCCTGTCTCACCCGCGGTCACTTCGGATACAAGATCACGTTCACCGATCTCCGGCGATGCCAGCAGCAGGTTCATCAGCGCTTCCCTGCTCTCTTCCCCGGTGGAGATGATCCCGCTCATCGCCCCCTCTTCCCGGAGACACCTCGTCAGCATCCGGGTGTCGAGCCCGTATATGCCGCACACACCGTGTTCTCTCAAAAAAGCATCCAGTGTCAGCGTCGACCGATAATTGCTGGGTCTGCGGCAGAGGTCACGAACGATCACCCCGGCAGCCGCGGGGGCGACTGATTCGCCGTCTTCGGAATTGATCCCGTAATTGCCGATGTGGGGATAGGTGAACGTCACCATCTGCCCCCTGTAGGAAGGATCGGTGATCACTTCCTGGTATCCGCTCATGGCGGTATTGAAAACGACCTCTCCAATGGCGGTTCCTTCAGCACCGAATGAATATCCCTCGAATAGCATTCCGTTTTTCAGCAGCAATCGTGATTTTTTCACCCTACTGTCCTTTCACGCATCAGCAGCGTCCGCATAAAAAAATACCCCGCATCGACGTATGCAGGGTTCCGTTCCAACCAGCCGTCTGTCACGGGGAAAATCATTACTGTTCATCCAGAAGAGATCTGAAATCATCTATTACCCTCGCCTTCACCGCATCGTCCTCGAGTACGATCAGGATCGTATCATCACCGGCAACAGTGCCGAGTATATCCTCCCGGCGCAGGCTGTCGATAACCCGGGCAACCCCGTTGGCGTTGCCCGGCGTCGTCTTCACGATCAACAGGTTTCCGGAAGCGC
Organism: bacterium; assembly: GCA_016934955.1. GTDB lineage: Bacteria > Zhuqueibacterota > QNDG01 > QNDG01 > JAGLOF01 > JAFGRY01. The sequence goes on along the minus strand of JAFGRY010000009.1, from coordinate 64,576 downwards.
GCAGGTCCGTGACGAAATTTCTGAACAGCAGCTCCAGCTGTCGCTCCATCGCCGCCCGCGAGCTCCTGTCCAGGATTCTGTAGGCGTACTGCCCTGTCTCCAGCCTGACTTTCACGTAGCCCATCTCCTGCAGATCCCGGGAGACCGTGGCCTGGGTCGTTTCGCACCCCGCCTCATGCAGCGCCTGCAGCAAATCGTGCTGGTCGGCTGCTTCCCGGGAATCGATAATCTCCTTTAAACACTTTTGTCTGGATAATTTCTGCATAATTTTTCCAAAATTGAATAAATATACACGATCAGGCCGCCGATGTCAAGAAGAATGTATATCCATTCACCATTCTGCCTCAAATCGTCATTGTGAACAAAGGGCAAAACGATCCGTAAACCGTATTACAGATACCAAGGAGCGATGCAATGATTAAAAAACTGTCTCTGGTCTTAATGGCCCCGGCGCTGGTCCTGCTGATCTGCTGCCGGACCGCCCAGACAACATCTCCGGATACTCCCGTTGACCCGCGGACCCACCGGTACATCACCCTGTCCGGATCTTCATACGACATGGGATTTCAGCACGGCAGCGGGCTGAAGCCGGTGATCAGGTCACTGGTCATTCAGTGGAAAGACTATCTTCGAAATACGCTGCTGGTGTCACCCGACGCGTTCATTCACGAATTCGCCGCGCGAACCGATTATAAAACGGCGATTCAACAGTACACACCTGAACTGTGGCGGGAGCTGGAGGGTCTGGCCGCGGGGGCCGAAGTGGATCTGGAAACGATGTTTGTATTTCAGCTGGTGGATGAGATCTGGTGTCAGGGGGGCAGTCCGGACTTTCATTCCTGCACGACCTTCGGTGTCAACAAAACAGCGGACCACCCGGTCCTCACCGGCCAGAATCTCGACATCCCCTTTTTCCACGGCTACCAGACAGTGCTTCACCTGGTGCCGGAGGGTGGTCCGCAGACCTATGTATTCACTTATCCCGGATTGATCGGCGCCTGCGGTATGAACGAAAGCCCCCTCTCGGTCACGGTCAATTCGATCCTGCAGCTCAAATCGGGACGGGACGGCCTGCCGGTGGCGTTTATCGTGCGGGGGATTCTCGGTCTGAATTCCTTCGAGGAAGCGATAGAGTTCATCAGCACCGTCACCCATGCCTCGGGACAGAATTATCTCATCGGATCCGCTGACAGCGCCGCGTCCTATGAATGCTCCCGGAACACGGTCGCCGCTCATCTGCCCTTTCCCGGCGCCCGCTTCACCTATCACACCAACCACCCGCTCGCCAATTTCAATCTTACGGATGAGCTCGTCGCGGATCTTGCCGCTCAGGGGAAAACGCCGGAGGAGTATACATTCTACTGCTACCGGTACAGCAATCTGCTCCAGCACTTCAGCAGCAATTCCGTCCCCGTCGATATCGACATCCTCAAGGCGGTCTTTGCCTCCCGCTCATCTTACATCAACAACACGTCGACATTCGGCTGCATCATCATGGAACATGGATCCGATCCTGCATTTCACATCTCGCCCGGACGGCCGGATGAGATACCGTTCACGGTCTATGGATTCTAACCCTGACAGGGTCTTGGACCCTGTCAGGGTCGCGTCGATGAAGGTCCATGCTGCTCTATAATCCTATCCGAATATCCCGATAAACACCCCCGCCGCGATCGCCGATCCGATCACGCCCGACACATTCGATGCCATCGCCTGCATCAGCAGATGGTTGTCCTTGTCGTATTTCAGCGCAAACTGCTGCACCACCCGGGCCGAATCCGGGACAGCGGAAACGCCCGACGCTCCGATCAGAGGATTGATCTTTTCCTTGAGGAACAGGTTCATGATCTTGGCGAAGAGCAGACCGCCGAAGGTAGCGATGATAAAGGAGAGCAGTCCCAGCCCGAAAATGAGGATCGATTTCGGCGTCAGGAAGCCGACGTTGACCCCGTCGACGATGCGTGTCGCCTGGGTGCTCGCGCCCACCGCGAATGACAGCAGCACCGTACAGATGTCGAGCAGGGCGCTTCCCGCCGACTTTGCCAGCCGTTCGGTGACGCCGCTCTCCTTGAGCAGGTTCCCCAGCATGAGCATACCGACCAGCGAAAGTGATCCGGGAGCGATAAGCGCGGAAACGATGGTGACAATGATCGGGAAAATAATCTTTTCCCGCTTCGACACCATGCGGGGCGGCTTCATGCGAATCAGCCGCTCCTTTTTCGTCGTCATCAGCTTCATCACCGGCGGCTGAATCAGCGGCACCAGGGCCATGTAGGAGTAGGCCGCAATGGCGATCGGCCCCAGCAGGTGGGGCGCCAGCTGGGACGAAATGAATATGGACGTGGGCCCGTCGGCGCCGCCGATGATCCCGATGGAGGCGGCCTCCAGGTTGGTGAACCCGAGCATCAGCGCCCCCAGATAGGTGACGAAGATGCCGAGCTGGGCGGCCGCGCCCAGAAGCACTGATTTGGGATTGGATATGAGGGAGGAGAAATCCGTCAGCGCTCCGATCCCGAGAAAAATCAGGGGCGGCAGGATGCCGGATGTGACCCCGAAATAGAGGAGGCTGAACACGCTGTTCTGCCCGTACCCGTTCGCCACCGTGTCATAGACGCCGATGGGCAGCGAGGCCAGGGAAGGGATGTTTCCGGCGATGACGCCGAACCCGATGGGCAGCAGCAGCAGCGGCTCATAGTGTTTCACGATTGCAAGATAGATGGCGATACAGCCGATAGCGATCATCACCAGGTTCCCCGGTGAAATATTGGCGAACCCGGTGGTTTCTATTACTTTCAGGAATACATCCATATCAGCCCTCCACGGGCTTCAGGATGAAGAGCGCGTCGCCCTGGTTGACCGTTTCCCCGATTTTTTTCCGGATATCGACGACAACGCCGCCGATGGTGGCGTTCACCTCGTTCTCCATCTTCATCGCTTCCAGCATGCAGACCCGCTGCCCCGCTTCGATCGTCTCTCCTTCTTCGACGAATATGTCGATGATCTGGCCCGGCAGGGGAGCCAGTATCGTATTCGCTTTGGCAAGCGCTTCGGGACGATGCAGCGGCTTGCCGCCGCCGTGACTGACGGTAACCGTTTTCGCTTTCACGACCGGCGCATGGGGTTTCACCGCGGCCGCCTGTTCGGCGCCCAGGTCCTTCAATCCAACCGTGTATTTTTTCCCGTCCACACTGACGGTTGCTTCCCTGGCCGAAAACTCATTGACAACAACAGTGTATTCCCGGCCGTTTATTTCCAAAACAAGTTCTTTGTCTTTCATCGATTACCTCTGAAAATGCGATCTCTGTCCGAATGTGCCGCCCGTTTTCCATGCCGTCTGCTGCTCTCCCCTGATAAAGGTGATTTTACTGTCAAGGGCGTCATAGTAGAGTTTCCGGTAGATTTCCAGAGCGGCGGTGATGGCGCATAAATGCTCCGGCGGCACCGGTGTGCTCTTCAGCAGCCGTTTCCGTACCGGCCGTTCACCAGCTGTACCGGTTCCGGCGTTATTGCCGGGCTGGGATGTTTCAAAAACGCGGTTGAACAGATGGATCACCAGCGCGATCAGCACCAGTCCGCTGAACACGACAAGAAGCCCGCTCAACGCGATAACGAACCCCTGATTTCCGATAATATTCTCAATCATACCGTTTTCTCCTTACAGGGGAATGTTGCCGTGCTTTTTGGGGGGATTGGTATCCCGCTTGTTCTGGAGCATCTCCAGCGCCTTGATAAGCTTGTAACGGGTCACTTTGGGCTCGATCACCTCATCGATGATTCCCTTGCCCGCGGCGACGTAGGGATTCGCGAATTTATCCCGGTACTCCTGAATTTTCTCCTGGAGCTTCTCTTCCGGATTTTCCGCGTCCTGGACCTCTTTGGCATAGATGATCTGACTCGCCCCTTCGGGCCCCATCACCGCGATTTCCGCCGACGGCCAGGCATAGCTGATATCCCCCCGCAGATGCTTGGAATTCATGACGCAGAAGGCGCCGCCGTACGCCTTGCGGGTGATGACGGTGATTTTCGGCACCGTCGCCTCCGCGTAGGCATAGAGCATTTTCGCCCCGTGCTTGATGATCCCGTTGAACTCCTGCACGGTGCCGGGCATGAAGCCGGGAACGTCCTCGAACGTGATGAGGGGGATGTTGAAGCAGTCGCAGGTGCGGATGAAGCGGGCCGCCTTGCTTGAGGCGTTGCAGTCGAGAACACCGGCAAGATGCTTCGGCTGATTGGCGACCACCCCGACGACCCGGCCGTTGAGCTCACCGAAACCGATGACGACATTGGGGGCGAAGGCCTCCTGCACCTCGACGAACTCCCCGTTGTCGAGCACTTTCAGGATCACCTCTTTCATATCATACGGCTTGTTGGCATTATCGGGGACGATATAATTGAGATCGGGCTCGATGCGGTCCACCGGATCGTCGTTGGGGATGACCGGGGGCTCCTCCGTGTTGTTCTGCGGCAGATACTTCATAAGCGTCCGGATACCCGCGAACAGGGTCTGTTCGTCATCGTAGGTAAAATGCGTAATGCCGCTTCGGGATGCGTGTACATCGGCCCCGCCCAGTTCGTCCGCGGTGACATCTTCATGGTTCACCGCCTTGACAATCTTGGGCCCGGTGAGAAACATGAAACTGGTGCTTCGGACCATAAAGATGAAGTCGGTAAGCGCCGGAGAATAGACCGCCCCTCCGGCCGCTGGGCCGACAACAGCGCTGATCTGGGGAATGACTCCTGAGTAGAGAACGTTGTTGAGAAAAATACTGGTGTAACCCGCAAGGGAATCGACACCCTCCTGAATGCGGGCGCCGCCGGAATCATTGATGCCGACGATGGGCGCGCCGACCTTGGCCGCCATCTGCTGAATCTTGACCACTTTTTCAGCCACGACCTGGGAAAGCGATCCGCCGAACACGGTAAAATCAAAGGAGTAGACGAACACGAGTCGTCCGTGAATCGTCCCGTAGCCCGTGACGATACCGTCACCGTACATGTGGGCGGTCTCGGCGCTGTTTGCCTCATTGTTCGAGACTCTGAACATATCCAGCTCTTCAAAGCTGTTTTCATCGAGCAGCAGCGAGATCCGTTCCCGGGCGGTGAGCTTCCCTTTCTGATGCTGTTTGTCTATCTGCTTCTGGCCGCCGCCCATCTTGGCCAGTTCCTGTTTCTCCTTTAGTTCAAGGATTTTCCGTTCTTTATTCATGGGACCCGCTCCCGGACTCACAGATCTCTGTCAGCACTCTCCCGGAGGATGCCGGATGCAGAAATGCGATCCGCGTGCCATGAGCGCCGTTCCGGGGCTGATCATCTATCATGCGGATATCGTTCCGCTTGAGTCCGTCTATTTCGGCGGCGACATCGTCCGTTGCATAGGCGATGTGATGGATGCCTTCGCCCTTTTTCGCCAGATACCCGGCAATGGGGCTGTCCTCACTGGTCGGTTCAAGCAGTTCGATCTGCACCTCCCCGACCCTGAACATCGCCACTTTCACTTTCTGTTCCGGGACCACCTCTTCTCCGGTCATCTCCAGTCCCAGCACATCCCGGTAAAAGGGGATGTGAGCGTCCAGAGACGTTACGGCGATTCCAATGTGATTGATCTTCGAAATCATTTGTCTGTAAGCTCCTTGATTAATGATTCAATCCGCCCGTTCATTAATCCATAAGGACTCTCCTTCCTGGAATAGAGCATCTCTACCCAGCTGTCCAGCCGGTCTTCGAAGTCCAGATGATAATGCACGAGTGCTTCGATTTTGGCGGCGGCTATCGTGCGCAGTTCGCCGGCCAGGCGGTCTCTCCGCCGTTGTTCGAGCGTGCCGCTGGAACGGATCAGATTCAGGTAGGAGTACAAGGAGTGATGCAGGTCGTCGATTCCCTGACCTGTCAGCGCGGAAACCATGAGCACCGGGTTTTTCGCGGCCATATTCTCCGCGTATTTCAATCCCAGCACATACTCGACTTCCGCCTTGATCTTGCCGGCGTCGTCACGATCGGCCTTGTTGATCACGAAGAGATCGCCGATCTCCATGACACCGGCTTTCAGAGCCTGTATTTCGTCGCCGAGTCCCGGGACGAGAACAAGAAGCACGATATCCGCCATGCCCATCACTTCGATTTCCGTCTGGCCCACACCGATGGTTTCCACGATAATTGTGTCGAAACCCGCGGCATCGAGCACTTTCACGGCGTCGCCGGTGCTGCCGGCAACACCGCCCAGGTGCCCTCTCGAGGCCATGGAGCGGATGAACACGCCGTCATCGGTGGCGTGCTGCTGCATGCGGAGTCTGTCACCAAGGATCGCGCCGCCGGAGAAGGGAGAACTGGGATCCACTGCTATAATCCCCACTTTTCTGCCCTGCCGGCGCTCCCGGGTTATCAGCTGATCGGTCAGTGTTGATTTTCCGGCCCCGGGCGGGCCGGTGATGCCCCAGACCGTGGCCCTTCCACAGTCGGGGAAAATTTCGTCGATCAGTTGTTCCTTGGCTTCATGCTCGTTTTCGATCCAGGTCATCGCCCTGGCAATAGCTCTGATATCACCCTGAATGATGTTCCGGGCAAGGCTCATTTGCTCTCAACCCGTTCCCTGTTGGCTTCTATGAATGCAATGACATCCTTGATCGGCGTGCCCGGTGTGAAGACCGCCTCGATCCCCGCTGCCGTGAGACCGGGAATGTCGTCATCGGGAATCACACCGCCGCCGAAGACGATGATGTCGTCAGCCTTTTCCTGCTTCAGCTGCCTGATCACCTCCGGGAACAGCTCATTGTGCGCCCCGGAAAGAAGGCTGAGGCCGACAAAATCGACATCTTCCTGTACCGCGGTGCGGGCAATGGCTTCCGGAGACTGTCTGATACCGGTATAGACAACTTCATATCCCGCATCCTTGAGGGCGCGGGCGATGTATTTTGCACCCCGGTCGTGGCCGTCCAGTCCCGGTTTGCCGATCAGTATTCGTATCTTTTTTGCCATACGCTATCCGTTGTTAAAATAGTATTATTAGAGAATAATAGACTCCCTGTATTCGCCGAATTCATCCCTGAGCACATTGCAGATTTCACCCAGGGACGCATACCGCTTTGCCGCCTCGAGAATATGGGGCATGAGGTTGATCCCGGTATCTTTCGCCGCTGCACGAAGCGCGGCGAGAGCGGCATCAACCGCGGACTGATCCCGCTCCGCCCGTACCGCAGCCAGCTTTTTCGACTGCAGCTCTCTCAGGGCCGGATCGACCTTGAGAATGTCCTTGGGCGCCTCTTCCTGGATCTGAAATTTGTTCACACCGACGACAACCTGTTCGGCGCTCTCGATTTCCCTCTGGTACCGGTACGCTGAATCCTGTATCTCCTTCTGGACATACCCTTTTTCAATCGCCTGCACCATGCCGCCCATCTCTTCGATCTTAGCCAGATATTCATTGACCTGCTGCTCGATCCGGTCGGTCAGCGACTCGACGAAATAGGAACCGGCAAGAGGATCGATGGTATTGGCGACTCCCGATTCATGGGCAACGATCTGCTGGGTGCGCAGGGCGATGCGGACGGCCTCTTCAGTGGGAAGCCCCAGCGCCTCGTCCCGGGAGTTGGTGTGGAGACTCTGGGTCCCGCCCAGCACCGCGGCCAGCGTCTGGATGGCAACCCGGACAATATTGTTGTCGGGCTGCTGCGCGGTCAGGGTGCTGCCGCCGGTCTGAGTATGAAAGCGGAGCATCATGGATTTCTGCTGTTTCGCGCCGAACTGCTCTTTCATCACTCTCGCCCAGATTCGGCGGGCCGCCCGAAACTTCGCCACCTCTTCCAGGAGATCATTGTGGGCGTTAAAGAAAAACGACAGCCTCCCGGCGAACGTGTCCACATCCTGCCCGGCGGCAAGCGCGGCCTTGACGTAAGCAATACCGTCGGCAAGCGTAAAAGCCACTTCCTGGGCTGCTGACGATCCGGCCTCTCTGATGTGGTATCCGGAGATGCTGATAGTGTTCCACTGCGGCACTTCTTTGGCGCAGTATGCAAAAATATTGGTGATCAGCCGCAGCGACGGCTTCGGCGGAAAGATGTAGGTGCCGCGGGCGATGTACTCCTTGAGAATGTCGTTCTGGATCGTACCCCGCAGCTGATCGCGGGATACTCCCTGCTTCTCTCCCACGGCGATATAAAATGCGAGAAGGACAGAAGCCGGAGCGTTTATCGTCATCGAAGTGGACACTTTGTCCAGGGGGATGCCGTCGAAAAGTATCTCCATATCACGAAGCGTATCGATGGCCACGCCCACTTTCCCGACCTCTCCCACGGAATGGGGATCATCGGAGTCGTATCCGATTTGAGTCGGCAGATCGAATGCGACCGACAACCCTGTCTGGCCCTGGCCGAGCAGGTATTTGTACCGCTGATTGGACTCTTCCGCGGTGCCGAATCCGGCATACTGGCGCATGGTCCAGAAGCGTCCCCGGTACATGGTCGGCTGCACGCCCCGGGTGAATGGATACGTGCCCGGGAACCCGAGTTTTTCCGTGTAGCGGTCCGCGTCTCCCCCATCCGGCAGCGCCAGGCGCTCGATCTCCATGCCGGAGCCGGTGGTAAATGTCTCCCTGCGTTCCGGAAAATGGTCAAGTGTCTTTTTCAACACCCTGTCTTCCCACTCCTGCAGGGCCTTTTCCAGCTTCTTTTTTTCAGACATAACTTACTGGTACTCCTGTTATTTAAAACGCCGTTTACCGTTCATGCTCAGAACATCGAGTAATGTAATAATTTTTAGGGCTAAACAAAACCTTTTTTCACTATTTTCACTCACGCCGCCTTTCCTCATGCTCTCTCAACGCTATTCCACATTTTTTCTTTATTTTCCAGATTTTTTTTCGTAGATTCACTACACAGACTTTCATTGTCCATTTCTCACGCCATTCGCCAGAGGTATTCAGCCTGTCAGTAGTGAACAAGGAGGAATAATCATGCCGGCCTCTTTCAAAGAAATGAAACACATGAACAAACCCCAGCTCCTGGAAATCGCCAAGGGCCTTGACCATGAAGCCGTCAAGGGATACACACAGATGAACAAGGATCATCTGATCGAAGCCATCTGCAAAGCGATGGATATTCCGATGCACGAACACCACGAAGTCGTCGGTGTCAATAAAACAGCCATCAGGCAGAATATTCGCGAGCTCAAGAAAAAACGGGACAACGCCCTCGCCGCTAAAAAACCTGATGAATACCGGGCCGCCCGGAAAAAAATTAAAGAACTCAAACATGCGCTGCGCAAAGCTACTGTATAATTGATCGGGGATGTCATGAAAAAATCGTCACTCGCTGTACTGGTACTGCTTACCGGTGTCGCCGGTATCTTTATTGCACGGCAGTATGGATCCGAAACACCGGCCATCAGGCAGGCGCCCTCAATCGAGGGGCTTGAGGAAGACCCCCGGGGCCGAATCCGCTTTGAATATCTGAGAACACGGAATCCGCACACCGGGGAAATACCGAAGGACATCAAGGCGCTGGAAACGGCCTTCGCGAAAACACTGCCCGATAAAGAAGCGCTGATCCGCTCCGGCAGGCTTGCCAAAGCGCAGCTGCTCACCTGGAATGCCGTTGGGCCTTACAACGTCGGCGGCCGCACCCGGGCGCTGGGTATCGACATAAACAACAACTATATCCTGGCCGGCGGGGTTTCCGGCGGCATGTACCGGTCGACCGACGGCGGCGCCACCTGGACCAATACCACCAATCCGGGCGCGCTGCACAGTTCCACCTGTATCTGCCAGGACACCCGGTCCGGGAAAACCGCCACCTGGTACTACGGCACCGGCGAATACACCGGTAACTCCGCCAGCGGCGGCGGCGCATACTACAGCGGTGACGGCATTTTCAAATCGACCGATCAGGGCCTGACCTGGACGCTTCTCAACAGCACGTCAAGCAGCACACCGCACTCCTTTGACTCTTTCTTCGACTACATCTGGCGGGTGGTCGTCGATCAGTCGAACGCTTCCCAGGATGAGGTCTATGCCGCCACCTACGGCACCATTCAAAAAAGCACCAACGGCGGATTCTCCTGGACGCCGGTGCTCAGCAGCTCCTCCCCTTATTCGAATTTCACGGATGTGGCCATTACGTCCAACGGCGTGCTCTACGCCACATTAAACAGTTACGGCAGCTCCCGGGGCATCTGGCGCTCGACCGACGGAACCAACTGGACGAACATCACGCCCACGGCCTCAGGGTGGCCGGCCGAGTACCGGCGCGTCGTCCTGGCCATCGCGCCTTCAAATGAAGACATCGTCTACTTTCTTGCCACGACCCCCGGCTACGGCAAAAACGGCCACAGCTTCTGGAAATACACCTACGTCTCGGGCGACGGCAGCGGCGCCGGCGGATCCTGGCAGAACCGCTCGATAAATCTGCCGGCCGATGGGGGCAACACCGGCAATTTCGATTCCCAGAACGGCTACGACCTGGTCGTAAAGGTCAAGCCGGACGATCCCAACACCGTCTTTATCGGCGGCACCGTGCTCTACCGTTCCACCGACGGATTCGCCTCAATGGCAAACACGACCCGGATCGGCGGCTACGCCAGCCCGAGCAGTTATGACATGATCAGCAACCATTTCTGCGATCAACACGATATCCAGTTCATTCCGGGCTTTCCGGCCCGCATGATCAGCTCCCACGACGGCGGACTTTCCCTGACCACCAACTGCACATCGCCCACCGTGATCTGGGGCAGCCTGAACAACGCCTATCATACAACCCAATTTTACACCATCGGCCTCGACCACAGCGGCACCTATCCCCATGATATCATCGGCGGGCTGCAGGATAACGGCACCTATTTTGTGCGCTCATCGAGCCCCACGACCTCCTGGACCAAGTATCTCAGCGGTGACGGCGCCTTCTGCGCCATCGCCAACAACGGCACCACCGCCTACACCTCGTCCCAGAACGGCGTCATGTATATGTTCACCATCGGCGCCTCGGGCAATTACACTAACTGGACCCGCATCGATCCCCTGGGATCGCAGGTGAACAACTTCATCAACCCTTTTATCGTCGATCCCAACAACGGCAATCTCGTCTACATGATTGGACGCGACCGGATCTGGCGCAATTCCAACGCCTCGCACATCGGCCTCTATGCCAACAACCAGACATCAGTCAACTGGTCGGCCCTTACCAATGTCGCCGCCCAGGGAGACACCGCGCTAACCGCTCTCGAGGTGACCACGTCTAATCCCGCCAACCGGCTCTACTACGGTACGAAGGATGGCTACATATACCGAATCGACAACGCAAACACAGGCAACCCCGCTGTCAGCTACCTGTTCGCCCATCCCGATGGCGCCTATCTCAACTGCCTGGCAGCCGATCCCGAGAACGGTGACAGAGTGCTCGCCGTGTTCAGCAACTATAGTGTCCGCAGCCTTTACATGACTACCAACGGCGGCTCGACCTGGACCGATATCAGCGGCAATTTGGAAGAATACCCCAGTGGAGCCGGCAACGGCCCCTCCTGCCGCTGGGCCGAAATCGTGCACAGCGAGAGCGGTACGGTCTATTTCATGGGCACCAGCACCGGCCTCTATTCCACATCAGCGCTTAACGGCCAGTCCACTGTCTGGGCACAGGAGGGCGCCTCCGTTATCGGAAGCGTCGTCGTCGACATGATCGACTCCCGGGAATCAGACGGCGTTGTCGTCATCGGCACCCACGGCAAAGGCGTATTCAAGGCCGCCGTCACCACGGAGGTCGAAGAGGCTGAACAGCCGGCGGTCCCCGGCAGTGTTGTCCTGCGCGGTAACTACCCGAACCCGTTCAATCCGGTGACCAAAATCACCTACGAACTGAACCATCCGGCAGCCGTGACCCTCGTTGTCTACGACCTGAAGGGGCGGAGTGTTAAAACCCTGGTCGACGGAACCGCTGAAAGCGGCAGCCACACCGTCACCTGGAACGGAACCGACGATACAGGACGTCCCGTGTCCTCGGGCGTGTATATTTACCGTCTGGAAGCGGGCGGCATCGTCCGAACCGGCCGCTGCACCCTGGTGAAGTGACCGATATCGAATCATGAAACAGGAAGCACTTGAAACCGTCCGCCTCGACCGCTGGCTGAATGCGGCCCGGTTCTGTAAAACGCGATCGCAGGCGGGCGAGCTCTGCCGGGGGCGCAAAGTCAAAGTAAACGGCAAGACCGCCAAGCCGCATACGTTTCTTAAAATCGGTGACAGGATCACTCTCTTTCTTCACGGAACCTACCGCAGTCTGGAAGTAACAGGCCTCGCTCAGCGGGGCCTTCCCGCAAAAGAGGCCCGCCTGCTCTACCGTGAGGACAGGCCGGAGGACCGTTTCAGCGGGGAAGAACGGGAGCTGATCGCGCTGGCAGCGCAGGCGATGGCTGTCCGTCCCCGCTACAAGGGACGTCCGACAAAAAGAGAACGCAGAAAAATGGACAGAGAGAAATCCGAATTCCACCAGGAGAATCATTGATGAGTGTGAATGTTTTCGTCACCCGCCGCATCCCCGACGCGGGGCTCGACCTGCTCAGGAAGCACTGCGGCACCGTCGATGTCTTTCCGGAAGACCGGGTCATGACCCATGCGGAAATCATGCGGGAAGTCCCGGGCCGGGACGGGCTGCTCTGTCTTCTCACCGATACCATCGACCGGCGGATAATAGAGGCCGGTGACAGGTTGCGGATTATCGCTAACTACGCGGTCGGGTACAACAATATCGATGTGGCGGCGGCGACCGCCGAACGAATCATAGTGACCAACACACCCGGCGTGCTCACCGACGCCACCGCGGACCTGACCTGGGCCCTTATCCTGGGAATCTGCCGGCGTATCGTCGAAAGCGACCGCTTCACCCGCGCCGGCGACTTTCACGGCTGGGCGCCCATGCTGCTGCGCGGCGGCGACCTGGCCGGACGTACCATCGGCATTGTCGGGGCCGGTCGCATAGGATCCGCCGTTGCCCGGCGGGCCGCGGGATTCGACATGACCATTCTGTATACGAACCGCTCCCTAAATAAGGACCTCGAACAGTCACTGCCAGCCCGTCGCGTTCCCCTGGAGACCCTGCTGCGGGAGGCGGATGTCATCAGCCTGCACGTGCCCCTCACCGACGAGACGAAACACCTGATCGGCCGCGAGGAGCTGGCCGGTATGAAAAAGACCGCCTATCTGATCAACACCAGCAGAGGGCCGGTGGTGGACGAAGCGGCGCTTGTGCAGGCGCTCAAGGACGGTGATATCGCCGGGGCCGCCCTCGATGTATTTGAAGAAGAGCCGGCAATCCACCCGGGACTTCTGGAGCTGGACAATGTCGTGCTCACCCCTCACACCGGCAGCGCCACCTGGGGCACCCGGGACAGCATGGCGGTGATGGCGGCGGAAAACCTAATCGCCGGACTTTCCAGCAGGCGTCCTCCCAATATCGTCAACCCCGATGTGCTCGGATAAGGCGGCGCATGGACACCCCGACCCTCGTCACCGTCCTCTCCATCCTTCAGAAAGAATCGAAATCCTGGGATGTGCCGATCGTCACGCTCATCGCGGATCAGACCTCGGATCCGTTCCGGGTGCTGATCACCACGATTCTCAGCCTGCGCACCAAGGACGAAACGACCACCGACGCCGCCCGACGCCTCTTCGCCCGGGCGGCTGCGCCTGACGCTATCCTCTCAATCCCGCGGGAGGAGCTGTCATCGATTATTTACCCGGTGGGATTCTACAAACAGAAAGCCAAAAGCATCCACGCGGTCTGCCGTATCCTCATCGACGAGCACGGCGGAACCGTCCCGGCGAATCTGGATACACTACTGACGTTCCCGGGTGTGGGACGGAAAACGGCAAACCTCGTGCTGACCCTGGGCTTCGGGATAGACGCCATCTGCGTTGATACGCACGTGCATCGCATCAGCAACCGATTCGGGTATGTGAGGACCAAAACGCCGGAAGAAACGGAGTTCGCCCTGCGGGACATCCTGCCCCGGGAATGGTGGATTCCGATCAACGACATTCTCGTCGCCTTCGGCCAGTCCCTCTGCCGGCCGGTAAGCCCCTGGTGCAGCCGCTGTCCGGTGGAACGGTACTGTGAAAAAGTGCGGGTGGGGAAGCGCAGATAATGGGTAATGAAAAGGCAATGGACAGATCGGCTGAATACTGGATGGAACGGCTTCGTCTCGCTCCCCATCCCGAAGGGGGATGGTTCCGGGAGACCTATCGCAGCAGGGAGGTGATCGCTGAATCCGCACTTCCCTCCCGCTTCCGGGGAGAGCGTACCTTTGCCACGGGTATTTACTTTCTGTTGCAGAAGGGAGAATTCTCGGCCTTCCACTCCATCAACCAGGACGAAACCTGGCATTTTTATGACGGCGGTGCTCTGACACTGCATGTGTTAGATCCCGAGGGCGATTACCGCCGATACAGCCTGGGACTCTCCGGTGCTGGGAGTCCGTCTCCCCAGATCACCATTCCCTCAGGATGGCTGTTTGCCGCTGAGACGGAGGAGCATACCTATACGCTGGCCGGCTGCACCGTGGCGCCGGGATTCGAATTCGCGGATTTTCACATGCCCGCCCGGGATGAGCTGACCCGCCGCTTTCCGCAGCACCGGGAGATAATTACCCGCTTCACCCGCGTCTGAGCCGGACAGCTGCAATATCAGCATGGAGACATACATGACCAAACCGGTTTCCATATTCCTGTCCCTGACGGTGATCGTCTTCTTCCCGGGACGGATGCATGCTCAGACCGGCCTGGGCATGAGCGTCGGGATGAACGCGGCATCACTCACCGTCAGCGATCCCTCACTGCAGCATTTCAGCCCGCGCGCCGGGTTCAATGCCGGCGTATGCTTCACCAAACCGCTGAGCCGGTCCCTGGCCGTTCAGCTGGGAATCAGCTTGTCCCAGTACGGAGGTTTTTACCGGGAAGAAACGAATCAGCCGGATTTTAAAACCTCGGAGGAAGTGACGATACGCGGCAACTATCTCTTTTTTCCGCTCAGCGTGCGGTACTACGTTGAGGTGAGGCAGGGTATTATGGGATACGCGCTGGTCGGCGCCTATGGAGCGTCAAGACTGGGCGGGTACGCAACCGGTGAAATACGCGGGGATTACTCACTGGACATCGATGTGGACCTGAATGACCACGCGGTTCCCAATGACTTCGGGATGATGATCGGCGCGGGCGTGCGGCTGCCCGCGGGAAACCGCATCCTCTTTTTCGAGATCGCCCTGGCGAAGGGCCTGCCCAACCTCTACCGACCCGGCGATTATCTGCGGGTGCGCGACCTGAGCGTGCACAGCAGCGTGCTCATGATCACTGCCGGGACGGATAATCTGGCGGTGCTGCCCTGGTGAGCAGCACCCGGCCCCGGAAGCCGGGCATCATCCGGATAGGTGCCGGCCCTGCCGAATGATCGCCTCTATCCTGCCTTCACTCACAGAGGTCTTTGACCGTACCGCTGCCACCGATCCCAGCTCCCGGTAGAGACGGGTAACGAACGTCTCCAGCGGCTCCCCGATCTCGATCAGGTGGCTGTCGGGATCATAGAAGCGGATCGTCCGCTGCCCCCAGGATTCCTCGCGGATTTCGTGCAGGAACTCGACGCCCCTTTCCCGTAATCTCACGAGGATCTCATCGATCGCCGTCGTTTCAAAGCAGAGTTCCACCGTGGCCCGCTCTCCCTGCCGCCCCTCGAGACTGCGGGCGATGACATGATCCTTCGGCATCTGCCAGAGACTGAGTCCGCAGTCGAAGACGATACATCGGCCGAAATCATCCCGGATCGTCTGTCCGAGGACCTCCGTATAAAAACGGCGGGAAACAGTGATGTCATCAACAAATACAACCGCGGAATGAAACGAGAGGGACGGGTGCATACCCTGGTCTCCTTATACCGTACTGTCATCACCGCAGCCCCTGCTGCAGCCGCGTCCGCATCGCAGCCTGCCCCTATGTTCGCCGGAGAGGCGCTGCACCTCCCGATCCGCATCCGCGTACAACCGGGACAGCCCCCTGACGGTGACGGCCATCAGCGCCCGGCAATCCTTTTTTACTTTACCGTTTACTGCTTTATACGGGCACCATACTGTTCCGTAAGGGCATCCCAAAAAAATTATGATTTATTACTATATTTCCTTTTCGGGATGTTTTCCGGGAGAGGCGCGCCCCTGTAATTTATTATGAAAAAATAAAGTGCTAGCGGGCTCACCGTTTCGTCACCGTCACCAGCATGGATCCCCTTTCCCGCAGGGAAATGGAAAATGGATCATAGGGCGCGGCGCTGACACCGCCGGAACCCGCGTTCGCGGCGGTTTTGATCAGCCCTTCCAGCTCCTTCTCAATAGCCATCCCCTTGAGCACGGCCAATACTCCGCCGGGTGTGAGCAGCGGCATCGTCCAGCGATACAGGCTGGACAGGTCGGCAACGGCCCGGGAGACCACGACATCAAAGCCGGGATGCGGCGCGGCCAGATCCTCGGCCCGCATTGCCGCGATCTCAACTTCCCGCAGGCCCAGCACCTGTACCGCTTCCTGCAGGAACAGGGCTCGTTTCCGCCGTGACTCGACCAGGACCATCTCCAGATCGGGACGTACTATTTTTAGCGGTATGCCCGGAAATCCCGCCCCCGATCCCAGATCAAGCACCTTTGCTCTGTCGGACATCGGGACAGTGATCGCGAGTCCGGCGCACTCAAGAAAATGCCTCGGCACCAGCCGTTCCATATCCGCCGGAGAGACCAGGTTCATTTTTTGGTTCCAGGAGACCAGCAGGTCATGAAAGGCGGAGAACAGAGCGATAACATCCGGGCCCGCCGGGAGGCCGGCTGCCTGCAGCTGATCATGTAAAAGGATTTCCTGCCGCATGGATCATGTCCTGTGTTTGTGTTTCTCGATCATCAGGGAGAGTATCGATATGTCCGCCGGAGATACACCCGAAATACGGGCAGCCTGTCCCAGCGAGACCGGCCGGATCTGTTTCAGTTTTTCCCGCGCTTCAGTGGAAAGTGCCGGCAGCCGGTTATAATCCATATCGTCGGGAATTCGCTTCTCCTCCTGGCGCACAAATTTCTCCACCTGCTCCCGCTGCCGCTGGAAATACCCCTCATACTTGATCTCGATCTCCACCTGCCCGGCAACGGCCGTTCGCTGCGGACCGGCCGCCTCGAGCAGCTCTGCGACAGCAGGGATATCGACAAGCGACTCCAGACTCACTTCCGGCCGTTTCAGCAGCCGCTGCACACTCTGTTTCTCCGACACGGGAGCGGTGCCGAGCCGTTCGAGAACAGGATTGATCACCTCCGGCTCCGGCTTGAGCGTGCGGGCAGCGGCGATTATCCCTGCTGCCGTATCTCGCTTCTGCTCCATGGCCCGATATGCACTCTCAGGAAGAAGACCGAAACGGTACCCGTATTCCATGAGCCGGATATCCGCGTTATCCTGTCGCAGCAGCAGCCGGTACTCGGCCCGGGAGGTAAACATGCGGTAGGGCTCGTTCGTCCCCTTGGTAACGAGGTCGTCTATGAGCACCCCTATATAGGCCCGGGAACGATCCAGCACAAACGGCTCTTCTCCTCTGAGCGCCAGCACCGCGTTGATTCCGGCCATGAGCCCCTGGGCCGCGGCCTCTTCATACCCGGAGGTCCCGTTGATTTGCCCTGCGAAAAAGAGCCCGGAGACACGCTTCGTCTCGAGACTGGGACGCAGCTGAGTCGGCTGAAAATAGTCATACTCGATGGCGTAGCCGAGGCGGGTAACCGTGACATGCTCCAGTCCCGGAATCGTCTTCAGGGCCTGCAGCTGGATATCCTCGGGAAGGCTGGTCGCGAACCCGTTGACATAGTATTCGTGGGTGTGGCGGCCCTCCACTTCCAGAAAAATATGGTGCCGGTCCTTGTCACTGAACCTCACGATCTTGTCTTCAATGGAGGGGCAGTAACGGGGCCCCGTGCCCTTGATCACTCCTGAGAAAAGGGGGGAACGATCCATGCCCGACCCGAGGATCTCGTGCGTTTTCCTGTTGGTATAGGTCTGCCACACGGGAATTTGCTCGCAGGTGATAGCGGCGGTACTGAAAGAGAACGGCTGCGGCGGCTCATCGCCGGGCTGCGGCTCCAGTCCGGAAAAATCGATGGACCGTCCGTCCACCCGCGGAGGGGTACCGGTTTTCAGCCTGCCGGCGGAGAAGCCCAGCGCTGTCAGCGACTCGGTCAGCCCGGAGGCGGGGAATTCGCCCGCTCTCCCGGCGCTGTAGCTTTTCAGCCCGATGTGAATCAGGCCGTTTAAAAACGTGCCGCAGGTAAGGATCACCGCTCCGGCGGCGATGTGCCGCCCAGTCTCCGTCTCCACGCCCCTGACCCGCCCGTCTTCAGTATCAACGCCGGTGACCATCGTTTGAAAAAGATCCAGCCCCGCCTGGCTCTCGAGCACCCAGCGCATATGGGCCGAGTAGGCCATGCGGTCCGCCTGGGCCCGGGGGGACCAGACGGCCGGCCCCTTGGATCGGTTAAGCATCCGGAACTGAATGCCGGTTGCATCGATAGCCCTGGCCATCACTCCGCCGAGCGCATCGATCTCCCGCACCATGTTCCCCTTGGCGGGTCCGCCGATAGCGGGATTGCAGGACATCTGGGCGACCGCGGGAATGTTCATGGTCGTGAGCAGTGTGCGCATGCCCATACGGGCGCAGGCGAGCGCGGCTTCGCACCCGGCGTGGCCGCCCCCGACAACGATGACGTCATAGTCTCTGTGGGTTTTCATACTCTCTTTCTCCGGCCGCCTCAGCACGGCCAACCCGATGTTCCACGTGGAACATCGGACGGGGACTCCTGTCCCGGCATCTTTACCGGCGGCTTCGTCGCGCCCCCCGGGTCGGCGTGCATGTTCCACGTGGAACATCACTTGCCGATACAGAACTCGTTAAAAATGTGGTTCAGCACATCATCGGAGGTCACCGCCCCGGTAATCTCGGCAAGAGCATCGAGCCCGGCCCGCAGGTCAAGGGCGACAAACTCCTGGGACAACCCGGATTTAAGCGTGTCCCCTGCGGAGAGAAAACTGGAGCGGGCCCGTTCCAGGGCGGCGTGATGACGCGCGTGGGTGATGACCACTTCTCCGCTTTCGGGAATCCCTCCCTGCAGCGCAGCCTCTTCCAGGCGGGCGATCAGCCCTGGAATACCCGCCTGGCTTTTCGCGGAAACGAACACCGTCTCTCCGGCGGGCAGCCGCTGCTTCAGGAGCGGAAGTTCGATGTTCTGTTTCAGATCGGATTTATTGACAACGGCAAGAACCGGCTTGCCGCTCCCGTTGACGACATCGACCACCGCGCTGTCTTCGGGGGTCAAGGGCGTGCTGCCGTCAAACACAACGACAACCATATCGGCGTCTTCAATGGCGATACGGGTGCGGCGCACTCCTTCACGTTCAACCGGATCGCTGGTCTCGCGAATTCCGGCGGTGTCTGTAATGGTGAAGCAGATGCCGTCCATATCGAGGACGTCTTCGATGGTGTCCCTGGTCGTCCCGGGAATATCGGTGACAATCGCGCGTTCCCGTTCAATCAGGGCATTCAGCAGTGAAGACTTGCCCACGTTGGTCCGGCCGACAATAGTCAGATTGAAGCCTTCACGGCAAACCCGGCCCCTCGCGTAACTGCGGATCAGTGTTTCAATCTCGCTTACCGCGGCGGCCAGACTGCCGGAGACCTCTTCCCGGGATGTAAACTCGACATCCTCTTCGCTGAAGTCCAGCTCCAGCTCGAGATGGGCACAGATCCCGAGAAGGCGTTCGCGGATGTGGTCCAGCTGTTCCGTGAGTCTTCCCCGCAAATGTGCCATCGCCACTCGTCGTGATGCTTCGGTTTTTGCCCTGATAAGATCGGCCACCGCTTCCGCCTGGGCCAGGTCAAGACGCCCGTTAAGAAATGCGCGCCTGGTAAATTCTCCGGCCGCCGCCGGCTCCGCCCCCGCGGCGACCAGCGCATCGAGAATGCGGCGGGTCACCCAGGTGCCGCCGTGACTGGAGATCTCAACGACATCCTCACCGGTATAGGAGCGGGGCCCGGGGAAAACGGTGACAACCGCTTCATCAAGACAGGTCCCGTTCTGCACCAGCCATCCATGACAGGCGGTTCGCGGTTTTGCCTCGGTGAGTGGATTCATGCCCTGAAACAGGGACGCGGCAATCTCCACCGCCCGGGGCCCGCTAAGCCGAACAACCGCGATTCCGCCCTCACCCGGAGGAGTGGAAATCGCGGCGATCGTTTCATGTGTCCCCGAACCATTTTCCCGGCTCATGTTCCTATCCATTTGTTTTTATTGTGCTTGCACATAAACCCGATTGTCCGGATAAATCGTAAGGTCTTATTTTCACTGGCTTTATTCAAATGAGCGCAAGAAAAACGCCCCGCCATAAAATAATCATGGCGGGGCGGTATTCAAAACGATTATTTACAGAAGTCCGGCGTTATCCCTCAGTCTCCTCCGGCTTCCGCTTTTTTATCAGTACTTCCTGGGCAATGGTCAGCAGATTGAACATGAGGTAATACAGGTTGAGCCCCGATGCCATGCGGTAAAATATGAAACTGAACATGATCGGCATCATATAGGCCATGGCCTTCTGCTTGGGATCACGCATGGTGAGGCGCTGCTGCACGATCATGGTAATACCCATGAGGATGGGAAGGACATGAATGGTGCCGCCGATAATCCCGTCGGGGGCGGAAAGATCGGGAATGAGACCGCCGAGAAATTCAGCCTGGCGCAGCATAATGGTCGTGCGAAACAAATTAAAAAGCGCGAAGAGAACCGGCATCTGCAGCAGCATGGGCAGACACCCGCCCATGGGATTGACGCCATGCTTCTTGTACAGTTTCATCGTTTCCTGGTTCATCCGCTGGGGATCGTCTTTAAACTTGGTCTTGATCGCTTCCATCTGCGGCTGAAGGGCCTGCATCGCCTGCATCGACTCGTAGCTTTTCCGGGTCAGAGGATACAGGACGATTTTTATCATAATGGAGAAAATTATGATAGCCCACCCGTAATTGCCGACGATGCCGTAGAGAAACTGAAGCACATAGAAAAAGGCGATGCTGATCGGCTTGATCAGTGACCAGCCCCAGTTCATCACTTTTTCCAGGCCGACATCCATGTTTTTCAGCATATGGTAATCAAGGGGCCCGAGATACACGGCATACGTTTCGGAGGATCTGTCTCCGGGCATGAAGAGAGCCATCTGCATGCGCTTCCACCGGAACTGTTTGCCATTCTCGTCAAGCAGCTCAATTTTTTCACCTTCAAGAGACGCGCCCGCAGCCGGCTCATCGGCCGGTATGATCGCGGCCACAAAATACTTGTTCCGCAGGGCGGTCCAGTCGGTATACCCTTCGGTGTAGCCGGTCGCCTTTTCTTTGGTTTTCAACAGTTCACCGGCCTGAAGCGCGAAGGATTCAAGATAGCGTTCTCCGGCGGCGTCGTCCTTCTCCGTTGGAGCGATGCCGCTGTTCCAGTAAATGTGATATTCGGTCGGTGACACATCATTGAACGATACTTCCATCTGTACGGCATAGGTGTCGTCCCTGAAGGTGTACTCCCGGTCAAGTGACCCGCCGCCCGAAAAGGGATAGGAAAAGACGAGTTTCTGATATGCCACGCCCCCCTCCGAGTAGCTGCTGGGGCCGGAAAGACGGAAAGGGACATTCCCCAGATCGAGATTGGCGCCGTCGAGCATGATCCCGAGGTTCCCGCTGCTGTTTTCGGGCACCAGATTTACGGGCCGATTATCGGCTTTGTCCCCGACCAGGTGCTTCTTGAGCTCCCACCCGATGATGGTCCCTCCTCCGATATTGGTGACAACGGCCGTATACAGATCGGTTTCGATAACAACCGTATCCGCCGGTGCGGTTACGGCAGCTGAGGCCGGTGGGGAGACGGCCCGAGCGATAACGGGCGCGGGAGTCGTCTGAACGGCTTCTTCGGTGGCCCCGGCCTGGACCGGCGCGATCTGCACCTCTTCAGGAGGGGACGCCGCCGGCTGATTGTAGCCGAGCTGCTTCATCAGCCAGGGTGATAAAACAAGGATCAATCCGATCAGAACCAGTCCGACAATGGTGTTTTTGTCCATAATCTCTGTCCGTTTCCTTTTGATGATTATTCAACGGGATCGTACCCGCCGGGATGAAACGGGTGACAGCGTAAAAGCCGTTTCATCCCCAGGTACACGCCTTTTCCCAGACCTTTTTTTTCAATCGCCTCCGCCATATACGCGGAACACGTCGGATAAAAACGGCAGGTGTTCGGCAGCAGGGGCGAAATGATCTTCTTATATAACCGGATAAGGGCGATACATATTCTTTGTCCGATAGTCATCTGCTTGTTTTCCCGGCCGCTGCCAGAGAGAGGAATTCCGCTTCCAGCTCCCGGAACCCCTGCGGCCGCCGTTCTATTTTTATAATGAGGTGACAGGATGAAAACATCTGTTTATTGCAGCGGTAGAGCTCCCGCAGCCATCGCTTGATCCGGTTCCGTTCAACCGCCGTTCTGATTACCCGCTTGGGAACGATGAAGCCTACCCGGCGCCGGGGGGCCTGCACTATAAAAAAACGCAGGGCAGACCCGTTAACCTGGCTGCCCTTTTGAAGAATTCGTCTGAAATCATCCCGTCCGCGGATAATCTCGTGTTTAGGAAGTCGACAGTCGAGACTGTCTGGATTACATAGAATCACTAACGGTCAGTCTCTTCCTGCCCTTTGCGCGCCTGCGCTTTAACAGCATGCGTCCAGACCTGGTTGCCATTTTGGACCTGAACCCATGCTTGTTCTTCCGTTTTCTTCGGCTGGGCTGGTACGTGCGTTTCATGTATCGTCATCCTTTCAACAAACATGTTTTATTTCCGAACTTTGAATATTAATCTTTTATTCGAAAAAGTCAAGCTATTTTCTGGTTTTCAGCAAATTAATCACGCTGCCGGTACACATGATCATATTCCCCATCCAGGCTCCGAGCAGCGGCGGCAGATTGCCGTTCTGGCCAAGCGTCTGCCCCATTTTAACGAGTCCGAAGTAGAAAAAAACGACGGTAAGGCTGATGCCGAAGCCGAGAGCGATGTTTTTCTTGCGCCGGTTGTAGACGAGGGGGACACTGAAGAGGATAATGAGCAGATTGCTGAGCGGATAGGAAATACGCAAATGCAGCTCGGTGAGCCACTGGCTCGTTTCTCCGCCGCTGCGGCGAATGCGGTCCACATATTTTTTCAGTTCCCAGTAGCCCATATCCTCCGGCGACCCCTGGGCCTGGATGAGCTCTTCTGGGTTGAAGTGAAAGCGGAAAACCGCGGGACTGGCAAGATCGGCCGCCACCTCCGTTGAATCATTGAAGGTCCTCTCGATGCCCCTGCGTATGATCCAGCCGCCGTTTTCCCAGGACATGGAATCCGCGTCGAGGCGATAGGCCAGTCTGCCGTCGACGATTTCCTGAATGCGCACGCGGTGGGCCAATCTCCGCTTGATATCGAAATAACCGATGGTGATAATTGTGTCTTCGTCCTTTATCTGCATATTGCGGAAACGGGAAAGAAATTTGGTGGAACTGCCGCCTCTCAAATATTCCTGTTCTATGGCATCCTTTTTTTCGGTGGTACGGGCGACTATCACCTCCGCGGTAAAAAAGGAGATCATACTGATGACCATGCCGGCCCCCAGCATCGGGATCAACAGCTGGTAAAGGCTGAATCCCAGGGACTTCATGGCAACTATTTCATTGCCGCGGGCCAGGCCGACGACGGCAAACACCGCCGCGAGCAGGGTGGCCACAGGCAGGGTCAAGACCAGAATGTAGGGTATATAATAAAGATAGTATTTGAACGTCACGCCAAAGGGCACATCCCTGTCGATAAATTTGTCCATGTTTTCAATGCCGTCGATGACCAGGAAAAGGACAATGACGCTGAGAACGCAGAGCAGGAAAAGTCCGGTAAATTTGCGCAAAATGTATGCGGGCAGCAGCGTGGTCACTCTTGTCTCCGGTTTTTCTTTTTGAACAGCCCGGCCAGCTTCTCAAGGTGCAGGGACGCCCGTTCTGTAACGGCCCGGCGCATCAGATACACTCCGAGAATGATCATAAGGACATTCGGCAGCCACATGGCGACCAGCGGTGAAAGCCGCTGCCGGTCCGCAAGCTGTTCGCCGCCGATTAAAAAGACCCAGTAGATAATGAAGAAAATAATGCTCAGCCCGCCGCCGACGGCCAGTCCCCCCTGCCTGGCCATGATCCCCAGGGGGGCGCCGATCAGCACGAAAACGACACAGGTAAGAGGAATCGAATACTTCTTGTGCACCTCTACCAGTAGCTGGCTGATCGACTTCCTGTGGCTGGAGATGATCTTCAGTTCGTTCTCAACCTGCCGCTGCACGGAGGCGACGCGCTGTCCGGGATTATCCCGGGCAAATCCCCGAACCGGAGCCCGCGCGGCGGAATCGGCCTGCAGAAAAAGAGTGTCGGGCAGCGTCGCCCGCAGCTCGTTTATGGCCATGGCGCGGATTCGCTGATACCGGTTCTGAATCGATCCGCGCTCCCTGCGAACGTCGTCCATCAGCATTGAAACGCTTTTTTCCCGGTTGCCGCGGTGTGATGAATCCTGGTGCGTCAGATTGGTATTGGGAATGGCGATCGTCAGGCTCTGGCGCTCGAAGGCTGCCCGGCGGTAGTTTTCCGGATGCTTGTAGTCGATCTCGTGGATCTCGCCGGCGTACAATTCAAAAACGAGTTTTTCCTGCACTTCCGAAAAGAAAATCTTGCCACGTTTTGCCGTGATCGTTCGGGACTGATCGGTTTTGCTGATATCGTTGATGATAATGTCTTCCATCGTGTTCCGTTTCGTGTCGATTTTGCGGGCGAGAAGACTGTAATCATCGTTGATATAATTGAAGATACCCTCCTCCAGCGTCAGTGTCGGCTGCTTCCGGGAGATATCCCGATAAAGCAGCCGGTACTGATGATTGAACTCGGGCAGAACGATGTTGTTGAACCGCTCGAGCCCGAAGGCGAGGAGAAGCGAAATGAACAGAACGGGAGAAATGAGCCGGTAAAAATTGATGCCGCCTGCCTTGATGGCGGTGATTTCGTGATCAGCCGACATCCGCCCGAAGGCCATAAGGGTGGCGACAAGTACGGCCATCGGCACGGCCAGGGCGATGATCCAGGCGATATTCAGCCCGAAAAACCGGAGAATAATCGAGAGGGAGACGCCTTTGGAGAGAAGCTTGCCCAGATCCCTGAAGACGGCATTGAGAATAAACACAAACGTAATGGTGACCAGAGCGAAAATAAAGGGGCCGACATGTTCTTTGATTGTATACCAGGTAAGTGTCTTCACTCGTCCGCCTGCCGGATGATAGCCGTTTCCTGAAATGTATCAAACGCTCATATCTTTTCCAAGAGCATTTTATCCTAACTTTTTTCTTGCAATTTTAAAAAATATGCATTAATTTCTCCTTAAGCAATAATTGTTTATACATTATAGGAATGCTTATCGGCCCTTGCTACTGTTGTCATTAACAGGTAATTCATCCCGCGGCACACGTCTGCGGGCGCACCCATGAACAGAAGCAAGGCAGAGAATGGCTGATAAGTCACAACCCCGGTCGACCGGAAAACTGTTGACAACAGTCCTGTCGATCTTTTTATTGATACAGCTGCTGCCGTTGCAATCCGCATCTGCGCAGACAGGGCTGCGCATGCCCCCTGTCCGCTTTCCCGGAACATCACTGCAGAACGCCGCGCCCCGGACCTATTCATTCGTCTATCCCTATTCATTGCGGTTTACCGAATACCCGTCTTCGTTCACCTATACATCCGTGTTTGATTCATCCATGTCATTCGTGACCCTGAAGCGGCTGTTCAGGGGCACTCCGGTGGAACATGAGCGGTATTACCTCTTTCCGGATTTCATCAGCGCCCGTTCCCTCTATAATAAACAGGATCAGTGGAGAGAGTTCCTCGGCGGCAATGTCACCGCTCTCAAGGGAGGGAGGGGCTCGTCACAGGGTCTCGTGTTCAGAACCGGAAAGATAAAAAGCGAAGCATTCAGAAAAGCCTTCGGCGGTGATGATATCAGTCTCACCATTAACGGCAACATCGACATAGACGGCACCTATAAAAATGAAAAGCGAAGCAGCAAAAAGATCGCATCGGACCGTCAGCCGAACAACAATTTTCAGATGAAAATGAAGCAGAATTTTACCGTCACCGGTAAAATCGGCGAAAAGATCATCGTTGATGTGGCCCAGGACAGTGAGAACGAATTCGAGTTTCAAAACGCGGTCAAGCTGCAGTACAATAATGATGAAGACGGCATCATCAAACGGATTGACGCCGGAAACGTCAATCTCTCGCTGCCGGGCACCAACTTCGTGACCATGAGCCAGAGCAACGCCGGCCTGTTCGGTCTCAAGGCAGACATGCAGCTGGGGCCGCTCTCCCTCACCGCCATCGCCAGTATGGAAAAAGGGCAAAAGAACAAACTCTCGCTTTCAGGAGAGGGCAAGGAACAGATCATCGAAATCGAGGACTACGATTATAAAAAGGCTACCTATTTTTTCCTCGACACGCTCTACCGGAACGAATTCACCAACTACGCGCCCAACGGCGCCCACATCGTCGATCCCCTGAACATCATCACCACCATTCAGATCTATAAATCCGATGTTCAGTACGAGAGCCAGCCGGGAGCATTCCAGGCCTGGGCGGCGGCGGACCTGAGTCAGGGCACACCGGTCAACGCGGACAATGAAACCGTCAAACGCTATTTCCTCCGCCTGGAGCCGATCAAGGACTACTACGTCAACCGGGAACTGGGGTATATTCAAATGAGCGTATCCCTGCGGGAAAGCGAAATTCTGGCCGTAGCCTACCGTGATTCTTCCGGCCGGGTATTCGGAGATCTGCAGGCCACGGAAACGGCCCAGACCGGAATTCCCGTATTGAAACTGATCAAGGCCCAGGCGCCGCTTCCCAGTTTTGAAACCTGGGACCTGGAATGGAAAAACGTCTATAATATCGGCATCCCCGATATCACGGATGATGAATTCGCTCAGAATTTCAAGGTCAAGATATTTTACAAGGATCCCTCTGGGCAGCCCAAGGAATCAGCGCTGGTCAATGGAGCGGCACAGAGCTTTCTCCACATATTCGGCCTTGACGACATCGACCTGAATGGTGCCCGTATTCCGGACAATAAAATAGACAACAATCCCAACATCATCAATAAGTCCCGGGGGGAAATTATTTTCCCGAACCTGCGCCCCTTCGACCCGCAGCCGGGGACAGGTCCGGCAAGTGACCTCTGGGGCGGCGAAGAGGGTGATGAATACCGTTACAGCGCGGTGTATGACACAACAAAGCGGGATTACATCTCGAACACCAGCAAGTTTAAAATAGAGATCACCTCCTCACGGCGCAGTCCCAAATTCGAGCTGGGATTCAACGTCATCGAGGGGACGGAGGAAATTATCTGCAACGGCGCTAAGCTGATCAAGGATGTCGATTACACCATCGATTATTTCAGCGGAACGCTGGTGCTTACCAGCGACAGAGCCACGGATCCCAATGCCCAGGTCGATATCGGCTATGAAAGCCAGCGTATGTTCGCGCCGGACAAAAAAGTGCTGCTGGGCACGCGCGCCGAATACACCCTTTGGGAGCAGGATAATCAGCGATCGTTCATCGGGGCGACCCTGCTCTATCTCAGCAGAACATCTCTTGACCAGCGCATTCGGCTGGGCAAGGAAGCGCCGATGAGCAATTTCGTCTGGGACGTGAATACGTCGCTTGGCTACTCATCGGACAAGGTCACCCGTTATCTGAACAAATTGCCCCTCCTTGATATGACCGGTGCCTCGTCGATAAAATTCGAGGGAGAAATTGCCGAAATAACCCCCAACCCCAACACGCTTAACAGCGAGTCAACCGGGGACTATAACGGTGTCGCCTATCTGGATGATTTTGAAGGGGCCAAGAGAAAAATATCTCTGGGCGTGCTCAGAAAGCACTGGCTTGCATCGTCCATTCCCTCACCATCGGCCCAGCCCGACACCGTGAATTACTACCTGGAGAACAAGGGAAGTCTGGTCTGGTACAACCCGTACAATAAAGTACCGATTCAGGATATCTGGCCGGACAAAGAAGTAACCACCAATTTCGGCGGCCAGACCGGTACCGATGTGCTCACCTTCGACTTTATTCCGAATGACACGCTTCCCGATCCCCGGACATCCTGGGGCGGTATTCAGCGCGGCCTCAATACCGGCTACTATGACCAGACCGACAGCCGCTTCCTCGAGATCTGGGTGAAGTCGTTCCCCGATGAAACCGCTCCTGAATATCTCACGCTCCACATCGAACTGGGACAGATCTCGGAAGACATCATCCCCAACGGCGAATGGGATACGGAAGACTACAAGCCCGACGGCGGCATCCGGGACACCAACCTGGAGCCGGATAAAGAAGATACCGGTCTCGACCACATGTTCGGCGACGATCCGCCGCGGCTTTTCTATCCGCATGACGGCACTGCCGCCGCCGTCCTGGATACGGTCGGCGGTGTTCCGGTGCTGCGGGCGACACTGTATGACTTCTGGGATCTGGACAATGACCGGGTCAAAGATGCAAATGAACCATGGTCATACGATGATTATACCTACAGCGATAAAAATCCCTACAAATTGCGATATGATGTGTCGGAAGAGGACGACGGCGGCACTATCAACGGATACGAAGACAACAAGGACGACGGCTCCATCCGGTACCCCGACAGCGAAGACATGAACGGCAACAGCTCGATTGATACCAGAAACAATTACTTTAAATATTCCGTTTCTCTTGATCCCAACAGCAGTGACGCCCGCTTCATCGCCTCTGAGACCGAAAAAGGCTGGCGGCTCTATCGCATCCCTCTCATCCAGGGCGACGAAATTGAATCGCCCGACTGGTCCCGCATCGAAAACGCGAGAATATGGGTGAACGGCGTTACCAGGCGGTCGTATCTGCAGATCGCTGAAATGGAGCTTGTCAGCAACGAATGGAAATATCACGGGAAAATGGCCGCGGGCGACTCTCTGTATACCTTGAGCGAAACGGACACGACGCTTTCCATCGCGGTCACCAATACGCATGAAAACCCCGACTACGAACCCCCCAAGGGGGTCGAGGGGGTCATCGATCCGACCCTGAAAATCCGCTCGAAAGAGCAGTCCCTTGTCCTGCAGCTGAACGACCTCGGTTCCGGAGAGCGGGTCATCGCCAAAAAACGGTTTTATGAGCCGCAGAACCTTATCCAGTACAAAAAACTTAAAATGTTCGTACACGGCGGTGACGCGAATGAACAAATTCCCCAGGGAGAGATCGAATTCTTTCTGCGCCTGGGATCTGACACACAGGATGAAATTTATTATGAGATCATGCTCCCGGAGGTGGAGCCGGGATGGATTGGAAACGACATCGAAATCGCCTTTGAAGATCTCAGCGCCATTAAACTGGAAAAGGAGCTGCTCGCCCAGGACACCATATCGCGGGACCTGAGCCCCTATACCATTTTCATCAAGGGCAACCCGTCCCTCAGGAACATCCGCTGGCTGATCGCCGGTGTCCGCAATAAAGGCCCGCAATCATGGACCGGACAGATCTGGATGGATGAGCTGCGGCTGTCCGACGTACACAAGGAAAAAGGCATGGCCATGCGCGCCAAGGCCATTCTTACCGTCGGGGACCTGCTGTCGGTGAACGGCCAGTATGACCGCAAGGATGCGGATTTCCACACCATAAACGAAACCTCAACCGGGGAAGGGGCGACAATCGAGGGCTATAACGCCAATATCAATCTCAACATCGACCGGCTGATGCCCTCCCACTGGGGTATCAAGGTCCCGATTACCGGACGTATCGCGAGAACGACTTCCACCCCGAAATATCTGCCGGGGAGTGATATCCTGCTGAATGAAAAAACCGCCGGAGACTCGGTTCTCGCCGCCTCGCAAACCATCAATGAAACGAAAAGCGTTGGGCTGCGCTTCAATAAAACGGTAAAATCCCGCAGTTTCCTGGGACGATTTCTCCTCGATCCGGTCAGCGGTAACGTGAATTACTCGGGGACGAACAGCCAGAATCCCAGAACAGGGACCTCTGACGGAGAAACCTATAACGGATCCTTCCAGTACGACCTCACGTTCAGCGACAGGAACTCCTTCAAACTGCTGAAATGGCTCGGGACGGACGGTCTTCTGAAAAAACTCGCGAACACGGAATTCTATCTGCCGTCGAAAATCAATTTCAAACTCGACGGCAACGATGTTGAACAGCAGTCGAAAACGGTAGGGGGTGTCACGAGTCTTGTGGACAGGGCGACATTCTCCAAATCCTATGCCGCTTCCTGGAGTCCGGTGAAGCCGGTCTCAATGGATTATTCGCTCTCAAATAATTACGATTTAAATGCGGACAGCACCGCGGGCTGGTACGATATTCTGGGAGAACTCGCGGAAGAAAGCCTGGTGGCCAAAACGCAGCGGATAAACGCGAGTTTCACTCCGAAGCTCTCTGCCTGGCTGACCGCCAATTTTAAATATACAACGGATTACGGATACAATTACAACCCTCAAATGGCGTCCACCGGCAGCGGGAAAAGCGCCAAGGTCAACACATCAATAAACGTGACCTCTAAATTAGATCCCCAGAAACTGGTGCAGTCATTCGCAAAAAAATCAGCACCTGCCGGAGGAGCTGCAAACAGAAGGCAGGCCTCGACCCGCAGAAAACCGGCGGCCCGCGCGACGGACACGGATACCCCAAAAGAGGCGGAAAAAGAGGAAAAAACCGGGGGCTTCAGTCTCGGTTCTCTGCTGGCGGGTGTCGGTAAAGGTGTCAGTATTATCGATCCGGTCAGCATCACTTACAGAAAAACGAACAGTGTGACGACGTTCGGAATTCTCAGTATGCCGGTGCTGAAATTCCAGCTGGGATTTCAGGAGGATCCGGGAGTGCCGATTTCTCAAAACCTCACCTCCGACAGAAGTCGCTCCCAGGCATCATCGACGGTGAGCGTTCGTTCAGGGTTGAAATTTACCCGTCAGCTCAACGCGACCATGGATTACCAGTTCTCCGACACTAAAACGATCTCGACCCAGTCATCCCAGAGTGTTTCAAAATCGATATTCATGATTGGTGAGTACGAAGCGATACCCATGCCGAACTGGACCGTGCGCTGGAGCGGCATTGAGAAACTGTTTTTCTTCGAGCCTTTTCTCACGTCGTTTACTCTCAATCACTCATATTCAGGAGATATGGCCGAGACCTGGAATGAGTCGGTTAAAACGCAAACCAAATATACGATCAATTTCCGTCCGCTCATAGGGTTTGACATCACGTTCAAAAACGGCATCACGTCCAATTTCAAATACAGCGCAACTGAAATGGTGACGCTGCAGACCGCGTTCGGAAAGAGCATTTCCAAGGATGTCGGATCGGACATGACCTTTGCGCTCAGCTATAAAAAACGCGGCGGCATCAAGATCCCCTTTCTGAAGGGAAAGAAGCTGGACAACAACATCGATTTCACTCTCAATGCCTCGGTCTCGAATCAGTCAAAGCTGCAGAAAGCGGAAGCCGGAAAGAAATTCCAGGTTATCATGGAAACGAAAAACTGGTCCATCAAACCCGGCATGACCTACTCGTTTTCCCGGAACGTCAGGGGCGGCGTTCATTTCGAACTTGGTGAGCGTAAAAATTCCCGCACCGGCACCACGAAATTCACCGCTTTCGGAATCAACGCACGGATATCGCTGTCGGGATAAAACCCGGAATATCAGGACCGCCCCGCACCCCGATCTCCAACGAAAGCCCCGAAAAACAAAAAAACGGTATTCCTCGATATTGCTGCCCTCCGGCGTGCTCACCACAACGTTCGCTTGAAGCGCTGTCTTTATTCGCTGATCGGCCTTCTGTTTTCTCTTCGGTTTTTTTTCGGGTCCTTCGCTGGTTTTCTCACACAGGTTAACGGGTTTCCTCGCATGGGACCCTAACGCCTTGACTTTCTTGCTAATTTTAGTTATAATTCGTGGTTATAGCTGATTATTCAACGAAAGGGATTGATGGTGAAAATAGGATTACGGCACGAAGACAAGAGTTCCTGGGAACGAAGAACGGTCATCTCCCCTGAAAATGTCGAAAAACTGCTCAAAGAACACGGCATCACGACAGTTGTGCAGCCGTCGCCGACGCGCATTTTTCCCGACGCTGATTATGAAAAAGCGGGCGCGGAACTGAATGCTTCCCTTTCAGCCTGTCCGGTGATCTTCGGGCTCAAGGAAATACCGCCGTCTTTTTTCGAGCCGGATAAAGTGTATCTCTTTTTCTCGCATACGATCAAGGGTCAAAAGCATAACATGCCGATGCTCAGGCAGATGCTGAACCTGGGGTGTTCACTTATCGATTACGAGCGCATTGTGAACGAAAAAAACCAGCGGCTGATCTTTTTCGGACGATACGCGGGTCTGGCGGGAATGATCGATACCCTCTGGGCGCTCGGCAAGCGCTTTGAAGCGGAAGGGATCGAAACCCCGTTTTCAGGGATCAGGCAGGCGTATCACTACAGCTGTCTGGCGGAAGCGGAAGATGCCGTGCGCGAAGCCGGGAATAGCATACAGGAACATGGCCTGCCCCCGGAGATCACGCCCCTGGTGACCGCCTTCACCGGCTATGGACACGTCTCGAACGGCGCCCAGGAGGTGTTCGACCTGCTGCCCCATCTGACCGTCGAGCCCGAGAGGGTGAAAGATCCCGGTTTCATCAACGAGGCACGCACCGATGTGCTCTACAAAGCCGTGTTCAAAGAAGCGGACATGGTTGCCCCCGTGGCGGAAGGCCGTCCGTTCGATCTTCAGGAATATTACACGCATCCCGAACGCTACAAATCCCTGTTTCACGAATATCTCCCCCATATCACCGTAATGGTCAACGCCATCTACTGGGACAGCCGGTATCCGGTACTGGTCACCAATGAAGACCTTAAAAAACTGTTTTACGAAAAAAAGCAGCCGCGTTTCCGGGTTGCCGGAGACATCACCTGTGATATCGAAGGGTCCATTCAATGCACCATCAAGGCCACCCAGCCCGACAATCCCGTCTATACCGTGTTTCCGGGTACTGGTACGGTAAAATACGGATTCTTCGACACCGGACTCACCGTGCTGCCCATCGACAATTTCCCGGCTGAACTGCCAAGAGAATCATCGCTCTATTTCAGCGATGTTCTCATGAATTTCATTCCGGAAATCAGCAGCACCGACTTTTCACAGCCGCTGGATCGGCTTACGTTGTCGAAACCGCTTGCGTCGGCGCTCATCATGCATAAAGGCGAGCTGACGCCCGACTATCGTTATCTGGAAAAACACCTCTAATGAGAAGGATCTGAAATGCATACCGTTCTGATACTGGGTGCCGGCATGGTGACCGCACCGATGGTCGATTACCTCTCACGGCAGCCGGACATGCGGATCTTGCTGGCCGATGTCGCCCCGGAAAAGGCGGAAGCTATCATCGCCGGCAGAAGAAATGCAGTCGCTGAAAAATTGGATGTCACTGATCGGGATCATCTGAAGAACCTGGTCGCCCGGGCGGACATTGTCGTCAGCCTGGTCCCCTATACCTACCACCCGCTGGTCGCCGGGCTCTGTATCGAAGCGGGAAAACCGATGGTGACCGCTTCCTATGTAAGTGACGCCATGCGCCGGCTTGACAGTGCGGCGCGGGCCAAAGGCATCATTCTGCTCAATGAAATCGGCCTCGACCCGGGCATCGATCATATGTCGGCAATGCGCATTATTCATGGAGTAAAGGAAAAAGGCGGCACCATATCGTCGTTTTACTCATACTGTGGAGGGCTGCCGGCACCGGATGCCAACACCAATCCGCTGGGATATAAATTTTCCTGGAGCCCGCGGGGCGTTGTACTCGCCGGCAGGAACGCAGCCCAATACAGGAAAAACAACGCCGTTGTCACGGTAGAAAACGCGGATCTCTTCGCCCATACCTGGATGCTCGAATTTGAAGGTATCGGAAAATTGGAAGCCTATCCAAACCGGGATTCGCTGCCCTATCTCGATCTCTACGGACTCGGGGACGCGGCCTCTCTCTACCGTGGAACGCTTCGGTACCCCGGCTGG
Source organism: bacterium (assembly GCA_016934955.1). Taxonomy (GTDB): domain Bacteria; phylum Zhuqueibacterota; class QNDG01; order QNDG01; family JAGLOF01; genus JAFGRY01. The sequence goes on along the minus strand of JAFGRY010000009.1, from coordinate 30,371 downwards.
TGCGATTCCTGGCTGCTGATCTCCCGCTCCGGCCTTCTTGACCTGAAAGAGCGCAGCGATCTCGACGGACGCACCTTCAACAGTCTCGTTGCCGATGTAACCGGCCTGCCCCCGGGCCCGGAACTGAAATCCGCGTTCGCCCGACGGTTCAATGTCGCTGAAAACGCACCCGCCGTGACGAACCTGGAATGGCTGGGGCTTTTTTCCGGGGAAACGGTCCCGGCAGGGCAGAAAACAGTATTGGACATTCTCTCTGCGCAGCTGCTGAAACACATGCAGTACGACCCCGGAGAACGTGACATGATCGTGCTTCACCATGAATTCATCGCTGACTATCCGCAGAAGCGGACGGAAAAAATCACCTCCACCCTGATCGCCTATGGAGAACCGGGCGGTGACTCCTCCATGGCCAGGACGGTGAGTCTGCCGGCGGCGATCGCCGTGAAGCTTATCCTGGAGAACAGGATTTCCCTGACAGGAGTGCAGATTCCGGTGACGCCCGAGATCTACGATCCCGTTCTTGATGAGCTGACGGATATGGGAATCTCATTCAGCGAGAAAACGATGACGGCCTGACAGGTATGGATACACCCGGCAGCGGAACGCTGTATATTGTAAGCACGCCCATCGGCAACCTCGAAGACATGACCATGCGAGGTGTCCGGATTCTGGGAGAGGTCTCGCTTATCGCCGCTGAAGACACGCGTCACACGGCCATACTGCTGAAACAGTATGCCATTAAAACGCACATGCAGGCGTATCATGACCATAACAAGGAAAAGGTAACGCCGCTCCTGATCAGGCGATTGAGCGGCGGCGACTCGCTGGCGGTTGTGTCGGATGCCGGGACACCCGGTATTTCCGATCCGGCGTTCTATCTTGTTCGCGAAGCGGTCAGGCATGACATTCGGGTGATCCCGGTGCCGGGACCCAGCGCCGCCCTGGCCTGCCTGGTGGTGTCGGGGCTGCCGACGGACCGGTTTGTCTTCGAAGGCTTCCTGCCCGTCAAGAAGGGCAGACGCACCCGGCTGGAGTCACTTAAAGAAGAGCAGCGGACCATAATTATCTATGAGTCCCCCCACCGGATACTCAGAACACTCACCGATTTACGGGAGATCCTGGGAGACCGGCAGGTGTGTGTCGGCAGAGAAATCACGAAAAAATTTGAAGAGATGATCCGGGGTTCGCTCAGCTGGGCAATCGACTGCCTTTCCCGGGACCGGGTCCGGGGGGAATTTGTGATCACGCTCCAGGGCAGTGTAAAAGAAAAAAGAAAGACGCCATGAATTTTAAAATCAATGAACCGATCCCGGAGAGGGTTGTTGCCCTCTATTACAAGGTGCTCACACCGGCAATCTCCCTGTTCACCCGCCTGGGAATCCATCCCAACACATTCACGACCGTGGGATTCCTCATGGGATGCATCGCCGCCTATCTCGGGGCGCGCGGGTGGCTTCGGGCCGCATCATTCGTCATTCTTCTTGCCGGCACCATGGATTCCATTGACGGGCGGCTGGCGCGCAACAGCGGCAAGGTGACGAAATTCGGCGCCCTCTATGATTCTATTCTGGATCGGTATTCAGAGGTGGTCTATCTCTTCGGAATGGCGTTCTTTTTCGTCAAATCGGGGCTGTACATCACTTCTCTGGGAATTGCCGTGGCTGTAGGCGGTTCGCTCATGGTGAGTTATGTACGCGCCCGGGCGGAAGGCCTGGGATTCGAGTGCACCGTGGGGATAATGCAGCGGCCGCTTCGCCTGGTCCTGCTGGGATTCGGGGGCCTGATCAGTGTCCACGTCCTGGTTGCCGCCATCTGGATAGTCGCGGTCTTTTCCAACATCACCGCCATCCAGCGGATACTGCACGTCTGGCACTGTGATCAGGGGAATTACGCCAATGATTGTATGAAGCAGAAGGGAACGAATGATGATGCTCCAGATGTTAAAATCTAAAATTCAGCCGGCAACCGTGACAGAAGCAGATCTCCAGTATGAGGGCAGCATCGGTATCGATGAAGATCTGCTCGATGCCGCAGGCATGAGGGAATTTGAAAAGGTGCATGTGCTCAACCTTTCAAACGGCACCCGCGCCGAAACCTACATCATCAAGGAGAAACGCGGAGGAGGCGACATCGTTATGAACGGCGCGATTGCCCGGTTGGCGCAGGTTGGAGACAAGGTGATCATTCTCTCATACGGTCTGTATTCCGAGGAAGAACTGGTGTCCTGCCGGCCGAAAATCATTCTCGTCGACGACCGTAATACCATATATAAAATCAAATAATCGGCAGTGTCAGGAGGCAACCATTGAATAAAGAAACAATAACGATCGCCCCTCCGTCGGGCAAGCTGGGCGTACTCATCCCCGGACTGGGAGCGATCGGCACGACCTTCATAGCGGGTGTGGAATCGATCATCAAAGGATATCATAAACCGATTGGATCCCTTTCCATGACCGGCACTATCCGTCTGGGAAAACGAACGGAAAACAGGGTGCCGCTTATCAGGGATTTTATCCCTCTTTCGAGACCGGAAGACCTGGTCATCGGCGCCTGGGACATTTTTGAAGACAACGGATATGAAGCGGCCAAAAAGGCCGGCGTGCTCAAGGACGCCGATCTTGAAAAGGTGCGGCACAAGCTGGAATCCATACAGCCGATGAAAGGGGTCTTCGACCAGCGTTACGTAAAGAAATTACACGGCACCTGGATCAAGAAAGGCCGCGATAAAATGGATCTGGCCAATCAGCTCATCGAAGACATCACCACCTTTAAAAAAGAAAACGGCGTGGAGCGCATGGTGATGGTCTGGTGTGCATCCACGGAGATATTCATCGAACCGGGACCGGTTCATCAGTCTCTGAACGCGTTTGAAGAAGGACTGCGGAACAGCGACGAAACGATCGCCAGCAGTATGATCTATGCCTATGCCGCCCTTACCTGCGGAGTGCCCTTTGCCAACGGCGCACCGAACCTCACCGTAGACATACCGGCGCTGCAGGAGCTGGCCCGGAAAAACAGGGTGCCGCTTGCCGGGAAGGATTTCAAAACGGGGCAGACGCTGATGAAGACCATTCTCGCCCCCGGCCTCAAAGCGCGGATGCTGGGACTCAACGGCTGGTTTTCCACCAACATACTCGGAAACCGGGACGGTGAAGTGCTGGATGATCCCGAATCCTTCAAAACGAAGGAAGAGTCCAAACTTTCCGTACTCGAATATATACTTCAGCCGAATGTCTATCCCGACCTTTACAAGGATTTTTATCACAAAGTGCGTATTAACTACTATCCTCCCCGGGGAGACAACAAGGAGGGATGGGACAACATCGACATCTTCGGCTGGATGGGGTACCCGATGCAGATAAAGATCGATTTTCTCTGCCGGGATTCCATTCTCGCCGCCCCCATTGTTCTGGATCTGGTCATGTTCATGGACCTGGCCCAGCGGGCGGGCATGCACGGAATTCAGGAATGGCTGTCCCTGTTTTTTAAAAGTCCCATGGTCGCACCCGAGCTGTACCCCGAACATGACCTGTTCATTCAGCTCATGAAATGCAAAAACACGCTTCGCTACCTCATGGGAGAAGATCCGATCACGCACCTGGGACTGGAATACTACGATTGAACCATTACGGACCATCACCCGCAGAACGGGTGGACGGGAAAACAGATAAAGAGAAGATAGATGCCGGCGACTGAACACACAGAGATGCTATCCGTTCCCGGCGGCTGTCTCATTACGTTCGAAGGAATCGACGGCTGCGGTAAATCGGTGCAGGCTTCGGCCCTGGCGAACCGGCTCAGCCGGGAGAAATACGCTGTGGAGACAGTCCGGGAGCCGGGCGGGACGGCCCTCTCGGAAAAAATCCGGGACATCATCCTCGACCGCGGGCACATGGAGATGGCCCCCGCCGCGGAGCTCTTTCTCTATGAAGCGGCCAGGGCCCAGCTGATGAGTCAGCACCTGGCACCGCTGCTGGACAGCGGCGCGGTGGTGATCTGCGACCGTTTTACAGATTCCACCACCGCCTATCAGGGCTACGGCAGAGAGCTTGACGCCGGTTTCATCCGTCAGGCAAACGGGGTCGCCTGTCGGGACCGCTATCCCGATATCACGTTTTACCTGGACATACCCTGGGAGGAGTCCCTGCGGCGACGCGCCCGGGAACGCAGAGACGCGGACAGGATGGAAATGGAACAAAAAGCGTTTTTCCAGCGTGTGAAAACGGGGTATGCGGCGATCGCCCACGCCGACCCCGGCCGGGTGAACCATCTGGACGGAATGCGCTCCATCGAGGAGCTGGAAAACAAGATTTATGTCATTGTCAGAAAAAAGTTGGACAGTTTGAGAGGAGTTACCGATGAGACTGAAAACCCCCGCCCGTAAGGTTACATGGACACTGACCCTGGTACCCGGTTTCATTCTGGGATTGCTGCTCTGGACCAATTCGCATCAGGTCGACAATCTCTACAAAACAATCGCCGACAAGCTGCAGGTGATCAAGGGTATCTATACAGGGGTTCTCTCATACTATGTCGATGAAGTCGACAGCGAGGAGTTTTTCCAGGCCGGTATCAACGGCATGCTCAACACCCTTGATCCCTACACGACCTACATCGAGAAAGAGGACCGGTCTCAGCTGGATATTCTCACCCAGGGAAATTACGGCGGGGTAGGCCTGCTTCTGCAGTACCGGAATGAAACGGTGACCGTTGCGGATCCTCCCTTTGTGGGCACTCCCTCGGCAAAAGCGGGACTTCGTGAGGGTGACCAGATCATCGAGGTCGACGGGGAGTCCTCCCGTGAAATGGGATTCGACAAAACCGCCGCAAAAATCAGAGGCCCGATTGGTTCGACCGTCACTCTCAAGGTGCGGCGAACGGGTGAGCCGAAGCTGCTGGATTTTTCCATGATCAGGGAATCCATTGTCGTTGAAGATGTCCGCTACGCGGGCATCAATGAAGACGGCATCGGCTACATTCTGCTGATCCGTTTTTCGAAAAACGCAGCCGAAGAGGTCGAACAGGCGATACGGCGATTCAAGGCCCAGGGCATGACGGGACTGATTCTCGACCTGCGCTCCAATCCCGGCGGTGTCCTGGGGTCGGCCGTGGAAATGGCGGATCTGTTTCTGCCGAAGGGGTCACTCATCGTATCGACCCGGGGCCGTGACGCGCAGTCTGTCAGGGAAGAGTATTCACTCAACGACCCGGTCTACGGTGACGGCCCTCTTATCGTGCTCACCAACGGCATCAGCGCGTCGGCCTCGGAGATCGTGGCCGGTGCCATTCAGGATCATGACCGCGGTGTTGTGGTCGGTGATACGACATTCGGCAAGGGGCTGGTGCAGTCTCTTATCAACCTCTCTCCCGACGCCGTGTTAAAAATTACCACAGCTAAATATTACACTCCCAGCGGCCGCTGCATCCAGCGTATCGATTACGCAAACCGCAGGGAAACGACAAAGGCGGAAAAGGCGGTCACCTATAAAACAGACAGCGGGCGGGAAGTGCACGGCGGCGGCGGTATCGCTCCCGATGTACCGGTTGTGCTGCCGCGCCTGCATCCTCTGGCCATAGACCTCCGGCGAAAATCAATGTATTTCAATTTTGCGGTCGACTATGCCAATACGCATTCAGCCGATATCGAATCGTTCACCGTAACCGATGACATGGTGAATGCCTTCCAAACGTATCTGAATACCATCGATTACCGCTATGAGTTTCCCATTGAAACCAGCCTTGATCAGCTGAAAAAGGAGATGGAAGGCAACGGCGACAATCAGGATGTCATTGCCGGTATCAATGCTCTGAAAAACATCCTGGCGGCCCATCAGGCCGCCCTGTTCCGGGAAAGCGAAGAGGATATCCGGCAGTTTCTCCGTCTGGAATTGTCGACGAAATTCTTCGGTGTTTCCGGGGCCGTTGAAGCGGGATTGAAAGATGATGAGGTGTATCAGAAAGGATTGTATCTGCTGAAAAACAGAGACTCCTACCTGTCGTTACTCAAATAAGCGGCTGACGGCTGTTCGTCCGGGTTCGTGACTCAACAGATGTTTTGACTTTTGCTGAAAAATACAGTATATTAAAGCTTGCACAAAAACGTGCAGCGGGTCACGGGTCGGGACGAACAGCCGGCTGATCGTTGCGGCCGCATGTCCTCGACCTGCCCCATCTTTCCGGCAAAGCGTTCCGTTACCGGCTGCTGAAACGGTTAATCGATCCTGCCCGATCGATACTTACACACTCTCACATCAGGGAAGCTTTTTGTTCACCGGTGTACTTTAACCAGACTTGATTAGAGCACATATATATACAGTAAAAAAGGAGGTATCAATGACGAAAAAACCGGTCTACACGTTCGGAGCCGGGAAAGCGGAAGGAAACGCCTCGATGAAGGCGCTTCTCGGCGGCAAGGGAGCCAACCTGGCGGAGATGAACCAGATCGGCGTTCCCGTACCCGCCGGTTTCACGGTCACAACTGAAATTTGCGGCATGTATGTCAAAGAGGGCAAGGATAAAACCTTTGCCGCTATCAAAAAGGATGTTGAAAAAGGCATTGCCTACGTCGAAGGTGTCATGAAGAAAAAATTCGGCGACGCCTCTGATCCGCTTCTGGTCTCGGTCAGGTCAGGTGCAGCCGTCTCGATGCCCGGCATGATGGACACCGTGCTCAATCTCGGACTGAACGATGAAACAGTCAGGGGTCTGGCGGAAAAATCCGGCAACGAGCGGTTTGCCTGGGATTCCTATCGCAGATTCATCCAGATGTTCGGAGACGTGGTGCTGGGGGTGGAATCGGCCGGAAAGGATGACATCGATCCCTATGAAAAAGCGATAGAGGATGCGAAAGAGAAAAAAGGCGTCCACGACGATACGGACCTGGACACCAACGACCTGAAAGCGCTGGTCGAAACGTTTAAAAAGATCACTGTCGACTTTACCGGTGATGCATTCCCTTCTGACCCGTGGGAACAGCTCTGGGCGGCCATCGGCGCCGTGTTCGGCAGCTGGACCAACACCCGGGCACAGCGGTATCGGGAACTGAACGGCATTCCCCACGACATCGGCACAGCGGTCAACGTGCAGTCGATGGTCTATGGCAATATGGGCGACAACTCCGCCACCGGAGTAGCCTTCACCCGAGACGCGGGCACCGGCGAAGACCTGTTCAACGGCGAATATCTCATCAACGCCCAGGGCGAAGATGTGGTCGCCGGCGTGCGTACCCCCCAGCAGATCACGCTCGAAGGATCGAAACGCTGGGCGGCCCTGAATGAAATCAGCGAAGAGGAACGCAAGGCCTCCTATCCCTCTCTTGAGGAAAAAATGCCGGTGGCTTTCAAGCAGTTGATCGAACTCGAAACAAAGCTTGAGAACCATTATTCCGACATGCAGGATCTTGAATTCACCATCGAGGACGGCAGACTCTGGATTCTGCAGACGCGAAATGGAAAACGGACAGGCGCGGCCATGCTGAAGATCGCCATGGATATGCTCGATGATTCCATGATCGACGAGAAGACGGCGATCAACCGCGTTGAACCCAACAAGCTCGACGAGCTGCTCCATCCGGTCTTCGACACGGAAGCGCTGCAGAGTGCGACCGTCCTGGCCAAGGGACTGCCCGCATCACCAGGCGCCGCCACCGGCAAGCTGGTGTTCTTTGCGGACGAAGCGGAAGAATGGAGCGCCCGGGGAGAGAAGGTGATCCTCGCCCGGATCGAAACATCGCCAGAAGATGTTGCCGGCATGAATGCGGCGGAAGGCATTCTCACCGCGAGGGGCGGAATGACATCGCATGCCGCGGTCGTTGCCCGCGGCATGGGAAAATGCTGCGTATCGGGTGCGGGAACCATCAAAATCGACTATAAAAAACGGACCATGACCATCGGCGGCAACGTTTACAAAGAAGGCGACTGGATCTCTCTTAACGGGAACACCGGGGAAGTGATCAAGGGCAAGGTGAAAACCATGGAACCGGAGCTGAGCGGTGATTTCGGGAAGCTCATGGATCTTTGCGACAAGTATACGCGCATGCTCGTCCGCACGAACGCGGATACGCCCGAAGATTCCCGAAGGGCCCGTGAATTCGGGGCTCAGGGTATCGGTCTCTGCCGTACAGAGCACATGTTTTTTGAAGGCGATCGCATCAAGGCCGTGCGTGAAATGATTCTTGCAGAAGATGAGGCGGGCCGCAGAAAAGCGCTGGAGAAACTGCTGCCCATGCAGCGGGAAGACTTCGAAGGAATTTACGAGGCGATGGACGGTCTTCCCGTTACCATTCGGCTTCTTGATCCGCCCCTGCACGAGTTTGTCCCTCACGAGGAAAAAAACCAGAAAGAGATGGCAAAGGAACTGGGCATCTCCCTGGAGCAGGTGAAAGCGAAAGTAGAAGATCTGGCAGAGTTCAATCCCATGCTCGGTCACCGCGGCTGTCGACTCGGCAACACCTATCCCGAGATCACCGAAATGCAGACCCGGGCCATTATCGAAGCCGCACTTAACTGTAAAAAGAAGGGTATCAACCCGCATCCGGAGATCATGGTGCCGCTCATCGGAACCCAGAAAGAGTACAAAATGCAGGAAGATATCATTCGGGCCACCGCTGAAAAGGTGTTCGGGGAGCGGGGTGAAAAGATCGACTTCCTGGTCGGGACGATGATTGAAATTCCCCGGGCCGCTCTCACCGCCGATCAAGTCGCCGAATACGCCGAATTCTTCTCGTTTGGCACGAACGACCTCACCCAGATGACCTTCGGGTACTCCCGGGATGATGCCGGTAAGTTCCTCGATATTTACAAGCAGCTCGGTATTCTCGATAACGACCCCTTCCAGGTGCTGGACCAGACAGGGGTCGGCCAGCTTGTGGAGATGGGCACCCGCAAGGGACGGAGCACCAGACCGGATCTGAAGGTGGGTATCTGCGGAGAACACGGCGGAGAACCCTCTTCGGTGAAATTCTGCCACAAGGTAGGCATGAATTACGTGAGCTGTTCCCCATTCAGAGTACCGATCGCCAGAGTCGCAGCCGCGCAGGCCGCGATTTCCGGCTGACAATCGCTTACCGCAGGATACAGGGGGGTCGCCGGCGGGCACCCCCCTTTTTTTACAAAATTTTTTCTTTTTTCCCCTTGACATTGGCAGGCAATATGGTATATTATCAGCGCTTTCAAGGGTAAGATTCGCTGTGTTGATAAGTTGTGAATTACTATCAAAATCTTTTCCTTCTTCCCTTTTACTATTGAAATTACATAAATTAGCTCAGATTTGTATAAATATATCAATGGGTGTATGGGTCTGTTTTTATAGAACTTATAATATTTGTACACGGTTTTTTCTCTTCTTTTTACTGAATAGGGGTTGGTTGTGTCTATTACTGTGGATAACCTGGGATATGGTGTGGAAAACTCCGATCATGAACAAATCTGGGCGCAGTGTCTGGAAATCATTCAGGACAATGTGAATCCCCAGAGTTTTCACACCTGGTTCAAACCGCTGGTACCCGTTAAATTCGAGCAGCAGAAGCTGACACTGAATGTGCCGAGCCAGTTCTTTTATGAATGGATAGAACAGCACTATCCTGATATTATCCGCACCGCTCTCGCCCAGGTTGCGGGAGAGGAAAGCGATATCTTCTACACGGTGCTGAAAAATAAAAATATTCCCGCTGATGAGGCACCCACAGTCATCACCAAACAGAAAACATCCGGGCCCCGGCTCGATGCCGCCAGTGATCTCAATAACCGCTACATCTTTAAAAACTTTGTCGAAGGAAGCGGGAATCAGTTCGCAAAAGCGGCGTCGCTTGCGGTTGCTGAAAAACCCGGAGAAACGTCGTTCAACCCGCTGGTAATTTACGGAGGCGTGGGACTGGGAAAGACACACCTCACCCAGGCTATCGGAAATTACTGTCTCGAGACCGGAACAGCGAAACGCATCAGGTATGTTTCAAGCGAAAAATTTACCATCGAGTTTATCAATTCGATTCAGAACAATCTCACGACGGAATTCAGTCAGATCTACCGAAATGTTGATCTGCTGCTCGTCGATGACATTCAGTTTTTCATGAGCAAGGAACGGACGCAGGAAGAATTTTTCCATACCTTCAACGCCCTCCATCAGCGGGGAAAACAAATCGTTCTCTCGTCCGACCGTCCTCCGAAGGAACTCAAGGATCTGGAAGAACGTCTGCTTTCCCGTTTTCAGTGGGGGCTGGTTGCCGACATTCAGCCGCCCGATCTGGAGACCCGAATTGCCATCCTTCAGCAGAAGGCGCACATGGACGGATTGGCGCTGCCCGCTGATATTATCGAATATATGGCAACCAATATCACCTCGAACATACGTGAACTGGAAGGCGCGCTGATAAAATTACTGGCGTTCTCTTCCCTTAAGGGCACCGATATCAATCTCGAACTGGCAAAAATGGTTCTCAAGGATATTGTCGTCAAGAAAAAGAGAAATATTTCCATTGAAGATATTCAGCGGGTCGTCTGTGATTACTATTCCATTCCCGATGATCTGCTGCGTGGAAAAAGCAGGAAAAAAGAGATCGTATTCGCACGCCAGATGGCCATGTATATGGCAAAGGAGCTGACCAGCTACTCGCTAAAAAGCATCGGGCTTCATTTCGGCGGCCGCGACCATTCCACTGTTATCCATGCCGTGAAGAGCATCCAGGAGGCGTTGAGAGATCCATCGCAAAAAGTTAAAGTTCGGGAAGCTGTCGAAACTATTAGAAAAAAGATAGAAATTGCCTCACTGTGACTGTTGACGCAGTGTTGATAAACGATGTTTTCAATGTCAATAATTTGTTCATGAAATCACGCTGTTGTTTTTTCCTTTCGTGCATTGATTCTTATCCTCATTTTTTCAACACACATCAACACCGCATTCACAATATTCGGCAGGTTATCAAGATGTGTCATAATGCTATTTTTTATTTACTTATGTTTTAAAAAAATGGTCTGATCGCAGGTTATCAACACTCTTACTATAACAACTATTATCTTGAATTATATAAATTATTTAGTTACTTTATAGTTCGTTCCTGTGGAAAACTCGGGAGGTACTCTCATGAAATTTTCGATCAATCAAAGCACACTTCTTGAAGCGCTGCAAAATATCGGAAGAGTCGTTCCCACCAGATCGACAACCCCGATTCTCGAGAACATACTCTTCGATCTGGAAGATGGCGGATTGAAAATTACCGGCACCGATCTGGAAGTGTCGATAACGACCCGGGTTCCCGTGGAACAGGTGGACACACCGGGCTCGATCGCGCTTCCTGCCCGGGTGATGACTGAAATGATCCGGTCGCTTCCCGATATTTCCATTCAGTTCGAACTTGAAGAAAATAATAAACTGAAAATCACCACGGACAAGGGACGGTACCATGTATCCGGTCTGTCAAAAGACAACTATCCGGAACAACCCCAGTTTTCCGACGCGGAGAATTTTACCGTTCCGAATCAGCTGATCGCCCGTATGCTTCAGAAGACCATCTTCGCTGTTTCTTCGGAAGAGCTGCGGCCGGCGCTGATGGGTGTTTTCCTGCAGATCATGCCCGATGAATTCAGAATGGTGGCAACTGACGGTCACAGACTCTCCAAGATTGTCAACCGGGGATTCAAGGCGGAAGTATCTCCTCTTAAAATGATCATTCCCCCCAAGGCGGTGCAGATTGCCCTCAAAAATCTCGAGGAAGAGGGCGATACCGAATTGACCATCGATCAGACCGGTCTGCAGTTCAATTTCGGCAACACCACGCTCTACACCCGGCTGGTGGAGGGAGAGTACCCAGATTACGAGCGGGTAATCCCCAGGGATAATGATAAAACCCTGACCGTTGACCGTGAACTGCTCATCTCATCGGTGAAACGGGTATCTTTATTTGCCAGCGCTCTCACGCATCAGATACGGCTCGAATTGTCGCCCAATCAGCTGCTCGTCTGTTCCGAAGACCTGGAAGTGGGCGGCGAAGGCCGGGAAACACTGGATGTCGAATATGACGGAGAGCCGATGGAGATAGGATATAACGCCAATTATCTTCTCGATATCCTGCGCCATGCAGATACGGAACAGGTCGTTTTCAAGCTCAAGAGCCCGGTGCGGGCTGCGCTCATAACGCCGACGGCTGAAAATGAGAACGAATCGTTTATTATGCTTATTATGCCAATCAAGCTCGGCTAAATGGCGGCAGAATCGATACAGTCGGTTCTCACGCGCTGTCTGAAAGAGAGCGGCCTCGAAGAACCGATCAGGCGATACCGGACACTTCAGGACTGGCCAGCGATCGTGGGAAACACCATTGCAGCGGTGACCCGTCCCGAGCGGATCAGTAACGGGAAATTGTTTGTGAGAGTCGAGAGCGATGCCTGGAGAAACGAGCTGATTTTTTATAAAAAAGAAATACTGGAAAAAATAAACAGAACACTCGACTCAGCGATTACTGAATTAATATTACTGTGAATAACCGAGAGGATCTATGTCACCCGAGCAGTATAATGCAAACAAGATAGTAGTACTCAAAGGGCTGGAAGGTGTCCGTAAGCGGCCGGCCATGTACATCGGCGACACCGGTATCAGGGGACTGCATCATATCGTGTATGAGGTCGTTGACAACAGCGTCGACGAATGTCTCGCCGGATACTGCACCAAAATCGATGTCATCGTTCATAAAGACGGCAGCATCACGGTGATCGATAACGGACGCGGAATTCCCGTGGACGAACATCCGATCCAGAAGCGGCCGGCCCTGGAAGTGGTGATGACGACACTGCATGCCGGCGGAAAATTCGACAGCGATACATATAAAGTCTCTGGCGGACTGCACGGTGTCGGCGTATCCTGTACGAACGCGCTTTCCGAATGGGCGCGGGTGAGGGTTTACCGCGACGGCCAGATCTATGAGCAGAATTACGCACGGGGTGTGCCGAAAGATGATCTGAAGGTTGTCGGTAAAGCGGCGAAACGCAGGGGCACGGAAACGACCTTCATGCCGGACCCCGAGATTTTCAAAAAAACGACGTTCAAGTTCGAGGTGCTCAGCCAGCGTCTCATGGAACTGGCGTTCCTCAACAAGGGGCTCAGGATCACCCTCAGCGACGAGAGAATCGGAAGGGAGAAGGACTTTCACGCAAAGGGCGGATTAAGGGAATTCGTCCTCTATCTTGATTCGAACCGGACGGCGATCAACAAGAAACCGATAGCCATCAATAACGTGAAAGAGAATGTAGACGTCGAAGTGGCCTTTCAATACAACAATGGCTATCAGGAAAACATTTTCAGTTTCGTCAATAATATTCCGACAATCGAAGGCGGAACGCACCTCTCCGGATTTAAAACGTCTCTCACCAGGACCATCAATTATTACGGTCAGAAGAACAAGCTGATCAAGGATAACGAGCTGGTGCTGAAGGGGGAAGATGTGCGGGAAGGGCTTACCGCGGTCGTGAGCATTAAAATCAGCGATCCCCAGTTCGAGGGTCAGACCAAAACAAAGCTGGGGAACAGTGAAGCCCGCGGGATTGTCGAATCGGTCGTGAGTGAAGGGCTGGCGGTCTATCTGGAAGAGAATCCGGCCGAAGCGAAGCGGATCATTCAGAAATGTCTCTCCGCGGCAAAATCACGGGAAGCGGCCCGCCGGGCGAGGGATCTTACCAGGCGGAAATCGGCGCTTGAATCCGGAAGTCTTCCCGGCAAGCTGGCCGACTGTTCGATCAAAGATCCTGCCCACTGCGAAATCTACATCGTTGAGGGCGATTCGGCGGGCGGATCGGCCAAACAGGGTCGTGACAGGCAGTTCCAGGCCATCCTGCCGCTGCGGGGAAAAATTCTCAATGTGGAAAAGGCGAATCTCGAAAAAATTCTCGCGAACAATGAAATAAAGACAATTATCGCCGCCCTGGGAACCGGGATCGGTGCAGATGTGTTCGACTACACGCGGCTGCGGTACAGCAAGGTGATCATCATGACCGATGCCGACGTTGACGGGTCGCATATCAGAACACTGCTGCTCACGTTCTTTTTCAGATATATGCGGGAACTGATCGACAGCGGTAATATCTATGTGGCCCAGCCGCCGCTCTATCTTCTCAAGAAGGGGAAACAGGAGACCTATCTCTACCACGAGGAAGAGCTGAACGAGTATTTGAAAAAATATGGAAACGACGGTATTTCAATTCAGCGCTACAAAGGACTGGGAGAAATGAACCCGGAACAGCTCTGGAAAACGACCATGAACCCGGAATTCCGCACGATCCTCCAGGTCAGCGTGGATGATGCGGTGGAGGCGGATCATCTCTTTTCCATTCTCATGGGGGATAAAGTGGAGCCGCGACGGGAATTTATTGAACAGAATGCAGAAGAAGTAAGAAATCTCGATGTCTAAAATAGGTACGAAGATCACGAATGGCTGACAAACGCGACAGAATAATTCCGATTTACATTGAAGATGAAATGAGAAGTTCCTACATGGATTACTCCATGTCGGTCATCGTTTCCAGAGCGCTGCCGGATGTGCGGGACGGTCTCAAGCCCGTGCACCGCAGAATATTGTACGGGATGCTTGAACTGGGCCTGCGGCACAACCGGCCGCACCGAAAATCCGCCCGTATTGTCGGTGACGTACTCGGTAAGTACCATCCTCACGGGGATTCGGCTGTTTATGACGCCATGGTACGAATGGTACAGGATTTTTCGCTTCGCTATACACTGGTCGACGGACAGGGTAACTTCGGCTCTATCGACGGAGATTCCGCGGCGGCGATGCGATACACCGAAGCCCGCCTGAAGGCGGTGGCTGAAGATATTCTGGCCGACCTCGAGAAAGAAACCGTTGATTTCGTTCCCAATTTCGACGAGTCGCTCACCGAACCCAAGGTGATGCCCTCGCTTTTTCCCAATCTGCTCGTAAACGGAGCCTCGGGTATCGCCGTCGGCATGGCCACCAATATTCCTCCCCACAATCTCGTCGAGATCGTCAACGCGCTGATCGCGGTGATCGATAACCCCGAGATCGACGCGAAAGAACTGCTCAGGCATGTCTCCGGGCCCGATTTTCCCACCGGCGGCATTATATACGGTTCCGAGGGCATACGAGAGGCATATAGTACCGGCCGGGGCCGTATCGTGCTGCGGGCGAAGGCCAATGTCGAAAAGGGGAAAGGAAACAAGGAAGCCCTTATCGTAACAGAAATTCCCTATCAGGTGAACAAGGCCAACCTGATTACCTCTATCGCCGACCTGGTGAAGAACAAGAAGATCGACGGTATCTCCGACCTGAGAGATGAATCGGACCGGGACGGTATGCGTATTGTCATCGAACTCCGCCGCGACGCACAGCCGCAGGTCATTCTCAACAGTCTCTATAAGCACACGCAGATGCAGACCACCTTCGGAGTGATTCTGCTCGCTCTCGTGAATGACAGGCCGCAGGTGCTCACGCTCAAGGATATGCTGACGCTGTTCATCGAGCATCGTCATGAGATCATCCTGAGGCGGACCCGCTTTCTTCTCGACAAGGCCGAAAAACGGGCCCATATTCTGGAAGGGCTGAAAATCGCCCTGGATAATATCGATGAGATTGTTCAGCTGATCAAGAAATCCCGCAGTCCGGAGACAGCTAAAAGCGGCCTCATGAAAACGTTCAAGCTGTCGGAGATTCAGGCCCAGTCCATTCTCGACATGAGGCTGCAGCGCCTGACCGGATTGGAACGAAAAAAGATAGAAGACGAATATCTGGCGCTGATCAAGGAGATCCAGAAACTGAAGTCGATTCTCAGCAGCAAGGATCGTCAGATGGCGGTGATCAAGACGGAGTTTGAGGAGATAAGGGAGAAGTACGGCGACGGCAGGCGTACCGAAATTATCAGGCAGACCGAAGAGTTCAGCGTTGAAGACTTCATTGCTGAAGAGGATATGGTAATCACCATCTCCCTGGGAGGGTACATAAAGCGGTTCCCGGTGAGCGGGTACAAGCGCCAGAACAGGGGCGGGAAAGGGGTAAAGGGCGCCGACACCAGCAGAGAAGATTCGGTGCAGCATCTGTTTATCGCTTCCACCCACCATTATATTCTCTTCTTTACCGACCGCGGTAAATGTTACTGGCTGAAGGTGCATGAGCTGCCGCAGGTGGGGAAAAATTCCCGCGGACGGGCGATTGTCAATCTGATTCAGGTGGAAAAGGGTGAGCGGATAGCAGCGGTGGTTCCGGTAAAATCATTTGATGAGGACAAATTCCTCTTTATGGCCACCCGGCTTGGGCAGGTAAAGAAGACGGAACTGGCCGCCTTCGGTCATCCGCGCAAGGACGGCATAAAGGCGATTACGATCCGGACCGGAGATCAGCTGATAGACGCGAAACTGACCGACGGAAACCAGGATATCATTCTCGGAACCACCCACGGCAAGGCGATCCGTTTCAACGAAGAGAACGTTCGCGCCATGGGCAGAACAGCCAGCGGCGTCCGGGGAATCACGCTTTCGAAAAACGATTTCGTTGTCGGTATGGTCGTCGTGCGCCGGGAAGGAACGCTCATGGTGGTGACGGACAAGGGATTCGGTAAACGCTCGAGCAATGCCGATTACCGCATCACCTCCCGGGGCGGCAAGGGAGTCATCACGATGAAGTGCAACGATAAAATCGGCAATATGATCGCGATGATGGATGTGGTAGATGAGGATGATCTGATCATTATCACCACCAACGGCCAGGTAATCAGACAGCAGATCGACAAGCTGAAGGTGCTGGGAAGGGCAACCCAGGGGGTGCATCTGATC
Source organism: bacterium (assembly GCA_016934955.1). Classification (GTDB taxonomy): domain Bacteria; phylum Zhuqueibacterota; class QNDG01; order QNDG01; family JAGLOF01; genus JAFGRY01. The sequence goes on along the minus strand of JAFGRY010000009.1, from coordinate 13,589 downwards.
AGACTCGACGATGACGATAGCGTCGCCGATGTTGCCCGGGTTGTCAGAGAAGATGACGAGGAGTCGGACTAAGCGTTTCGGCTGGATGCTGCTCGAGCATACCGCTGATTGTCTCATTTCTGTTCATTCCGAAACGCTTATACAACTTTTTTATGATTCGGCAGCGGCCCTGACCGCGCAGCTCACCGAGAAGCCGTCGGAAACCGAAGCCCTTAGCCGCACCCTGCACATAGAGGCGGCGACACGTGAGGAGTGTCTGCTGAAATGGCTGCGGGAGATTCTGCTGCTTTTTGAGCAGGAAGGGTTTGTCTGCTGCCGATACAGTATAGAAGATTCATTGGAAACGAGTGCCCGGGACGGCGGATGCGCCTTTACAGGCATATGTCTGGGAGAGACGTTCGATGAGATGAGGCACGGTATTTGCAAAGAGGTAAAAGCGGTAACGAGACATCGATTTACGCTGGCAAAAACCGGAGCCTTTTGGAAAGCGGAATTTCTCTTGGATCTGTAATAGGTGATGATTATGTGGGAAAATGAAACAGTTGTTCTTTTGACGAGTCTCAAAAAGCGCATCCTGGATGACAAGAAGACCATTCGATTCAGCGTTATCAACGATGACAAGGCCGTTCCCGATTTTATTAAACGCGTAATTGCTGAAAAAGTAGATTATTACAAGGTCAAGGAAGCGCCGCTGACTGTCAAGGGAACTCCCCACTTTGACCTTCAGAAGGCCGATATGGCCCTCATTAAAGAGAACACCGAAGCGGTGATTCTCAACGCCGCCATCTTCACACGGGAAGAAATCGAGCGCTACATACAGGAAGCCCTGATTATCAGGCTGGATTTCATGGTCAAGCCCGTGTCCACAATGTCTCAATATCTTTTTCAAAATGAAATGTCGGTGGAGGTCGCACGCATCCCCGACATACTGCTGCCCTTCCGCACTATTCTCAGCTATCCCAACCAGCTGATGGAGATCTGCGAAAAAGAGGGGCTGGCCAAACTGAAAAAGAGCGACTATGACCGGATTACCCACGCACTGTTCTCCGGCGGGAATGATCCAGAGAAGGTCACCGACGTCCTCAAGGATTTCACGCTGCTCACCGAATATCTGTCCGAGACCAAGGGAGAAGAGGTCACAAGGATAGAAGGTGAGATCTTTCAGGAGTTTCTCTCGGACCGGTACCTGGACGAATTCCGCAAGGCGATCGATGTCGAGATCAAGCTGGGCAATACGGAATTCACCGCCACCGATATCGAGATGATCCTGCGGCGCTATATTGAATTGCGTGCCGAATTCGGCGGTGGCCGTGCTGCGCATTCGCCCTTCACTCCCGAGAAAGTGTATGAGGAGGAGAAAACAAGGGAATTACAGCCCGAGGATGAGACATCGATTCTGGAAGACGTGAATGAAGAGAGTGATTTCCAGTTCGGTGATGTTTGGGAAGAGGTGCCGGTGGAGAATGAGAATACGAAGCTGGCGGAAGACCTGCTGAAGGAAGACCATGTGATCACGGACGAGCTTTCCGATGAAGCGCAGGAGCTGACGATTGAACCGGCACCCGCACCGGAAGCCGATGAGGAACCCCTTATGGCGGAAGTGGAGCCCGCCGGGGAAGAGCCGATCATAGCTGCGGAAGAGGAAGAAACCGGAACGCCGGAACTCGTTGCCGAAGAAACCGCCTCTGAAGAAGAAAAACCGATGCGTATCATTCGTCGTGAGAAAGGCGGTAAAAAGGGCGAGGGCGAGAAAAAAAGCGACAACGCTCCTGTGACGGGTCTTACAGGATTGAGGTCGATGCTCGATGAAAAAACGGAAAAACTGTTCATAAAGAAACTGTTCAGCGGCGATATGGAAGCGTTCACTTCCCTCTTTGATAAACTCGATGAGTCGGAAAGCTGGCGGGTTGCCAAGATTCTCATCGACAACGAACTGTTCAAGCGGGACGTGGATCCCTTTTCCAGGGAAGCCATCAAGCTGGTCGATATGGTCTACAGCCGCTACTATCCCGAAGAAAGTGTAGGAGGATAAGATGTCCACGCGTACCGCGGTACTGTTTGTCATGCTCATCTGCGCGGCGGCCGTGTTCGCCCAGCAGGATGAGAAGAAAGGTGTGGTCACTTATTCAGACGGTCAGGTGAAACGGAAACCGCTGACCGACGAACTCTGGCAATCGGCACCGGTAAAAACAGAGATACTGTCCGGTGACAAGATTCGAACCTACCGGCAGTCCCGTGCCGAAATCGATCTTGCCCAACTCGATATTGTGCGGCTTGCCCCCCAGACGATAATCGATATTTTGAAGCTCTACGAAGAGACCGAGGAAAAGAAATTGAAAACCCAGATCAACCTCGAACAGGGAGAGATCTGGGCGAATGTGCATAAGGTGCAGATGGAAACCGAATTCGATATTTCTTCGCCGGTGTCAGCCGCGGCCATCACCGGGACCGTTCTGCGGCTGAAGGTCGCCGCGGACTCGACCACCCAGCTGAAAGTGTACACCGGTGAAGTGCGCATCACCAATGCACCCGAAAACAGGACGCTGACGCCCACCTCGGTGGTGCCCCATCAAATCGAAGCCCCCCATGAGATTCCCGGGCCGGTTGAGGTGAGTGTGGAAGAGTGGCTCTATATCGTCAAGCAGATGGAGCAGATCACGTTTGACAAATCAGGCAAGATTGTTTCAAAAGGGAAGTTCAATACGAACGACTATGATGAGAAAAACACTTGGGTGCAGTGGAACCGGCAGCGTGACCGGGTGACGGGGGCGCATCAATAAAAGCAATCTAAAAACATAATTTTTTAAAAGCCATCCCTGAGGGTGGCTTTTTTTTACCCGGAAGCCGGAGACGGGAGACCGGACGGCTGTATCTGGGGGACATGCGGACGAAAAAGTGTTTTTTCCGGTCTCCTGTCCCCATTAGAATTCATGCCCCGCGCTGAAATAGAGCTGTTTCTGCCCGTGATCGGCCCAGCCGATACCCAGCCGTACGGGGCCGATCGGCGAATTGGCGGCGAGGATGACGCCGGCGCCGTGATGAAAATCCTTGAGACTTATTTGCGAATAACTGGGCCAGATACCGGCAAGATCGTAGCGGATGGTAAGATGCGGCCTGATGGAAAAGAGACGGGGCAGGCGGGCCTGCAGCCCCACATTGAGACCGATCATGCGCCTGCCGATGAGGGCGTTTTCGGGAAGCCCGAGAAATGAATCAAGACCACCAAGCTGAAATTGTTTGGCAAAGGGCGTAGTGATATCCGCGGTGCCCCAGCGTACCCTCGGACGCAGTGTGTAGCGGGATGTAAGGGGTATGTAATGGTCGAGAAAACTGTAGATAATGCTGTAGGCGGTTTCGCTGCCGAGCCATGAGCCGGCTGTTTCGTATTGCAGCAGGTGATGCTTTCCCTCTCTGGGAAACGGGTATCGGTCCCGTGTATCGACTTCGGAGCGGATTGTAAAATTGATGATATTATTATATTCGTCGGGCAGACCGCTGCCGCTGATGGGGTGAATATCCAGGCTTTGCCAGGCGAGCTCGGCACTGAGACTGCCGAGGCGAAGCATCTGCAGCAGCACCGTCAGTCGCGCCTCACGGTTGTAGTAGGCATACTCCCCCGACTCTTTCAAATCGCGATAATAGAGGAATTCGCTTCGGGAAAGAGAGAGGGTGGCATCATAGGCCAGGTATGAATAGAGAAACCGGTTTGACCAGAGCCTCGCCCCCGCGTACAGATCCCGCTGGCCCGCGATCCCGGTAAGCGATCCCTGGGCGCCGAATCCGAGAATGTTGTCCCGGATCAGGCTGATAAAACCGGAACCCCGGCGCTCGAGGGTGTAGTGTGCGCCGACGCGGGCGATTGAATTTTCCCGCTCGTGCACCTTCAACGTGAGAGTGTGGCTGTTTTCGCTGCTCGGGAACACCATTCCCGCCTCATCGAAGAATCCGGAACTGTAGATATTTTCGATGCTCTGCAGCGCCTCCGACGTGCGAAACACGTCTCCTTTTTTTTGACGCACTTCTCTCAGAATCACGAAGGGTCGAGAACGGCGGTTTCCTTCCACCCCTATATGCCGGATAATACCCTCATCGATGCGGATCGTGAGAGTGCCGCGATCGACCCAGACAGAGTCGATCCGGGCGAGGCCGCAGTCAGCGTCTTTGTAGGCATGCGTGATGGCTGCGGCGCTTTGTTTCAGCCGCTGAATCTCGAGCACGCTGCCGGTGGAAATGGTGATACAGGAGAGGATAGCGGAGTCAGGCAGCACTGAGTTGCCGCTGAACGAGACGGCATGAATGACCGGGTGTTCATGAACCGTAACGGTCAACGTGCCTGAAACGGTGTCGAGGGCCGCCCCGATCCGGTCGTACCGCCCCGTCTGGTTAAGATTTTCGGCGGCCCAGATGAGTCTGTCAAGAGAAAGAGTGTCGCCTGCGGTAAAGGGGAGAAGCGCCTTCAGAAACGGCTCGGGATCCGTGCGCTCAAAGCCGAGAAAGCGAAGCGAATCAACCCGGTGACCGGCAAGGTCCGAGGAGTCCTGTTCAGCCAGCAGCGCCTGAAGGCCGGACATGACCGACTGCGCGGCGGTTTCACCTGCAGCGATGATCTCGGAAACACGCTGAAAGTCGGTATTGGTGACACCATGCAGTTCGGGACTGACGACAATGTCAGCGGCGCGGAGCTGCGACTCGAGTTTTTCCTGCTGCATGATGGATGTGACCTGATCCGCGATTTTCCAGGGAGCGTCGAGGTCGTCGGCGGGACGAAGCCGCGAACTGGCGTCAACGCACATAACGACATCGGCGCCCAGCGCCCGGGCGTCGCTGACGGGCAGATTTTGAATAAGACCGCCGTCGACGAGCAGCATGCTGTCCTTGCGGAGCGGTGTAAAGAGCAGGGGAATCGCCATGCTTGCCCGCATGGCGTCGGTAAGGGAGCCGCTGGTGAGACGAACGCTGCGGCCGCTGACAAGGTCTGATGTGACGGCGCAAAATGAAATGGGAAGATCCCTGAAATCAGTAGTGTATTGATAGGGCGTATTCAGAATCAGCCGTCGAAGCAGCGCCGACAAATGATGTCCGGTCGAGTACCCGGAAGACATGACGAGCCGCGATCCCTTGAAGCGAAGCTGCAGCAGGTGGGTGGATCGCTCGTCTTTTTGATTGACAAAAAGCTGCTCCCGCGAAGGGTCGCTGCTGATTATTTCGTCCCATTGTATGGCGACGGCCAGACTTTCAATCTCGGCAGCGGTATATCCGGCTGCGTATAGACCGCCGACGATGGCGCCGATGCTGGTCCCCGCAATGGCGTCGACCGGAATACCCCGGCTTTCCAGCACTTTGAGCACCCCGATGTGACTGAAGCCGCGGGCGCCGCCGCCGCTGAGGGCGAGGGCGAGCCGCGGCCGGTTCGGCGTCATTGTTGTCAGGTCACAGCCGGGCAGCACCCGGCTTTCCCGCAGATGGAGGTCCAGCGGCAGGTCCCGGGTTTGTGCTGATGAGATGGTGACACACAATGAGAGCAGGAGTGTGGCGGTTACGGGTCGCATGAGCGGTAAAATACCTGTTTTTTAAAAGAAATGCAAGCATCAATACAGGCCATGGTGATGATCACGCGGTTGATTCCGGGTTCGCCGTGTACAGCGGGATCGCATGCCCCCGATTTAAAGAGAAAGGCACGATTTATGCAGTATAGTGGATGAAATGTAATTTATATGTTGGCTTTGTTCATAAAAAACAATGAGTTGTGAGAAGTTATAAGCGGTGATTGTATATTTCGCGGAGGCGGTTATGCAGTTCAGAATGAATGTCAAACCGGCAAAGAATACCATACGGCGCACCGGCGCAGTGCTGCTTTTACTGGGTCTTTTATTGACGGCCGGGCAAGCTGACGCGCAGACGAATCCGGTCATTTCCGGTGTGGTTTTCTTTTACCCCAGCCATCGGATGATGGAGGGTGTAACGCTGACGTTCAGCGGTCTGGGCGAAACACAAACCAGTAAAAGCGGATTCTACTCCATGGCGGTGCCGCTGGGGTGGAGCGGTACGGTAACCCCCAGCTGTCCGGGATTCGATTTTGAAGATTCGACCAGAACCTATTCGGGAGTGATCAGTAACATGCAGTTTCAGGATTACTGGGAAATACAGGATCCCAATGTTCATGTGTCGGGACAGATACTGCATGAATTCAACGGAAAGGGCCTGGCCGGGGTAACGGTGACATTTAGTAACGGCGGCGGCACGGCCGTGACCGATGCCAACGGTGAGTACGACCATGAGCTCCCCTACAAGTGGACCGGGACGATCACTCCTTCAAAGACGGATTTCACCTTTGCGCCGATGTCACTGAGTCATGATTCTCTCTACTGCTATATCTATGACCAGAACGTTACTGCTTCCGGCGGTCCTGACCTGACAATATCGGGCACGGTCTACTTTATCGATGACAGCGAACCCATAGAGAACGCTGAAATCACCTTTAGTGAAATCGGCGCGACGGTGGTTACCGATGTCAGCGGCCACTTCGAGCAGACCGTTCCCTATCTGTATTCGGGCAGAGCGAGTGCGGCTAAAGAGAATCATGAATTCGGCCCCGATTACCGGCCGTACGTGGAGTTGACCGCGGATGCCGCCGGCCAGGACTTCTGGGTTGACGGCGCGTCGGTCGATACGGTTTCAGGTACGGTGACCTGGGGTGCCGGCGGTCCTGGGGTCGCCGGCGTCGCTCTCTACTACGGCGACGCGGGTGACTCGGTGGTGACCGGCGCCAATGGCCAATACGCAATCGGAGTTCCCTATGCCTGGAGCGGCACGGTTGTGCCCAGTCATGCAGACTGGCTGTTCGATCCCGATTCAGCTGTATATGCAATTCTGAAAACCGATATGCCCGACGAGGATTATATTATCAAAGGACCGGTTCAGATCACGGTGAGCGGGTACGTGTATGATCCGGAAGATGTCGGCGTCGAAGGCGTCGCCGTCTACTACGATATCGATGATTCGGTAATGACCGATGTATCGGGGTACTATTCCTTTACCGTGCCCAACGGCTGGAGCGGCACGGTGCGCCCTTCCCAGGAAGATTATATGTTCGCCTCCGCCTATAAAACGTATACTGAACTGGACACACATCAGGTCAATCAGAATTATGAGATCATCGGTCCGGCCCGGGTAAAGATAAGCGGCCGGGTCGGATTCGACGGCGGAGATGATGTGGAGGGAGCCGCCCTGATTTACGGAACGGAAAGCGACACGGTGTACAGCGCCGCCGACGGAACCTATGAGATCACCGTTCCCTTTGACTGGAGCGGCAGGGTGACGGTGTATAAGGAATGCTACCGGTTCACTCCTGAATATATCACCTACAGTAATATCAGGGCCCATACCGTGGACCAGGATTATCTTGTCAACGGTACGCCCAGGGCCTACATCAGGGGTGTGGTGCGGTATGAGCCCGACGGACCGGGGCTTGCGGGTGCGGTGCTGACCTACGGTTCAGGCGATACGGTGATGACCAATTCGGCCGGTGAGTATGTGATCGGATGCGACTTGGGCTGGAGCGGCACGGTCACGGTCTCACAGGGTGACATGCTGTTCGCTCCCGAGTCGTACGCCTACGCGAATGTGCAGGAGCACTGGTACGACCGGAATTATGAAGTGCTGGGCCCGGCGAACGTGACGGTTTCGGGCACCATTTACTTCACGCCGGGAGAAGAGGGCATCGGCGACGTGGTTGTTCATTACGGCAGTGATTCGACAACGACCGACGCGAACGGTAACTACAGTTTCACGGTTGCCAACGGCTGGACCGGAACGGTGCGGCCCTCCAAGCCGGCCCATACGTTCCAGCCGACCTATCGTCCTTTGGCGGATCTTGCGGATCATAAGACGGGACAGGATTTCTGGGTCGAGGGATCGCCTTTTGTTGACATCACGGGCCGGGTCACCAGCCTCGGGGGCAGCGGTGTCGAGGGGATAGCCATGCGCTTTGACGGCGATTCGGTGCTTACCGATGCGGACGGCTATTACAGCGTATCGGTGCCCTTTGCCTGGACAGGCACGGTCACACCGGCCAAAGATGATCTGGTATTCACCCCGGCCGTAAAGTCCTACACACTCCTGACCACCGACCGTACGAACCAGGACTACACGGAGCGCGGTCCGGCGATCGTCTCCATAAGCGGTAAGCTGTTTTTCGCGCCCGGGGGAGAGTCCATAGCCAATACGGCCGTCTATTACGGCAGCGGCGGTGATTCGGTGCTCAGCGACGCCGGGGGCAATTACTCTTTCACGGTCGCCAACGGGTGGACCGGATCGGTGCGGCCGCGGAAACCCGGTTATAGTTTTCAGCCCACCTCCCGCCCCTACGCCGATGTCAGCGCCCACCGGACCGATGAGGATTTCTGGGTGGAAGGAGCGCCCGAGCTGATAATCAGCGGGGTAACCAGGGATGCCGGGGGCGCGCTGCTGGCAGGCGTGCTCATCGATTACGGTGACGGCACGGTAACCAGCGACGGGTCGGGCGCGTACAGCTTTACGGTTCCGTTCCTCTGGAGCGGGACAGTGACCCCCTCCAAGGACAACCTGCTGTTCGTCCCTGCCGGTAAAACCTATACAATCCTTACCGGTCATCAGCCGGATCAGGATTACGATGTGCTTGGTCCCGACATGGTGACCATTTCTGGCACACTGCATTTTTACCCGGACAACGAACCCATCGGGGGCGCGGCCGTGTATTTCGGTGACGATTCGGTGATGAGCGACGGTTCCGGGCACTATGAAATCATCGTTCCCAGCGGCTGGAGCGGGGAAGTGATACCGCAGAAAGCCGGATATGATTTCGAACCCAACAAGCGGCCGTACTATTCGATAACCGCTCACCAGACCGGCCAGAACTACTGGGTCGAGGGAGCGCCGATGCTGAACATCAGCGGTGTGATCACCGATGTCGGCGGCGCGCCCCTGGAAAATGCGGCGGTGCTGTACAGTGATACCGATTCGGTCATGACGGACGCCTCGGGCGCCTACACGTTCAGCGTGCCCTTTCTCTGGACGGGCTCGGCAATGCCGTCCAAAGACGGCCAGGTCTTCACGCCGGCGACCCGCAGCTATAATGTGCTCACCGCCCATCAGGCCGATCAGAATTACCGGGTGGTGGGTCCGGGCCAGGCGGTCATTTCCGGGCGTCTGTACTACAGCCCTTCAGATGATCCGGTGGTCGGTGCGGCTGTCTATTACGGCACCGCCGGCGATTCGGTGCTCAGTGACTCGAACGGCGACTACCTGTTTACTGTCGGATCCGGATGGAGCGGCGACGCGGTGCCGAGAAAAACCGGACACGATTTCGAGCCGTCGCTGCTGCATTTCAACAACGTGATCGCGCACAGCGCGAACCACGATTTCTGGGTAGAAGGCCCGGCGGTGGTCACGCTTTCAGGAAGCATTACCAATCCCGACGGCAGCGCCGCCGAAGGCATCGCGGTCTACTACAACAGCGGCGACGATTCGGTGCTCACCGACAGCCAGGGCGACTACAGCATCGAGGTGCCGCACGGCTGGTCAGGTGTGCTGCAGCCGATGCACGGAGAGCTGCTGTTCGAGCCCCAGGTGAGAACCTATGACGCGGCGGCCTTTGACGCGGACGGCCAGGATTTCGCGAACCGGGGTCCGGCCGAGATCGAGATAACCGGAATTCTTTATGATGAAGAATCCACGCCGATGATGAGCGGCTATGTGCGCTACAGTTCGGAAAGCGAAACCGACTCGGTGACGATCAACCCCTTCGGACGCTACACGATCACCGTGCCCAACGGCTGGACGGGTACGGTGACCGCGGTGAAAGACAGCCTGCTTTTCACCCCGGCGGAACGCGTGTACGCCGATCTCGACACCCACCAGGTGAGTCAGAACTATAAAGCGGTGGGACCGAAAACGGTGGTGATCAGCGGCACGATCAGAAACACCCAGGGTGTGCCAACCGCCGGTGTCACCGTTATTTTCGGTTCTATTCACGACACCACGAAAACCGACGCCAACGGCGTCTACCGGGTGCGGGTGGACAACGGCTGGTCGGGCACGATCTCGCCCAGCGTTGGCCGTTACCGTTTCACGCCTATCAAACGTCAGTATGAACCGCTCTACGACCATGTAAGCGGCCAGGATTACGTCTCTTATGATTACGACGGATACGGCGCGGCGGTAATCGCCACCGAAATGGATTCCGTGCTCTATAATGTTTTTTATACGCTGGATATGTATCATGTGTTCACCGACACGATACCCGGCGATCTCACGGATTACGATCTCTACCTGATGGCCGACTCATCGCTGGTACCGAAGGGCCGGGTCGGAGAAATCGAGACCTATATCGCCAACGGCGGGTCGGTGATTTTCTTTGACGATGTGCCGGAAGCCATCAGCGACACGAAGGAGAATCTCGACTCGATTCGCGAATGGTTCGGCGCCGGCAGCACCTGCCGAATTCAGAGCGCCGTGGCCAGAACAACGGTCGACAACGCCCTTGGAACGACCTTGAGAGCGGGGTCAGTCGTCGCTCAGTGCGTGAATGACACAGCCGTGGGTATCAATCACCTCAAGGCCGATGCCATTCCCGTGGCCCGCTGGGATGCAGGTGTCGATGACGTTCACTCCTTCGTGCGGGTGCATGGAAGCGGCAAGATCGGATATATGTCGTATTTCTGCAGTACGCTGGAGAACAGCTCGAACCTGATGGCTGCCATGATCGCCTGGGCGGTGGCCTCGGAAACGGATGTCGAGGATCCGGAGGACCCGGAAGCGCCGCTGCAGCTGCCGCAGTCGTACGAACTGCTTCCCTGCTATCCGAACCCGTTCAATCCGAGCACCACCATAACCTACACAGCCGCGAAACCGGGCCGGGTCATCCTGGAAGTGTTCGACATTCGGGGCCGCAGGGTGAAAGTGCTTGTTGACGAGGTGATGGACGCGGGGCAGCATGAGGTGGTCTGGCGCGCGGATGACATGCACGGCCAGCGGGTGGCAAGCGGGCTGTATATCGCCCGCCTGAGAGCCGGTGACACCATGAAGATGATGAAGATGCTGTTCACCAAGTAGCATCGCGCTGCAGGACAGTTTCTGTTGACATTGGGCGCCCCTGCGGGGGCGCCTTTTTTTTATCCGTTCCGAGATTCAGCAGAAGTCTTTTTTCGGCAGGATTACAAATAAATACTTGCTCAATTACCAATCGTTTCCTATATTATCAATCATCTCAACAATGTCATCAGTATCCGGTTTTCGATTCAGCTGAACGCCCGCGTGCAAGGAATGCAATGACTGGACCAGCATCTCACATCGAACACACCTCACTGCCTCCGAAACTGCTCGACCAGGTGCGTGCCGCTCTGCGGGTGCGGCATCTCAGCTTCCAGACTGAAAAAGCGTATATCAGGTGGATTAAAGAATATATACGGTTTCACGGGACGAGACATCCCAAAGAGCTGAACGAGAAACATGTTACCGAATTTCTGAACCATCTGGCAGTCGTTAGAAAGGTGGCTGCTGCCACGCAAAATCAAGCGCTGTGTGCGATCGTTTTATTATACAGAGACGTGCTGAAAGCGCCAATGGGCACATGTGAAAATCTGGTGTGGGCAAAAAAGCGGCCCGGCTGCCTACGGTGCTGTCAAAGAATGAGGTTGAACATGTCATAGAGCATCTTCACGGTACGCCCCGGCTGATTGCGACGATGCTTTACGGCGCTGGACTGCGGCTGAATGAGTGCCTGAGGCTGCGGGTCAAGGATATCGACTTTGATTATCGGCAGATAACCGTTCGGGATGCAAAGGGAGGGAAGGACCGGGTTGTGCCCCTGCCGCGCATGGCGGTGGACGGGTTGAAGCAACAATACCTGTTTGTTAAGCAGCAGCATAAAAAAGACCTTGAAAACGGCTTCGGAAGAGTGGACATGCCATTTGCTTTGGCAATAAAAGTATCCGAATGCTGAGTACTCTTTTATCTGGCAATACGTTTTCAACAATGATCTATACGCATGTACTCAACAAAGGGGGATTGGCCGTAACAACCCCGGCTGATAATTAATAGGAGGACTTCAGGATGAAGTCGGTTAAAACACTCTACCCCGGTCAGAGCGGAACCAAGAAGTGGGTGGCTCTATATGGTGTACGATATCGACATGACCAAAAATCCGGGAAGAGATACACCATGGTTGAAGTGATTGTTGATGAAGCGGTGCTGAAAAAGAAGAAGGCACAACCACCCGGCAATAAACTGGTGATGATACGTGTATATCAGCATGAAAGATATGTACAGAAGATGATTAAATCTGTCGGAGCGTGCTGGAATCCGCAGTGTGGTTTATGGGGCAGATACCGTATCGGGAGGTTGTCGCTTTGGGTTTGGAAAGCAGGATGGAATCGTAAGGTTGTCATGTTATCAGATGTCTTATATAGGGAATTCATTTATACCTTATAAAGGTAATGCCCTTAGAAAAACACCTATACAGGACTTTTATTACCTATTTAGGTAATTGAAATTGAAGAGCGAGATGGCAGAGATAATTATGTTAGGCAGAATAGACACTTCTTCTTACTTGGGGGGTCCAATGCGCGATTTTACCATAGCTATTGCTTCTTTCCTGGTTTTGATTGCTTTGGGCTCTGGAGCAAGGAGTCAAGAGCAATCCCATCTCAGGCCCCAAGACGTGACCTTCCGCAGCGATGGTGATTTGATTCACGCAATCCTGTTTCGCGGAGCGGGTGAGGGCGGGCATCCTACTGTCATTATCTTGCACGGTTTTCCAGGAGGCGAGGGAGATTTGTTCGGAATCGGGGCAGCTATTTCGGCGGATGGTTGGAATGCTCTGGTTATGAACTATCGGGGTATGTTCCGGAACGAGGGCACAAACACTCCATTGCATACATTAGCGGATGTGGTGGCGGCTCTTGACTATCTGGATAACGCCGGTCTTGACTTTGTTGCAAAGGATCGATTTGTCGCCATTGGATACAGTTATGGTGGGTGGGTGGCACTAATGACCGGTGCGTGTGATTCCCGTGTGTCATGTGTGGCAGGGATCGGGGCCGGCAACCTGGGAGCCCTTGCCGAGGACATTAGCAGCGATCCGAAGACCAGAGTGTACTGGGAGGATGCTTTTGAAAAACTGATGCGAGGAAATCCGGCGCGTGGTGTTGGCGGAGAGAAGACCGTCGAAGAGATCCTTGCGAATTCATTCGAATTCGATATTCGCAATCATGGTGAGGTGCTCAGTCGGAAGCCGGTGTTACTGGTCGGGGGTTGGAGGGACGATACGGCCCCATTGGAAAAAATCATGATTCCAATAGCCAGGGCAATCGAGGCAGTTGACGGCAGCAGGCTCACCCCGATCGTCGTCGATGATGATCATGCTTTTCGTTATACCCGGGAAGCGGTCCTTGTGGCTGTGCGAAGTTGGCTGCGGGAGAAATGTCGCCCGATGCTGCAACCGTGATTCTGCCTAACTCCGCATGCAGCTGACGGCCGCTGCCGTCACGACGCTTGTAGGGCAACCGGCGCGCCAGCCCGCCGGGGGGCGGCGGACGCGGTCGCGGCTGATC
>JAFGRY010000001.1 GCA_016934955.1 bacterium | reverse complement strand
TGTGAATGCATCCTGCACCCTTCTCCCGAACAAAGAGGTGGGATTGATTAAGATTGGTTGATAAACACCCTTCTCAGGCCAATATAACAAAAAAAAAAAGAATGCAAGGATAATTTATAGATTAGATCTGTTCTAATGGATAAATTGCATAAAAGACCGATCCTATCCCCCAAAAACCACAAGAACGAAGCATCGGATTAAAAAATACTGACTTGTTACTTTGAGTAACACACTGATAAATTTGATGTTGGTTGAGGTGCGAATGGATGTGGATACCATCACAAAAATGCCTCGATACCGCCTTTTCTGCTGGGTATAGCGCTGGGTAAACGTGAGAACCAACGAAAAAAGGCTTAGAGTTATTGTCTCTAAGCCTCTGTTTTTTCGGTAGTAGCGGGGGCAGGATTGACATCGGCGCGAAAAACTGCGCCTCTGTCTGCGTATTGAAAAGACATTATAAAGGTGCCCGCATCACGCGGGCACCACGCGGTTGAACCTGCGTCCGGCGGCTGCCGGATATGAGCCCAACGAACTAATTATCAGCCGCCCCTCAGGTACGAAAACTTTTAATTAGAGTTCGAATAAAATCCCGGCCTTTATGACTTTTCAGCTCTTTTTCTCTTTTCATCGCTTCCGATTTTGTTGGATACGTTTCAGTGTATAATAGTATCCAAGGTCGATACTTCACTGTATAACCTTTAACAGCCAGTTCATTGTGTGACCTGAACCGAGCATCTAGATCGGCAGTATACCCGATGTACATTTTGTCGTAATCCGGAGAATAGAGGGCGTACACTGTATACAAAAGAAACCTCCTGTTTCAAATGAAAAAGGATCACTAATCCGTGACCCTTTTCTCTAGTAGCGGGGGCAGGATTGACATCGGCGCGAAAAACTGCGCCGATGTCTGCGTATTGAAAAGACATTATAAAGGTGCCCGCATCACGCGGGCACCGCGCGATTGACCCTCTAATGCCACCTCCGGTGCCATAGGTTCAAATCTTCCGCATCATCTACAACATAAAAAGGGCATACTAACGTATGCCCTTTTTGTGTTGTAGCGGGGGCAGGATTTGAACCTGCGACCTTTGGGTTATGAGCCCAACGAGCTACCAACTGCTCCACCCCGCGATATGTGGCAACATGATACACTATTTTCAACCGAATGTCAAGTGCTTTTTTTTATTGTTACTTATTTCTGTATTGTATCTGCTCCGCGAGGTGGAGAAGCAGCGTTTTGCCCTCATTTTCCCCGGGAAGCCGCCCAAGGCCCTCGACCGCCGACCGCGCCAGGGCGGCGATTTCCGCCTGTGCCGCCTCGATCGATCCCGCGTTGTTGAGAAGCCTGATCACGCTCTCCCTGTCAGCGGCGGAGAGCGTGCCGCTTCCGTAATATTCCGCAAAGGCCGTCCTGTCCGCGGCCGATGCGTGCTCGTGAAAATGTATGGTCAGAAAGGTCTTCTTCCGTTCGCTGATGTCACTGCCCTGCGGCTTGCCGCTGACGGCTTCGTCCGTCGTCAGGTCGAGCAGATCGTCCTGGATCTGGAACGCCTCGCCCAGCGCCGAAGAAAACCGATGCAGGGCCCGGCGCTCTTCCTGCGAGGCGCCTCCCAGCACGGCCCCGATATCACACGCGACCTCGATGAGACGGGAGGTTTTCTTTCGAATCATCTCCCGGTATTCCTCCATGGAGACACCATCCCGGTCTTCGAACTCCTTGTCCAGGGCCTGGCCCTCGCAGAGCTCCATCAGCCCGTCGGTGAATATGCTCAGCACCTCCCGGACATGATTGCCGTTCTGCAGCAGTATCTGGTACGCCTTGGTCACCAGTCCGTCGCCGGCGAGGATCGCCGTCGCGTCGTTCCACTTTTTATGGATCGTGGGCAGCCCGCGGCGGGTCTCGTCATTGTCCATGATATCGTCATGCACCAGGGTAAAGGCGTGGAGAATTTCCACGGCCAGGGCGGCGTCGATGCAGTCTTCGACGGTGCCGCCGACGCTGCGGCAGCTGAGCATCACCAGCAGCGGTCGCAGCCGCTTTCCCCCGGCCTTCATCACCCAGGCCATGGGATCATAGAGGCTTTCGGGACTCTGGCGGGCGAATATAGTGCCGATACGCTCTTCCACCAGATCTTTCAGGACGGTTAATTCAGCATGAGGATTCATCTTGTTTCCCGGGTAAAAGAGGGTCTGATGCGGCTGTTCGCCCTGAATGTGGCGACATTCGCCGCTCCGGTGAGAAAGAGGACCGACGTGAACTCCCGTTTCCATTTCCCGATCAACCGGCGGCCTTCCTCGTTACTGCCGCCGGCAACCGCCCGCAGCACGGGCAGGGCCGCGCCCCCCAGCACCGCTCCCAGCGCGATCGCTTTTGCCAGATCGAGTCCGCTCCGGATCCCGCCCGAGGCGATGATCCTCGCATTGGGGACGGCGGCGCCGGCCTCGATGCACTCGGCAGTCGGGATACCCCATTCCCGAAAAACGGATTCGGTGTCGTCGGATGTCCGCATCATCTCCACCGCAGCCCAGGAGGTGCCCCCGGCCCCCGCCACGTCGATATAGTCGATACCGCACTCAGTGAAACGAGCAACCAGATCAGGGGAGATACCGCACCCTGTCTCCTTGACGATGAGCGGGATTTCCAGCGCCCGCCTCAGATTCTCCAGCGCCTGAAACACGCCTGTAAAATCACGGTTCCCCTCGGGCTGCAGAATCTCCTGCAGCGGATTGAGATGGATCGCCATGGCGTCGGCCCCGACCGTTTCCGCCAGCCGCTTCACCAGGTCCGGAGCATCGTCCCGCCTGATCTGGGCGGCACCGATATTGCCGATAATGACGCCCCGGGGAGCCGCTTTGCGCACCACGGTATAGCTCGAGATCGCGGCCTCATCCTCCAGCATGGCCCGCTGACTGCCGAGTCCTGCGGCGATATCGAATTCATTGCAGAGCTCTCCGATGACCTGGTTGATCTTCCCGGTTTCCTTTGAGCCGCCGGTGAGAGCGGAGATCATAAAGGGAAACGAAAGCCTGCGTCCGAGGAATTCGATGCCGGTGTCAACGGTATCATAATCGATTTCGGGCAGCGCGCAGTGCCCAAAGTCATACTGCTCAAAACCGGCGGTTTTGCGGACAAATTCCACGTCCTCACGCAGGCAGATGAGCACATGTTCATTTTTACGGCGTGCGATCGACATAAACCGCCATGATCCCCATTTGGTTAGATTTTACTAAAATGATGATAATAGCGAAGAAAATCAAGCGGTAAATATAAAAAAACGGCCGGTACACTCTTCTGTACCGGCCTGAAGATGCGGCAGGATTTTACTCAGCCCTGAGAGCGACGATGGGATCGAGCTTTGCCGCTTTCGCGGCCGGGAATATCCCGAAAAACATACCCACGGCTGAAGAAAACACCAGACCGGTAATCACTGCCCAGACCGGCACAGCCGCCGGCAGAGGAGTGACGGCTCCGATCAGTTCACCGATGCCCAGTCCAACCGCGATGCCCACAAGCCCGCCGAAAGCGGCCAGCACCACCGCCTCCACAACAAACTGCCAGAGGATGTCCCGTTTTTTCGCGCCCATCGATTTTCGAATACCGATCTCGCGTGTCCGCTCCGTCACCGACACGAGCATGATGTTCATGATCCCGATACCCCCCACCAGCAGGGAGATCATGGCAATGCCGACCGCGGCGGCGAAAATCACGCCGGTGATCTGATTGTAGGTATCCATGATCGAATCCCGGGTGAGAATTTCAAAATCGTTGTCCTGGCCGGGCCTGACCTTGCGTTCAACCCGCATAATGCCCACAACCTCATCGATCGTCTGGGCCAGCTGTTCCGGATCTTTCGCCTGAATGGCTATCTGGATGAACTGATCCTTGCCGAATACATTACGGAAGGTTGTGTAGGGCATTATCACCATATTGTCCTGGCTCTGGCCGAATGTATTCCCTTTCTCTTCCAGCACACCGATCACTCTGAACTTTTCCGGACCGACCCTGATATCTTTGTCGATGGGGTCTTCAAACGGGAACAGCTTTTCGACAATATCCAGGCCGATGACGCAGACCTTTCTATTAGCCCTGATGTCCATTTCCCGAATGAACCGCCCCTCGTCGATAAACCGGCCGTTGAGCACCTGAAATCCGACACCGCTTCCCATGATGGTGACATCGGGATTGGTCCGTTCTCCCCCGTAGCGAACACGGTGGCCGCCGGTGAAGGATTCGGGCTCCACGTAGCTGACAAGCGTGGCCCGTTCACGGATAGCCTCAGCCTGTTCGATGGTGACCTCCTTCCGGTTACGGTATTTTTCCTGTTCATGGCCCGTGACGATAGCCGGAAATTTCCGTACATAGAAGGTGTTGCTGCCGATGATCTCCATCTCCTTCCTGAAACTGGCATTGATGCCTTCGATGATCGTTGTGGTGCTGATTACGGTCATCACGCCGAGCACGATCCCCAGCAGGGTAAGAAGAGACCGGAGTTTATTGGCCCTCAACGCTCCCAGGGCGATAAGAATGCTTTCTTTAAAATTCATTCAGACAGACCTCGGATTCCTTGTGTCGCTACTGTATGCACCCGTTCATATTGGCGTCTTTCAATACCGCCCCGCTGACATCGGCGTTCTTCAGGTTCGCGCCTTCCAGGTCAGCGCCGGTAAGATCGGCGTTTTTCAGGACAGCCCGCTGCAGGTGGGTTCCCTTCAGCACGGCACCCCTGAGATTCGCGCCCGTCAGCCGGGCCCGTTTCAGTTTCCCGTGCGACAGATCCGCTCCTTCCAGATTCCCGCCCTCGAGGGCAGCGCCGAAGAGAGAAATGCGGGACATGCGCGCCCCCTTCAGGGAGGCGTTTGCCAGATTGGAGTCCTGAAGATTCGTATTCTCCAGATTCGCTCCCTCAAGGTCCGCTTCGACCAGATTGGCTCCGAACAGAAACGCGTGGGTCAGATTCGCACCCTTGAGCACGGCCTTCTCGAGATTCGCGTTCTGCAGGTGTGCCCCGCTGAGATTTGCCCCGCTGAGATCACACCCTTTAAGACTGGCGTATGAAAGATCGATCTGAGCAAGATTGAGATTGGCGAGAGAATCTCCGGTCTCGATTTTTTTCAGTACTTCGTCTCGGTTCAAATCAGCCATCTCATTCCTCCTCACTGAAACTGCCCGCAGCCTCTTCCAGACTGGCGTATATGCGGATCACACTGTCGAGCCTGGTGACTTCGATCGGCCTCCTGACCCGCTCGGAAACATTGATCATGCAGAGATCGCCGCCTCCACTGCGCAGGGTCGTCAAGGCACCCATGATCATGCCCAGTCCGGAACTGTTCATCCATTTCACGTGTTCCATGTCGAGAATCACGTTCAGCTTTTCGTTTTCAACCGCTTCATAAATCTTCTGCTGGAACGGCTGCGCCTCCTCGCCCCCCATCAGCTCGCCGTGCAGCGCCAGAACCGTAAAAGCGCCTTTCTTACTCTCTACAATTTCCATTATAGTCTCCTTGTACCATGCAGATCCGTGCTCACTCGTAATGAAGTGCCTGGATTGGATCCAGTTTTGCCGCCTTGCTTGCAGGATATATGCCGAAGAAAATGCCGACGCTCGATGAAAACCCGAGGCCGAGCAGAACAGACCACAGCGTCACCGTCGCAGGCAGCGGCGAAATGGCCGCGACCAGTTTGCCCAGCCCGAAGCCGATGATCACCCCGATTATACCGCCCACAACACTGATGGTCACCGCCTCGATGAGAAACTGCCAGAGCAGATTGCGCCTCTTGGCGCCGATGGCTTTTCTGATACCGATCTCTTTCGTCCGCTCGGTTACGGATACCAGCATGATATTCATAATGCCGATCCCTCCGACCAGCAGCGAGATGGCCCCCACACCGATCGCCGCGGCGTAGAGTCCTCCGGTGAGGCTGCGGTATAAATTCATGATCATATCCATCTGGTTGATCCCGAAATTATCGGGCTCACCGGGCTTGACCTTGCGTACCTGACGGAGAATGCCCCTGATCTCGTCCTTCGCTTCTTCCAGGACAAGGGGATCCGCCACTTTAATCTGGATGGTAATGCTGCGGCGGTGCCCGAACAGCTTGAAGAAAACACCAATGGGAATTTTCAGACTCTGATCCTGGTTCATCCCGAAAAGATCACCCTGTTTTTCCAAAACGCCGATCACTCTGAAGGTGTGTCCCGATATCTTGATCCGCTGCCCGATGGGATCCTTGTCTTCAAAAAGATTCTCGGCGACATCCCAGCCGATCACGCAGACGCTCCGGCGATGCTCGCAGTCGGCAGCGGTGAGATCCCGGCCCAGAACCGGATAAACATTGCCCGTTTTTACTTCATCGGTGCCGGAGATAGAGACGTTTTCCAGTGATTTATTCCTGTATTTAACGGTACGGGTCGCATCGACGGACGGCGATACGCCCACGGCCAGCGTGGCCCGTTCCTTGAGCGCCTCCACTTCTCTCATGGTGATGTCTTTACGGTTGCGATACTCCTCGAAATCTATCCGCTCCGTCCATGGGAACTTTGCAACGTAGAGAATATCCGATCCAAGGGTGGAAAGTTCTTCTCCAACCGTCTTGTCGAGTCCCTGGGTGAGCGAAGAGATGCCGATCACGGTTGACACTCCCATGATAATACCCAGGAGCGTCAGAAAGCTCCGCAGCTTGTTCGTGCGGATCGCTCCCAGCGCGATTTTGACCCCTTCCACTATTTCAATCCACGATCTCATGCGGCCTCCGGCCCTTTTCAGGCGGCTTCATCCCGTTCGATCAGTCCGTCCCGCAGGCGAATGATCCGGTCGGAATGCTCGGCGATGTACTCTTCATGGGTGACCATGATGATCGTATTGCCCTCGTCATGAAGGGCTTCGAACATTTCCATGATCTCGTCACCCGTACGGGTATCGAGGTTTCCGGTGGGCTCATCGGCCAGAATGATGGAAGGGTCATTTACCAGCGCCCGGGCGATCGCCACCCGCTGGCGCTGACCGCCGGACAGTTCATTGGGACGGTGGGTCATACGGTCCGACAGCCCGACTTTATCAAGGGCCGCCTCGGCTCGCTTTTTCCGGTCTGCGGCGGACACGCCCTTGTAAATCAGGGGGAGCTCCACATTATGCAGCGCTGTCGCCCGCGGCAGCAGGTTGAACGTCTGAAACACAAACCCGATCTCGCGGTTGCGGATCTCGGCCAGCTGGTCATCGTTGAGCTCGCTGACATTCGATTTGTTGAGATTGTAGATGCCTTCCGTGGCGGTATCGAGACAGCCGAGGATGTTCATCAGCGTCGATTTTCCCGATCCTGATGGACCCATGATCGCCACATATTCACCGGAATCGATCCCAAGATTGATCTCGCGCAGCGCGTGCACCGTCTGAGTTCCGACATGGTAGTCTTTCGTGATTTTCTTTAAATCGATTAACATAGTATGCTCCTTGAAAACGCTGCGCTGCTAATTCGTCTCATCACCTATTTTAACCGCCTTGTTGTCCACGGTTACGGCGGTGCCGTCCTTGAGCTCCTTCGAGAGCACCCGGTAGCTGCCGCTGACGATCTCCTGGCCCTCTTCCAGCCCTTCAATTACCTCGTAATCGCGTTCACTGGAAATGCCAACGGTCACCGGCACCTGTTTGGCCACTCCGTCCTCGATCCGGAAAACGACCTGAATGTTTTCCTCGGAACCGGTCGCGGGCATCGCCTGCGTCGAATCCGCTGATTCGCTCTTCTCGGTGAGCGGCGCGCGCACGGTAAGGCACTGAATGGGAATACTCAGGGCGTTTTGACGGGTTTCGGTTATCACATCGACCGTGGCGCTCATCCCGGGACGCAGCCGGGCGGGAGGATCGACCATCGCCACCTTGACGAGAAAGTTGGTCACTTCGGCCTGGGTCCCCTGCCCCTGGGTGGTGCCGGTATTCGCGATTTCCGTGACGATTCCCTTGAATACCGAATCGGGAAACGCATCGACTTCGATATTCGCTGAATCTCCCAGGGTAACGGCAACGATGTCATTTTCGTCGATCTCGGTCTCCGCCCTCATTTTCGTGAGATCAGCAACGATCATGATGACATCGAGGGTGAACTGGGAACCCATTGCCATCTCGCCCGCCTTTTTGTTGAGCTGGCTGACGGTTCCGGCCATCGGTGCATAAATGGTGGTTTTTTCAAGATTGTCCTTGGCCTGTTCCAGAGAGGCCCGGCTCTGTTCGACCTGCGCCTTGCTCTGCTCGTAGGTTGATTTCGCGATCTCCAGTTCTGCCTTGGAACTGTGGTTGTTTTCGAACAGCGCCTGTGCGCGCTCATATTCGCTTTCCGCCTTTTTATAGCCTGCTTCGGCGTAGTCGAGATTGGACTGTGACTGGTCTACAGCGGCCCGGTAGGCGACAGGATCGAGCTGCACCAGGAACTGTCCTTTCTGAACATAATCGCCTTCTTCAACCGCGAGATCCATGATCTGACCGCTCACTTTCGCCGAGATCTTTACCTGCACCTCGGGCTGGATGCGGGCCGATCCCGACACCGTGGCAACGATACGCCCCCGCTTGACTTTTTCAGTCTGTACCGTGACCTTGGGTCCGCTTTTTTTCAAATTACTGACAACGATGATTGCCAGGACGACAATAACGCCGATGAAAATGAATACTTTTTTATTTGCCGACTTTTTCATGCCATCAACTCCCTCAAATAGTATCGAATCCTATTTTTCCAGTAATCCCATCGCTTTCTGCAGTCTGGCTATCGCGTATTTGTAGGTATAGAGAGACTGGATACGATCGCTCTTCGCGGTCGTGTATGACACCTGCGCGTTGATCAGATCGAGCATCGTGCCCGCTCCCAGACTGTAGCGCTCCTGATTGAGCTTCAGGTCCTCTTCCGCGGCCTCCAGGGCGCTCTCAGCCACTTCGATCGCCCGCTTTGACTGTTGAATCTCAAAATACGCCTGCTTCACCTCAAGCGCGATCTCTCGCCGTATCTGATCCACACTTTCTGCAGCATAGTTTCGGTTCAGCTTGGCTTTGCTAAGCATGGCGTTTCGCGAAAATCCGGAAAAAACCGGCAAAGAAAGAGAAAAACCGGCATACCAGTTGTAATCGGAATCGAACATATTATTGATTTGTTTAAATGCCTCGTTACGCCAGGAATAGCCGTAAAATGCTCCCAGACGCGGCAGAAACCGGGAAACCGCCATGCCCACCCCGTCTTTTGCGGCCAGCAGACCAAGTTCACTGCTTTTCAGCTGCGGATGGTTCATAACGGCATTGGCCATCGCGTCCGGATATGCGAGCTCGACTTCCGGCACCTCGAGATTGTCGACCACTTTTATCACTTTATCGACATCAAATCCGAGCACGTAGTTCAGCGACGCCCGGGCGATGGCCAGGCTGTTCTCCGCCCGGATGAGAGAGAGCCGGTCCGATTCGATCTGGACTCTCGCCTTCAATGCGTCCGACTTCGATGCCTTGCCGACTTCATAGAGGACATTAGCCTTCTTGAACGATTCCTCAGAGGATTTAAGGGTCTCTTCCGCCACTTCCAGCAGCTTCTCGGCCTTGAGCAGGTTGTAGTACCGCTCCTTTACCGTATAGAGTACTGTCTGCCGGGTATTGACAAACGTATGCTCCGCCTGTTGTGCGAGATGCCTGCTCTGTTTGTAATTGTAAATGTTGTAGCCGCCGTTGAATACAGTGATGTTCGCGCTCAGTCCCGCGTTCGAAGACCAGGACTTGATTTCCATCGGCTGCAGCGGCACCGGGATACCGGTGGTGGGATCTATTCTCGTCACGGAAGAGGGACCAAGTACGGAATGATTGTATCCCATGCTCGCCGAAACCGAAGGCAGAAAATTCGACATTGCCACCGTGACGTCTTTCCCCGCCATCTTAAGGGTAAACCGTCCCCGCACCAGATCAGGATTGTGCTCAAGCGCGATCGCCACGCACTCTTCCAGGGTCAGGGCCCCTTCCTGTGCCTGCAGGCGGCCGGCAGCGCCGATCAGCGTGATTAAAACCAGTAAAGAAACCAACCGTTTCATGATAGTACCTTCCTCTTGAATGCTGTTATGCGCCGAACATCCCGCCGAAAATCTGTCCCAGCGCAATGGAAAAAATTATGTATATCACCCAGATCGAAACAATCATCGTCGCTGATTTTTTCACGGTGAATTTGTAGACGACGGAGACGCCCAGGATCCAGAGGATCAGCTGCCAGATGGGAAAAATATCGAACTTGGACAGTATCTGATACAGCAGTGCCGGTTTTTCTCCGATAGCATGAAGCGGCAGCAGGGCGGCGAGACTTGTTGTCACTCCGTGAGTCGTCCCTTTTGAATAAACGAGAAATGAATAGAGAGGCACCTGAACGATCCCTATGAGGCTTGTCCAGGCAACGACCGCCAGCAGCTTCTTGAACTGGGTTTTGCCGCCCATCACGACGTTTCCGGCAAAAAGGAAAACCGCCGCAATGACCACCCAGACAATAATGAGCCCGATGGGCATAAAAGCGAAACCGATATACTTCATCGGACCTTCCATCTGCGCCCTGGCCGCCTGCATCTGCTCGGCAGGGAGATCCCGCGCCTCGGCAATCGCGAGCCGGTCGGTAAGAGAAATGTCGAGCAGCAGAAACTGGCTTGCCAGTATGACAACTACCATGATGATGAATGGCAGCAGCCAGGTAGGCCGTTCATCGATCTGTTTAAATGTTTCTGTTGGTGAACTGAAAATACCGATAATTTTTGCGAATGCGCTCATCCCCTGCTTTTCCGAAGCGTCACCGTTCATAGCATCTGCCTCCTTTTGTGTCGTGTACGCATTAATTGTCTAACGGGAAATATACCGTTTTGTTTCATGAAAAAACCGTTAACTGTTTCATGAAACGGCTGTTTAGATATTGAGCATGTCAGTGCGGCGGCGAATACTGATCCTTTATCTCGTGCAGGTAAGCCATGGCAGCGTCATATTCATTGGGGATAGTGCCGTCGAGGATCGCCTCCTCTATCCGGTTTTTTATTCTTCCCACTGCCGGACCCGGCTCCAGTCCGCAGATACGCATGATCTCATCTCCCCGCACGGGCGATTGAAAGGCCCGCATCTTGTCCTTCTCTTCCACTTCCTGCATTCGCTGGACAACATGATCGAAATTCGCCAGGTGTTTTTTTACCCTTCCCGGGTTCCCCGACGTGATATCGGCCCTGCAGAGCGTCATGAGCGCTTCAACATCGTCGCCTGCCTGTACCAGCAGGCGCCTCACGGCCGAGTCCGTCACTTCTTCGCCGATGAGCTGGATGGGACGCATATGCAGCCGCGTCAGCTTTTTACTGTAGTGCTTGAATTCGTTGGAGAGCTTCAGGCGTCTGCAGATGCCGTTCAGCATGCGCTCTCCCACCAGCTCATGGGAATGGAACGTCCAGCCCAGGCCCTCTTCAAACCGCTTCACCGCCGGTTTTCCCAGATCGTGCACCAGTGCAGTGAAGCGAAGCAGAATGTCGTCGCTTATGGCCGCGGCGTTATCAACCACTTTCAGCGTGTGCGCGAATACATCCTTGTGGTGGTAGTCGTCCCGCTGCTCGACCCCTGACAGATGCGCCAGTTCCGGAAAAATGATCTCCATAACACCGGTATCCTGGAGGATACGAAGCCCGATTGACGGTTTCGGATGTGACAGTATTTTCAGCAATTCAGCGGTTATCCTCTCCTGGGAGACGATCTTCAGCCGCTCCTTTTCACCTGCCATGGCAGCCAGTGTCTCCGGTGCTATATGGAAATTCAGCTGACCGGCGAACCGGGCCGCCCGCATGATCCTGAGCGGATCATCCGAGAAGGTGCGTTCCGGGTCAAGGGGCGTGCGAATGAGCCGTCGTTTGATGTCCCGGCGGCCGTTAAAGGGATCAAAAATGTCACCGAATCCTTTCCGGTTTACCTTCATGGCCAGGGCGTTTACGGTGAAATCCCGTCGCCTCAGGTCATCGTCAAGCGAACTCTGCCGAACCTCGGGATTTCGGGAATCGACATGATAGGTCTCCGCCCGCGCGGTGACAAATTCGAATTGCCTGCCGTCAAGGAGAAAAGAAGCGGTGCCGAATTTTTCATAGACGACGAATCCGTGCCCGTTGAGACGGCGGCATGTTTCCAGGGCAAGTGCCGGCGCGTCTCCCACAGCCACAAAATCGATTTCTCCGGTTTTCCGACCAAGAATCATGTCCCGTACATACCCGCCCACCGCGTAGAGATCGACCCCCTCACGGTCGGCGATCGCACCGATCTTATGCAGGTATGTCGTGCTGTCTTTTCGCTTCACCGGCACATCCCAATGCTATCAGTAAACCGCATACACTAAAAAATATTTATTTTTTTCCATCGCCGACAACGGACCGGAACCAGGCCGCGGTACGGCGAATACCCTCATCGGTGTTCACCGCCGGCTCGTAGCCCAGCAGCTTCCGCGCCTTGGCAATGCTGAAATGGGTGTCACAGCGCATATGGTCGACAAGGTAACGGGTCAGTGGAGGCCTCGAGGAAATTCGAAACAGGGAATACACCGCTTCCATCAGGGACGCGAGCCCCCAGGCCAGAGCCGGGTGCAGGGAAAACCGGGGCCGCGGTACGCCGATGGCATCGGTGAGCTTCTCAAAATAGGTGCGCCAGGTCATCTGTGTACCGTCGGTGATGATAAAAGCTTCGCCCACGGCTTCGGCCCTGTATCCGCACAGAATGATGCCGTCGACGAGATTTTCGATATAGGAGAACGCTCCCAGTTTTCTGCCTCCTCCGATGTAGCCCATGGCGCCGTTTTTCAGCATTGATGCCATTTTCAGCAGACTGGTCCTGTCTCCCGGTCCCCAGACATCGCCCGGCCTGGCGATGGCCACTTCGACCCCGCCCCGGTGATGATAGTCGAGGGCAAGGGCTTCAGCCTCCCGCTTCGTCTGACAGTAGGGGTAGGGTGTCGGTTCCTGGGGTGACCCTTCGTCCATGTTCCTGGCATCGATGAAACTGTGCACGGCCACCGAACTGACAAGCACGACCCGCTTCACTCCTGCTGCCGCTGCCGCATCGAGCACATTGCGGGTGCCTTCCACGTTGATGCTGCGGAAATACGCCATGCTCCCCCAGTCACTGACCGCCGCGGCGACGTGAAAAATGAGGTCCGCGCCGGCAGCGGCCCGGCCCAGCGATTCGCGATCGCTCAGCGACCCGTACTCAAGCGTGATGTCGGCTCCCTCCAGAAGCGACAGATCGCTCGTCCCGCGCACCAGCCCTCGCACTGATTCCCCGTTCTCGAGCAATTTTTTACAGAGAGCCGCGCCCACAAATCCGTTGGCGCCGGTTACCAGAACATGCATGCGTCTATCCCATTCTCAACGTGATAAAAAGGTCTGTACCGATCCCGATCACCGCGTGCAGAATCAGCGGATAGAGAAATGAACGGGTCCGGACCGCAAGGAACCCGAAAAGCAGTCCGGCGAAAATGGCGGCGAAACTCTCGGAGGCCGGCTTGCCGATATGGACGATCGCCGAGGGAATGGTCTGAATGAGGATCGCCGCCGCCGCGCCGAAGCGTTTTTCCAGACCGAAAAGCATCAGTCCCCTGAAGAGAAATTCCCAGCTGAAATAATAGATCAGGTAGAACAGTTCCACAGCCAGGAACAGGGGTGCGTGGGTCATGGAGCTCCCGGCCAGAGGATATTCCGCCTGCATCGCGGGATCCGCCGAGCCAAGGTAGGCCGACAGGAGAAACAGCGGAGCGGCAACGGCGAGAAAGCGCAGCCCGTAGCGCAGATCTCCTGTGCGCAGGCCGAGTTCCCTTAGCCCGGTTCTGAAGGCCGTCCTGACGACCATAAACGGTATCAGGAACATGAGGAAAAACGCCGCCATATACTCGTATATTGTCGCGTATACATCGGCGTTCGAACCCGGACCGAATGCCGGGAACACGGCTGCACAATTACCCTTTTTGCCGTAGTAGACCCAGACAGTGAGAACGATCGGGACAATCAGGAGAATGACCGCAGACCGGGGATCGAGATCGGCGAGCAGCCGTCTGAGACCGCCGCCGGCCGGGTCGGCCCCTGGTGCGCTGTATCTGTTTTTTTTTATATTCATGAAAATCTCCGTCGGTCCGGCAGCGCCGGCCAGTGCCGTTACGGATGTTCCAGGATGCTGCCCGCCTTCCGGTCCGCCCGCTTCAGCAGCAGGGCGAAAATCAGTCCGGCGGCGCCGAGACCGGCAAACATGATCATGCTTGCGGTATAGGATTGCGTCACATCCCGCAGCCTTCCGTTAAGAAAGGGAAACAGTCCCAGGCCGATATTCTGGATCATGGTCATGAGACCGAACGCCGTTCCCACCCGTTCCTTGGAGACGACCATGGGAATTGACGGCCACATGGCCGCGGGAACAAGCACGAATGCGATGCCGAGGGTAATCATCGGCAGGATTGGATAGAGCGTGGTGATGCCCATTACCAGATGACTGGGGATCATGATCAGTGATCCGAATATCATCAGGGTGGCTCGTTTTCCGAATCTGTCGACCAGATGCCCGGCAAAGGGGGCGGCGATCATGGAAGCGAATATGATGATCGAAGTGATGCCTCCGGCCGTGCTGCCCATATGCAGGAAACTGCCGAATACCTGGACCAGGAAGCCGCCGGATGTTTCCGCCACCCGCGCGATTCCCCATTTGTCGGCGAAAAAATCCGTCGAAAGAGCGGTAAACGGAAAGATAGCGGAGTAAAAGGTAACACAGAGCATGGTGACAAACCAGAAGCTGGGTTTGAAATGCCTGACATCCCTGAGAACGATTTTTTCTTCCGTATCGCTGTCTTTGAGCTGAAGCGCCCGTTCGCCCCGCCGGTCGAAAAACACATAGGCGATGTTGGCCAGCAGCGAAATAATACAGAAAAGGACAGCGGCGATCAGTGCATAGCGATAGCCGCCGAAATGGCTGGTGATCAGCTCTCCGGTATTGAAACTGAAGAGGGTTCCCAGCCTGCTGACCGTCAAGGCAATGCCGAAAGAGAGGGCCAGTTCCTTGCCCTTGAACCAGCGGGCCAGAATGGAACTCTGGGCCACGACCAGCGGTTCCGAACCCGCCCCGAAAATGAACCTCCCGACAAACAGAACGGGAATAGACCGGGAAAGGGCGACAATGAGCGCTCCGGCCAGCACCAGAACGGAAAAGATCATACTCGCCCTGCGTGTCCCCAGCCGGTCAATGAGCACCCCGCCGATAAATACGGAGAGAATGGCGGCGATACTGTACATGGTGTACATCGTACCCACCGTACCGCGGGCCGCACCCAGATCCTCGATGAGGCTGGGAGCCACTGCACCGATAATGTCATATGCGAAATAGCTGCCGAACGTCAGTAAACTTGCAAAAATGAGTACAGTGAACCGGAACAGTTTTGTCCCCGGAGTGAATCCCCCGCCGCTTTGATGATCCAGCTGGTCTGCAGTCATGTATCGGCTCCTTTTTTATCTGCAACTGACAAATAGATAACAGTTTACATCTTTTTTTCCAAAAAAGCAACTCTTTCCCGTTCTTATTCGCTTACCCGACCGGCGCCGGCTGGCGTCACCCGCGGGCGGCGGCGGACCACCCCTGCAAAAAAAGTCTTTCTTTTCGCCAAATGATTCCGTATTTTAGCAGGATTAAGTTTATCCAGATAAAAGGAGTTACACAATGAAAAAGACAGCAATAACGATCCTGGGCATCGCCCTGCTGATCGCAGCCTGCGGGCAGATGGGCGGATTTACCGTTACCGGCAATATCCAGGGATTGAGCGGCAAAGTGATTCTGACGACTCTTGATGAGAACGGAAAATACGCCGCCGTAGATTCCGCAGACGTGACCGACGGCACGTTCACCCTCTCCGGCAAGGTCCAGGGTCCGCAGGAAGCCCGCCTGACCGTCGAGGGCAAACGGGGCATTCCCATGTTTTTCCTGGAAAACGGCACAATCACCATTTCCGGCAAAGCGGACAGTCTCACCGGCGTGATTATCTCGGGATCGGCAACCCAGGAGATCATGGACGGAATCAACGAAAAACTGCAACCGCTCCAGGAGGAGATGCAGCCTCTTTATGCCGCCTATCGGGAAGCGCAGAATGACAATGACGCTGCCAAAATCGCCGAAATCAGGGACCGGGCAAACGAGATCAGCAATAAACAGCAGGCCATCATAAAAGAAGAAGCCGAGGCGAATGCTGCCACGGCCATCGGTCCTTACTACCTCTACCGCCAGCTGCGGTATGACCTCTCGCTGCCGGAGCTGAAAGACCGGGTCGCCGCGTTCAGCGGTACGGCTAAAAACACGATATACTACGATCTGCTTGAGAAGTCGATCGCGGTGCTCGAGACGGTCGACATCGGCAAAACCGCCCCCGAATTCGAAATGGAGAATCCCGACGGCAAGATGATCAAACTCTCGGATTTCAGAGGCAAGTACCTGCTCATCGATTTCTGGGCATCATGGTGCGGCCCCTGCCGGCAGGAAAATCCCAATGTGGTCAAACTGTATAAAGAAGTACAGGGAAAAGACTTCGATATTCTCGGCGTCTCACTGGACAACAGCCGGGAAGCCTGGCTGAAAGGCATCGAAGAGGACGGCCTCATCTGGAACCATGTGTCGGATGTGAAGTACTGGGACAACCGGGTGGCAAAACTCTACGGCGTCAACTCAATTCCCCACACGGTGCTCCTCGACAAAGAGGGCGTGATCATTGCCAAAAATCTCAGAGGGGAAGAGCTCAGGGCCAAGGTAATGGAACTGCTCAAATAGCATGCTTCTCCGGCTATTTGACCCGGCGGCCCCAGCCGCCGGGTTTTTTTTATCCGGATCCGGTCCCGCATCTCACCCCGCCCGGCTGAGCTCGCCTGCCGCATCCGCATATTCCCTGAACAGCGAGAGATAGAGGCGGTAGTCATCCAGCGATACTCCCGGCGGTGTCTGATGATCACACCCGACGATGAACCCGCCTGCCGCCGCCAGCGGCAGCAGCCGTTCGAACTCGGCCCGGATCGCCGCCTCCCCCCCGGTCATCACCATCTTGTCGAAATGTCCCATAAACCGAAGCTGGGGATGCGTCCGCCTGAGAGCCGTAAGATCGACACCCGCCTGCCGCTCCAGCGGAAGCACTCCCTCGAGTCCCGCCTCTTCAAACCAGGCGGCGGGCATGGAGATATCGCCGTCGGAATCGATGAAGGGGATGATCCCCCTCTCTTTCAATTTCAGGACCACCTGCCGGTAATAGGGAAGCATGAACTCGTCGAAAAGCGCCTTTGAAAGCATGGGCCCGTGATTGTAGCTCATGTCTTCGGCGAACGTCATGAAATCGGGACTGCAGACAGAGCAGATATCATCGATGACCAGGCAGATCCAGCGGGCGAGGTCCTCGTTCATCCGGTGCATGAGAGCCGGATGATCGGCAAAGGCGTAGAGATGGTTCTCGATGCCGAACAGTTCCCGGGGAAACCAGAAAAAGCCCTCCACGGTGAACCAGAGCACCGATTCTCCCCGCTCCTGTTCCCGTCCCCATTGTTCCCAGAGAGAGCGGTCAACCCCTGCCTCAGGGAACAGATGCGGCAGCAGCCGCTCATAATCGTTCTCATCACGAAGAATTCCCGCACCGTGAGACGGCGGTTTCGGGCAGGCCGCGCCGCGCACCTGCACCCAGTCCTGACGGTACATATCGAGACCGAAATACCGGCAGATGTCATAGCGGCCGGTAACGGCAGCCGGCAGCCCTTCTCCGTGCCAGCGAAGAATCGTTGCATCCCACCACTCGGCCCACTCCAGCACCGGCAGCCGGTCAAACGGACGAAACCCCATCACCGCCTGAAACCGTTCCCTGTTAGTCATTACCGGATCGCTCCCGTCACGTTTCTCATATCGCTCTGCTCACCGGAACAGCCGATCCGCCCGGGCCATGCGGGTGAGCCCCAGATACATCAGCTTCGCCACATCCTCCATGATTTCTGGATCGAGCGTGTCAATCCTGTCCAGGGGATGATGGTAGTAGGTTGGGGTCCGGGGGTCGCCCTCCTGACGGAACGTACCGAAACTGAACGACCGGTATCCCTCCCTGGCAAAAATGACGCCGTCGCTTCTCGGCCTGCCCACGCCCGGTTCCCGGTATTCGGATACACGCAGCGGCCGGTGTATGTACTGATCGTTCGCGCGTGTGAAGCAGGCTTCGATCAGCGGGAATGATTCGACTCCGCCGACCCGCAGCCCGCTGCCGGTGCCGACCATATCCAGATTGAAATAGGCGACGGTGTTTTCTTTCGGGAAAAGGGGATTCCGGCAGTAGAGCTGGCTGCCGAGAAGGCCGCACTCTTCCCCTCCGATAAAAAGAAAGAGAATGGACCGTTTCGGGGCAACCGGCGACTGCGCCAGGGCCCGGGCGGCTTCCATCATATTTGCAACACCCGAACCATTGTCGAGGGCTCCCGGAAGCAGAAATCCCAGGTCGCCCACCCCGTCGAGATGGCCGCCGACAATGATCACCTCCTCTTTCAGCTTCGGATCACTGCCGGGGATGAGGCCGGCGACATTGCAGCCCTCTCCCCGGGGATGGAAGACGGTGTGCGCGGTGATGGTCACGGTTTTACCGGTGGCGAACGAAGCGGGACTGCGGGTATCCTGTATCCGCTTTTTCACCCCGCTGTATGATTTTCCCGTATTGAAGAAGATATCTTCGGCCACGGCTCCGCTGATATGACAGTAGATAAGGCCCTCATTGTAGCTGGTGTTGGGATTGGCGATATGATTGACATAGAGCAGCCCGGCCGCGCCATGGGCGGCCGCGTTGTTCAATTTATACTGATGATAGCAGTAGGGCACCCAGTCGGCATACTGATCGTCGTCGCGGGATACCGGTACATCGATGTCGATGAGGACAATTTTCCCCCGCACATCTATCCCGGCGTAGTCATCGTATCCGCGTTCAGGGGCGGTGACCCCATGTCCCGCGTAGATGACCTCGGCGGTGACACTGCCGCTGTCTGAATTGGTGCCTGGATAAAAGTCGGCAACCGGACGGTACCATTTATCCAGCATCTCACCGTCATTGCCGGATAGATGCAGGCCAAGCGCGCCCGCATCCTTGACCTCGACCCAGGGTATTTCAAACGTCTGGAAATAGGTGGAGGCATCCCCCGCCGGCTGCAGTCCCCATCGCTCGAGATACCCGGCAACCCACTGAGCGGCGGCGGTAAAACCGGGTGAACCGGTAAGACGGCCTCCAAACCCGGGGGAACTGAGGGTGTCGGCATAGGCAAGCAGTCGCTCACTTGAAATAGTGTGGAACACGGAAAGCTGAGGATCCGGATTTTCCTGCTGAGCGGCCGCGGAAGCCGCCGCGCAGACCATTATGACCAGCACAGTGAACCGTTTCATTGTTCCTCCGGGTATGGTGAGAGAGAGCGGAAAAGGGATTCGGGTCCATAGAAACTAATCACTGAACACACATGATGCAAGCACTTTTCACCAGAGACGGGCTTCGGTCCTCGGCCCCAGGCGTGTGGGACGGAAAACCCCTCATCGATCCGGTTATTTATTTACATATCGGGGACGTGAAGGGCAAATCATTGACTTTGTCACGCACATTGGGTATTATACCGCCCGTATCATATCAGGATGGCCTCCATGACACTGCACATGATGCTGAAAAAATATTTCGGATTCGATGCCTTTCGTCCGCTTCAGCGGGAAATCATCGAACATACGCTGCGGGGCGGGGACACGCTCGCCGTCATGCCCACAGGCGGGGGGAAGAGCCTCTGTTATCAGCTGCCGGCTCTGGTGCGCGACGGGCTCACCATCGTTGTCTCTCCCCTGATATCCCTGATGAAGGATCAGGTGGAACAGCTGCACGGCCGCGGCATAGAGGCGGTCTATCTCAACAGCACACTCTCACGAAAAGCCTATGCCGACAATATCAGACATATCCGGAACGGATCGGTCAAGCTACTCTACGTCGCCCCCGAGACACTGCTGCTGCCGTCGATCCTCTCTCTGCTCGCATCGGTTCCCGTTCGCTGCCTGACCATCGATGAGGCGCACTGTATTTCCGAATGGGGCCACGATTTCCGCCCCGAATACCGGCAGATCGCCCATGTCCGCCAGCGCTTTCCCGGTGTCTGCTGTCTCGCGCTCACGGCCACGGCAACGCCGAGGGTGCAGAAGGACATCCGGTCCAATCTCGGGTTCAGGGAATCAGACACCTTCATTGCCGGTTTCGACCGGAAAAATCTCTACCTGCAGGTCTCACCGAAAACGGACCCTCTCGGCCAGATCCTCGATTGTATTCGCCTCCATCGCGACGGGTCCGGCATCATCTACTGTTTCTCGAGAAAGCAGGTTGAAGAGCTGACAGCGGTGCTCGATGATCTTGGCCTCGCCGTACGCCCGTATCATGCGGGACTCTCTCCCGAGGTGCGCGACCGGAACCAGGAGCTGTTCATCAATGACTCCATCCGGATAATGGTGGCCACCATCGCCTTCGGCATGGGTATCGACAAGGCGAATGTCCGGTTTGTCATCCACCATGATCTGCCCAAGAACATCGAGTCCTATTATCAGCAGATCGGCAGGGCGGGCCGTGACGGACTGCCCGCCCGCTGTCTGCTGCTGTTCAGTCATCGTGATCGCGGAAAAATCGACTATTTTATCAGTAAAATGGATCAGCGGGAACAGCGTATCGCCCGGGCCCACCTGCGCAAACTGGTCTCGTTCGCCGAGACCACCGCCTGCCGCCGCATACCGCTGCTGGCCTATTTCGGTGAAAAGGCCGATTTCTCACGCTGCGGCATGTGCGACAACTGCCGCGACAGAGACCACGGCAGGAACCGTGCGTCCCGGCGGC
This sequence comes from bacterium, assembly GCA_016934955.1. Lineage (GTDB taxonomy): Bacteria > Zhuqueibacterota > QNDG01 > QNDG01 > JAGLOF01 > JAFGRY01. Next base: position 33,282 of record JAFGRY010000001.1, on the reverse strand, counting down.
GTTCCGGAAATCCCGGACCGACAGCACCCCTTTCCGTACAGGTAACCCGGCTTACCTACGATGAGGAACTCTTTGAGATCCTCCGCAGTAAACGAACCCAGCTTGCCGATCGTCACGGTGTACCGCCATATCTTATCTTTCCGGACCGCTCCCTGATCGAGATGTCCGCCTTTCAGCCGCGCACGAAATCGGACATGATCGAGATTCACGGTGTCGGCAGATACCGGATGCGGCGGTACGGCTCTCTCTTCCTCGATCTCATAGACACCTATTGCCGTAATACCGGGAGGTGCCGGGCATCGGTGCAGATCCACCGGCCGGGGCGAAAACCGCGATATATCAGCATGGGAGAACTGTTCAATGAGGGTGTACCGGTTCCGGAACTGATGCGTCGCTACAGGGTCGAACGGCGGACACTGCTCGCCAGCCTGTATGAATTCATCCTCAACGGGGATACGCTCCGGTCCGACCGCCTGGCCGCCCTTTCCACGCTGAGCGGGCGGGAGCAGCGACGCGTTTTCCGCATGTTCGACACCTGCGGCACGTCTCATCTGAAACCGGTGTACGAAGCGCTTGACCGCAGCGTACCCTATGCCGAGCTGCATGTCCAGCGTCTCTGCTATCTCTGCCGCGACAGCGCGGCCTGAAGGGCCGGGAGGACGGCCCCCGGAAAAACGAAGATCCGGCGGAGGCGCCGGATCTTCGTTCCACGCGGAGGATCAGGGAGTACTGGAGGCATCACCGCCTGCCGGCCCCCCGACGCGATAGCGTTCAGCGCATATGCAGATCGAAATAATCGCTGATCTTCTGGTAGAGGTGAACGCGGTCCCTTCCCCGCATATTGTGCTCCTGGCCGGGATAGACGAAGTAGTCTACCTGCTTGCCCAGGTCGATCGCTTTTCGCAGATACGAGAGGCTGTTCTGCCAGACCACGATCGGGTCCACGGTTCCGTGAATCAGCAGCAGGCTGCCTTCGAGCTGATCCACATAATTGAGCAGACTGGCCCTGTCATACCCTTCAGGATTGGACTGGGGCGTATCCATATACCGCTCACCGTACATGACCTCATAGTAACGCCAGTCGATCACCGGACCGCCTGCGACCGCGGCCCTGAACACACCGGGGTGACGGGTCATCATCGATACGGTCATGAACCCGCCGTAACTCCATCCATGCACACCGATCCGCTCACTATCCACGTAGGGGAGGGATTTCAGGTAATCGATGCCGGCCATCTGGTCCTGCACTTCCAGCTCTCCCAGCTGACGGTGGATCGCCTGCTCAAAAGCCAGGCCGCGGTTATTCGTCCCCCGGTTATCCAGTGAAAAGATTATATAGCCCTTGCCTGCCATGTACTGAAACCAGAGCGGCCATCCCGCCAGCCACTGATCCCGCACCATCTGCCCGTGCGGGCCGCCGTATACGTAGACGATGACGGGATAAGTCCGGGAGGGATCGAATTCGGCGGGCAGCACAATTCTCGCATTCAGGTCGATCCCGTCCTGATTCGGGATCGTTATATACCGGATCTCCCCGACCGTGAAATCCTTCAGGGGATCTTCCGCCTCGAGCAGCCGCCGTTTTTCGGTGCCGTTCCGGTCGTGCACCGTGATTCTGGAGGGCACCCGGCTGCTGTTAAAACGGTCTATGAACAGCGATCCGTCGGAGCTGGGATCGATGCGGTGCATACCTGAATCCCGGGTGAGGCGGGTCGACCTTCCCGAACGCAGATCCAGCCGATAGCCGTGATCCGACATGCCGTCTTCAGAAGCCGCTGTATAATAAAGGTACCGTCCCCCTTTTTCGATCCCGGCGATCTCTCCGACATCGAATCTCCCTCTGGTCAGCTGCTGCAACAGCCGGCCGCTCTCTCCGTAAAGGTAGAGATTGTTGAAGCCGTCTCTGCGGGAAAACCAGATGAACCGTTCAGGGTCACCATCGAGGAAAAGGGGGCCGTGCTCAGGCTCTACCCACCGGTCATGTGATTCCTCGAAAAGGGTGCGCTCACAGGCGCCGCTGACGGGATCATACACCTTCAGCTGCAGACGGTCCTGTTCCCGGTTCAGGTGAACGACATAGAGATGCGCCGCATCAGGACTCCAGGTGACGTGCGGCAGATACTGGTCCAGCGGCCCTCCGGTCTCGAGACGGGTAATCGACCCGCTGTCAACGTGATACACCCAGATCGACACCTGCTCACTGGTCATCCCCGCCATGGGATACCTGATCTGGCGGACCCTCGCCGGCCTGCTGTCGATATCCACCAGCGGGTACTCGCTCACCATCGTTTCATCCCGACGGTAGAAGGCCACCGCTTTGCCGCCCGGGGCCCAGAAAATGCCGGAATTGATTCCGAATTCATTGCGGTGGACGTTCGGTGATCCGTACGTCACCCCGTCACCCCCGTCACCGGTGACCTTGATCTCCTCCCCTTTCTCCGTGCAGACAAACAGGTTGCCCCCGCGGGTAAAGGCCGCCCGCAGGCTGCTTTCCGCGAATGTAACGTTCTCTCCGTCCGCCGGAGGCCGCGAGAGCAGTGTCGCCTGTTTTCCCGCCACATCGAATGAGATAAGCGCGCCGCCGTTCATAAAGCGCATTTCCGTGTCGCTCTCCCAGCGTACCCGGGGGAAATACCGCAGCGGTTCAACCGCCGCAGCCTCAAGCGCGCGATTGAGACTGTCCAGGGACAGCAGCATTCGCTCTTCCCCGGCGGGAGAGGCCTCGATGAGTCCGTATCCGCCGTTCAGGGAATCGACATAGCCGTAGTGGTTCGTCGAGCCTATCCAGGAAAGGGTGGAGATCGATTCGATGCGCAGCCCCCTGCCCGTGATCGCCTCCTCCAGGGTCAGCACCCGGCCCTGACCCGAAAGGATTCCCGCCAACAGAAAAATGACGACAGTAACGTTTCGTTTCATACTGTTCCTCTATGCCTGTTAATACGCTATTGTATACCGGTACATGCCGATACTATTAGTATCATTTACCGTATAAAGGATGCCGGCACTGAATGCGGCCGGGTGCAGCGTCATCCAGAAGCGGCAGCAGTAGACGCCCCGGCCGTCAAATACATCATAGGCGGTTGCATCATCCCGCTGTTCATTGGTTCTTACCCAGAGACGGTGCTCATCATCGGTGAGACAGCCGGCCGCTACATTCCTGACATCACAGGGTTCGCCGGCCCCTTCCGCGCCGCCGCCTTTCAGCCCGTCTGCATCCCGCACCCGTACCCGTTCATACGGCCGTCCGCTGACACGGATCAGCCGTCCATCCGCCGAATAGGTCCGTATCCGGTAGCGGTTTCCATCGATAATGTGGATCTCTCCGGTCCCTGGATCAGCACACACCGCCGCGGCGGGCGCGTGTGCCCGCATGGCGACGCGGCTTTCAGTGTCGGAAACCCGCTCAACGGCCAGTTCACCGTCGGCCAGACCGGGAATCGACCAGACCGGGTTGCCCCGGTAATCATACGCAACCACTTCGGCGCTTAATGTACGTGGTTTTCCGACCGTGGTTTCCTTTTTCAGGGCGACGAACAGAGAATCGTTCGCCATGAGCACGCGGCCGAGATAGTGTTCGAAGGACAGGTTCCAGGGAACCGCAGCGGCCCCGTTGCCCCGGCCAGGAAACAGGAGGGTTCGGGAGGCATAACTGTCCAGCACCACCAGGACACCGTCAGGCCTGGGGCAGACATCGTTGATATAGCGGTAGCGGCCGCCTGCCTCCCCCCGCTCACCCACCGTTTCCTGAATACGCCCCCCCTGCCGCCAGCGGGCTATGCTGCCGAAAGAGTGACGTGCGGCGTAGAGCGTACCCGCTGAGTCCGTTCTCACCAGGTCCGGCCGGCCCGAAAATGCGAAGGATGGATCGACCTCCCGGACGAACGTTAGATGCAGCGCGGCCTCGGGGCACGCCGGAATACCGCGGTTGTTCACCACAGCTGCCCTGGTTTCCGCATTGGTCTGGGAATTACTCTTCGCCGGAAAAACGATGAGGCAAAGCAGGAATAGCGTCAGGAACCGCACACAGCCTCTCATCATGTACACCCGAAAACAGCAACTGCCCGACGATGTCAGGCAGCTGATTCAGGCACCCTGTCGGAACGCTCAGGATTCGCCCTTGTTCTTCTTGAAAAGATCGAGGAACCGGTCCTGGTAATCATCAAACACATTCCAGTGATCGAGTTCCTCTTTGAGCTTCATCTTGCTTTTATAGGTTCTGTCGAATTCAGCTTTCTGAAAGAGCTTTTCAATACGCAGCCGTATCTCCTCGGGCACATCCGTATCTCCGGACCGGGGGATCTCCGGTTCCTCGTCCGCGTCTTCCTGGCGGGTTTCCTTTTCCTTGGTGAGAAGCTTCGCCAGCGGCTCGATTTCTTTCATTTTCTCATCCGCATACAGTTCAAGATCGACCATATCGATGGTCACCCCAAGCATCTCGGTCAATACGCCCAGAATCATCTGGGAGGCCCGGGGAAACTCGACCTGCACCGTAAAAAAGGGAATTTCACCCAGCAGACAAACACCCTCGATCTCCATTTCCCGGGCGATGCTCACCATCAGTCCGTTAAGACCGGCGATGGTACCGTCGCCCATAAACTGCACTTTGTATTGCAGCAGTTCCTGCAGCATGTCCTGATGATTGGGCACAGCGAACACCCGGGGCGTGTCCTTGTAATGCATATCCGAGGGTGCCGCGGCGGTCGTGAACACTTTTATGACGCCAAGCATCTTCGCGGTCTTCAGCAGCTCCTTGGCAAAGGCATACTCGCGATGAGGGAGCGGCTGCTCACTGCCGAGAAAGATAATTAAATCATGTTTGATCTTTGCCGACTTGAAATAGTAAAATTTATTGGTCGGTGACGGCGGGGCGCTGATGATCTGCTTTTCCACCATAGCGCCTGTGGGGGCAAAGAAATCACTTTCGTCGATCTGCCCGAAATACGTCGCTCCCAGCTGTTCCCGAAGATAGGTGACCGCAGTCAGCGCGACCTTCCCCATACCAGGCCAGGCTGCAATCAGATAGGGGCTCTCTAATTTCGGAATACTGTTAAAACTGATGATTTTACTGATCATGTACCGCCCATTCTCCCTCTTGCGGCAGTCACAGCAGGAGCCATGCAAGCGCGAATCCGGCCGCGAGTCCCGCAGGAATCAACAGCGTGAGTATCCTGTTCCGCGTTTTCAAACTGTCGATCTTCTTCTGAATATGAATTTTATCGAGACACTTGTGTATTTTTGCCTTCAGATCATTCAAATTAACCGGTTTGACCAGGTAATAATCCGCTCCCTTTTCCAGACTCTCCACCGCCGAATCCACCGAAGGATACGCGGTAACGATAATGATGGGAATGTAACTGTCCTTTTCCCGAATATGTTCCAGCATGGTGAGTCCGTCCATGACCGGCATGCGGATGTCACTGATGATGAGTGTGTAGGAATTGGCGTAGAACTTCTCCAGCCCTTTTCTGCCGTTGTCCACGCACTCAGTGGTGTAGCCCCACCTCTCGCACACTTCCGTCAGCAGGTCACGCACAACTTCATCATCTTCAACGATCAGAATATGTACCATCCGACCCCCTGCCGATATGTCCATAGCGGATTAAAATGATGGTATGGATGTGCAAAACCGAATTTTTCAGGCCGTATTTGCTGTCGCAAGACCTTATTAATCAATAAAATATAGAGAAAATATCAAACATTGTCAAGAGAAAAGAATCAATCCCCTCCCCAGATTTCTCTTGCTTCCCATGCATCGCGGCTCTACCTTCTTGTGAACAGAGAAACCAGCCCATCGCAGCAAACCAGGAGAAACCAATGCAGGCGATTTCCGCTCTCTTGACCGCCGTGGTCTTTATCCTCACACCACGCCCCGCGCTTCATTCGCTCCCTGTTCCGAACCGCGGGCACGACGGTCCGCCCCTCGTCACGTTCTGTTCATTGATCCATTTACCTGGACCGGCCGTCGTTTTCCCCCGGGATTCGGCCCGCGCGGCGGCAATTCTCACCAGAACAGCAGACGCCATTGGCGGACCGGACGCCCTCATGCGGATTCGGGCAATCAGCCTCAGGTCGGCGGAGACGGTCATGGGAACCACCGTCTCTTCCGAGGCGATCATCGTCTACCCCGACAGGTACTGGTCGCGATTCGAAACCGGCGCGGGCAGTGTCACCATGGCTGTCGCCGGCGAATCAGGCTGGCTGATGGGACCTTCAGGAGAGAGGATCCCCTTGCCGGAAACACAGCGAAAGGGAATCCTGGCGAGCCTCGACAGGGATCTGATCACCATTTTCAAAGACTGGCGGCGCAGGAACGTGCGCGACAACGGGATCAGGATTTTTGAAGGCAGGGAGTGTCACGACCTTCTTGTCACCGGGGCATACACCGCTTTTCACCTGCTCGTGAATCCGGACACCTTTCTGCCGGTGGCGCTCATCTACAGCGACGATACGGCCGGTGCTCCCGTTGAGACCGTCGAACTGCTTGCGGATTACAAGCCATACGGGGATATCCTGCTGCCTTCCCGCTCACTTGTCAAGAGCGGCGGTACACTGATGAGTCAAAGCACCATCTTGACTACAACGATCAATCCGGACATCGACCCTTCCCTGTTCAAATGATCAGCCGCAGGCCGTCATCGCCGGATCGGGATCGGGATTCCGATTAAAATAATGAAAAATTCTGTTGCATTTTATCTGTCTCTTCCGTAGGTTACAGCCGGCAGCAACCATAACCGATCATACGGTCCCTCACGGGATAATAGGGAAGGCGGTGAAAAGCCGCCGCAGCCCCGCTACTGTAATGGGATACGAACGTCTCACCAAGGCCACTGTTAATTAAACGGGAAGGCGAGACCAGTAGGATATAACCCCAGAGCCAGGAGACCTGCCGCATGATCATTTGATCCGTACAACCTTCGCGGGAAGGGTTTGGATTGCAGATACATATCTGTCCCAACACTGCTCGAGCGGAGTTGGGACTTTTTCTATCCCTCCCCTGCCCGCCGTTTATGAAACGCACATGAAACGCTGGCACCTCCTCATTATCCTCATCGCTGCGACCGGCATTGCCGCTCAGAGCAGCCATACCATAACCGGCCGGGTTAGTGACGCCCTGACCAACATACCGCTGGCAGGCGCGCATGTCACCATCCGCGGAAGCGGCCTCGGCACCGTTACCGACGCGACCGGCCGTTTCTGCTTTGAAAACCTGCTTCAGGGGACCTACAGTATCACCGTCACCTATATGGGATATGCGCCCCGGGAAGAAGATATACGGGTCAGCACCGGACGAACGGCCGATCTGGTCTTCAGGCTGCACCCGGTCACCGTGGAGCTCGCCGGGGTTACGGTAACCGGTTTCAGCGGCGAAGCGTCTCCTCTTCCCGGCACACTCATTCTCTCTCAGAAGGATATTCGAACCGGCGGCGCCTCCACGCTTCCCGACCTGCTGAAAAGCATTCCCGGGCTCGATATCGATCCTGAATCCCGGACCGGTTCCAGCCGGCTCTCCATTCGCGGCAGCCAGGCGAACCAGGTGCTGGTACTGGTCGACGGCGCTCCTCTCAACAATCACCGGGACGGCAGCGCCGATCTTTCGCTCGTTCCCCTGGAACTGATTGATACCATCACGATAAAGAAGGGCGGCGGATCGTCCCTCTACGGCAGCGGCGCCATCGGCGGGGTGATCGACATTAAAACCATAACCCCCGACAGCGGCCGTGTGCAGGTCCGCGTTCAGTCCGGGACGTTCGGCAGCCTGCTCGTCTCTCCCCGATTGACCGTCAGGACCGGAAACCTGACCTTCCTCACCGCCCTCACCCGTCATGTCGACAGGAACCGGTATCCGTTCTCCTACACCGCCCCGGGTGACACCCTGCTGAATGAAATCCGGAGAAATGCCGACATATCCCTTACAAACTGGTTTTTCAAATCCGGTTTCCGGAGCGGCCGCCACGAAGCGGTTCTTCAGGGGGGCATCGAATGCAGCGACAGAGGACTTCCCGGCCAGGTATTCACCTGGACACCCTCGGCCCGGGTGATGACAACCCGTAAACAGATGCGCGCCCAATACCGGATCGGATTCAGCCGTTCGCTGCTCTCTCTGTCGCTGCAGGCGGGCGTCACCCGGATTCACAATACAAATATCTATCCGCCGGATACGGAACTCAGGGACCGGCGATATCCTGAATACAATTACCGTGACCGGATCGGCTCTTTGCGAACTGAAACCGTCTTCAGGGCACCCATCGCTCCCTGGCTCTCCGGCAGAGCGTCCTGGGAGATGGGTATGATCTCCTTCAGCGACCGTGACCTTCTCGACGATTCGTCTCCCGTCGGTAACGCCCGCGATCTTTCGCAGTCGCTTTCACTCATGCAGACTGCAGCATGTTCCATCCCCGCTGTTTCCGTACGGGCGATCCTTTCCCCCTCACTTCGCTATGACGGTATCACCTCCCGCGCAGGCGCCCGCGTCCGCCGCGAATCGATGGTCAGCCCCGGAATCAGCGGCCGGATAAACTGGCAGGGACCGCTGCAGCTCTACACCGGCTTCGACCGCAGCGGCAATTTCAGGGCACCCACCTTCGCGGACCTCTTCTATCAGGATGCCCGCATTCAGGGCAAGCCCGATCTGCTGCCGGAAAAAAGCATTCACACCCAGGCATCGTTTGGACTTGTCTGCCATGCTGCCGGGATTGCGAGACTGGAATGCACCGTTTTTCGTGACCGCATACAGGACCTCATCAGCTGGCGGCTCGGAAGCTTTGAAGTATTCCGTCCCTATAACACCGATGCCCGTATCACCGGGTCGGAATGGCTCGCGGAGTGGGAATCAGTATCGGGCTCGCTGCACGCCCGGACCGCACTCACCATCCTCGATCCCCGGAACAAGAGCGGCAATCGGATAACGGATAATACCATCCTTCCGTATCGGCCACTGCGGTCATTCAAGGCATCGCTCTCCTGGCACACCCGGCTGGGAGAGATCGTGTGCACCTATGCCCGCACCGGCAGACGCGCCCTCAACGAAGCCAATACCAGCTGGAGCGACCCATTCAGCACCATTGATCTGACACTCTCACGAACCCTTGTCTTCAGCTATTTCACTGCCGTTTTGTCATGTGAGGCACACAATCTCCTGGACACCCGGTATGAGATCATTGAACGCATGGTTCTGCCGGGAAGACGACTCTTTATCAGCATAGACATAACACCGAACCTCAATATAAGGTAACCGCCATGAACCGTGTACCATTCGCAGCCGCCGCATGTGTTGTCATTATCAGGGGAATACTTACCGCCCAGGAACTCCCCCGCACCATGTACGTGCTCAACGGCTGGGGGGCCAACTCACTCTCGACCATGAACATGGAAACGGGAACGATCAGCAATAACTGTATCAGGAATGTCGGCGTGACCCCGAATCAGATACTTTCATTCAATGACAGGATCTATCTTGTCAATTCAGTGCCGGATGAAATCCGGGTGCTCGATCCCATGGACGATCCGGCATTCCTGTCCAGCATTCCGCTGCCGGCCGGATCCAATCCCTGGTCTATGGCACCTGTCAGCTGCGCCCAGGCCTACGTAACCAACCAGCGGGACAGTTCCATTTCCCGCCTCGATCTCACTTCCGGGCAGATCCTGAAGCGGATTCCCGTGGGCCCGGCGCCCCAGGGAATTGTGGTTGTCGATAACGAGGCCTGGATAACCAACACCAATCTAAAAGGGTGGTCGTCCTACGGGCAGGGGAGTGTTTCGCTGGTCGATATTATCACCGACTCGGTCATTGCCGGCATACCGGTGCCGGTCAATCCGCAGATGCTGGCAAAATCGCCAGACCCCGATGGCTGGGGAGGCACCTATATCCATGTTCTCTGTACCGGAGATTACGCGCAGCAGCCGGGCAGGATCGCCGTCATCAACCGCTGGGCACCGCCATCCTACACAGCCGCGGTCGTCGATACGATCGAGATCGGCGGTCAGCCCGGCGACCTGGTCATTACGCCTGCGGGAAAGGGATACTGCTGCGCCTGGGGAGACGAAAAGCACGGCCACATCTATGTCTATGATGCCTGTACGGGATCGGTGCTGCGGGGAGCCGATACCCCCATACCCGTAGGCGCGGGTGCGAGCCGGCTTCACTGGGATCCGGTGGAAGCGTGCATCTGGATCACCTGCCAGACCGACGGCACGGTGCAGCGGTTCAGCACGGAGACAGACACCGTTACCGCCACCTATCCCTTCGGCATGAGTGCCATGGATCTGGCGATAATGGAACCGCTGGGCAGGCCCGACCCGTGGCCCGACCGGGTGGCCGCCTTTACACCGGGGCCCGACGCCGGGTTCGGTGCCAATTACTTCCCGGCAAACATACTGGGGCCGCCGGATCCCGACCCCGCGGTCAACGCGACCAATCCCAGCAACAAGCCCCAGGAGATTCTCTCACTCGGCACCGGAGGAAGCATCACACTCGAGTTCACCGACAACATCATCGTCAACGGACCCGGCCCCGACTTCACGATATTTGAAAACTGCTTTCAGACGTGGTCCGGTGATGTCTATATCGAAGCGGCCATTGTCAGCGTCAGTCAGGACGGGCTCACCTGGGTCACCTTCCCCTGGGACACCCTCACCGGCAGCGGACTCGCCGGCATGCATCCCATCCTTGACAATCAGCATCCCGAGGATCCGGCCCTTTCCGGAGGCGATCAATTCGACCTCGATGCAGTCGGCCTCGACTGGATCTCTTTCATCACCATCCGGGACATGGGCGATATCTGGCAGGAGCCGTCCGGGGGCGGGGATTTCGACCTCGATGCGGTGGTCGCCGTGCATGCCAGTACCACGGACGCCCGCACACGTCCTGAAGGCGGGGAATCAGCAGCAGCGTGGTCGCTCTCCTCCAATTATCCGAATCCGTTCAACGCCCGGACAACCGTTGAGTATTCCCTTCCGCGGAGGACCGAGGTGACCATCAGCGTCTACAGCGTCACTGGCCGGCGCATCAGGACACTTGTCTCCGGCACGCGGGAAGCAGGAATACACCGCCTCACCTGGGATGGCACCGACAGCAGTAACAGCCATGTTGCCAGCGGCATCTATATCTGCCGCATGAACTGCGGCGAACACACGGCAATTCAAAAAATGACGCTTCTCAAATAGGCGTCCCGGCGATACCATCACTGAAGGCGGGAGACAATCCCTTGCATTTCAGAGGCAATAATGCTACATTTGAATGGATATGAAACCGATGATACATAAACTGACTGTCTGCGCCATGTTCATCGCCCTTGGCGTCACTCTGGGATACAGCCTGAGTTCCGTTCCCAATATAGAACTGGTGACCGCCACCATTTTCATAGCCGGGTATGTGACCGGCTGGAAATGCGGGGCGGGTATCGGATTTGTCACCGAATCGATATACGCGGCGGTAAATCCCTTTGGTGTCGCGTCGCCGCCCCTCTTCATATCCATGGTCCTGGCCATGAGTATTACCGGTATATCCGGCGGCATCTACCGCAGGATCGGCTCGTCACATACCGCGGTTCGGCACCTTCAGACAGGTCTTGCCGGAGCCGCGCTGTCCCTTAATTTCGCCGTCATGACCACACTCGGCTACCTGCTGTTCATGGGATTGCCCGCGAACCGGTTCCTGATGAGCTGTATCACCGGCATCGGATTCTATCTGACCCATATCGCCGGTAATTTCATCATTTTTCTGATCATTGTGCCGATACTGATAGAGACCTTTGAAACCAACGGACTGCTGGGATTCGTTTCACTGCAGACAGGCAAAAAATGAAAAACATCATTATCGTCTCCTTTGTTCTCCTGTGCGCGGCGCCGGAGGCCCGTCCCGCGGTGCAGCATGGTGTTTTCGCGGACTCGCTCGGACAGGACCGTCTCTGGCGGATAAGCGCCCGCTTGCCCGAAGAACTGCTGGAGCCATTTTCAGGGATATTCCCCTACCGGACCGATCTTCCAGGATATTGGAGTCTCTTCAGCGGCAACGGGCTGACACCCGCCAATTCTGTTGTCCTCTTCGACGGCATGCAGCTCACCGATCCCTGGACAGGCGAAAACGACCTCAACCTTGTTCCCGCCGCCGCACTTGCCGGAATCGGGTGGCACCGGAACAGCATCTACGGCATCAGCGCTCCCGGAGGGGTGCTGACATGTACCTCTCTTCCGCCTCACGAAGAAAAGCCGCGCACCCGTATTTTTTACCGCTCGGGCGCCGGTAAATTCAATGAGCTCGACGTGTCATACGATCAGCGGATCACCTCGAACCTGACGATGGCTGCCGGCGTCCAGCTGCAAAACAACACGGTTTCGGATTCGCTGTCCTACCTGAAAAAACAGGCTGTCAGAGCCTCCATCTTCTACCGTCCGTCGAAGCGTGTCGCCATCTCATACCGGATCCTGCAAAACCGGACGAAAATAAATCTCCCGTTTACCCTCGCCCTGCCAGGCGACTCCACCCGGCTCCACCAGCCCCGCCGGCAGCGCATTCGCTACGACCATGCACTGAGCACACGGATCGTATCTCCGGCCGCGGATGTCGACATCACTCTGCACCATGCGGCCGACGAATTTTCCTTTTACGAGCGTGCGGGCGGCCGGCGCAGGATCATTCCCGTTTACCGCACCCGGATCACGCTCAATCAGCAGTTCAGGGGAGCGCTTGCAGCGTTCAGCCTCAGCGAAGAACTCAGCCGGAGCGCCGCCGCACCGCTCACAGGCCCCCGGGCGGCAAGCAGCCATCACCGGTTCTCACTGCTGCTGCAGCCGCAGCCGGGAGAACGGTTTTCCGGTAATGCCGACGCAACCATTCAGCTTTCAGGGGACGGCCGGCCCTATGTCACCGGTTCCGGCACACTCTACATGCGACTCTCCGGCACTTTCGGATTGGGCCTCTATGTCGGCAGCCTGGTAAGAGAACCGACCCTGGGAGAGCGATTCGGTTTCCCCGTATCATTTCTCCCCTCTGACACGGCCGGCGCCCCCGGGATACTGACCGCTTTCGCCGCGAACGAATCGCTCTCTCCCGAACGATCGGTCGCCCTGCGTATTCCGCTGGTATTTTCCACCGGCGGCTTCGCCCTGACCATGCAGCCGGGAATTACGGGTATTTCCAATCGCATCACCGCATCCGCGTACCGGGACACCCTGCAGCGCTACACAAACACCGGCTCGGATGCGTTTCTCAGCCTCACCGCAGACCTGCACCTCGCCCTTTTCCCCGGACTTGAACTCGTCTCTTCGTTCACCGCCCATGATCAGGATACCCCCTGTCAGGCGGCGCCTCCGTTTTCGGGCAGGACCGCCCTCAGCTGGCGGCGGGACTACTTTTCCGGTGATCTCAAGCTCAGGACTACCGTCGCCCTCAGATACAGGTCATCATGGACACCCTGCTCACCGCTGTTCATGGAACAGGCGCAGCAGGCACCTGTGCCGTCCGGTACAACACTGGATGCCGTCATCGATGCCGTTGTCATCGAAAACGCACGGGTATCAGTGGCCCTCGACAATATCCTCAACAGCACGCAGGAACTGTTCGTTCAGGCGCCTCTCAGGGGCCGGAGCCTGCGTATGAGTCTCTGCTGGACGTTTCTCGATTAATCCGCCCTATCAGGAGGAAAGTGTGTTTACCACTATTAGCAAGCGCGACGGCCGGACCGTCGATTTCGACGGGTCGAAGATCACCATCGCCATTTTCAAAGCCGGCAGGGCAACCGGTGAATTCGATATTGACACCGCCCAGCGGTTGTCCGGCGATGTAATGCGCCGGCTCCAGACGGTGCCCGATACATCGCCCGGCGTCGAAACCGTTCAGGACACCGTTGAGCAGGTGCTCATGGAATCTCCCTTCCGGAAAACGGCCAAAGCATACATACTCTACCGGCAGCAGCGGCGAAACATCCGGGAAGTGAAGACCATTATCAGCACCGACATCGTCGATTCCTACCTGCAGCGCACGGATTGGCGTGTGCATGAAAACAGTAATATGGACTATTCCATCCAGGGGCTGAACAACCACATTTCATCCCTCATCACTTCCCAGTACTGGCTGAACAAGATCTATCCCGAGGAAATCAGAAACGCGCACAACGAAGGTGATCTTCACATTCATGATCTGAACATCCTCGCCGTCTACTGTGTCGGGTGGGATCTCGAACAGCTGCTGACCTCCGGATTCAAAGGCGCACCGGGGAAAACCGAAGCACGTCCCGCCCGTCATCTGCGTTCATGTCTTGGTCAGATTATCAATTTTTTCTACACACTTCAGGGAGAGGCCGCAGGGGCCCAGGCGTTCAGCCATTTCGACACCTATCTCGCACCCTTTATCAGAGAGGACAACCTTTCATATAAAGATACAAAGCAGGCGCTGCAGGAGTTCGTGTACAACATCAATGTGCCGACCCGAGTCGGATTTCAGACTCCCTTTACCAATATCAGCCTCGATCTGCACGTTCCGGAGTTCCTCAGGGACATGCCCGTGATCATCGGAGGAAAGCCCGGGTCCTCGGTCTATGGTGATTACCAGGATGAAATGTACCTGTTCAACAGGGCCTTTGCAGAAGTCATGTCCGAAGGCGACGCGAAAGGCCGCGTGTTCACATTTCCCATCCCTACCTACAGCATCACCCGTGATTTTCCCTGGGATGATGAAAGGCTCATACCGATCTGGGAGATGACCGCCAAATACGGTATTCCCTATTTTTCAAACTTTGTCAACTCTGATATGAACCCGGAAGACACCCGGTCGATGTGCTGTCGTCTCAGGCTCGACAACCGGACGCTCTCTAAGCGGGGCGGCGGTCTTTTCGGCGCGAACCCCCTGACAGGGTCAATCGGGGTGGTGACGATAAATCTTCCCAGAATCGGGTATCTCGCCGCCGACCGGGATGACTATATCAAACGGCTGGACAGTCTTATCGAGAAGGCTGTCTCTTCACTTGAGATAAAACGTAAAATTCTCGAGCAGTTCACCGATTCCGGTCTCTATCCCTATTCCCGTCATTACCTGCAGGACATCAAAGCGAAATCGGGGCAGTACTGGAGCAATCATTTCGGCACCGTCGGCATCGTCGGTATGAACGAGTCATGCCTCAACTTTTTCGATGTCGGTATCGGTCATTCAGGCAGCAGCGCTTTTGCCAGAGAGATCCTGACCCACATGCGTGACAGGCTCCTGGCCTGCCAGATCGAGACCGGCAACCTCTACAACCTCGAAGCGACCCCCGCCGAAGGTACCTCGTACAGTCTCGCCCGACTGGACAAAGCGAAATTTCCGGACATTGTCTGCGCCAATGAACATGCCTACCGCAGCGGCGCGGAGCCGTACTACACCAACTCAACCCAGCTGCCCGTGGAATTCAGTGATGATATCTTCGATGTCCTCGATAAACAGGATCCTCTCCAGACGCTCTACACCGGCGGCACTGTGCAGCACATTTTTATCGGTGAACGGCTGCCCAATTCCGCTTCCGTGAAACTGCTCATCAAAAAAATCACCGACACCTACCATCTCCCCTATTTCACGATAACGCCGACGTTCAGCATCTGTCCCGAGCACGGGTACATCGACGGCGAATCCGCATACTGCCCCGAATGCGGACGCGCGACCGAAATTTATTCCCGGATCGTCGGCTATCTGCGGCCTGTCTCTCAGTGGAACGTCGGCAAACAGAGTGAATTCAGAGCACGCATTCCCTTTAAACTGGCGCACTCATGAACATCGGCGGATTCGTTAAAACCTCACTTTCCGATTTTCCTGGCCACATTGCGGCGGTTATCTTTATCAGCGGCTGCAATCTGCGCTGTCCCTTCTGCCACAATCCTGATCTGGTCACGCATCCCGAAAGAACAGCAGAATCAGCCGAGGGCATTCTCGAATTTCTTGCATCACGGCGCACCCGTCTTACGGGTGTTGTCATCAGCGGCGGCGAGCCCCTCATGCAGGACGACCTGCCGTCGCTGCTCGGGCAGATTCATCGTCTCGGCCTTGCGGTAAAGATCGACACCAACGGCACCTTCCCCGGTATGCTCGAAAGAGTGATCGATTCGGGATTATGCTCATATGTAGCCATGGATATCAAATCGTCTCCTGAAGAATATGCCCGGGCCGCCGGCGGAGATGTTCCCCTTGATTTGATACGCCGAAGTATTCGAATCCTGAAAGAATCCGGCCTCCCCCATGAATTCAGGACCACTGTCGTACCCGGGCTGCACACGGTCCAAACAATCGCCGGCATCGGTTCCCTCATCGATTTCGCTCACCTCTATATACTGCAGCATTTTTCCGGGCTGCGAACACTCTCGCCCTCATATACCGGTCTTCGATCCTTCAATGAAACAGAAATGGCCGCACTGGGTGACGCGGCCCGGCCCTTCTGCGGCCAATTATTCATACGATGATAATATTTGTATCAACTTTTTTTTACTTGTTTTTTTTTCCTCAAATGGTTAATTTTCAGTAACTCCATGGAGGGAATATGATCGTTTCAAAGGTGCATATCACCGCGTTTAAATCAATCCATTCACTTACACTCGAACTCGACAACAATATTACCGTACTCATCGGCCCGAATGAATCCGGTAAAACAAATATTCTCAAAGCCATCGAATGCTTCAAGCCTGAATACAATCTCACCCATGACCTGACATGTCAGTTTTCTCCTTTCTACGATGACAATAAACCTCCCCAGATAAGTCTCGAGCTGACCAATTTCACCAGGGACGAACAGACCAAACTTGGCAAACTCTTTGAAGGGTTCAAATCGGCCGACAGTCTGATCCTGCGGAGGGAAGGTCCGGACGCAAAAGACTACAAGATACAGAATAACTCGAAAATCCTCTCTCTCGGGGACATAGAGCCGTTCTTCAAGTTTCTCCCGAAGATACTCTACTTTGAAGAAATCTCCGTTATCCATGACAGAATTGATATCGATTCACTCCTCAGCGGAACCAGAGATTCCCTCACGGAGAAAAACCTTCTCAAAATAGGCGGTGTCGACGATATCCCCGCGATCTTCGAAGATTCGACCAAGGGCCGGCGCCTTGCCGAAGAGGCAAGCCGCGAAATTACCCGCAGGATACGGGAAGTCTGGACCCAGGAACCGAGTCTCGAGATAAAACTAAGGGTAAACGGGAAATATCTCTACATCGATTTCAGTGATGCAACCCGGGTCTACGATACTCCCAAAAACAGATCGAGAGGGTTTCTCTGGTACCTTTCCTTCTACATCAATTTTATCGCCACGACCAATGCCGCGAAGGCAAACGAATACCTCTTTTTGTTCGACGAACCGGGAGTGCATCTGCACCCCTCCGGGCAGAAGGACCTCTCGCATCTGCTGGAAGAGCTGAGCGTAAAAAATCAGCTGATCTACACGACCCACTCTCCATTCATGATCAACAGAGAATATCCGGAGCGGGTCAAACTTGTGAATAAAGATCCCAAGGGGACGCATGTGGATCACGAATCATACAGAGAAAACTGGAAACCGCTGCGTGATTCCATCGGACTGACCGTCGGCGATCTGTTCTTCTTCCATAATAAAAGCATCGTTCTCGATCTTCCCCAGAAAAAGCGCCGTAATCCATTCAAGTAGCGTTCCTCGACGGTGACTATTCAGACCAGACCTACTCCTTTGCCTGAAATTATTAGTGCAGCCGGAGGGAAACGGCAGGGTTATTCGATAGAAAAAAAGGGTTCCCGATAAACCGGGAACCCTTTTGTATGCGATAAACAGCTGGAAAATCGCGACTATTTCTTCTCCTTGTCGCTTTTTTCTTTAACAGCCTTCTTTTTCGTTACTTTCTTTGCCGGCTCTGTCTCTTTTTCCGCTGCAGCTTCCTGAACGACTTCCTCAGGTGTATCATCGGTTTTCTCTTTTGCTTTTTTCGGCTTGGAGGCTTTTCCCTCAGCCGCGGCTGCCGCTGCCTTGGCCTTTTCTTCCTTGACCTTTTTCTTCTTGGAGGCGGTTTCGAAGCCGACCAGCTCCAGAATCGCCATGGGAGCGGCATCTCCGTGACGCTGACCCAGTTTGATCACCCGCGTGTATCCGCCGTTTCTATCCGCGAAACGGGGGGCGATCTCATCAAACAGCAACTGGACCGTTTTTCTGTCCCGCAACCGGCTGTAGGCGATCCTGCGCGCGTGCACGGTTTCTTTTTTCGCCAGCGTTATGAGTTTCTCGGTAAACTGACGAGCGGCCTTGGCCTTTGCTTCTGTGGTCTTTATATGTTTCTGCTTGAAAAGCGCCATCGAGAGATTGGCCAGCAGCGCTTTTCTGTGTGCAGCGGTCCTCCCCAGTTTATGTACTGTCTTACGGTGTCTCATCGAATAAGTCTCCTGTTAGCCGCTGATCCGATTAATCAGCATCACTTTTAAGATATTTATCCACATCTATGCCAAAATGGAGATTTTTCTCTTCCAGAATCTTGGAAAGTTCCTGTAGAGATTTCCTGCCGAAATTTCTGAATCTCAGCATCTCCCCTTCATCGCGACGCACCAGATCACCAATTGTCCTGATATTTGCCGATTTCAGGCAATTATGCGACCTGACAGACAGCTCGAGCTCCTCGACACTCATCTTCAGCAGCTTTCTGATCCGCAGCACCTCTTCGTCGATCTGGGGACCTTCATCCTCTTCTTCCGGCTCAACATCAAAGCTGATGAACAGTGCAACATGGTCCTTTAAAATATTACCGGCGTAGGTCAATGCGTCATCGGGGGTGACGCTGCCGTTCGTTTCGACCTCGAGAATCAGCCGCTCGTAATCGATCCGGTCATCGACCCGTGTATTTTCTACAGAATAATTCACTTTCCGAATGGGATTGAACACAGCATCGAGCGCGATCGTGTCGATGGGCTGATCAGGAATCTTGTTCTCTTCAGCCTGCACGTATCCCCTTCCCCGACCGATCCGTATCTCAAGTTTGGTATCCGCATCTTCGTTCAAAACAGCGATATGCTGGTCGGGATTCAGAATTTCAATGTCCGGTGAAAACTTCTGGATATCAGCGGCGGTGAATTCACCCGGCCCTTTTAATTCGATAGTAATTTTATCGGGGCGCTTGTTCAGCAGTTTTATCCATACCTGTTTCAAATTGAGAATTATTTCCGATACATCCTCAACGATCCCGGGAATAGTGGAATATTCATGTAGAACATTGTCGAAACGTACGTGCGTAATCGCCGCTCCCTGCAGTGACGACAGCAAGACCCGGCGAAACGCATTCCCCAATGTTACACCGAATCCGCGTTCCAGCGGCTCCAGCGTAAATTTGCCATACGTGGTGGAGTACGTCGATTCATCTCTTTCAATGCCCTCAGGCATTTGCAGTTTTGAACGATTCATTCAAATCATCCTCATGTTCTAACAGTATTTATTTCGAATACAACTCAACAACCAGGTTCTCGTTGAATTTAACGGGAATATCGACTCTCTCCGGAATCTCGAGAAGCGATCCTTCCAGTTTCGCCTTGTCCAGGCTGAGCCAGGAGAGTTGTTTCCCTTCCTTCATTCGCTTGATTGATTCATGGATCATATCAAGCTTTCTGCTTTTTTCCCGCACTGACACGACATCACCCGCCTTCACCTGATAGGAGGGGATATCCACCACCCGTCCGTTCACTTCAAAATGACGGTGGCGAACCAGCTGTCTCGCCGCATTACGGGAGGGTGCCATACCCAGCCTGTAGACGATATTGTCCAGTCTGGTCTCGAGCATTTTCAGCATATTTTCACTGGTAATGCCCTTTTTCTTGTTCGCCCGTTCAAAAACACCTCTGAATTGGGACTCAAGCAGCCCGTAATATCGTTTAATACGCTGCTTTTCCCGAAGCTGAACTCCGTAATCGGTGCTTTTCCGGATACGTCTGTTTTTGCCATGCTGTCCGGGCGGGTAGCCTTTCCGCTCAAAGGCACATTTCGCGGTCTGGCATCTTTCACCTTTGAGGAACAGTTTCTCGCCCTCTCTCCGGCATAACTTACATACTGCTTCTCGATATCTTGCCATGTATGATTCCCCGATTTTCTCAGTTATACTCTTCGTTTCTTGGGAGGACGGCAGCCATTATGAGGGATAGGAGTCACATCCTTTATAGCCGTCACCTCCAGCCCCGCCGCCTGCAGTGCCCGCACCGCGGCTTCTCTCCCTGAACCGGGGCCTTTTACCATCACATTGATTTTCCGCAGTCCCAGGTCCATCGCCTCTTTGGCAGCGCTCTTTGCGGCCATCTGCGCCGCAAAAGGCGTATTCTTACGCGCACCCTTGAAACCGGCGCGACCGGCTGTAGCCCAGGAGATAACATTACCGTAATTATCAGTCAGACTGATGATTGTATTGTTAAACGTTGCCTTGATATGCGCCATTCCCTGAGCTTCAACCTTGTCTTTCTTCTTCTTGCGTACTCTCTTCGGAGATGCCACTTCATGCCTCCTTGTAATAACAGCTTCTATGTAATATTATTTTTTACGTTTACCGGTAACCGATTTCTTGCGTCCCTTGCGGGTCCGTGCATTGGTCTTCGTCCGCTGTCCGTTTACGGGCAGGCCTCTGCGGTGACGTAATCCTCTGTAACAGCCGATATCCATCAACCGCTTGATATTCATCGTCACTTCAGTTCTGAGCGCACCCTCCACACGGTATTCACTGTCAATGACCGATCTGATCTTTGCCACTTCATTATCGGTCAGTTTATTCACCCGTGTAGTGGGATCGATGCCTGCTTTACCCAAAATTTGCCGGGAAGTGGTGAATCCGATCCCGTAAATATAGGTCAAGGCCGTCTCAATCTGTTTGTCTCTCGGAAGATCAACACCTGCAATACGAGCCACTTTATCTCCTCTTCTCTTTCAATTGTTTTCCTGTCAAATCACCAATTATCCCTGACGCTGCTTGTGGCGCGGGTTGGTACAGATCACCCGAACGACCCCGTGTCGCCGGATTATCTTGCATTTATCACAAATCTTTTTAACTGACGCTCTTACTTTCATGATCTGAATCCTGTTTTTATTTATATCTGTATATAATACGTCCCCTGGAAAGATCATACGGAGACAGTTCCAGTGTCACTTTATCACCAGGAAGAATCTTGATGAAATGCATCCTCATTTTGCCGGAAACATGGGCAAGAACCTGATGCCCGTTTTCCAGTTCCACTTTGAATGTTGCATTCGGCAAATTCTCTTTTATAGTGCCGTCTACTTTGATGGGTGCTTCTTTAGCCATAGCCTCAATCCCGATGATTTTCAATAGCGATTGTGAGTATTTCAGGTTTTCCGCCGGTAACCACGACCGTATGTTCAAAATGGGCGGATAATGATCCATCTTCGGATTCCACCGTCCAGCCGTCCTCAAGAAATACTATCTCGTGACCGCCCATGTTCACCATCGGTTCGATTGCGAATACCATTCCCTCTCTCAATGTTGGTCCCTGACCCGGAGCCCCGTAATTTGGAATCTGCGGCGGTTCGTGCAGCGCCGTACCGATTCCGTGACCGACCAGATCCCGTACAACGGAATACCCATTTTTTTCAGCCTTTGTCTGAACCGCGTGCGAAATATCTGACAATCTGTTTCCCGCCCTGCACTTCTGAATCCCCTTGTGCAGCGCGGCCGCGGTCGTATCGAGAAGATCCCGGACATCCGGTGAAATGGCACCGACCGGATACGTCATCGCTGCATCGGAGTAGTAGCCCTGATACTTGACGCCGATATCGATACTGATGATCTCACCCGCCCTGAGTTCCCGGTCCCCGGGAATCCCGTGCACGACCTGCTGATTGACCGACGCACATATCGTGGCCGGGAAACCATTGTATCCCTTGAACGCCGGAATCCCTCCCTGTTCCAGGATGGTCTTTTCCGCCACCTTGTCCAGCATCGCCGTAGAGACACCAACATCGAGAATGGCACGCACCGCTTCAAATGCCGCTGTCAGAATTGCCGCACTCGCCCGTAATTTCCCGATCTCTTCCTGTGTGCGTATGGCTATCATTCGCCTTTACTGTCCGGATCGAGCGCGCTGACAATTCTATCGTAAACAGTCTCCGCCGATCCTGTTCCGTCTATTTCAAATAACAATCTCTTGGCTTCATACAGATCGATCAGCGGCCGGGTATTCTCCCGATAGACCCCGAGTCTGTGTATGATGGTATCGGGTTCATCGTCGGGCCGCCGCATCAGCCCCCCCCCGCATTCCGGACATTCACTGATTCCGGCCGAGCCGATTACCATCTGGCCGCACTCGCTGCAGGTGAAACGCCTGCTCAGCCGCTCGACGATCAGGTCGTCGGGAACCCGGATATACAGTACCGCATCCAGGTGAATCCCCAGACCGGGCAGCAGCTCATCCAGTTTCCGTGCCTGGCGGACAGTGCGGGGAAACCCGTCCAGCAGGAACCCGGAACCGCAGTCGGGCTGCTGCAGCCGCTCGCCCACCAGTTCGATGATCAGGTCATCCGGGACCAGATCTCCGGCTTTTACATATGACTCGACCCGCACACCCAGAGGAGTTCCTTTATCGATTGCCTCCCTGAGCATGTCACCGGTGGAAAGGTGCACCCAGCTGAAATCTCCGGCAAGCCGCTTGGCCTGCGTGCCCTTGCCTGCTCCCGGGGCACCGAGAATAATGAGATTTTTCCTGCTTCCGGTCATTATTATTCTTACCTTCTGCCGCGGATTCGTCCCGTCTTCATGAATCCCTCATAATGACGCATCAGAAGGTGCGACTCTATCTGCTGCAGCGTATCGAGCGCCACACCGACCATAATCAGCAGACTCGTGCCTCCGAAAAACTGCGCGAAGCTGGGCGCAGTGTTAAAATACTTCTCCACAAAAAACGGCAGAATAGCGATGACTGCGAAAAATGCCGCGGCCGGTAACATAATCCGGGAAAGAACGTGATCGATATATTCGGCCGTCTTTTTTCCGGGCCGGACCCCGGGAATAAAACCGCCGTTTTTCCGCATATTCTCCGCGACATCAGCCGGGTTGAACGCAATCGCAGCATAAAAATAGGTGAAGAACAGAATGAGCAGGGCGAAAAAGAACCAGTAGACCGGAGACTGCAGATCGAAGTAACTGAGAATGTTCTGCACAAAATCGTTGTTCGGAAACAGCTGGCCGGCGGTCTTCGGCAGGAACATCATGGCCTGTGCAAAAATGATCGCCATCACGCCGAACCCGGAGACCCTGATGGGAATAAAAGTGGCCTGACCGCCGTAGATTTTTCTGCCGACCACTCTTTTTGCGTACTGTACGGGAATTTTACGAGTTCCCTCGGTTACCAGCACAACCGCACCGATAATCGCAATCAGAATGCCGAACGTTAACAGCGTCATAAACAGAGAGCTGTTCCCGGAAGAGACAAATTGAATCTCATCCAGAATGGCTCTCGGGAAACGGTTGACGATACCGATAAAAATCACCAGGGATATACCGTTACCGATGCCCCGTTCCGTGATCTGCTCTCCCATCCACATGATGAGGATGGTACCCGCACACAGGGTCAGCATCACCATCAGAGAGAACCCGAGTCCCGGGTTTGCAACCACCGGCGTGCCTGATCCCGGCCCATGCAGGCTTACGAGGAATACGCTGGCACCCAGGGCCTGCAGACTGGCGATGAGAACCGTGCCGTAACGGGTGATCTGGTTGATCTTTTTCCTGCCTTCTTCACCCTCTTTCTGCAGCCGCTGAAAAAAGG
Organism: bacterium; assembly: GCA_016934955.1. GTDB lineage: Bacteria > Zhuqueibacterota > QNDG01 > QNDG01 > JAGLOF01 > JAFGRY01. The sequence continues at coordinate 9,557 of JAFGRY010000001.1, read as the reverse complement.
GAATGACCGCACCCAGCAGCTGAATCATAATGGAGGCGGAAATATAGGGCATGATCCCCAGTCCGAATATCGCAGCCTTGCTGAACGCACCGCCGGCAAAAATATCATAGAGCCCGAACAGGGTGTTCTGACTGTTCTCAAACCATTCGGTGAGTGCGGATGCGTTGATACCCGGCATCGGCACGTGACACCCGATTCGATAAAGCACAAGAATGCCGATCGTGAAGAGTACACGACTTTTCAATTCCGGTATCTTGAAAATGCTTTGAAAACTTTTGATCATAACAGTATCGCCTTTCCACCTGCAGCTTCAATTTTCGCAACGGCACTCTTGCTGAACGCGTGCGCCTTGATCTCCATTGGTTTCGTGACCTCTCCGTTGCCCAGCACTTTCACCAGCGCTTGCTTGCTGCGAACCAGTCCCGAGGCAATCAGAATGTCAGGCGTAATGTCTTTCTTCCCAAGTTGCTCGATGCGGTTGACATCGACCACCGAATAGGTCTTCCGGAAAATGTTGGTAAACCCTCGTTTCGGAATCCGCCGCTGAAGGGGCATCTGACCGCCTTCAAACCAGGACCGCGTCTTGGCGCCGGTCCGTGCCTTCTGGCCGTTATGTCCCCGTCCGGATGTCTTGCCGTTGCCTGAACCCGGACCGCGGCCGACACGTTTTGCGGATTTTTTCGCTCCATCCGCAGATTTCAAATTTCCTAAATCCATAATCTCCTCAACAGGCAGTCACTTGACTATTTAATTTCTTCAACTTTCACCAGATGGGACACCCGGTTGATCATGCCTCGAATGGCCGGGTTGTCCGTATGCACAACTGAATGATGCATCCGGTGAATACCCAATGCCTCAATGGTGCGTTTCTGCTTGATATTGCGCTTTATCGCGCTTCTCACCTGTGTAATCTTGAGTTTTCCCATAATTCTTCCTAACAGCTATATGCTACTCGAATATTTCCTGCAGCTTCTTCCCGCGCATCTTTGCCACGGTGTGGGCATCTCTGAGCTGCAGCAGGCCTTGCATCGTTGCCTTGATGACATTATGTGCATTCGCCGACCCCTGACATTTTGTCAGGATATCACGCACTCCGGCTACTTCCATCACCGCCCGAACCGCACCACCGGCGATCACTCCGGTTCCGGGGGAAGCAGGTTTCAGCATAACCTTACCGGCACCGTATTTCCCGATAACAGCATGGGGAATTGTTCCGTTGATGATAGGAATCTTTTTGAGATTTTTCTTGGCATTTTCGGAACCCTTGGTAATGGCAAACGTCAGTTCCCTGGCTTTGCCGAGCCCGACGCCCACATGGCCGTTTCCGTCACCGACGACGACGATTGAGTTAAAGCTGAACCGCCGGCCGCCTTTTACCACTTTGGCAACGCGGTTGATATGCACGACCTTCTCCTGAAGTTCCAGATCACTGGGATTGATTTTTTCCAAAACCTACTCCACTCCTTAAATGGTTCATCAAACCGTCTTAAAATTTTAAACCGGCTTCCCTGGCGGCGTCCGCTAACGCCTTGACGCGCCCGTGATAGAGATATCCATTCCGGTCAAAAACTACTTCATCGATCTTGTGCTTCTTGGCTTCCTCAGCCGCAGCTTTGCCGACTATCGCTGCAACCGCGACCTTGCCTTTGGCCTTTTTTACTTCCGGTTCAAGCGCCTTCGTAAGGCTCGAAACGGAAAACAGTGTTCTGTTGGCAGTATCGTCAATGCATTGCACGTAGATAGCCTTGATGCTTCTGAAAACACAGAGCCGGGGCCTTTGGGAAGTCCCTGTTATTTTTTTCCGGACATGCTTCTTGATTCTTGTCCGTCGCTGTCTCCTGATATATGATTTTTCCGCCATTGCCATATCCTTGCTAAATTACGTTCCCCACAGATTACACCGTTGCTTTGCCGGCTTTTCTCTTGACATACTCGTTTTCGTACCGCACGCCTTTCCCTTTATAGGGTTCAGGCGGTCTGAATGACCGGATCTTGGCCGCGACCTGTCCGACCAGCTGTTTGTCGATACCGGTAATGATAATCGTATCAGGTGCAGGGGTTTCGATCTGAATTTCCTCAGGCGGCCTGAAATATATCGGATGGGAGAATCCCAGCTGCAGCACAAGCACCTTTCCCCTGACCTCGGCCCGGTACCCAACACCGATAATTTTCAGCGTCTTTTTGTTCCCCTCGGTGAGTCCGACAATCATATTATATATAAGGCTTCTGGTGAGTCCGTGAAGAGAGCGGTGGAATTTATTCTCACTCGGCCTCTCAACCGTGATCACATTGTCCTTGATAGTCACGGTCATATCAGGATGTATCTGCTCTTCAAGAACACCTTTATCGCCTTTTACAATAATTTTATTCTCATGCTTCTCTACCTGTATCTTGTCAGGTATTGTAATCGGCATTTTTCCAATTCTGGACACGGGTTACTCCTTCTCACTCAATAATTACTACCAGACCTGGCAGAGAACTTCTCCGCCAACCCGTTCTTTCTTCGCCTGCTTGTCAGTCAGCAGACCTTTCGGGGTGGTAACGATGGTGATTCCCAGACCGTTCAAAACACGGGGGATATCGTCGGATTTTGCATACACGCGGTATCCCGGACGGCTGAGCCGCTTCAATCCGGTGATCGCGCTCTGCTGATTACCGTCGTACTTCAAATATATCCGCACTTTACCCTGAAGGCTGTCGTCGATCACGGTGTAATTTTTAATATACCCCTGCTCCATGAGAATCCTGGTGATTTCCTTGATCATATTGGAAGCGGGAATATCCACCTTTTTATGGTTTCTTGCAATTGCGTTCCGTATCCTTGTAAGATAATCGGCAATTGGATCCGTCATTGACATGTAATGCTCCTAACTATTGATTTCTCTACCAGCTTGATTTTCTCACACCGGGAATTTCACCGGAAAGGGACAGCTCCCGAAAACAGATCCTGCACAAATTGTATTTTCTCAGATATCCCCTCGGCCTGCCGCACCTGCTGCAGCGGTTGTACTGCCGCACCTTGAATTTCGGCGTCCTTTTTTGTTTGGCGATAAGAGCCTTTTTTGCCACGTTCTATTCTCCCTTGCTAATCGGACAGTCTGCCGTCACCCTTGCCGCTACCGTTTCTGGAAGGGCATACCGAACAGCTTTAACAATTCATATGTCTCTTCATCGGTTTTGGCGGTGGTCACGAACGTAATATTCAACCCCCGCACTTTAACCACTTTATCGTAATTGATTTCGGGGAAAATAATCTGTTCCCGAATGCCGAGTGTGTAATTCCCGCGTCCGTCGAATCCGCTGTCACTGACACCCTTGAAATCTCTGATCCGGGGGATGGCGATATTCACGAGTCTGTCCATGAACTCATACATCTTCGCCTGTCTGAGTGTCGTCCTGCAGCCGACCGGCACACCGGCCCGGATTTTAAAATTCGAGATCGCTTTCTTGGATTTGGTGACAACGACTTTCTGTCCTGAAATAATCGTCAAATCTTCAACAGCGCCTTCGATAAATTTGGCGTCCTGAGACCCTTCTCCGACACCCATGTTCAGAGATATCTTTTCAATTTTCGGCACTTGCATTACATTCCTGTAATTAAACTTCTTCATCATCGCCGGGATGACCTCTGATTTATACCGCGCGAGCAACCGCGGTTCCTTTGCTGTATTGGCCTTACTCATCTACCCAGTCTCTCCTATATTCAGGTACATCAGTCCGATGTAACCAGCATCTCCATACAATTTCTGCACACCCTGACTTTTTTCTTGTCTTTGAGCACTTTGTTACCCATGCGCGAAGGCGTATCACATTTCGGACATACGACCATTACATTGGAAGCGTTGATCGGCGCTTCCTTTTCAATGATACCGCCCTGCGGGTTTTTCTGGGTCGGACGAGTATGCCGATGGATGAAATTGACACCTTCGACAATAATACGATTGGTTTTCGGGAACACTTTCAGCACTTTTCCCTTTTTGCCCTTGTCATTACCGGATATGACCAGGACATTGTCGTTTTTCACTACTTTCATTGTTCTGTCCACCTAATCTTAAAGTACTTCAGGCGCGAGAGAGACAATTTTCATAAACTGTTTCTCACGCAGTTCTCTCGCAACCGGCCCGAAAATACGTGTCCCTTTGGGTTCGTTCTGATCATCTATCAGCACTACCGCATTGTCATCGAAACGCAGGTAGGAGCCATCCGGCCGTCCGATCTCTTTCTTTGTCCGGACGATTACCGCTTTGTGGACTTCACCCTTTTTGACGTTCCCGCCGGGAACCGCTGTCTTAACCGTCACGACGATAATATCGCCGACATATCCGTATCTTCTGCGAGTGCCGCCAAGCACCTTTATGCACATCACCCGTTTGGCACCCGTATTATCAGCAACATTTAATCTGGAATATTGTTGGATCATTGTCTACTCATCTCCATGAAGCGTTTAGCGTGCTTTTTCAATTATTTCCACCACGCGCCAGCGTTTTCTTTTGCTCAGCGGCCTGGTCTCCTGAATTCTGACCTTATCGCCGATACGGCATTCTTCTTTTTCATCATGAGCCATGAATTTCGATCTCTGCTTCATGAATTTACCGTAGAGGGGATGCCTGAGCCTCCGTTCACTGGTAACGGTGACCGTTTTACTCATTTTATCACTGACAACAATGCCAATTACGGTTTTGCGTAACGCTCTTTCTGCCATGACCTACTCTCCTTGAACCTGAGATGTTTTCTTCTCTCTTAAGCCCAGTTCATATTCTCTGATTATCGTCTTTAACCGCGCGATGTCACGACGGACGGAACGCACCTTTAAAGGATTGTCAAGCTGATGAAGCGTCAACTGAAACGTCAGGTTCTGCATCTCTTCCTGCATATCTTTCAGTCGTATGGTCAGCTCATCAATCGATAACTGTTTAATTTCTTCCATCTTCATGTTTATTCTTCCTCCGCATCCGAGGCCGCGACAAATTTGGTCTTGACGGGAAGCTTATATGACGCCAGTCTCATCGCCTCTTTAGCCTGGCTGTATCCGACACCTTCCAGTTCAAACAGTATCCTTCCCGGTTTTACAACGGCCACCCAGTATTCAGGAGACCCTTTCCCCTTGCCCATACGGGTTTCGGCGGGCTGCTGCGTCACCGGTTTGTCAGGGAAAATCCGAACCCAGAATTTACCGCCGCGTTTTACAGATCGGGACACGGCAACACGGGCGGCCTCTATCTGACGACTGGTTATCCAACCGGGCTCAATGGTTTTCAATCCATATGTTCCAAAGGAGAGCGTGGATCCGCGATAGGCCTTGCCGCGCATTCGGCCACGCTGCTGTTTTCTCCATTTTACTTTATTCGGCATTAACATGAGAGACTACTCCTCATCATTCTCAAATACGTACTATTATGACCCGATTATCTCACCTTTACAGATCCAGACCTTTACCCCGATGGTGCCATACTGGGTGTTTGCGGTCAGACTCGCGTAATCGATATCGGCGCGAAGCGTGTGCAAGGGGATCCGGCCGTCTTTATACTGCTCTTTTCTGGCCATTTCCGCACCGCCCAGTCTTCCCGAGCAGAGAATCCTCACGCCTTCGGCTCCCATGCGCATCGTGGAGGTTATCGCCCGTTTCATCGCCCGGCGGAACGACACCTTCGATTCGAGCTGCCTGATGACGTTTTCAGCGACAAGATGCGCATCGAGCTCAGGCCGTTTGATCTCATGGATATTGATCTGAATATCCTGGGATGTGAGGCGCTGCAGCTCTTCTTTGAGTTTATCGACTTCGGAACCCTTTTTACCGATGACGATGCCCGGCCTGGCAGTATTGATCGTGAGGGTTATCCGTTTCGGGGTTCTTTTTATTTCAATTTGAGACACGCCCGCATTTGGCAACCGGTTTCGAATATACTTGCGCAGCATCAGATCTTCTTCAAGTTTCTGTGCGAAATTCCTCTCATCAAACCAGAGGGATTTCCAGGATTTGATAAATCCGAGCCGGTTACCGATTGGATTCGTCTTCTGTCCCAATTCAACCTCCCTTTAATTCTTACGAGCTTTATCGGTTACAACGACATGTATATGGGAAGAGCGCTTACGGATTATGCCGGCTCTTCCCATGGCACCCGGCTTGTACCGCCGCATTGTCGGCCCTTCATTAACCTGTATTTCACTGATATACAGATCTTCAGGATCGATATTCGCACCTTCGGCTTTATTCATTGCGTTCGAGACCGCGGATCTGACCACTTTCTCTACCGGTACCGAAGCGCGTTTCGGTGTGAAATGCAGCAGATTGATCGCTTCTTCAACGCGTTTTCCCCGTATCAGGTCCGCCAGCATTCTCACTTTTCTGGGTGCGATCCGTATATATTTTGCTGTTGCTCTCGCTTCCATATGCTTACTCTCTCTTCACTAATGATTAACCTTTTTCAGCCTTTTTCCCGCTGTGCTTACGGAATGTCCGCGTCGGGGCGAATTCACCCAGCTTGTGGCCCACCATGTTTTCGGTAACAAATACCGGCACAAATTTCTTGCCGTTATGAACCGCCATGGTATGGCCCACGAATTCAGGCGGTATCGTGCTTCGTCGCGCCCAGGTTTTCAGTACTTTCTTCGTATTATCTTTATTCAGCTTCTCGACTCTGTCCAGAAGCTTCGGATCGATATACGGTCCCTTCTTAATCGAACGTCCCATCAGGATATCCTTACTTTTTACTCTTGCGTCTCTTTACGATGTATGCATCAGACTTTTTGCGTTTTTTCCTGGTTTTGTATCCCTTCGTCGGCTTGCCCCAGGGCGTCGTCGGATGGCGGCCTCCGGATGTTTTCCCTTCACCGCCTCCCATGGGATGGTCGACAGGATTCATGACCACACCCCGGACCTTGGGTCTGCGTCCAAGCCAGCGCGAACGTCCCGCTTTGCCGATGGTAATCAGGGAATGGTCAGGATTTCCCACCTGGCCGATGGTGGCGCGGCAGTTGGAACGGATAATCCGCACTTCTCCGGACGGCAGTTTCACCTGGACATAATCGCCTTCTTTGGCCATGATCTGGGCTGCGGTTCCGGCTCCCCGAACCAGCTGGCCTCCAAAACCCGGTTTAAGCTCGATATTGTGCACTTCGCTGCCCAGGGGAATGTCAACGAGCCTCATCACATTTCCGACCTTGAACTCGGCTTTGTCGCCTGACATCACGGTAGCATCGACGGTCAGTCCCTTGGGAGCGAGAATGTACCGCTTTTCACCGTCCGCATAAAAAAGCAGAGCTATTCTGGCGGACCTGTTCGGATCGTATTCGATAGCCGCAACCCTGGCGGGAATGTTGTCCTTGTCACGCTTGAAATCGATGATCCTGTATTTGCGTTTATGACCGCCACCCCTTCTGCGCATCGTTATCCGGCCCTTGTTGTTTCTTCCCGCCTTTTTGGACAACGGCTGCAAAAGAGACTTTTCCGGTCTCTCCTTGGTAATCTCTTCAAATGTCGAGACCGTTTTAAATCTCTGTGTCGGTGTTATCGGTCTGAATTTCTTTACCGGCATAATCAATTACCCTCGAAAAAGTCGATTGTGAACCCTTCACGCAATGTCACAATTGCTTTCTTCCAATGTGCGCGCCTCCCCTGAAAACGACCCTGCCGCTTGACTTTTCCGGCCATATTCATGGTGGCAACTTTCTTCACTTTCACTTCAAAGCGCTCCTCAATAGCCTTACGGATCTCTATCTTGTTCGCATCCTTGTCGACCATGAAAGCCACTTTATTCTCTGTTTCCTGCAACCCGGATATCTTTTCCGTGATAATCGGGCGGATTATTATCTCTCTGTTTGCCTTCACTTTACCAGAACCTCTTTGATCTTTGCCAAGGCACTTTTCTGAATCAGAAGCATCTCGGCATTCATGATATCGTACGTAGAAATACTGCTGACTTCACGTACGGTCAGATGCTGAATGTTCCTCCCGGACAGCCAGACAGTCCGGTTGCCCTCACCCAGAACAAGAAGTGTTTTAATCCGTTCCAGGCCCAATCCCTTGAGGATTCCCGCCATCTGTTTTGTCTTGGGAGACTCGAGATTGAAATCCTCGATACACTGGATCTTCTGCTCTCTGGCCTTGTAGGAAAGAGCTGAAATTCGGGCAAGCCGTTTCACTTTCTTATTCAGCGATTTGCTGTAGTCTCTCGGCTGCGGACCGAATGCCCGGCCGCCGCCTACCCAGAGCGGGGATCTGATTGAACCGACCCGGGCCGTACCACGGCCCTTCTGCCGCCAGGGCTTTTTCCCTCCGCCGCTCACTCTGGAACGATTCTTGGTCATCGCCGTGCCTTGCCGGCTGTTTGCCAGCTGGGTGGTGACCGCCTGCCAGATCGCGTGATCATTGGGCTCGGCCCCGAAAACGCTTTTGGGAAGATCGACCTGCTCGCCGGAGTTGGAACCGTCTATTTTTTTAACATCAACTTTCACGTTATCACCCATTATTACCGTCTAACCGCGTATTTCAACAATACTGTTCTTTGAGCCGGGAATACCGCCTTCGACGAGCAGCAGGTTCTTGTCAGCGATCACTTTCAGCACCTTCACATTTCTGATTGTGACCCTCTTGTTCCCCTTGCGGCCGGCCATGCGTATTCCCTTGATGACACGGTTTGGTGTCGCTGACTGCCCGATTGAACCGGGAGCCCGCCATCTGTCACCCTGACCATGTGTCTTTGGTCCGCCTGAGAATCCGTGACGTTTCATGACACCGGCGAATCCCTTGCCGATTGAACGACCGGTAATTTTCACAATATCACCGGCCGAAAACACATCGGCACTGATAACATCACCGGGTTTCACTTCAGCATCCAGCGACAGATCACGGAACTCTTTCAGGATGCGCTTTGGATCAGAGCCGGCCTTTTTAAAGTGCCCCATTAACGGCCTGGTGACACGCTTCTCTTTCTTGTCGACAAACCCGAGCTGAAGGGCGTTGTACCCGTCTTTCTCCTCGGTTTTGATCTGGACGACGATACAGGGACCGGCTTCCACAAGTGTCGCCGGCACAGCGTTCCCACGCTCGTCAAAGAAGCGCGTCATACCGATTTTTTTACCTAGTATACCTCTCATCTCTATCTCATTCCTGTTCATTTCAGTTCAAGAACTCTCATACTTTGATTTCGACATCGACTCCGGCCGGCAGCTCGAGCTTCATCAGCGCGTCCACTGTCTTGGGCGAAGCGTTCAGAATATCGATCAGCCGTTTGTGAATTCTGGTCTCGAACTGCTCCCGGGACTTTTTATCCACATGCGGCGACCGCAGAACGGTGACAACACTGCGTTTTGTCGGCAGCGGGATCGGGCCCGATATGGCGGCTCCGGTGGTCTTCGCTGTTTTAACAATCCGCTCGGTTGATTTGTCGATCAAATTATGATCATATGCTTTCAGTTTAATCCGTATCGTCTGACCAGCCACGATATGCTTACTCCTTATCCAAGGCTTCTTATTCGATGATTGTACCGACAACCCCGGCGCCCACAGTGCGGCCGCCTTCCCGGATGGCGAAACGAAGTCCGTCTTCCATCGCGAT